>NZ_CP022303.1:1220000-1830000 GCF_004216475.1 Thalassococcus sp. S3 | reverse complement strand
CTTGAGGTGTCCGTCCGCACGATCTATCGCGACATGGACACGCTCGTGGCCTCCGGCGTTCCGGTACAGGGCGAGCGTGGCGTGGGTTACATGGCCGTCGACGCCATCACCCTGCCCCCACTGACCCTGACCCCCGCCGAGCTTGAGGCACTCAACCTCGGAATGGCCATCGTCGCCGAAGCCGCCGACCCCGACCTCAAAGCCGCCGCCGATAGCCTCGCGGCCAAGGTCGATGCCGTCCTGCCCGCAGAAACCATCGCCGAGGCGGATGCCTGGAAATTCGCGGTTTATCCCTTTGCCGACGCCGCGCGTGGCTTTTCCCACATGGCGACATTGCGCGGGGCGATCAAGGGCAAACAGAAGCTCCACCTCTCCTACCGTCGCATCGACACCACGCTCACCGCGCGAAAGGTGCGCCCCTTGCACATGGAATATTGGGGCCGTGTCTGGACCCTCACCGCCTGGTGTGAACTCCGCTCTGACTTCCGCGTCTTCCGTGTGGACCTGATCGAAGAGGCCAGCGCTCTCCCGGAGCTCTTCGTCGATGAACCCGGTAAACGCCTCTCAGACTATGACCCGGGCTAACCCGCCAGCGCCTCGGCCAGAAAATCGAACACCACCCGGATGCGCCGGCTCGTGTGCAACTCGCGATGCGTCACCAGCCAGGTCGGCACCGGGATCGGCTCCAGCGGCGGTGCGACCTGCTCCATCTCCGGCGCAAGCGCGGCAATCTGGTCAATGTTCACACCCAGCCCCAGCCCCTGCCGCGCCATCTCCCAGGCCGCGACGGTGCTGTCGACACAGATCGGAAAATTCTCCGGCGTCAGCGAGAGCCCCATCCGGTTCAGCCACAAGATCATCTCGGCCCGGTCGCCCACGCCGACATAGGTTCCGCGGTTGAGATCCTCCAACGTCTCGGGCCGCCCATATCGCGCAATATAGCCGGGCGAGACGTAGATATGCCCCTCCTCCTCCCGCACCAGCCTCGCAATCAGTTCCGGCTGTTCCGGGCGAACGTGGCGAATGGCGATATCGGCCTCGCGCCGTTGCAGATCCCTCAGATCATTGGCCGCGACCACGTCGATCTCGATCCCCGGCACCTGTGCCCTCAACCGCTCCAGAATGCGCGGCAACAGATAGGTCGACATCCCGTCGCTTGCCGTGATCGACACCTTGCCTGCCACCTCCTGCGACCGGCCCGACGCCGTCAGAGAGATCCGCGTGGCCATCTCTCCCATCGCGCGCACGTGGCTGAACAGATCTCGTCCCGTCGGCGTCAGCGCCAGCGAGCGCCCCACCCGTTCAAAAAGCAGTACGCCCAGCGCCTCCTCCAGTGCGGCCACCTGCCGCCCCACCGTAGGCTGGGTGGAGCCTAGCGCCCGCGCCGCCGCCGACAGAGAGCCCTCCTCGACCGTCGCCAAAAACGCCCGCACCTGGTTCCAATCGAAGGAGATCGCCTGCCAATTCATACATATCCGTATATTGGAACTGCGATTTTCAGCAATATCCTTCTGATCTGCGTATGGATAGACAGCGCTCATTCAAACGCCCCGAGGCTCCCCAATGATACATGCAAAAGACTTCTGGGACGGCGTCGCCGTCAAATATTCAAAACAGGCCATCAAAGATCCGGTCGCCTATGAACACACGCTGGCGCGCACGCTGTCTCATCTGCGCCCCACCGATCACGTGCTTGAACTTGGTGCCGGCACCGGCTCGACGGCCCTGCGCATCGCGCCTCACGTGGCGCAGATCACCGCCACCGACATCTCGCCGAAGATGATGGAGATCGCGCGCGACAAGGCGTGGAACGAAAGCGTGTCCAACCTTAAGGTGCAGACTGCGGACCTGCACGATCCAACCATCCCTGCCGGACCCTATGACGCCGTGCTCGCCTTCAACACGCTCCATCTTTTGCGTGATATTCCCGGCGCTCTCGCCCGCGTACGTGGCCCTCTCAAGCCAGGCGGCCTTTTCATTTCGAAATCCGTCTGTCTCGCTGGCTATTATCACCCGTTCCGCCTGATGATCCCGCTGATGCAATGGATCGGAAAGGCGCCTTACGTCCAGATCATGCACCCCTCTGCCCTCGAAGACATGATCCTGCGCGCCGGTTTCGAAATTGTGGAAAGTGGCGACTTTCCCGCCAAACCGCGGTCACGCTACGTGGTGGCGCGGAAAGTCTAGGCGGGGAAGATGAAACAGCGGTTGCGCGGCACGGTCAGCCACATGGCCTTGCCGGGCGTCGGCAGGAACACGTTCGGCACCGTGACTTTCAGAACCGACCCGTCGAAATCCATCCGAAATTCCACAAGGCTCTCATTGCCCATGAACCGTGCCCGCTCCACCACGCCGCGTGCGGGCGTGCCATCGCTGGCCGTGGGCAAGGGGCCTGATCCGTTGCGGTCGAAATCGATGCGCACATGCTGAGGTCGAAAGACAATTTCCACCTCCGTTCCATCGGCAACACCGGGTGCGAGGAAGTCGCCAAAAGGCGTATCCGCAAGCGCCCCTTCAACTTTGGATCGTAAAATATTGGTATCGCTGAAAAAAGCGACTGCTGCGCGGTCATGCGGACGGGTGTAGACGTTGTAAGGCGCGCCCTGCTGCACGATCCGTCCCTCGCGCATCAGCGCGATCTGGTCGGCCATGCGCATCGCCTCTTCGGGCTCATGCGTGACCAGCAGAACCGCCGTGTCCTCTTCCTTCAAAACCGCCAGTGTCTCGTCCCGGATCCCGTCGCGCAGCCGGTTATCGAGGCCCGAGAACGGCTCGTCCATCAACATGATCCTGGGCTTGGGGGCCAGCGCCCGCGCCAAAGCAACACGCTGCTGTTCGCCCCCCGACAGCTCGTGCGGGTAGCCGTCGATGAAGCGCATCAGGTCAACCCGTTCAAGCAGCTCCTCGACACGGGATCGTTTGAACTCCCGGCTGCCTTTCAACCCGAAAGCCACGTTGTCGGCGACGCTGAGATGCGGGAAGAGGGCGAAATCCTGAAACATCAGACCGATACCACGCCGCTCGGGTGGTACGCGAAAGACCGTGTCGCAGATCAGCGTTCCGTCGACCCAGATCTCGCCGCTGTCCTGCATTTCCACACCCGCGATCATACGCAGCGTCGTGGATTTTCCGCAGCCCGACGGACCCAAAAGGCACATCACCTCGCCCGGCTGGATCGCAAGCGAGACGTCCTCGACCACCGCCCGCCCGTCAAATCGCCGCGTCATGTTGCGCACCTCAAGCCGCGGCGTGTCGGTCTGCACTCTTGCTCATCCTTCCCGGAACCCGACCAAAAACATCGGGCTTTGGGGCAGATATCAACACACCCCGGCCCGTGCAAGAGCGGGTCCCCTGCTTCTTTGGGTCAAAAATATCCCGGGGGAGTCCGCCTTTGGCGGACGGGGGCTGGCCCCCGGATGGCGCTCACTCCAGCAACTCAAACACCGTTTCCGCCACGGCCCGACCGTTTACCTGCACCACAAGGCCCTGTTCCCCAGGAAAGAGCCGAAAGGTGGTGGCCGCCGCCTTCAGCTTATGCACCTTGTCCAGCACCAGCGGCGTGCCGGGCTGCACAACCGCCTGTTTCAGTTTGAAGACCTTTTCGCCCTGCCCACCCTTGGCATTGCGCAGCTTCAGGACATAATCGACCAGAACCGGCGTCTTTTGATCCGCCTTCAGCGTCACCGAAAACGCCAGCGCCCCGCCGATCTGCACCGGCTCTTCGCCCAGTGCCACGTCGCAGACAAAGGTGGCATCCGGGTCAAAGCCCAGCATTTTCATCGCCCTCGGATGTCCGGCCTTCACGCGCGTGCGCAGCGCGTGGCGGGTCATCCAGTCCAGCTCCTTGGCGCTTTGCCGGCCTTCACCGGCCCACATTTCCAACCGGTCCATAACCAGGTCGGGCTCGCCTTTGGTGATATCATTCAGATGGTTGGCGATCGATCTTGTCACGAACCGTGCGTCATCCCCGTGCAGCTTGTCCAGCAGTGGCAGCGTTTGATCCGGCCTCAGATCGACCGCCTTTGCCCAAGGCAGTTTCGGTCTCGTCCCCTCGCTCACCAACCGGCGCACATGGTAATTCTCATCCTCCGCCCACAGCGCGAGCCTTGCCAGCGTCTCGTCGGTCCAGCGATTGAGGAAAGGCCGGATATAGTATTCCATCGAGAACCGCTGCGTGGCCGCGTGAAGCAGGTCGAGCGCCCTGTCCCGATGCGCCTCCAACCCGTGCCGGACTGTCAGAATGCCATGCACCGCATGGATGAAATGACCGAAATCATCGTCCTTCAGGGCGGGGTCCAGACGCTCGGGCAAAGCCGCTTCCAAGTGATCCGCCATCTCGGGGAAATCCGGTGCCAGCTGCGGCTCCAGACAATCGGCCATCCAGTCCAGCCGCTCCATCAGTTCACGGTCGGCAAAGCCACCCAGCGCTTCGGCCTTGAACCGCGCGGCATCGAACCCCGGCACACCGGCGGCGAATTCCGCCGCCAGCCGCCCTACCGTTTCGGAATTGAATAGATGATCTTTCAGAGAGAATTTCTCGGCCATGATCACATCGTGATATTGGTGGCGCCACCGTCGGCCAGCAGGTTCTGCCCGACGATAAAACCCGCATGCTGCGAACACAGAAACGCACAGGCCGCCCCGAATTCCTGTCGCGTCCCGTAGCGTCCCACCGGGATCGTGTCGGACCGTTTCGCGCGCGCCTCCTCCAGCGTGATGCCCTGTGCCTTGACCACGCCACCATCCAGCGCATCGGCGCGATCGGTGGCGTGAATACCCGGCAGAAGGTTGTTGATCGTCACACCCTGCCGCGCCACCTGCCGTGCCGTGCCCGCGACATAGCCCGTCAGCCCGGTCCGTGCCGCATTCGACAGGCCCAGCACGCCGATAGGCGCACGCACCGACTGGCTGGTGATGTTCACGACCCGGCCCCAGCCGCGCTCCATCATGCCCGGCAGGCTTGCCTTCATCAGCGCGATGGGCGTCAGCATGTTGGCATCGAGCGCCTTGATGAAATCCTCCCTGTCCCAATCCGACCACATGCCCGGCGGCGGCCCGCCCGCATTGGTCACCAGGATGTCGACAGCACCCGCCGCTTCCAGCACCTTCTCCTGGCCTTCTTCGGTAGTGACGTCGCAGGCCACTTCGGTGACGTCCACGCCATGCGCGGCGCGGATCGCCTCTGCCGTCTCGGCAAGCGCCTCGGCGCCGCGCGCATTCATCACAAGATCCACGCCTGCTTCGGCCAGAGCTTCCGCACATCCGCGCCCCAGCCCCTTGCTGCTCGCCGTCACCAGCCCCCGCTTGCCCCGAATACCCAGATCCATTGCCGCTCTCCCTTGCTTACAGCGTCGACCAAGGCGTACACCCCGCCGACGACGCATGCCAGCAAAAGACCCGGCATTTGACCCCTTGCAGCCACAATCCTAACTTATAATCATCTTTCGGAGATTCACTTTTCCGAAAGTCACGCTTTGACAGGATGTTATCGGCCTTGCCACACCGTTCCATACCGACCCAAACGCTTCCGGTTTACCCCGCACATCAGTTTCAAGTCACTGTTGGCGCGAATATGGGGGACGGCCTGTCTTATCTTGAAGACCTGATCGCCGACGATGTCTATATGCTGACGAACGATGCCCATAGGCAACGTCTGTCCCTCGATACCGGCGATGACGAAACCTTTCGCGTCTCTGAACAATCCGAGACGGGGTATCCCGGAAACGTGCTCCATCTCGATTGCACACTGACGCTGATGTCCCCCGACGGACAAACGCAGGATGCCCTTGTCATCGTCGAAACCGACACCACCCGGAACATCGCGGGGATTTTCCTGCTGCCGCTTGCCGAGTTGAGCCACAAGACAGAATACACGCTGGTGGGCATGGACCGCGACACCGCCCGCGAGAAATTCGCGCAGGTGGGCCTTGTCTCTTTCACCCGCGGCACACGGATCACCATGTCATCAGGCGCTCAGAAACCGATCGAAGACCTGCAGATCGGCGACCGCGTGCTCACCCGCGACGACGGCCCGCAAGAGATCTTGTGGAAGGGGCAAACCACCATTCGCGCGGTCGGGGAGTTCGCCCCGATCCTGATCGAGCGCGGCGCGCTTAACAATGCCAACGACCTGCTGGTGAGTCCGGACCACCGGCTTTTCGTCTACCAGCGCAGCGATGATATCGGCGCGGGTCAGGCAGAGCTTTTGATCAAGGCGCGTCATCTGGTCAACGGCGATAGCGTGCGCGTGCAGGAAGGTGGCTTTGTCGATTACTTCCAGATCCTCTTTGACCGGCATCACATCATCTATGCCGAGGGGATCGCAGCGGAATCGATGTTCCTCGACCCGCGTACGAAGCCGGCCCTGCCGCCGGACCTGCTGGCCAAGATCACGGCCGAGGATCTTGGCGTCGACCGCGTCGATCACGGGGTCGATGTGGCCAAGGCCCTGCTGGACCGGCCCGACGCAATCGAGATATTGCGCCGGGCCTCCAGCCGCTGATCACTCGGGCTTGGCGTATTTCGCGAGGAAGGTGAGGATCTGCTCCTCCTCCTCCGGCGTCACACCCGCATTCGGGAACATGCTGGCCGTGATGCTCTCCCATTGCCGCATCGTATGGGCCGCGGGGTCCTGCGGTACGTGGCACAGCGTGCATTTCTCGTAAAAGAGCTTCTCGCCGGGCTCCATTTCGGCGGTGAAGGTCTCCTGCAGATCATAGGCACGTTCGAGGTTGAAGGCCGAGACGTCCAGCTTGACCGGTTCGGGCGCTATCGCGGGCGGCTCGTAGGCCATGTTTGGCCCGTCGACATCCGTGGCCTTTCGCATCCGGGCCAGACAGGTATTGGCTGTCGTGGCCTGGCTCAGCCCGCTTGATCGGCGGCTTGAGGTCAGGATGTTGATCGCGCCCGAATTGCAGCGCCCCTTGCTGTCAAAGGAAAGCCACGCCCCTTCGTACATCGACACAACGCCCTTCATGATGTCATCCGAGACGCGCGCGCCCACGATTACCGCACCGCGGTCATTGTAAAGCTCCACCAGATCGCCGTCCTCGATCTCCCGCTCTGCAGCATCGTCGGGGTTGATCAGCAGGAATTCCCTGTCCTTGATATTCATCTCGTGACGCAGGTCCGATTGCGCGAATTGCGAGTGGATCCGGTTGTAGGGGTGTGGGCTGACCACGTGGACCTCGTCAGGCTCTGCATTGCCCAGATACTCATCCGGCTCCAGCCACATGGGCATGGGCGGGCAATCGGGGATGTTCATCTTTGCGATGGCCTCGCTGTAGATCTCCACCTTTCCGGACGGGGTCGCCAGCGGGTTGGCCTCCGGATCTGTCCGGAAATCGCCGTGGCGCACCCATTCGATCTCTTCGGGCGGCTGCGGCACGCGGGCCACGCCGCCATCCCAGAACGCGTCGAAATCCATGTACTCCGCCGCGGTCGACTTGAAGTAGGATTCCTCGATGATCTCGCGCCGTTCGCGATTGTCGGTGAACTGTCCTTCGACCCCGAACATCTCGGCCAGTCTGCGGAAGATTTCGAAATCGTCCAAGCTCTCGCCCAGCGGATCGATGACCTGCCGCATCGCATAGACCTTATCCTTGGAATAGGTCCCGCCGGAACTGATATCGTCCCGTTCCACGGTCGAGGTTGCCGGCAGCACGATATCGGCAAACCGGGCTGAGGCCGTCCACCACGGATCCTGACAGACAACGGTATGCACCTTCTCCATCGCGCGCAGCAATTCGTTGGTGTCCTGCTGGTGCGAGGCAAAGTTGTTGCCGGAATTATAGATCATATGCACGTCCGGGAACTTGAACGTGCCCCCGTTGCGGGTGAATTCCTTACCCGGGTTCAACAGCATCTCGTTGAGACGCGAGGCCGGGCAGATGCCCACGACCCGGTTGCGCCCCTGCGGCAGACCGCCCGGCGCACGGGCCTGTGCAAAAAGCGCGCCGCCCTGCCCCCAGTGCCAGCTAAAGCCCACGCCACCGCCCGGCAGGCCGATCTGTCCGGTCATCGCCGCAAAGGCCGTGATGGCCCAATACGGCATCTCCCCGTGCTGGGCGCGCTGGATCGCCCAGGAGCCCGCGAATTGTGTCCGCGTCCGCGCGCAGCGATCGGCAAGCGCCCGGATACGCTTGGCATTGATCCCGGTGATCTTGGCCGCCCATTCCGGGGTCTTGGGCACGCCGTCATCCTTGCCTTCCAAATAGTCGATGAACCGCTCCCACCCGACGGTGTAGGTCTCAAGGAAGTCCTTGTCATAAGTCCCCTTGCGGTAGACGTGGTTCGACATGGCCAGGAACAGCGCCGTGTCGGTGTTGGGAATGATCTTCAGCCATTGCGCGCGCAGCCATTCATCCGTCGTTGTGCGCTGCGGGTTGATCGAGATGAACTTGACGCCCGCCTCCTTGATCACCTCCCAGCGGGGGAACATGGAATGGTCTGTGGTGCCGCCCTCGGCCCGGCCATTATTGTGCGGGTCCGTGCCGATCAGCACGAAGGTTTCGCAATGCTGCAGCACTTGCCACCAGGAGGTCTGGCGCGAATAGACCTCCATATCGCCCAGCACGTGGGGCATGATGATCTGCCCAGCCCCGCCGGAATAGTCGCCAACCGTAACCGAGGCACCCCCGATCAGATTGAAGAACCGCCCCTGCAGCACATTGGGCGTCAGCACCCCGCCATGCGCCCAAGCGCCGTAGGAGGTCGAAAAGATCCCCTCATTGCCATGCGCATCAATCGTATCGAGGATCGCGCGCGACACCAGACCAAGGGCGGTGTCCCAATCGACCCGGACGAATTCGTCCCGCGCCCGCAGCTCGGGTTTAACATCACCACTCTCGTAGCCCTCCAGATACGAGCGCCGCACATGGGGATAGAGCACGCGCGTCTTGTGATAGGTCCGGCTCACGATACCTTCGCTCACCATCTTGGTCGGTCTGGGATCAAACTCCGTTCTGGGGATGGCGCGGACCAGCTTGCCCTCTTCCAGCATGCCCCAGAACGCGCCCGCCTGTCCGGCATGGGGCACAAAGGTCACGTCCCGCCCGGCGCTGGCCCAGGCCATCTGCGGCACTGCGGCGGCCATCACGATGGAGGAGGAGGATTTCAAAAAGCTGCGGCGTGAGAGGGTCATATCGGGCTCCTTCGGTCTTCTGGCTTTGTCTTTGCAAACCGCGCCGGAGGATTGGCGCAGGTAGGATTCAAGTTTAAATCCGACATAGGAGTACCGGCTTTGATCTATGTCGTATTTTGGGGCCAGCGCGCGCGCAGCGAGGCCATTCTCAGAGGCAGCGGGAAAGATCGGAAAAGATATATTTTTCAGATACTTAATATATGAATCTATCTGAAAATCGTTTAAATACAGAGGGATACAGGCATCCGCGCAGACCCGATGTTGCACTGACATGCAGCTTTCTCAGATGATTTGTTCCAGATCATGTCGCAGGTGCAGGGATGCGTTGCATCCTCTGCATAAGCAGGCCGGCCACACCTATATCGGCCCGAAGATCTGGAGGAGACCCCGATGCCCGACACCCCCCACCCCATCCTGATTGCCAGCGACATGTCCCACCGCTCAGACCGGGCTATGGAACGCGCCTTTGCCCTGGGCCGGGACCGTGGGGCCGAGGTGGTCGTGCTCAGCGTTCTGGACGATGCGATGCCGGCCGATCTGCTCGACACCCTGCAAAGCCGCGCGGTCAGCGCGCTGGAGCGTTATGCCGGCTCCCTCGGCAACGAAGTCAACTACAGCATCAGGACAGAGCTTGGCGATCCGACCGCGGACATCCTGCGCGCTGTGGAAGAGCTGGATCCCCAGCTTCTCGTCATGGGCATGCACCGCCCGCGTCCGTTCCTGGACGCCCTGCGGGAGACCACGATGCAGCGCATCGTCCGGCGCACCAGTTGTCCGGTTCTGCTGGTCGCCGACCGCTGCGATCATGGTTATGACAAGATCCTGGCTGCCTGTGATTTCTCTCCCGCCGCCACCAGTGCCATCGCGGTCGCCCATGACCTCGCTCCGAAGGCGACGATCCGCCCGGTCCATGCGCTGCATGTTCCCTATGGCGGCATGTTGGCCAAAGCGCCCGGCGCCCGGCAGGATCTTGAAAAACCGTTCCGGCGTGAAGCGCAACAGAACGATGCAAGCTGGCGGATGCACAACGATCTCGACCACCTTGAAGCGACCGAGATCATCGACGGCCCCGCCTACAGCACCATCCGCACCCTCGCCGACCGTGACCAGATCGACCTGGTCTGCGTCGGGGCTCATGGTCGTGTGGGGGCTGCGCCCGCCATCCTCGGCTCGCTGGCATCCGATCTGATGCGCGATCCGCCCTGCGATCTTCTGATCGCGCGGCCCGCACATTAGAACGCAGATGAACCGCGCCCGGAAATACGGACGCGGTTCCATAAACGCCTGCAAGGACGACGGACTGGCTTGCGATCTACGACACTGAAAATACAGCGCCTTGCCCACCGCCCCCAACCGGGCGGCGCTTAATAGAAAAACTCTTCCCTGACGATCTTGCCGTCCGCGACGTGGTAGAGGCCCACTTCCTGCATGTCGAAAGTCCGTCCGCTCTCTTTCTCCTTACCAGCGACGGTAAAGATCACCGCGAACCGGTCATCTCCATGCAGCATAGGACCGGTAACCTCGAACTTGCTGACCTCCATCGCATTGGTCCACCATTCGTGCTTGCCTTTCAGGCCGTCAAGCCCGGCAACCTCCCGACCCTGGCCGTTATCCTGCGCCTCCACCGACACAGCATCGGCTGCATAAAGCTTGTCGAGATTCTCCCCGTCGCGCCCTTCGCGACAGCCGGCCACCAGCTCTTCCGCAATTTCCTTGAGGTTCATGATTTACTCCCAATTAACCTTAATGTTCGCCTTTTGTTCTTATCATCATTCCTTGATTCGTCCAAGACCTTGACGCGGTCTTACCGGCTTCTTTTTGCCTGCCCCGCGTTACCCGCGGTATTCTTCAGAAGCCTGCCGCCTGCCCCGTCGGTTCGCAGACGATGAGTGCGGCCGGGATATCGCCTCTTTTCTTGCGCCGCGCCAGGTCCTTACCTATACGCACGCTATGCTTGACGCCGCTTCCAACCGCCCCGAACTGCCGCCCGAAATCGCGCGGCGCCGGACCTTTGCCATCATCTCGCACCCAGATGCGGGCAAGACGACCCTGACAGAGAAGTTCCTGCTTTATGGTGGCGCGATCCAGATGGCCGGTCAGGTTCGTGCCAAGGGCGAAGCGCGGCGCACGCGCTCGGACTTCATGCAGATGGAGAAAGATCGCGGCATCTCTGTCTCTGCTTCGGCAATGTCTTTTGATTACAATGACTTCCGCTTCAACCTTGTGGACACACCTGGTCACTCCGACTTTTCCGAAGACACGTATCGCACGCTGACGGCGGTGGATGCAGCGATCATGGTGATCGACGGAGCCAAGGGCGTAGAAAGCCAGACGCAGAAACTGTTCGAGGTCTGCCGCCTGCGCGACCTGCCGATCCTGACCTTCTGCAACAAGATGGATCGGGAAAGCCGCGACGTCTTTGAGATAATTGACGAAATTCAGGAAAACCTCGCCATCGACGTCACACCGGCAAGCTGGCCCATCGGCCAGGGTCGTGACTTTGTGGGGTGTTACGACATCCTGCGCGACCGGCTGGAGCTGATGGACCGCGCAGACCGCAACAAGGTTGCGGAAAGCATTGAAATCAAAGGACTTGATGACCCCAAGCTGGCCGAACACGTGCCCGCCAACCTGCTCGACCAGCTCAAGGAAGAACTGGAGATGGCGCGTGAGCTTCTGCCGCCCCTCGACCCGCAGGCGCTTTTGGACGGCACGCTGACACCGATCTGGTTCGGGTCGGCCATTAATTCCTTTGGTGTGAAGGAGTTGATGGACGGTATCGGCTCCTACGGCCCCGAACCGCAGATCCAAAGCGCCGAGCCACGACAGATTTCCCCGGAAGAAACAAAGGTTTCTGGCTTTGTCTTCAAAGTGCAGGCCAATATGGACCCCAAGCACCGCGACCGCGTGGCCTTTGTGCGCATGGCATCCGGCCACTTCAAACGTGGCATGAAACTGACCCATGTGCGCTCGAAAAAACCCATGGCGATCTCGAACCCGGTCCTCTTCCTCGCCTCCGACCGCGAGCTTGCAGAGGAAGCCTGGGCCGGCGACATCATTGGCATTCCCAATCACGGACAACTGCGCATCGGCGACACGTTGACCGAAGGCGAAGGATTGCGTGTAACAGGCATCCCCAGCTTCGCGCCTGAGCTTTTGCAAGGCGTGCGCGCGGGCGACCCGATGAAAGCCAAACATCTGGAAAAGGCGCTGATGCAGTTTGCCGAGGAAGGCGCCGCCAAGGTCTTCAAGCCTTCCATTGGATCTGGCTTTGTCGTGGGTGTTGTGGGTCAGCTACAATTCGAGGTGCTGGCCAGCCGGATCGAGCTTGAATATGGCCTTCCCGTCCGGTTCGAAGCGTCGCAATTTACCTCTGCCCGCTGGGTGAGCGGGGACAAGCAGGCGGTGGAAACATTCACCAACGCCAACAAACAGCACATTGCCCACGATCATGACGGCGACATCGTATACCTCACGCGTCTGCAATGGGATATCGACCGGGTCGAGCGGGATTATCCTGATGTCCGGCTGACCGCGACCAAGGAAATGATGGCCTAATTCATTGAAAGAGCAGGAGCATATCCATATCGGAGTGCCTCCGCGCGTTGTTGAGCATGATCCGACCCGCCTGCGCTGGGGCGTCGTCTCTACCGTCAAGGCATCCCGCCACGACATTGCCCGCTTCTCAGCGCACCATCTCGCGCTAGGCGCCGCAGAGGTGCATCTTTTCCTGGACGCGCCGGATCGGGATACGTTCGCCTTTCTCTCCCGACATCCGCGCATTACGGTGACATCCTGCGATGACAGCTATTGGCAGACCGCACCAGACAAGGCGCGCAGCAGCCATCAGCTGCGTCAGGCCTGGAACGCCACCCAGTGTTACAAGGTGGCCGGTGTTCACTGGCTGGCCCACATCGATGTTGACGAATTCATCCTGTCGCCAACCCCGGTGACGCATGCCCTTGCAGCCGTGCCCGATGATGTCGCCGCTGCACGTCTTTTGCCTGCCGAAATGCTGGCGCAGGAAAACCCGTGGTCCGGACCGTGCCATTTCAAGCTCCCCCGTCCTGCCGGAGATCGCAGCAAACGCGCCCTGGCCGACATCTATCCCACCTACGGCCCCTTTCTGCGTGAAGGGTTTCTCAGCCATATCAGCGGCAAGGTGTTCGCGCGAACTGGGCTGCGCAACATCCGCTTGGGCATCCATGCCATGAAGCGCAGGGGCCTGTCGGCGGAGAACGAAGCGGTCCTTGACGGACTGCATGTCGGGCACGCCCATGCCCCGTCCTGGACCGTGTTCGAACGTCATGCGGCCTTCCGCCTCTCGAAGGGCTCATATCGAAAGAAACCGAATGAAGGCATGATGTTATCTGACATTCTTCAACTCGCATCCGAGGACAAGCCGGATGGGGTGCGCCATTTCTTTGACGAAATTTGTGCCGCGACGCCCCGGTTGCTGGATCGCCTTGCAGCACATGACATGCTTCTGACAGGAACCCTCGATCTCGACGCCAAGGTGGCCGCCGAATTCGGACAGGTTCCCCAATGATCAAATGGGGTCTTTGCGCCACGATAAAGGCACCGCTGTCTGATGTGCTCTCCTTTGTGGCCTACCATCTCGATCAGGGCGCCCATCGTTTGTATATCTACCTCGATGACGCGGATGATGAGACCTTCCGTGTGCTCAAGGCACATCCCAAGGTTCGCCCCACGCTTTGCGATGCAGCCTGGTGGGACAAACGCGGGGGACGCCCGGTCAAACATCAGGT
The DNA here is from genome assembly GCF_004216475.1 of Thalassococcus sp. S3. Classification (GTDB taxonomy): domain Bacteria; phylum Pseudomonadota; class Alphaproteobacteria; order Rhodobacterales; family Rhodobacteraceae. The sequence goes on along the minus strand of NZ_CP022303.1, from coordinate 1,816,089 downwards.
GCGCCAGGCCCGCAACGCCACGCACGCCTATCGTCGCCGAGCGGAGGTAGACTGGCTCACCCATATCGATGTCGACGAATTCCTTTGGCCGGGCCGCACTGTCGAGGACCACCTCGCCTGCCTTCCCGATGCGGTCCTATGCGCCCGCCTTCGCCCGATCGAAGCGCTGGCTGGCGATGGCACGGCGTTCAAAGCCTTCCTGCCCGCCGGTCCGGAACGCGACCGTGTGGTCGACGCGCTCTATCCCACCTATGGCCGTTATATAAAAGGCGGCTTCCTCAGCCATGTCGCGGGCAAGCTTTTTGTGCGCACCGGCCTGCCTGATATTCAATGGCGCATTCACAACGTCTTTCAGGGCGATGCGATGAACCCAGGCGAAAAAGAACTGACGGACGTTTCACTGTGCCACGTCCATACCAAAAGCTGGGAAGACTGGATTGCCGCCTACAGGTATCGGCTGGCAAAAGGGTCCTACAGGTCCGATCTTGCGCCATCCCGGCCCCGCGAAAAAGGCGGACGCACCTTGCATGAACTCTTCAGCGATATCGAAGCGCGGGAGGGCGAAGCAGGACTGCGCGCGTTTTTCGAAGAGGTTTGCGAAGACACGGCAGATTTGCACCGCCGACTGGACGCATATGGTTTACTGCGGCTGTGCGATCTCCAACTTGACGCAAAACGGCAACGGCATTTTCCGGAAATCACGTGAGCCAACGTCATTCTTGCACGGCATTTGACGGTTTGGCCCGATTTTGTTATGTGCTGCCCACACGCGCGAAATGTGCGAGCAGCGGCACATCGGGCCCTGCAATATGAGGACGTGCGGGCCAAGTCAGTGTCCGCAAACTGCGGATACATATGACAAAATTTTCTGATCTGAACCTGAATCCAAAGGTTTTGAAGGCCATTGAAGAGGCCGGATACGAAACGCCGACCCCAATCCAGGCGGGCGCCATCCCCCCGGCCCTGGAAGGCCGTGATGTGCTTGGTATCGCCCAGACGGGAACTGGCAAGACAGCCAGCTTCACGCTGCCGATGATCACCCTCTTGGCGCGGGGTCGCGCGCGAGCACGCATGCCCCGAAGCTTGGTGCTTTGCCCGACCCGCGAGTTGGCCGCTCAGGTCGCCGAGAATTTCGATACATACACCAAGCATCTGAAACTCACCAAAGCACTGCTTATCGGCGGTGTGAGCTTCAAAGAACAGGATGCGCTTATCGACCGTGGTGTCGACGTTCTGATCGCAACGCCCGGCCGGCTTCTGGACCATTTCGAGCGGGGCAAACTGCTGTTGACGGGCGTGCAGATCATGGTCGTCGATGAAGCGGACCGAATGCTCGACATGGGGTTCATTCCGGACATCGAGCGCATTTTCAACCTGACCCCCTTTACCCGGCAGACGCTCTTTTTCTCGGCGACGATGGCGCCCGAGATCGAGCGGATCACCAACACCTTCCTGTCTGGCCCGGAGCGGATCGAGGTGGCCCGGCAAGCCACGACCAGCGAAACGATTGAGCAAGGCGTGGTTCTCTTCAAGGCGTCCCGCAAGGACCGCGAAGGCTCCGAGAAACGCAGACTTCTGCGTGCCTTGATCGACGCAGAAGGCGATGCGTGCACGAATGCGATCATCTTCTGCAATCGAAAAACGGATGTCGATATCGTTGCGAAATCACTGAAAAAGTATGGCTATGATGCGGCTCCGATCCATGGCGATCTGGATCAAAGCCAACGGATGAAAACACTGGATGGTTTCCGTGATGGCTCCCTCCGGTTTCTGGTCGCTTCGGATGTCGCGGCGCGCGGACTTGACGTGCCATCCGTCAGCCATGTGTTCAATTTCGACGTCCCCGGACATGCCGAAGATTACGTGCATCGCATCGGCCGAACCGGACGTGCCGGTCGCGATGGCAAGGCGGTGATGATCTGTGTGCCACGAGACGAAAAAAATCTCGACGACATCGAACGGCTCGTTCAGAAAGAGATCCCTCGGCTGGAAAACCCCGTGCAGGCCCGCCCTGAGAAAAAAGACGATAAACGGAAAAGAGATCCAGCCCGCGCAGCAGCGAATGATGCAGATGCACCGGACACCAGTGAGCGGAAATCACGTCGCGGGCGGTCTCGCGGCGAGGATGGCAGAACCAAGGTTGTCGGCATGGGAGACCACCTGCCAAGCTTCATTGCGTTGAGCTTCGAAGAGCGGCGCGCCAGCTAGAGGCGGTCTCATTTTCCGTTTCGGAAAATGAGCGGAATCTGAAAAATTCCGCATCGGCACGCATGTGAACCGCCCAATTGATAGGCGGGAACCGTTTTCTGTTTCAGAAAACGGGCGAAATTTGTGACAAATTTCGCGGCGTTAGCGCATCCGACTGATCACAGTCGTCACTTCCGGCCGTTTTCCCAACTCACTCTGGCATGTCTGGCGCACAATACGGCGCAGGGCTTCTTCGAGATCGTCATCATCCCGGAGTGTCTTCGCGCCGGCACGCATCATGAACTGGTTGAGATCTTCCTCTAAGATCTCGACCAAAGACGCAGTGCTGCTGCCCGTTTCGGCAAGCCCCTTGATCTCACACCAAGGCTCACCCAGAGGTTCGTCGTCCTCATCAAGTATGACCGTCACAGTGACGTGGCCGTTCAGCGCCATGCGGATCCTGTCTCGCACAACGCCGTCCAAAGCTCCGACCTGAATGCTTCCGTCGAGGTAGGTTCGCCCCGTCTCGATATAATCCGCCACCTTGGGCGCGTTCCCCGTCAGATCCAACATCATACCGTTCACCGACACGACGCTCTGGATGCCACCGGCCTCTGCCAGCTTTGCATGCTCCCGCAGATGCCGGTGTTCGCCATGCATCGGGATCAGCATCTGCGGTTTGACGACCGTATGCATCCGCTGAAGATCAGGCCGGTTCGCGTGTCCGGACACGTGATATCTTCCCGAACTGTCATCAACCACGTCCACACCCATTTCGCTGAACTGGTTGATAATGCGGATCACGCCGCGTTCGTTGCCCGGGATTGTCTTGGAAGAGAAAAGGAACAGGTCCCCCTCCTTCATCTCAAGCCCCTGATACTTGCCCCGCGCCAGTTGCGCGCTGGCCGCCCGGCGTTCGCCCTGACTGCCGGTGACCAGCAACATCAGGTTCTCCCGGGGGATCTCGCGTGCATCCTCCGCACTCACGACCTTGGGGAAATCCGCCAAGACCCCTGTTTCCACCGCCGCTTCGATCATCCGACGCATGGCGCGACCCAAAAGCACGATGGAGCGGCCCGCCCTCTCGCCTGCTTCGGCCAATGTCTTCAGGCGCGCGACATTGCTGGCAAAGGTGGTTGCCACCACCATCCCGCTTGCATCGGCGACCAGCTTCTCGATCTCAGGGCCGACCTCGATCTCGGACCGGCCGGGATTGGGGGAGAAAACGTTCGTGCTGTCGCAAATCAGCGCACGCACGCCGGTTTTGCAAACCTCCTCCCAGAGCTCCGGATTGAAGGGCTCGCCCACCACGGGGGTCGGGTCGAGCTTGAAATCACCGGAATGGATCACCCGCCCCGCGGGACTGTCGATGACCAGCGCCCCGCTTTCCGGGATGGAATGAGAGATCGGAAGGAACGACACCGTCAGCGCCCCCACCTTCACCGTTTCAGGCCAGGGGGACACAGTGCGCACCGCGTCTTCGGGATGTCCATGCTCTCCCATCTTCCGCCTTGCGATGTTGGCGGTGAAGGCCCGTGCATAGATCGGCGCGCCAAGCGCGTCGTAGAAATGGGCCACCGCCCCCACATGATCTTCATGCGCATGGGTGATGAAGATCCCCTCAAGCCGGTCCGCGCGCTCTTTCAGCCAGCTGATATCGGGCAAGATGAGATCTACGCCCGGCGTCCCGTCCATATCGGGAAAGGTGACGCCCAGATCCACCAGGATCAGGCGTTCTTGATCGGGTTTTCCATATCCGTAAATATAGGCATTCATGCCGATTTCACCCGCCCCGCCAAGGGGCAGGTAGATCAGTCTTTCACTGCTCATAAGACTAAGTATTTTCCTTGTTATATTGATGGATCACGGTCAGACCGTGCATCGTCAAATCTTCTTCGAAACTGTCAAATAGCGTCTCGGTCTGCTGGAACAATGGCGCGAGCCCCCCGGTCGAGACCACGTTCATCTGCTGCGCGCGTTCCGCCTTGATCCGGGCGCAGACCTCGCGCACCAGACCGACATAGCCCCAGAAGACACCTGATTGCATGCAGGCCACCGTATTTGTGCCCACCACGCGCTGCGGCTTGGAGATGTCCACATGCGGCAGGGCCGCCGCAGCCATGTGCAGCGCCTCAAGGCTCAGGTTCACGCCAGGTGCAATCACACCGCCCACATAGGCCCCGTCCACATCGACAACGTCGAAGGTGGTCGCGGTGCCGAAATCAACCACGATCAGGTTGCCCCCATGCCGATCAAAGGCGCCTGCCGCATTCACCAGCCGGTCCGGCCCAACCTGCGTGCCCTCGTCTACGCGCGGCGGGTTCGGGAGCAGGCATTCAGGTTTGCCCACCACCAGCGGGCGGCAATTGAAGAACCGGTCGGCAAAGACGCGCAGGTTAAAGACCACCCGCGGCACCGTCGAAGAGATGATCACATCGGTGATATCCGGTTCGATCCCGTAATGCTTGATCAGGGTCGAGAACCAGGTGAAATAAGCATCCGCCGTGCGCGCGTGATGGGTGGAGGTGCGCAACGTGCACAAAAACTCCGTCCCGTCCCAGATCGAGAACACGGTGTTGGTATTGCCGCAGTCAATGGCCAGAAGCATCGGGCGCCCCCTTAGAAATAGACGTCGGCCGCGGGGATGCTGACGCGACCCTTGGCTGTCTTTAAGACAAGCGCGCCGGTCTCGTCCACTGTCTCGAATGTGCCCGTTGTCTCGGACGCGCCGGTTCGCGCGGTGACCACCTCCCCCAACCTGGCCGCGCGGCTCAGCCACGCGGTGCGGATTGGCGCGAACCCGTAAGCGCGAAACTGGCTCTCATACCGATCAAAGGCGCTGGCCAGCAAGGTCAGCAACATCTCGGGTTCGACCCGCGCGCCGGTTTCAGACAAAAGCGAGACAGGACGCACCGCACCCTCCTCGACCTCTCCGGGATCCGGCGCCTCGACCAGGTTGACCCCCACACCGATAAAGAGTGTCACGCCTGCGCCTGGCTGCGACATGCTTTCAAGCAGGATACCGGCAAGTTTGCCGCCATTCAGCAACACATCATTGGGCCATTTGAGCGCGAAAACCTCCGGCCGACCCGTCAGAGCCACGCAGGCATCGTAAAGCGCAAGTGAAATCGTGAAGCTCCGCAGGGCCGCTTGTGCCGGGCTCCCTTTGGGGTGCATCACAAGGGTCGCCGCGAAATTGCCTTTTGGAAAGCGCCATGCCCGCCCTCGCCGTCCACGGGCGGCAGTCTGATGATGCGCAAGGATCCATTCCGGGCCGCTCAAATCCGGCGCGAGGCGCGCGGCTTCATCTAGCGTGCTGTCTACACGCTCCAGAACGCGCCGCCCATAGCCCTGGGGCCAGTCCGTCATCTTCTTCTCGATCCAAATACGGCCGCCGGAGGCGTCCTGCCGCCTGCCACACACATACCGGTTCTAGTTGACAAGCGTCGCCGCCGCGGACGCTGCCGCGCCCTCGACCCCGAACATGTTGATGATGCCCAGAACCATGATCGCGGCAGAGGCCATGAGGAAACCGGCCAGTATCGGATTGCCGCCCGTCTCCAGTTCGTCTTGCCCCTCTTCGCCGAAATACATGTAATAGACGATACGCAGGTAGTAGAATGCCCCGATGACCGAGGCGATCACCCCTGCGATGGCCAGCCAGACGAGGCCCCCTTCATAAGCTGCCCGCAGCACGTAGAACTTGCCGAAAAAGCCCAGCATCGGGGGCACGCCGGCCAGCGAGAAGAGAAGCACCAGCATCGCCAATGCCTTTCCAGGCTCCCGCCTCGAATACATGTTGAGCGCGGCGATATCGGTGACGGGCTGGCCGTCCTTTTCCATCATCAGAATGAAGGCGAAGGTGCCGATATTCATCGTAACGTAGATCGCCATATAGACGAGCATCGCCTGTACGCCAAAAACCGTGCCCGATGCCAGACCCATCAGCGCATAGCCCATATGTGCAATCGAGGAATAGGCCATCAGCCGTTTGATGTTGCTCTGCCCGATCGCGGCGACGGCGCCCAGAAACATCGACAGGACCGAGATCATCGCGACGACCTGGCTCCAATCGGCGACGACAGCGCCAAAGGCGTCATGCATCACGCGTGCGAAAAGCGCCATGGCGGCAACCTTGGGGGCTGTTGCAAAGAAGGCGGTCACCGGCGTCGGAGAGCCCTCGTAGACATCCGGTGTCCACATATGGAACGGAACCGCAGACACCTTGAAAGCCAGGCCAGAAATAAGGAAGATCAAACCAAAGAGCAGCCCAAGGGAGACCTCGCCCTGTTGAGCGGTCTGGATGATGCCTGAAAAGAGCGTGGTTCCGGAATAGCCATAAACCAGCGACGCGCCGTAAAGCAGCAAACCAGAGGACAAGGCGCCCAGCACAAAGTACTTAAGGCCTGCCTCGGTCGATTTCACATTGTCCCGGCGCAGAGAGGCGACGACGTAAAGGGCGAGCGATTGCAGCTCAAGACCCATATAGAGCGCCATGAGGTCTCCGGCGCTCACCATCATCATCATGCCGACGGCGGCCAGCGCGACGAGCAGCGGATATTCAAAGCGCAAAAGATCCCGGCGCGCCATGTAATCCTGGCTCATCAGCAGGACGGCGGCGGCGGATACCAGGATCACGACCTTTGCAAAGCGCGAAAAGCCGTCGTCGATGAACATGCCGCCGAAGGCCACGTTGGTGCCGCCCCCGGTCAGCCCGATGCCTGCTGCAATGGCCAGCATCGCAGCACTGGTCAGCCAGACCAAGGCCGGCGCCATCGCGTCTTTCGACGTATAAACCGCCCCGATCAGTCCCAGCATGGCAAAGACCGACAGCAGGATTTCCGGCAGGATGATCGCGAGATCCGCTTGCAGCATCTCTCCGCCCCTTCTTAGTTCGACACAAACATCGTCGTGGCCTTAGCCGCGGCGAGGCCGGTGTCATAATTTGCAATCAGCGCCTCGACAGAGGGGCCAATGATATCGGTGACCAGGCTGGGATAGACGCCAAGCAGAAGCGTCATCACCACCAGCGGCGCAAAGATGACACGCTCACGGCGCGTCATGTCGGTGATGGATTTCAGCGATTCCTTGATCAGATCGCCCATCACCACCCGGCGATAGAGCCAGAGCGCATAGCCCGCCGAGAAGATCACACCTGTCGTGGCCACTGCCGCGACCCAGGTGTTGACCTGGAAAACCGCCATCAGGGTCAGGAATTCTCCGACAAATCCGGACGTGCCCGGCAGGCCGACATTGGCCATGGTGAAGAGCATGAAGATCAGCGCATAGGCCGGCATTCGGTTCACCAAGCCGCCATAGGCATCGATGTCGCGGGTATGCATCCGGTCATAGATCACACCCACACACAGGAACAGCGCGCCCGAGATGAAGCCGTGGCTGATCATCTGAAAGATCGCGCCGTCAATGCCCTGCTGGTTGGCGGCAAAGATGCCCATGGTCACAAAGCCCATATGGGCGACCGAGGAATAGGCGATCAGCTTTTTCATGTCGTCCTGCACCAGCGCCACAAGCGAGGTGTAGACGATGGCAATCGCGGACATCCAAAGGATGAGCGGCGCCATGACCTCTGACCCGACCGGAAACATCGGCAGGCTGAACCGCAAGAAGCCATAGCCGCCCATTTTCAGAAGGATCGCCGCCAGCACGACGGAGCCTGCGGTAGGCGCCTGGACGTGGGCGTCGGGCAGCCAGGTATGGACCGGCCACATGGGCATCTTGACCGCGAAGCTGGCAAAGAAGGCTAGGAACAGAAGGGTCTGAAGCCCCCCGACGATCTGAATGCCGAGCAGGCTGAATGTCTCGAACTCGAATTGGTGGGTCAGAAGCTGTTCGATATCGGTGGTGCCCGCATCGACGAACATGCCGACCATGGCCACCAGCATCAGCACCGAGCCGAGGAAGGTGTAGAGGAAGAACTTGAAGCTCGCATAGATGCGGTTGGCCCCGCCCCAGATGCCGATGATCAGGAACATTGGAATAAGGCCCGCCTCGAAGAAGAGGTAGAAGAGCACCAGGTCGAGCGCCATGAAAACACCCAGCATGAGTGTCTCCAGAAGCAGGAACGCGATCATGTATTCCTTGACCCGGGTTTGGACGTCCCAGCTCGCCGCGATGACCAGGGGCATCATGAAGGTGGTCAGCATCACGAACAGAACGCTGATCCCGTCCACGCCCATCTTGTATTGCAGACCCAGAAGCCATTCGCCCTCTTCCACGAACTGAAAACCGGTATCGGAGGGATCGAAGCCGAAGAGGATGAAGAGCGAGACCACGAAGGTGGCCGAGGTCGCAAACATCGCCACCCATTTGGCATTGCGCTGCGCAGCCTCGTCCTCGCCTCTCAGGAAGATGGCGAGGATCAGAGCGGCAAGAGCCGGGATGAAGGTGACGATGGAAAGAAGGTTGTCCATCAGTTGGACCCTCCGATCGACATCCAGGTGACCAGAGCGGCGATGCCGACGACCATCCAGAAGGCGTAAGTGAAGATGTATCCCGATTGCGCACGGCCTGCGAGGCGGGTGAAGAAGGGGATGATGCCCATCGATACGCCGTTGATCGACCCGTCGATCACGTCACCATCGCCGCGCTTCCAAAGCAAGCGGCCAAGACCGATGGCGGGTTTGACGAAGAGGACGTCGTAGATCTCGTCAAAATACCACTTGTTCTTGAGGAACAGATACAAGGGACGCTGGTTTTCGGCCAGTTGCCGGGGCAGTGCTGGGTTCAGAATGTAGAACCAGTAGGCCACGGCAAAGCCGATCAGCATGGCGATGAAAGGCGAGGTTTTCACCCAATAGGGCACTTTATGCGCATCATCGAGAAGGGTGTTGTCGGGGGCGATGTAAAGCGCGCCCTCACCCGGCTGACCGGCGAAAACGTAGTGATGTTTATCGTCCTTGGCGCCGGCGTCTCCTTCGCCGTGACCGGCGTCGTCGACGGCGTGATCGTCGTTATGCTCAGACGCTTCGGCGTAGGGAATGCCATAGAAGTTGGCGACCTGATCAGTATGGCCGAAGAAGGATTTGTACCAGACCATGCCCGCCAGCACCGCACCCACAGCCAGAACGCCCAGGGGGATCAGCATCACCATCGGGCTTTCATGGGCATGCTCATGCGTGTGCTTGTCGCCCCGCGGCTCGCCATAGAAGGTCAGGAACATCAGCCGCCACGAATAGAAGCTGGTGAAAAGCGCCGCGATGACCAAAAGCCAGAAGCCGTATCCGCTGCCCGCCGCATAGGCGCTTTCGACAATGGCGTCCTTGGAATGGAAGCCGGCAAAGCCGATAGGGATCTCGCCCAGCGTGACGATCCAGACCGGAATGCCAACGCCGGTGATGGCCAGCGTTCCGATCATCATTGCCCAGAAGGTAAAGGGGATCTTCTTGCGCAGCCCGCCGTATTTCATCATGTCTTGCTCGTGATGCATCGCATGGATGACAGAGCCTGCCCCCAGAAACAGCATCGCCTTGAAGAACGCATGCGTGAAGAGGTGGAACATCGCCGCCGAATACATGCCCACGCCCGCGGCCACGAACATGTAGCCCAGTTGCGAGCAGGTCGAATAAGCGATCACACGCTTGATGTCGGTCTGCACCAGACCCACCGTGGCCGCAAAGAATGCTGTCGAGGCGCCCAGCACCGTCACAAAGGCCATCGCTTGCGGTGCGAATTCCATGATCGGGGACATGCGGCAGACAAGGAACACGCCTGCCGTCACCATCGTGGCCGCATGGATCAGCGCCGAAACCGGTGTGGGTCCCTCCATCGCGTCTGGCAACCAGGTGTGCAGGATCAGTTGGGCCGACTTGCCCATCGCACCGATGAACAGCAGGAATGCAATCAGGTTGGCCGCGTTCCATTCGGTCCAGAGGAACGTCACCTGGGTCTCGGCCAGCATGGGTGCTGCAGCGAAAACATCGCTGAAATTGATGCTGTCGACGAGGAAGAAGAGCGCGAAGATGCCGAGCGCAAAGCCGAAATCGCCCACCCGGTTCACAATGAATGCCTTCATCGCGGCCGCATTGGCGCTTGGTTTACGGTAGTAGAACCCGATCAGCAAGTAGGAGGCAACACCCACGCCTTCCCAGCCAAAGAACATCTGAACCAGGTTGTCTGCCGTCACGAGCATCAGCATGGCGAAGGTGAAGAACGACAGATAAGCAAAGAACCGCGGCTTATAGACCTCGCCCTCGCGCCATTGCGGATCGTGATCCATGTAGCCAAAACTGTAGAGATGCACGAGGCTCGACACCGTGGTGACAACGATCAGCATGATCGCCGTCAGCCGGTCCATGCGGATCGACCAATCGGTACTGAGAGAGCCGCTTTCGATCCAGCGCAGAATCTGGATCTGCTCCGTCACCCCGTCGAAGGTCAGAAAAACAATCCAACTCAGGATCGCGGCCAGGAAGAGTAACCCGGTGGCCACCCACATCGCCGCCGTCTCGCCGATGAACTTCCAGCCAAAGCCGCAGATGATCGCTCCGACGAGCGGGGCAAAGAGAATGATCGTTTCCATGAGCGTCTCAGCCCTTCATCACGTTGACGTCTTCCACGGCGATGGTGCCGCGGTTACGGAAGAAGCAGACCAGGATCGCCAGTCCGATTGCCGCCTCGGCGGCGGCCACCGTCAGCACGAAGAGCGTGAAGACCTGCCCCACGAGATCGCCCAGAAAGCTGGAGAACGCCACCAGGTTGATGTTCACCGCCAGCAGCATCAATTCGATGCTCATCAGCAGGATGATCACGTTCTTTCGGTTCAGGAACAGACCGAAGATGCCGATCACGAAGAGTGTCGCAGCGACGGTCAGGTAGTGTTCTAGTCCAATCATTCTGTCCCTCCCGGCCTCTAGGACCGGTTGAAGTATCCGTAGGCCGCCAGGATCGCGACGGCGATGGCAACAAGGATTGCGATTATGTCTCCGTCCATCAGAGCCCCTGCCCCGGTTTGACGTCTTTCAACTCCATTGCGGTGGCCGGGTCGCGGTACATCTGCGCCAGCACATCCTGCCGCTTCACATCCGAGCGATGCCGCAGGGTCAGCACGATGGCGCCCACCATCGCGACCAGCAGGATCAGGCCCGCCAGCTGGAAGAGCAAGAAATACTGATCGTAAAGGATCATGCCCAGCGCTTCGGTGTTGTGGCGATCCACCGGGGTGATCTGCGCGCGCAGGTTTTCAGCCGCGTCATTCGCTTCCCATGCGCCGAAGGCCATCACGAATTGCATCAGGATCACGACGCCGATCAGTAGGGCGAGCGGCATGTATTTGGCCATCTCCGCCTTTAACTGGGCAAAATCCACGTCCAGCATCATCACCACGAAGAGGAACAGAACCGCGACCGCACCCACGTAGACGATGATCAGCAACATCGCGACGAATTCCGCGCCCAGGAGCACGAAAAGGCCCGCCGCCGACAGGAAAGCGAGGATCAGCCAGAGCACCGAATGAACGGGGTTGCGGCTGATCACGGTGAAGAGCCCCCCGGCGATCACACTGATCGCGAAAAGGTAGAATGCAAAGACGCTCACGCCTCATCTCCTTCGTTGTCGTCCAGCACCTCACGCGCCAGTTCCAGCGCGCGGGTCATGGCGGGGATGCCTGCGAACATCGACATTTGCCCGATCGCCTCGACGATCTCCTGCTTGCGCGCGCCCGCCTCCAGTGCGTGGCGCACCGTCTGACGCACGGCCGTGTCGGCCTGCGCGCCCTGCATGGTCAGCCCCGCCAGCGTCAAGAGCAGCCGGGTCTTGGCATCGAGCCCGTCCTTGTTGACCGCATTGCCGAACCACATCTCCATGACATCCTTGGGCATGGTGGGCCAAAGCGCCTCGAACCCCTTGGGCGAGAAGCTTTCCATCGCAGGATTGAAGGCCTTGGCCATTTCCTGCGCCTGGGCGATCATCAACTCGAACGGGGTTTTGGCGTCACTCATCAAAAACCCCCGATGCACATGTCATGATCCGCCATCTCGGCACTTGGGCCATAGGCTGCCATCAGTGCAGCATCACCGGACCGGTTTGTCCAACCCCAGGGGCAGGTCTCGCCCATCGCGATATAGAAGACCTCTCCCCGCATCCAGGCAGAGGCCGGCCCTTTCAGAGCCAGCACGAAGCCGAGAACGCAGAGCGATATGGCGGCAATCCGGATCATCTGTAAGGCGCGTCGATCTCAAGGTTGCGGGCAATTTCGGCTTCCCAGCGTTCGCCGTTAGCAAGCAGCTTGTCCTTGTCGTAGAACAGCTCCTCCCGCGTCTCGGTCGCAAACTCGAAATTCGGCCCTTCCACGATGGCATCGACCGGGCAGGCTTCCTGACAGAAGCCGCAATAGATGCATTTCGTCATGTCGATGTCATAGCGCGTGGTCCGGCGGGACCCGTCCTCGCGCGGTTCGGCATCAATCGTGATCGCCTGTGCGGGGCAGATCGCCTCGCAAAGCTTGCAGGCGATGCAGCGTTCTTCTCCGTTGGGATAGCGCCGCAGGGCGTGTTCGCCGCGAAAACGGGGGCTTAGAGGTCCCTTCTCATGCGGATAGTTCACCGTCGCCTTGGGCGCGAAGAAGTATTTCAACCCCAGTTTCATGCCCTGGAAAAAATCGGCCAGAAGGAAGTATTTGGCCGCACGTCCGTAGTCGATTTGAGTCATGTTTCAGCCTCCTAAACGTCGGTACGATCCATGGATGTTCCGGGATCCGCACGCTCCATCGCCGGAACAAGAAAAAGGTCTGCCAGCATCCAGAAGAAGACGGCGTAAAGCCCGAAGGCTCCGATCCCGCCTAGAGCAACAAGTGGCACGGACACAAGCGTCGTGATCAGCATCAAACGCGCACTTTTGGTATGACGCAGGTAGAACCGGTGCAAACCGAACCACCCCAGCGTAACCAGAAGCACATAAGACAGGACCAGACGCTTTGCGCGTTTCGATGCCATGCGCCATCATGCCCCCACCGCCCAGCGGGCATAGATGCCCCAGAACCAATCGAACTTGGCGGCAAAGGCCACGAAGACGACCCATACCAGGCTGAAGGGCAGGAACACTTTCCAGCCCAGGCGCATAAGCTGGTCATAGCGATAGCGTGGCGTGATCGCCTTGACCATCGCGAAGAGGAAGAAGAAGAACGCCATCTTCGCCACCATCCAGATCGGCCCGTCGGGCAGGAACGGGATGGGCGACAGCCAGCCGCCGAAGAACAAAAGGCTCATCAGCGCACACATCAGGAAGATCGCAATATACTCGCCGGCCATGAAGAGGAGGAAGGGGGTCGAGGAATACTCAACCTGATAGCCCGCCACCAGCTCGGATTCCGCCTCAGGCAAGTCGAAGGGCGGGCGGTTCGTCTCGGCCAGGGCGCTGATAAAGAACAAAAACACCATCGGCAGATGTGGTAGCCAGTACCAGCCAAAGAACCCGAAGTCGGTGTCCTGCGCGTTCACGATGGCGCCGAAATTCATCGAACCCGTGGAGAGGATCACCCCGATGATGATGAGCCCGATGGACACCTCGTAGGAAATCATCTGCGCCGCCGACCGCAGGGAGCCCAGGAATGGGTACTTCGAGTTCGAGGCCCAGCCGCCCATGATCACGCCGTAAACCTCGAGCGAGGAGATGGCGAAGACATAGAGGATGGCCACGTTGATATCGCTTAACACCCAGCCGTCGTTGAACGGGATCACTGCCCAGGCCAGCAGGGCCAGAACGAACGAGGTCATCGGCGCCAGCATGAAGACGGTCTTGTCGGCACCCGCAGGAACGACCACCTCTTTCACGACATATTTCAGCGCGTCGGCCACGGTCTGCAGCAGGCCAAAGGTGCCCACCACGTTGGGGCCGCGCCGCATCTGAACGGCGGCCCAGATCTTGCGGTCACCGTAGACAAGGAACAGCAGGCTGATCATGACAAAGGCAACGACAGCAAGGACTTGCGCGAGGATGATCACCGCGACGCCGCCGGGGGTGGTAAAGAAGTCAGCCATTAATCCTCACACCGTGGGTATTCCGTTTTCCACGCAATTGGCGGCCACGACTTCGGCGTCGATGGTCCGCGCGCCGCGGGGCAGCGAAGGCGAGATGGTGTAAACAGCATCTCCCGCCCAGACGCCACCCTCTTCGTACACATTTGTGCGTAAATGCCGCGCAAATCCGTAGCCCCGGATCAGCGTGTACTGCGCTGCAGCACATTCGGCATAATCCTCGACATCCGCCTCGCTGCGGGCCCCCGCCATCACGACACCAAATTGCACCAGATCCCCCTCCAACAGACGCGTCTGGATGCCCCGGTAGTCCGGTGCAAATTTCGCGACCTCATCCTGGCCTGTCGGATCACAGGCCATCAGGAGGAAAGGAGATATCAGCGCCATACGCCTCATTCCGCCGCCAGCGGCGCCTCTATCCGGGCGCGGGCATTGGCCGAAAGCTCAGCCATCAGCGTGCTGGCCCGGGCGATCGGGTTGGTCAGATAAAAGTCGCTCAGGGCATAGGCGAAAGGTGTGTCGACAAGGTTACCGCCCTCGAGGAGCTGCCAGTTATTTTCCGGCACCGTGTCGATCTGTCCCAGATGCGGCGCAGCCGCCACCAGAGCCTGGCGTAATTGCGCGATGCTGTCGAAGGGCAGCGTCGCGCCCATCTCGGAACTCAGCGCGCGCAGGATGGCCCAGTTCTCCTTGGCCTCACCGGGCGGGAAACCCGCGCGCAGGGCAAGCTGGGGCCGTCCTTCGGTGTTCACGAAGAGGCCCGGCTCTTCCGTATAGGCAGCCGCCGGCAGGATCAGGTCGGCGCGGTGTGCGCCGCGATCTCCATGGCTGCCCTGATAGATCACGAAAGCTCCGGGTGCGATGTCGATCTCGTCAGCGCCGAGGTTGTAGATCACATCCGCATCCGAGACCGCATCCATGCCGCCTTCGGTCGTGCAACCGGCATCCATCGCACCGACACGGCCCGCTGCGGTGTGCAATACGAGGAAACCGGACTTTGTGGACTCAGCCAGTTGCATCGCGTGGGCGAGAACCGCAGCGCCATCCTCACGCTGCAAAGCACCTTGACCCACAATGATCAGAGAGGGTTTTTCGGCAACGCCGCTGTGATCGCGCTGCAAGAGATCTGCCATGATTGCGGGGCCGTCGCCGATATGCGCGTAATCGTAGGTCAGATCGACCTTCGGTCCGATCACACCGACATTGGCGCCGGCCAGCCAGGCCTTGCGGATACGGGCATTCAGCACCGGGGCATCCACGGCCGGGTTGGCCCCGATCAGCATGATCGCCTCTGCCGTGTCAATCTCCTCGACCGTGGCGGTGCCGACATAGGCGGAGCGATTGCCCGACGGCAGCTTTGCGCCATCGGTGCGGCATTCGACGACGCCGCCCTGCCCTTCGATGAGTTGCTTGAGCGCAAAGGCGGCCTCAACCGGGGCGAGATCGCCCACCAGACCGGCAGCCTTCTTGGCCCCTTGCAGGGCCTCGGCGGCTTTGCTTAAAGCCTCCGGCCAGGTGGCCGGGCGCAGTTTGCCGTTCTCGCGCAGATAGGGCTTGTCCAGACGCTGGCGCCGCAGACCATCCCAGACGAACCGGGTCTTGTCGCTGATCCACTCTTCGTTCACGCCATCATGGTTGCGCGGCAGAAAGCGCATCACTTCGCGCCCTTTCGTATCCACCCGAATGTTCGAGCCCAACGCGTCCATCACATCGATGCTTTCGGTCTTGGTCAGCTCCCAGGGCCGCGCTGTGAACGCGTAAGGCTTCGACACCAGTGCCCCCACCGGGCAGAGGTCGATGATGTTGCCCTGCAGGTTCGAATTCAGCGTCTCTCCCAGATAAGACGTGATCTCGGCATCCTCGCCCCGGCCCGTCTGGCCCATCTGGGTGATCCCCGCCACCTCTGTCGTGAACCGCACGCAGCGCGTGCACGAAATACAGCGCGTCATATGCGTCTCGACGAGCGGGCCCAGATCCAGATCGTCCACCGCGCGTTTCGGCTCTCGGTAGCGGGAGAAATCCACGCCGTAGGCCATCGCCTGATCCTGCAGGTCGCATTCCCCGCCCTGGTCGCAGATCGGACAATCGAGCGGGTGGTTGATGAGCAGGAACTCCATCACACCTTCACGTGCCTTCTTGACCATGGGGCTGTTGGTTTTGACCACCGGCGGCTGCCCTTCCGGGCCGGGCCGCAGATCGCGGACCTGCATCGCGCAGGACGCGGCAGGTTTCGGCGGGCCGCCCACGACCTCCACCAGACACATCCGGCAATTACCGGCGATCGACAGTCTTTCGTGATAACAGAAGCGCGGGATCTCGATCCCCGCCTCCTCGCAGGCCTGAATGAGGGTCATCGCCCCCTCTACTTCGACCTCTGTGTCGTCGATGATGATCTTGCGAAGGTCAGACATGGTCTATTTTGCCCTCAATAGCACGCCGATCGCGCTGTTTCTGGCGATCTCGGCGCGTCCCAGCGCGCACAGATCGTCCGGTTTCGTGGGATCGACCCCGTTGGCCGCGTAGTAGCGTGCGCCGCGTGCGCGCATGCGATCCTTTTCGGTGTCGGAATTGGTGTAGGCGTCGATCTCTGCCTGGCTGTAGCCCAGATCGAGCGCATGTTGCTGGATCGCCCTAAGCGTGCTGAGCGCCCGGCCAAAGCGCGGCGAGATCGCATCACAGCCCTTGCGGATTTCATTGGCCAGCGCGACGTAGAGCAGCCCGTCGTCGATCCGTGCCACATCCCGCAGCGGTGGCTTGGCCGCAGCGGCCCCGGCCGTGGTCACTGCCGCCGCCAAAATCAAGCCATATCCAATCCTGTACATCATCTGACCTGCCTTCTTCGCGTTTGAAAAGACATAGCTCAGAGGCGCGGCGCTGTTATGCAATAACAGCACGCTTCGCCGGGAAGGATATGCGCGGATATCGCTCATTTCGGGTTGCACGCGCCCCGGAATGTCAGCGTATCATTGGTCACGGCAAGCGCCGTTCCTTCGGTATCGGGACCCACCGACCAGATCATGTCGGATGTACCGTAGTTTTCGATGCAATAGCGGATCGCCTCGTATCGGCCCGCTTCCCGCGCGCCGTCCAGCGAGGCCGAAACCGGGCGAACCGTGACCTCAAAAAGCTTGCGATTGTCGCGGTCCACGGTCGAGGCATTCATGCGGAACAATTGCCCGTCGAACCGGATGCGGTCATCGCGGCTGGGGCCGCAGCCCGCCAGCAGGGCCAGTCCGGTCAGGGTCAGGATTACACTCTTCATGTCTTCACTCCGCTGCCAGATGCGAACAGCCATGGCTGCGCCACATCTGCGCCTCCTTCAAATGTGACCAGCCAAAGGCGTGGTCGCTGTCTCCATGTGCCTCCAGATGGGCCAACCGCCCCAACGCCTCCTCCAGCGTCGGGTGATGGCCCGCGGGCACCCACCACATCACGAAATGCATCTGTCCCAGCACTTCGAACCAGTTCTGCCGGCGCTCGTAAAACTGCTTGTGGATTGTGCCCCACACAAAGCACTCCAGGCTCTCCACATCCTCCCAGACGGTCAGGTTCGGGATGAAGAGCGGATCGCCCCCGATGGAGGCCTGCGTGTTGCCCGTCCCCGGTTCGCCCGAGCCCTCCATCATCCAGACAAAACCCGGCATCCGTTTGCCCAGGCCGTTCACGCGGTCGAGGTTCTCCATGAACTCCGCCACGCGCGGATCGTCCACGGGGGCCACCAGTCGCCCGACATTCAACTCCGCCAGATGCATGCCGCTCATGCCGCCTCTCCGCATTGCTTGGTCTTCCACATCTGCGCCTCTTTCAGCCGTGCCCAGCCGAAGGCGACATCGCTGTCGCCATGCGCCTCGAGATGCCGAAACCGCTCCATCGCCTCGTGGATCGTGGGGCGGTGCCCTTCCGGCACCCACCACATGGCCAGCCTCAGCGTGTCCACGACGCCGTACCATTCTTCCTTGCGGTCGTAGAACCGCTTGTGGACGGTGTCCCAGACGAAATGCTCCAGGCTCGCCGCATCCTCCCAGACCGACAGGGTCGAGGCATTGCGCGGATTGCCCCCCATCGGACCATCCGGATCGGTCTGGGCCGCTTCCATCTCCTCCTCGCCCAGCATCCAGACAAAGCCCGGGCTGCGCTGCGCGATCCCGTTGACCAGAGCGATCCCGTCGGCGAAATCCTTCACGCGCGGATCGTCCCAATCGTATTTGAGGACGCCGTGATTGAACTCAGCCAGATGCATTGCCCGGCTCCCGCGTATGACGACGCACCAGCTCGCGCGCCTGCCAGAAATTCAAGATGAAGGCGAGTGCCATGAGAATGGGTCCCAGAGCCGACCAATCCCGAGGCGCACCCGTGATCAAAACGACGCTGAGATAGATGGAAAAGCCGATGACCAACGGGCCGAATGCAAACAGCGCTGCCATGGGTGCACTCATCCCATTGCCCCGTGCCAATAAACTGGTCGCAACTGGAACAAACAAGAAACCCAAGATCGCTAAATAGGTTGCGTAAGTCTCCATCACTCCGCCGCCATTGTTACGCCGCCCGGGCCACGCTTGTGCTTGATGCGATCCTCGATCTCGTCGCGGAAATTGCGGATCAGGCCCTGGATCGGCCAAGCCGCCGCATCGCCCAGCGCGCAGATCGTGTGGCCCTCGACCTGCTTGGTCACATCAAAGAGCATATCGATCTCCTCGACCTCCGCCTCTCCGGTCACCAGCCGTTCCATCACCCGCATCATCCAGCCCGTGCCCTCGCGGCAAGGCGTGCACTGGCCGCAGCTTTCGTGCTTGTAGAACTTGGCCAGCCGCCAGATCGCCTTGATGATATCCGTGCTCTGATCCATCACGATCACCGCAGCCGTGCCCAGGCCCGATTGCAGGTCATTGCGCAGATAGTCGAAGTCCATGATCGCATCGCGCATCTTCTCTCCGCGCACGCACGGCACGGATGAGCCGCCCGGGATCACAGCCTTGAGGTTGTCCCAGCCGCCGCGAATGCCGCCGCAGTGCTTTTCGATCAGCTCTTCGAAGGTGATCGACATCGCCTCTTCGACCACGCAAGGGTTGTTCACGTGCCCGCTGATGGCAAAGAGCTTGGTGCCGGCGTTGTTGGGCCGGCCAAAGCCCGCGAACCAATCGCTGCCCCGGCGCAGGATCGTGGGCACGACCGCGATGCTTTCCACATTGTTCACCGTGGTCGGGCAACCATAAAGCCCCGCGCCCGCCGGAAATGGCGGCTTCATGCGTGGCATGCCCTTTTTGCCTTCAAGGCTTTCCAGGAGCGCTGTTTCCTCGCCGCAGATATAGGCGCCCGCACCGTGATGCAGGTAGATGTCGAAATCCCAACCCGAACCGGCCGCATTCGGACCGACCAGTCCCGCATCGTAGGCCTCGTCAATCGCGGCTTGCAGCGCCTCTTTCTCGCGGATGTATTCGCCGCGAATGTAGATATAGCAGGCATTGGCGTTCATCGCGAAAGACGCGATCAGACAGCCTTCGATCAGCGTGTGCGGATCGTGGCGCATGATCTCGCGGTCCTTGCAGGTGCCGGGTTCGGACTCGTCGGCATTCAGCACCAGGTAGCTGGGCCGCCCATCACTTTCCTTGGGCATGAACGACCATTTCAGACCCGTTGGAAAGCCCGCGCCACCGCGTCCGCGCAGCCCGCTGTTCTTCATCTCCTGAACGATCCAGTCGCGGCCCTTTTCGATCAGCTTGGCCGTGCCGTCCCAGTGACCGCGCGCCTGCGCGCCCTTCAGGGAACGATCATGCATCCCGTAGAGGTTGGTAAAGATCCGGTCCTGGTCCTTCAGCATCTCAGCTACCCTTTATCCGCCTGGCGCGCGCGCCAGATCTGAAAAATGTTCACGCCCGCATAGATCAGCGCGGCGAGTGCGGCGAGGTCGAAAAGGAAGACGAACCGCACCGGAAGTCCCATCGCCCCGCCGATCCATTGAGCGCCAAGCCACAGCATCATCGTCCCCGCAATCACCAGAGACACATGGCGGCCCTTGCGGGCCAGCTGCTTATCCTGCTCGGCGCTCATGGCTCCTCATGTCATTTCTTGCGCGCGGAGAATTCAGTCTCTCCGCCATCGGCAAGGATCTTGGCCTGTTCGATCCAGCCATCCCGCTCGATCCGGCCCTTGAATTTCAGCCTTGTGTCCACCCAGGCGACCTCGGCATCTGTCCAGGCGGCGATCTGGTCGAAATGGTAAAAGCCCAGCTCGTGCAGGGTCTCTTCCAGTTTCGGTCCCACGCCCTTGAGCAGTTTCAGATCATCCGGCCCGCCATCCCGCGGTGCCGCGAGCGTTTCCGGTTTTTTCTCGTCAGCGGCCTCATCAGTCGCCGTCTCAGGCTCCGGATCCGCCGGGGTCTCAGCCATTGCCTCTGCCGCGGGCGCGGCCTCAGCTTCGTATTTCCACGCTCCCTTGCGCTCGGCCAATTCCGCCTCGCCCGCAAGCGGCGTGGACGGTTTAACCGCGGGCGCGGGTGCCGCCGCTGCCGGAGCCGCTGCAGTCTTAACCTCTGGCGCGGGCTTTTCCGCAGCCGGAGCGGGCGGGGCAATGGTCACGCTGCCGGGGGCCGGCAACGGCTTGCACAAAAGCCAGCTGAGCAACAGCCCCGCCACGACAAAGACCACGCCGCCGGCAAAAACCCCCTGAATGAACAGCCAGTCCGCGACAACCATCAACCCGATTGCCAGAGCCGCCCCCCCGAGGGCCGCCACAAGCCAGCACGTAATCGCGCAGCTCAAGGATCCCGTTTTGTTGTCCATCTCAGTCACTCTCCCTTGTTTTGTGCCTTATTCCTTGTAGATACCGTCTTTTTTCGCACTTTTGGAGAAATCTGTCTCTAGACCTTTGGACAGGGTATCCGCCTGCTCGACCCAGTTGTCCCGGCTGACACGGCCCTTGAACCCTTCGAGGTTCTCATCGACCCAGGCAACCTCTCTCGGGGTCCAGGCGGCGATCTGGTCGAAATGATAAAAACCCAGCTCATTCAGCAGCGTTTCGAGCTTCGGCCCCACCCCCTTGATCAACTTGAGATCGTCCGGTTCCCCTTCCCGCGCGGCATCAAGCGCGGCGGGTTTGTTCGCGTCAGAGGGGCCTTCCGGCTTGGCCGTCGAGCTTGCGGGGGCTTCTTGCTTCGTGACCCCGGTGTCATCCGCAGGGTTTGAGGTGGCCGGTTTCGGATCCGCCGGTTTGGTCGGCTCATTGGCCGCCTCCGGCTTGCCCTGCCAAGGTGTGATCAAGGGAACCTCGGTGCCATCGATCCGCTTGATTGTGTCGCCGATATCCGTCGCCAGCTGCACGGACGCGTTGTATTGCGTCTTGCCGCTGTCGTATTCGGTCAGACTGGTGAGCCCGGCCAGCGGTTCAGAGGCATAGCGTCCGTTTTGGGGGCCGGGCACAGGCACTTTGCCGGCGGCCATCTCGTCGATGATCTCCCCCAGCCGCGCGGCGGTCAGATCTTCGTAGTAATCCTTGCCGATCTGGGCCATCGGCGCGTTCGCGCACGACCCCAGGCATTCGACCTCTTCCCAGGAGAATCTGCCATCCCCGCTCAGCTCATGCGCGCGTTTGGCGATCTTGTCCTTGCAGACCGCAACCAGATCCTCGGCCCCGCAGATCATGCAGGACGTCGTTCCGCAAATCTGGATATGTGCCACTGAACCAACGGGTTGCAGCTGGAACATGAAGTAGAAAGAAGCCACTTCCAGCGCCCGGATATAGGCCATGCCCAGCATCTCGGCGACATGTTCTATGGCCGGACGGGTCAGCCATCCCTCCTGCTCCTGTGCGCGCCACAGGATCGGTATGATCGCGCTGGCCTGCCGGCCTTCGGGATACTTGGTGATCTGCGCCTCGGCCCAGGCCTGATTGGCAGGCGTGAACGCGAAGGTTTCGGGTTGGTCGGGGTGAAGACGGCGGAGCATCAATTCGTCTTTCTGTGCTTGCGGAGACTGCGGGAGCCTCCGGCGGGAGTTTTTCTGGCAAGATGAAGGAACATGCCGTGCTTCACCGGTCGATTTCTCCGAAGACCACGTCCATCGTTCCGATGATCGCTGCGACATCCGCCAATTGGTGCCCCTTGGCCAGGTGGTCCATCGCCTGCAGATGCAGGAACCCCGGCGCACGCAGTTTGGCCCGGTAGGGACGGTTGGTGCCGTCGGCCACGAGATACACGCCGAACTCGCCCTTCGGTGCCTCGACCGCGCAATAGACCTCCCCCTCGGGCACGTGGAACCCTTCGGTGTAAAGCTTGAAATGGTGGATCAGCGCTTCCATCGAGGTCTTCATCTCGGATCGCTTCGGCGGGGTGATCTTGCCGCGCGCCAGCACGTCGCCCGGTGTCTCGCGCAGCTTGGCGATGGCCTGTTTGATGATCGACGTGGATTGCCGCATCTCCTCCATCCGGACGAGGTAACGGTCATAGCAGTCGCCGTTCTTGCCGACAGGGATCTGGAAGTCGAACTCGTCATAGCACTCATAAGGCTGCGAGCGGCGCAAATCCCAAGCCAGACCGGAGCCGCGCACCATCACGCCCGAGAAACCCCATTCGAGGATATCCTCCTCGGTCACCACGCCGATATCGGCGTTGCGCTGCTTGAAAATGCGGTTTTCCGTGAGCAGCCCGTCAATATCATCAAGCCGATTGGGAAACTTCTCCGCCCACGCCTCGATATCGTCGAGCAGATCGTCGGGCAGATCCTGATGCACGCCGCCGGGCCGGAAATACGCAGCGTGAAGCCGCGCGCCACAGGCCCGCTCGTAAAAGATCATCAGCTCTTCGCGCTCTTCGAAGCCCCAAAGCGGTGGCGTGAGCGCGCCCACGTCCAAAGCCTGCGTGGTCACGTTCAAGAGGTGGTTCAAAACCCGCCCGATTTCGGAATAAAGCACTCGGATCAGGCTTGCACGGCGTGGCACCTCGACGCCGGTGAGCTTTTCGATGGCCAGACACCAGGCGTGTTCCTGATTCATCGGCGCCACGTAATCGAGGCGGTCGAAGTAAGGCAGGTTCTGCAGGTAGGTCCGGCTTTCCATCAGCTTTTCGGTGCCGCGATGCAAAAGACCGATATGCGGATCGCAGCGTTCCACAATCTCGCCGTCAAGCTCAAGCACCAGCCGCAAAACCCCATGTGCCGCAGGGTGTTGCGGGCCGAAGTTGATGTTGAAGTTGCGGATCTTCTGCTCGCCGGTCAGGGCATCGTCGAATTTGGAGCCGTCCATCATGTCGTTTCTCCGTTTCGTGCGTAATCTCGGTCAAGTTTTCTACGCAGGCCACTTGTAAAGTGTTGAAAACACCCAGTGATTATTGCCGATTGATAGGACTCGACCTTTACCGTCTTTTTAAGAAGTGGCATGGACGCCAATCCCAAGCCAACAGCCGCAATCGCAGTGTTGATCAGCTCAAACCACATCTACAGCTTCTCCAGTTCCTGCAGCTTCATCGCCATCACCCAGGCCAGGATCGGCACCCCGATGGGGACAAGGCAGGCCAGCGCCCACCATTTGTTAACGCCAAAATGTGGCAGAAGTTTCAGCATCGGGATCGCGGTCAACGCGCAGATGATCCAGAAGACACCGCCCATCACTTCGCCTCCTGCTTTTCATCCCCCGGAAGGATGTATTCCGCCCCTTCCCAAGGGCTCATGAAGTCGAACTGCCGATATTCCTGAACAAGGCTCACCGGTTCGTAGACGACGCGCTTTTCAGCCTCGTCGTACCGCACTTCGGTATAACCGGTGGTCGGGAAATCCTTGCGCAGCGGATAGCCACGAAAGCCGTAGTCCGTTAGGATGCGCCGCAAATCCGGGTGGCCGGTGAACAGGATCCCGAACATGTCGAACACTTCTCGCTCGAACCAGTTGGCCGAGCGATGCGCCTCTACGATCGACGGGACCATATCCTCTTCCCGGATACTCACGCGGAGCCGGATGCGATGGTTCTGGTACATCGACAGCAGGTGATAGACGACATCGAACCGCTTGGGCCTCTCGGGGTAGTCCACGCCCGTTATGTCGACCAGCGTCGAAAAGCGGCAGGTCGGATCGCCCTTCAGAAACTCGACGAACCCCACGATATTCGATGGGGCCACGTCGATGTTCAGCTCTCCATGCGTCACGTCCCAGGCCAGCACGCAATCGGTGCGTTTGGCTTCGATATAGGCACCCAACTCGTTCAGCGCGCTAGACATATATTTCGGCCTCTCAATTTGAGCTCTCGGACGCCTCTGGCACTCTCAGGTTTGCCGGGCGAAGTCTTTTGCATTCGGGGCAGTGCGGCATCACCATTACGTGTCTGCTCGAGCCATGTTGTAGCATTCCCAGCCGATAGGAGCGTTGTCTTGGCATCCCTTTACTATCTATCCAGTCACACAAAATCGCGTCGCCCTCAATCGATGACACTGTCATGTTTGGCCCACCACTCCTGAGAGAAACGATATCTCCAACAGAAATGGAGCCAATCACTATTCGATTTGGATCTCTCAACGGACAATAGTCCCCGTACGGCGGATTTTGCGTTGCAACTGCATGATGCCGTAAAGCAGCGCCTCTGCCGTCGGCGGGCAGCCCGGCACGTAAACATCCACCGGCACGATCCGGTCGCAGCCCCGTACAACACTGTAGGAATAGTGATAGTACCCGCCGCCATTGGCGCAGGAGCCCATGGAGATCACATAGCGCGGCTCCGGCATCTGGTCATAGACCTTGCGCAGCGCGGGTGCCATCTTGTTGGTCAGCGTGCCCGCCACGATCATGAGGTCCGACTGGCGTGGCGAGGCACGTGGCGCCGTTCCAAACCGCTCCAGATCATAGCGCGGCATCGAGGTGTGCATCATCTCGACCGCGCAGCACGCGAGCCCAAAGGTCATCCAGTGAAGCGAGCCCGTGCGCGCCCAGTTGATGATGTCCTCCGTCGAGGTCAGCAGGAACCCTTTGTCCTGCAATTCCTTGTTCAACTCCTGCGTGGCGACGTCCTTGTCCACGCCTGCGGTCGCTACTCCCATTCCAGTGCTCCCTTTTTCCATTCATAGGCAAAGCCGATGGTCAGCACGCCAAGGAACACCATCATCGACCAGAAAGCCGTCATCGAAATGTCCTGAAAAGCCACTGCCCAGGGGAACAGGAACGCGATCTCCAGATCGAAGATGATGAACAGGATCGACACCAGATAGAACCGAACGTCGAATTTCATCCGCGCATCGTCGAACGCGTTGAACCCGCATTCATAAGCGGACACTTTCTCCGGGTCCGGATTGCGGACGGCCAGAACGACTGCGGCAAGGAGAAGGACAAGGCCCAGCCCGACGGCCACGGCCAGAAACACGAGAATGGGGAGATACTCCCGCAACATCTCTTCCACGAGTTGGCTCCTTTTCTGCGCGCGAATTTGCGCGCGCGGTCAAGTGGCGACATTGACGCGATTTGGTTTACTCCCGGTATATATCCGGGTCAACCAAGGCCGGGGATCAAACAGGGGTGAAAACGACGCAGTTTCAGCGCTGTGATCACGAAATCGGCCCCCGGCTGTCTTCCGTCTATGTGCGTATTCTCAAGACCTGCTTCAACCGGACGAAAGCGATTCACCCTTCCGGTGCCTCAACGGCAAGCGGTTCACCGCAAAGCGCTTTTTCAGCGCGTCCAACGCGGCTTGCGCTTTCCAAAAAACGCACCGATGCCTTCGGCCGCCTCTTCTGTCTCCCAACGCGCCTTCAGCGCTCCGATGGTATGTTCGATCGTATCACCGTCAATGCGGGGCCCCAGATCCCGTGCCAGTTTTTTGGCCGCCGCGACCGCACCTGGCGCGCAGGCGAGATAGGGCGCCACCTCGGCCTCGACCGCCTCGGCCAGCGCGTCACCCGGCACGGTGCGTGCCAAAAGACCCAACTCGACCGCCTCCTGCGCGCCAAAGAGCCGACCCGACATAAAGACACGGCGCGCGCGCGCCTCACCCATCCGTGCAAGCACGTAAGGGCCGATCGTGGCCGGGATGATGCCAAGCCGCGTCTCGGTAAAGCCCATTTTCAGGTGATCCGCGCCAATGGCGATGTCGCAGACGCTCGCCATCCCGCAGCCACCCCCAAAGGCATTGCCTTGCACCTGTCCGATCAGCGGTTTCGGCAAAGTGTTCATCGCCTGAAGCATATGAGCCAATTTGCCCGCCTCCCGCGCCCGCGTTTCGGCATCGGCCTTCATCTGCTCCTGCATCCAGGCCAGATCGCCACCCGCGCAGAATGTGTCGCCAGCCCCGGTCAAAACGACGACGCGCACCTGATCGTCAGCGGCCAGCGTGCCTGCGGCTTCCGTCAGCTCTTCCAACATCCGCGCCGACATCGCATTGCGCTTTTCCGCACGGTCGAGCGTCAGCGTTGCCACGCCCCTTGCATCGGTCTCAACCCGGATCGTCTCAAACATCTGCACGCTCCCGCATGGCGCGGGCCATGGCCGCCGCCTCTCCGATCACGTCAGGATCCAGCCCCGTCTCATACCCCAGCCGGGTCAGATGGGCGGCGACGGCTTCGGTCGCGACGTTGCCCGCTGCGCCCGGCGCATAGGGGCAACCGCCCAGACCACCCACGGCCGCATCGAAAACCCGCACACCGAGGCTGAGCGACGCATCTATATTGTCCAGCGCACGCCCCGCAGTGTCATGATAGTGCCCTGCGAGCCGCCCCACCGGAACCACATCGCGCACTGCCAATAGCATCCGCGCGATACTGTCCGGCGTGGCCTGCCCGATCGTGTCGCCCAGCGACACTTCATAGCATCCCATGCCAAAAAGCGCATCAGCCACCCGCGCCACCTGCCCCGGCTCCACCGCACCGTCATAAGGGCAATCCGTCACGCAGGAGACATAGCCACGCACCGGCAGATCAATGCTGCGCGCCGCCTCGACCACCGGGCGAAACCGCTCCAGCGACTCGGCGATGGTGGCATTGATGTTGGCCTTCGAAAACCCTTCGCTGGCCGAGCCGAAGACCGCGATCTCATCCACGCCCGCCGCTTTTGCATCCTCAAAGCCTCGCATGTTGGGTGTCAGTGCGGCATATCGAACCCCGTCCGCCCGCGTGATCCCGGCCAGCACATCGCTACTGCCGGCCATCTGCGGCACCCATTTGGGGCTGACAAAGCTCGCGACCTCGATCCGACGAAACCCCGCCTGGCTCAGCCGGTCGACCAGCGCCACCTTCTCCGAGACCGGGATCTCCCGTTTCTCGTTCTGCAACCCGTCCCTCGGGCCAACCTCGAAGATCTCCACAAACTCAGCCACGCCACATCCCTCCCTCTCAACCGCAGAGGGGCGCCCGCCGCAACGCGCAGGTCCCCTGCTTCTTCTCGATATCAATACGGGATATCCCGCCGCCTGCCAAAGGCGCGCCCGTCAGCTTTCCTCGTCCCCCAGCCGCACCAGCGCCGCCCCGGCCTCCACCTGCGCGCCCTCGGCCACCAGCACCTCGGCCACGACCCCGTCCCGGGGCGCCAGCAGCGCGTGTTCCATCTTCATCGCCTCCAGCACGGCCAGCCGGTCGCCTGCGGCCACCGCCCGCCCCGCTTGGGCCATCACCGCCTTGACCAGCCCCGGCATCGGCGCCTCGATCAGATTGCCTCCGCCTGCGGGGCCCGTCGCCCTGTCCAGCGGGTCCACCACCGCGAATGCAAGACCATACGCTGCAAAGACAAAGATCGCGTCGCCCACACGCACCGCCTCCGGCGCGGGCTGCCCGTCGAGCGTCCAGCCGCCCGGCGCCCGGCGCGCGGCAACCGTTCCATCGCCCAGATGCACATCGACCGCGCTGGCCGAATGCACCTCCAGCACCGCCTCGAACGTCTCCTCCCCCGCGCGCAGCGCAATCGTCCGGCGCAACGGCGCCCATAACGTGAACCCCGCCGCCGCCTCCGGTGTGATCAAATCCGCCGCAACCAGCGCCGCCAGCGCCCTGTGCCGTGCCCCGACCTCCGGCGCCGATACCAACGTGTCGAGATCGCGCCCGATCAGCCCGGTATCGACATCGCCCGCGGCAAATCCCTCATGCCGCGCCAGCGCGCCCAGAAAGGCAAGGTTTGTCACCGTTCCGCCGACCTGCGTCTCCTCCAGCGCCCGCGCAAGCCGGGCCAGAGCCACCGCCCGCGTCGGCCCTTCCACGATCACCTTCGCGATCATCGGATCATACCACGGGCTGATCTGATCCCCGGCCCTCACGCCGCTGTCAGCGCGCACATCGCCCGGAAAGCGCAGATGCGCCAGCGTTCCTGTTGCCGGCAGAAAGCCCTTCGGCACATCCTCCGCATAAAGTCGCGCCTCGAAGGCATGGCCTTCAAGCCGCAATTCCTCCTGCCCCATCGGCAGCGCCTCTCCCGCCGCGACACGAAGCTGCCACTCCACCAGATCGACGCCAGTCACCGCCTCGGTCACCGGATGCTCCACCTGCAAGCGCGTGTTCATCTCCATGAAGTAGAACCGGTCCGCCCTCAGCCCGTCCGAGGCATCGACGATGAACTCCACCGTACCGGCCCCCTTATAGCCAATTGCCTCCGCCGCGCGCACCGCAGCCGCGCCCATCTCCGCGCGCATCTCCTCCGTCATGCCGGGCGCGGGGGCCTCTTCGATCACCTTTTGATGCCGCCGTTGCAGCGAGCAATCGCGCTCGAAAAGATGCACCGCTCGTGTGCCGTCGCCAAAAACCTGCACTTCGATGTGACGCGGCTTGGCCACGTATTTCTCCACCAGCACCGCGTCATTGCCAAAAGCCGTCCGCGCCTCCCCCCGGGCCGAGGCCAGCGCATCAGCAAACTCAGAGGCCGAGGTCACCTGCCGCATCCCTTTGCCACCGCCACCTGCCACCGCCTTGATCAGCACCGGATAGCCGATCGCCTCAGCCGCGGCGGCCAGATGCCCGGGATCCTGGTTGTCCCCGTGATATCCCGGCACGACAGGTACGCCCGCCTCCTCCATCAGCGCCTTGGCTGCATCCTTCAGCCCCATGGCCCGGATCGCCTCCGCCGACGGGCCGATAAAAGTCAGCCCCGCCGCGTCCACGGCGGCCACGAAATCCGGGTTCTCGCTCAGAAACCCGTATCCGGGATGAATGGCTTGCGCGCCCGTCTCAAGGGCGGCCTGAACGATCACATCGCCCTTGAGATAGCTCTCCGCCGGGGCCGCCCCGCCGATATGAACGGCCCTGTCAGCCATCTGCACATGTTTTGCGTCCGCATCCGCGTCCGAATAGACCGCGACGCAGCGCACCCCCATCGCCTGCGCCGTCTCCATCACCCGGCAGGCGATCTCTCCCCGGTTCGCGATCAGAATAGTGTCAAACATGTCTCTCTCCGCCGCTCAAATGCGCCTCTCTTCCGGCACCGCCGGCGCACCAGTTCGGTCTTGCACCCCCTCGATACGCTCTCGCATGCCCCGCCTCGATCATGGTGCGCGCCAGCGGCGCGTTATCCAGGCCCACGAAGACCAAAGCGCGCCCATAGCGGTCCTCTCCCTGCCGGACGAGGGTAACCCGCTCCGCGCTCAGAAGCTTCAGCCTCAAAGCCCACGCCGCCCGCACGCCCTTGGCATATTCGCTCAGGCATCGGGGCGAAAACGTCTCCGGCGTATCGTATCCCAACAGCCGGGCCTTCTCGTTGCCTCGCCCCGGGCAATAGATCCGTACCGTGTCGCCATCGATGACACTGACAACACGACACCCGTTGTCAGCCGGAGGTCCGATCAGAGAGCCAAAGCCATCAACCGCGTAGGGGGCAGCCGCCACCCCAATCACGGCCAAAAGCGCCCCTGCTTTCAAAGACCTCCTCCGACCCGCAAAGCGATGTCTTAAAGGCGAACGTTTCCGTCCGGGGGGCGTTCCCAG
Organism: Thalassococcus sp. S3; assembly: GCF_004216475.1. Lineage (GTDB taxonomy): Bacteria > Pseudomonadota > Alphaproteobacteria > Rhodobacterales > Rhodobacteraceae. The sequence continues at coordinate 1,786,047 of NZ_CP022303.1, read as the reverse complement.
ATCCCAACGGGGAGAGCGACGTCGGCTGCGATCGAACTGGACGACCCTCCGCTTCTCCTTCATGCCCTGCCCCCTGTCATGGTATCCAAGCCCTCTTCGCATGTTCCCCGCGCGCATCTTCTTTGGGTCAAAAATATCCCGGGGGTGTGGGGGCTGGCCCCCACTCCAACCGCCAACACGCGCACAGTCCGGCGCATATAAGGCGCCATTTGAAAAGGCTCACATCCGGAACACGCCAAAGCGTGTCTCCTCAATTGGCGCACAGAGGGCAGCGCTCAGGCTCAGCGCCAGAACATCCCTCGATTTACGCGGATCGATGATCCCGTCGTCCCACAGCCGGGCCGAGGCATAAAGCGGGTGCGACTGCTCTTCGAACATATCAATGGTGGGCTGCTTGAAGGCCGCCTCCTCTTCGGCTGACCATGTCTCGCCTCCCCGCTCGATGGCATCCCGCTTGACCGTTGCCAGCACGCCGGCCGCCTGCTCTCCCCCCATCACGCTGATCCGCGAATTGGGCCAGGTCCAGAGAAATTTCGGCTGATAAGCCCTTCCCGCCATTCCATAATTGCCCGCCCCGAACGAGCCGCCGACCAGCATGGTGATCTTGGGAACCGAGGTCGTGGCCACCGCCGTCACCATCTTGGCACCATGGCGCGCAATGCCTTCATTCTCGTATTTCCGCCCCACCATGAACCCGGTGATATTCTGCAGAAAAACCAATGGGATATGCCTCTGCGAACAGAGCTCGACAAAATGCGCGCCTTTCTGTGCGGCTTCGGAGAAGAGTACGCCGTTATTGGCGATGATCCCGACCGGACACCCTTTCACATGGGCAAACCCGGTTACCAGCGTCTCCCCGAAACGCGGCTTGAACTCGTCAAACCGCGACCCGTCCACGAGGCGTGCGATCACCTCTCTTATATCGTAGGGCGTACGCAGATCGCCCGGCACAACGCCGAGAATGTCCTCCGGGTCGTAAAGCGGCTCCTCCGGACAAGCCCATTGCACGGTGTCGGGTTTCGCGCGGTTCAGCCCGGCCACGGCGCGGCGGGCCAGCGCCAGCGCATGGGCATCGTCCTCGGCCAGATAATCGGCCACGCCCGAGAGCCGCGTATGAACGTCCCCGCCGCCCAGATCCTCGGCGCTCACCACTTCCCCGGTCGCGGCTTTCACCAATGGCGGCCCGGCCAGAAAGATCGTGCCCTGCTCCTTCACGATAATCGTTACATCCGACATCGCCGGCACATAGGCGCCACCGGCCGTGCAGGACCCCATGACCACGGCGATCTGGGGAATGCCCTTCGCACTCATCCGCGCCTGGTTGTAGAAGATCCGCCCGAAATGATCCCGATCCGGAAACACCTCGTCCTGATTGGGCAGGTTGGCCCCTCCAGAATCGACCAGATACACGCAGGGCAGCGCGCATTCCTCGGCAATCTCCTGCGCCCTGAGATGCTTCTTGACCGTCATAGGATAATAGGTTCCGCCCTTTACGGTCGCGTCATTGCAGATGACCATCACCTCCAGCCCCCGCACATGTCCGATGCCCGCGATAACCCCCGCACAGGGCGCCGCGCCGTCATACATCCCATGCGCCGCGGTCGCGCCCACTTCCAAAAACGGGCTGCCGGGGTCGAGCAAATTGGCCACCCGCTCCCGTGGCAGCATCTTGCCGCGACCGACATGGCGGGACCGGGACTTTTCCCCTCCGCCCTGCGCGGCCTGCTCGGCCGCCTCGCGGATCCCGGCCAGCGCCTCGAGATGGGCGGCACGGTTGGCCGCGAAGCTTTCGGCGGATGTCACAATCTGGGATTTCAGGCGCATCCGGGCACCCTCCTGAACATTGGCTTTAACGTGGGGTCAAAACCGACGAAATGGCATAGGACTTGACCCAGATCATGGCCGGCTCCGGTGCGTGCGGCGAGAGTGTCCTCATAATCAAAAGAAAGGGCACTACCATGAAAACGCTTCCGATTCTCGCGGCTGCGGCTGCCGTTTCGGCTTTGTGTGTGACCGGCGCGTCGGCTCAACAGATGGGCGACTGGCGCTTCGGTGTCGGGATCGCGAATGTGAACCCGAAATCCGACAACGGGACCCTCACTCCGGGTGCCGTGACGGTCGATGACAACACTCAGATCAGCTTTACCGCAGCCTACTTCTTCCGGGACAATCTGGGGATCGAACTGCTTGCCGCGACCCCGTTCGAACATGATATCTCCATCGCGGGCCTCGGCGGCATTGGCAGCACCAAACACCTGCCGCCCACCCTGTCGCTTGTCTACTACTTCCCGACCGCCGGCACTGTGACGCCGTTTGTGGGCGCGGGCATCAACTACACCACCTTCTTTGACGAAGAAGCCTCCGGCGCGATTGCGGGACAGGATCTGTCGATTGACGATTCCTTCGGCTTCGCCCTGCAGGCTGGCGTGGAGTTCGCCCTGACCGACCGGTCGGCGCTGCGCCTTGACGCGCGCTATATCGACATCGAGGCGGACGTCTCGCTGGATGGGGCGAATATCGGCACCGTCGAGATTGACCCCGTGGTCCTGGGTGTTTCCTACATCATGAACTTCTGAACCGTCCACGCGGTCACATATCGCCCGGCCCCTTTCCAGCCGGGCGATGTGCAATTCACGCGCGGGCGTGATCCTACTCACGCCATTGCCGCGACAAGCTCGCGCCCGACCAGCATCCGCCGGATTTCGGACGTCCCGGCCCCGATCTCCATCAGCTTTGCATCACGGAAAATGCGGCTGACCGGACTGTCGGACAGAAAGCCGGCACCCCCCATCGCCTGCACGGCCTGATGCGCCTGCTTCATTGCCTCTTCCGAGGCATAGAGACAGCAGGCCGCTGCGTCCTGACGGGTCACGTCACCCCGGTCACAGGCCTTGGCCACCTCGTAGACATAGGCCCGCGCGGAGTTCATCGCCGTATACATATCGGCGATCTTGCCCTGCATCAGCTGGAACGACCCGATGGGCTGGCCGAATTGCTTGCGCTCGGCCATGTAAGGCATGATCTCGTCGAGACAGGCCGCCATGATGCCCGTGCCGATACCGGCCAGAACGACCCTTTCGTAGTCGAGACCGGACATCAGCACCGCAACGCCACGCCCCTCTTCGCCAAGGATGTTCTCGAACGGTACCTCGACATCCTCGAATATAAGCTCCGCCGTATTCGACCCGCGCATGCCAAGCTTGTCGAAATGCGGAGAGGTCGAAAACCCGGTCATGTCCTTTTCGATCAGAAATGCCGTGATCCCGCGACTGCCGGCATCGGGGTCGGTCTTTGCATAAACGACCAGGGTATTCGCATCCGGGCCGTTGGTGATCCAGTACTTCGTCCCGTTCAGCCGGAAATGGTCATTGCGCTTTTCCGCGTGGAGCTTCATGGACACCACATCGGACCCCGCGCCCGCTTCGGACATGGCCAGGGCGCCGACATGCTCACCCGAAACGAGCTTGGGGAGATATTTTTCTTTCTGGTCCGCCGTGCCGTTCAGCTTGATCTGGTTCACACACAGGTTCGAATGCGCGCCATAGGACAGCGACACGCTTGCGCTGGCGCGCGCGATCTCTTCGATGGCGACCGTGTGGGCGAGGTAGGACATGCCCGCCCCGCCATACTCTTCCTCGACCGTGATGCCCAAAAGACCGAGCGAGCCAAGCTCCTGCCAAAGATCCGGGGGAAACGCATTTGAGGCGTCGATATCCGCCGCCATCGGCCTGACACGCTCCTGTGCCCAGCGATGCACCATGTCGCGCAGCGCATTCACATCCTCGCCCAGATCGAACTGCATGGTCGCGTTGAACATGGTCGCCCTCCCTTTATTGAACAACCGTTCATTAACCGACCAAGGGGCATCGGTCAAGCATTGCGCGCACCCGGGCACGGTCCGCTATTGCGCGACGAAGCCGCCGTCCACGGGGATGTTTGCGCCGGTCACAAAGCTTGCCTGCTCAGAACACAGCCAAACGATCAGATTGGCGACCTCCTCCGGGGTTCCGATCCGGCCCATGGGATGCAGCGGCGCCATCATTTCGCTTGAGCCCTGCGTGCCGCCGGTGGCCTGATCGGCCAGGGAATCGAGCATCCGTGTGTCGATACCGCCCGGGCAGATCGAATTCACCCGGACGCCTTGAGCGCCGTACTCAACGGCCGCCGCCTTGGTCAAACCGTTCACGCCGTGCTTTGACGCAACATAGGGTGAAAGCCCCGGAAACCCGATCAGCCCGGCCGCCGAGGCAAGGTTCACGATCGCGCCCCCGCCCGCTTGCAGCATCTGCGTGATCTCGGCTTTCAGACACAAGAACGTGCCGCGCAGATTGATGCTGATGACCCGGTCGAAATCATCCGGCGTTTGTTCGATCAAGGGGCGCACATTCCCTTCGATGCCGGCATTGTTGCACGCATAGTCCAGGCTTCCAAATTGCTGAACGATCGTCGAGACAAGAACTTCGACATCTTTTTCTTGCGCCGCGTCCGTTCTGATAAAGGTGGCTTCGCCCCCGGTTTCCTGGATCAGATCAACCGTTTCATGGCCGCCATCCTCCGCGATGTCCGACACGATCACGCGCGCGCCGGCCTCCCCAAACCTAAGCGCTGCGGATCGGCCTATCCCCGCGGCCGCCCCCGTCACCAAAGCCACTTTTCCCGACATGTCGATCATGAAAATCTCCCTCGCTTGATCTCCGACCAAGGATCGGCGAGCGAAAGAAGCCAAGCAACATATTGATTTCATTGACACTGCAACTCAACAGATGCGAATTTGTCTTTCCGTTGCGACAAACATCGTTTTGTTGGGAAAGCAGCGCCTCAACGCAGCTGATCGAGGACATGATCCCACAGCCGCAGTCACCCTTCAGAAAGGGCGCGCGCCAAACGTGTACAATTCAGCAGCTTTTTTGCAGGACCTGTCAGCCTGCTTGCCGGACGGCCTGCTGATAGACGGCGCCTACCTCGGCGCGAATGATCCGCGCGATCAGCGCGCAATCCTCAAGGCTGAATGTCAGCGGCACCCGCATGTCGAGCAGCCCCGCCAGCACCCGGTCGCTGTCGGGCAAGCTGGGCACATCGGAATAGCGCCAACTGTCATATCTGGACGTGAACGCCGTCGGCTCGTCCGCGCCGAACCATTTCAGTTCGACCCCCTTGGCGGCGCAGCGTGACACCACGTTCATCACATCGTCCTTGGGCCAGTCCAGCAACAAAAGCTGGAACGACGAGCCGACATACTCCTCAACCTCGGGCCGGGGGATGAGGGTAAGGCCCGGCGTGCCCTGCAGCCCATCCTCCAGCGCGCGATAGCGCGCGTTCCAGCGGCTGACCTGCTCATCGAGGGTCCGCAATTGCGGTCGCAGGATCGCGGCCCTCAGATTGTCCATCCGACCCGAGATATTCGGCGTTTCATACTTGACCCGGTCGAACACCTCTGGCGGGGGCGCGGCAAGGTGGCGCTCGTAAAGCATGTAGGATCCCGACAGAACGATGGCCCGCGCCGCCAGCTCCTCGTCATCCGTCACCAGAAACCCGCCTTCGCCGGAATTCACATGCTTGTATGTCTGGCAGGAATAGCAGCCGATCACACCGTGCCGACCGGACGGGACACCGCGCCATCTGGCCCCCATCGTATGCGCGCAATCCTCAACCACACGAACGCCCGCGTTTTCGCAGATCGCCATCAGCCGGTCCATGTCGCAGATATGTCCGCGCATATGGCTCAAGAGCAGGACATCGGCCTGATCGGCCTTGGCTTCAAGCTCATCGAGATCCAGTGTCAGTGCCTCGGTCACGCCCACGTAAACCGGCCTTGCCCCCAGCGACGCAATCGCACCGGGTACTGGCGCCAGTGTGAAGGCATTCGAAAGTACCTTATCCCCGGCTTTGACGCCCAGCGCGCGCAAGGCCGTACACATCGCATAGCCGCCCGACGCGCAGGCCAGCGCAAAGCGTGCGCCCGTGTAGGCCGCGAATTCCTGCTCCAGCAGCGCGGTCTCTCCCAACTCGCCGTCCGCCACGTTGTAGCGGTGCAAACGCCCGTGTCTCAATACCGCAAGCGCGGCTTCGATCCCCTCTTCCGGGATGGATTCCTGTTGGGTGAAGCTGCCAGTGAATATCTCGGTCATGGCCTGTTTTTGCGGCCAAGACCGCAGCCCGTCAATGGCCCCGCGCCACATTTGAGAAAGCTGAACTGTGATCTCAACCGATCAGGCTGTCGACCACCATTGGCAGCGCCTCGTAGGAATGCAGAAGCGCCTCGGGTTCAAGGGCTGCCATATCCTCACCCGATGGGCCGAACGTCACAAGGATCGAGGGCACGCCCGCGGCCCGGGCCGTGTTGCGGTCCGTGTCGGAATCGCCCACCAGAAGGGTCTGCTCCGGATGCCCTCCCGCGCGCCGTGCCGCTTCCCGCAAGGGTTCCGGATCCGGCTTGCGTACCGGCAGCGTATCAGCCCCGACAAGCGCTGCGAATTGCCCCCTCACCCCGAGCCGCGTCATGAGTGTTTCAGCCAAGGCTTCGGGTTTGTTGGTGCAAATACCAACGCCGTAGCCGTTGGTTTTCAGGGCCTCAACAGCATCCATCGCACCAGGATAAAGGACCGTATGCACATCGATCGCCTCGGCATAGGCGTCCAGCAAGACGGGATAGTATTCCGTGACGGTGTCCTCATCAAAACGCCCGTGCCGCTCGAGACCGGCTGTCAGCATGCGCCGCCCGCCGCGCAAAGCGATCCCCGCATCCGCGACAGGATCAAGCACATCGCCCAGCCCCATCTGCCGAAAGCACACATTCGCCGCCGCGATCAGGTCACCGCTTGTATCCGCCAGCGTTCCGTCCAGATCGAAGATAACCGTCTTCACCCGACCCCCTTTCGGCGGCGCTCCGCCTCTTTGTATTGCAAGCCGCAACCCGATTTGATCGCCCGCCCGCTTGCGTGAACCTCTCAGCCGGATAAAACGGCGCAAACAAAAAAACAAAGAGAAAAGATATGAGCACCGCCCTCGTCATCCTGGCCGCAGGCAAAGGCACACGGATGAATTCGGATCTGCCGAAGGTTCTGCACCCCATCGCCAACGCGCCGATGCTGCATCACGCCATGCGCTCCGGCGCGCCGCTCGAGCCTGAACGGACGGTGATCGTGGCCGGCCATGGGGCGGATGCCGTGGCCGAGGCGGCGCGGGCCTTCGACCCAAACGCCGAGGTCGTGCTGCAGACCGAACAATTGGGCACGGCCCATGCCGTCGGTCAGGCGCGTACCGAGCTGATTGACTTTGACGGGGATGTCATCGTTCTTTTTGGCGACACGCCCTTCATCCAGCCCGACACCCTCCAGCGTATGGTCGCCGCACGCGAGACACATGACATCGTGATACTGGGCTTCGAGGCGCGGGACCCGGGGCGATATGGCAGACTGGTCATGTCCGGCGCGGAGCTGGACCGGATCGTGGAATTCAAGGACGCAAGCGAGACAGAGCGCGCCATCACCCTTTGCAACAGCGGCCTGGTGACCGCCCGCGCCAACGTGCTCTTCGATCTTGTCGCCGAGACCAGCAACGACAACGCGGCGGGCGAATACTATCTCACCGAAATTGTCGAGATTGCCCGGGCCAAGGGCCTCACGGCCACCGTCGTCACCTGCGATGAGGCGGAAACACTGGGCATCAATTCACGCGCCGAACTGGCGGGCGCGGATGCGATCTTTCAGGCCCGCGCGCGCGGGGACTTGATGCAATCCGGCGTTACGCTTTCAGCACCCGATACCGTCTATCTCAGCATGGATACCGTGATTGGCCGCGATGCGGTGATCGAACCCAATGTCGTTTTCGGTCCCGGTGTCACTGTCGAAAGCGGTGCCCGGATCCGCGCGTTTTCGCATCTTGAAGGCTGCCATGTCAGCCGCGGCGCCATCGTCGGCCCCTATGCCCGCCTGCGTCCGGGCGCGGAACTGGACGAAAACACCCATATCGGCAATTTCGTGGAGATCAAGAACGCGCAGATCGCGGCGGGCGCAAAGGTCAACCACCTCAGCTATATCGGCGATGCGTCGGTCGGCGAGGCCACGAATATCGGGGCGGGCACGATTACCTGCAATTACGACGGTGTCATGAAGCACCGCACAGAGATCGGCGCGCGTGTCTTCATCGGATCGAACACGATGCTGGTCGCCCCCGTCTCTGTCGGGGATGAGGCGATGACGGCAACCGGAACCGTGGTGACCCGCGATGTCGAGCCGGGCGCGCTGGCCGTGGGTCGCGCCAAACAGGACGTCAAGCCGGGCTATGCACGCAAATTGTTCAAAATGTTAAAGGCAAGAAAAGCAAAACGCGACGAGGAGCAGTCATAATGTGTGGAATTGTCGGTGTCTTGGGAAATCACGAGGCTGCGCCGATCCTCGTCGAAGCGCTCAAGCGGCTGGAATATCGCGGCTATGACAGCGCCGGGATCGCGACTGTTAACAACGGCACGCTGGACCGGCGGCGCGCGGTGGGCAAACTGGTCAATCTCAGCGATCTTCTGGTGCATGAGCCCCTGCCCGGAAAATCGGGAATTGGTCACACAAGATGGGCCACACATGGCGCACCGACGGTGGGCAACGCCCATCCCCATCGCGCGGGCGGTGTCGCAGTGGTCCATAACGGCATCATCGAAAACTACCGGGAATTGCGGGCTCAACTGGCCGAGGCGGGTGTCGAGTTTCAGACAGAAACAGATACCGAAACCGTCGCCCTGATGACGCAGCATCTGATCGCAAACGGGGATGCCCCTGTCGACGCCGCGTTCAAAACGCTTGATCGACTGGAAGGCGCCTTTGCGCTGGCCTTTCTCTTTGACGGCGAGGAAGACTTGATCGTCGCCGCGCGCAAAGGGTCCCCGCTGGCCATCGGTCACGGCGATGGGGAGATGTTCGTGGGCAGCGATGCCATAGCGCTCGCGCCGCTGACCGACCGCATCACCTATCTTGAAGAAGGCGACCGCGCGGTTGTCACCCGCTCCTCCCTTGAGATCCGCGATGCGGCGGGGACTTTGGCCAACCGGGCGATCAAAACAATTCAGATCGGCGCAACCCGGGTCGACAAGGCCGGGCACAAGCATTTCATGGCCAAGGAGATCGCGGAACAACCCGGCGTCATCAGCGACGCGATCCAGGCCTACCTGCACCGAAGCGGCGCTGAGATCACGCTGCCGGGCAAGGGTCTCGACTTCACCCGGATCGACCGGCTGACGATGGTGGCCTGCGGAACGGCCTATTATGCCTGTCTCGTCGCCAAATACTGGTTCGAGCAATTCGCCAAATTGCCGGTCGAAGTCGATATCGCATCCGAATTCCGGTATCGCGAACCGCCGATCCCGGCGCGATCCGTGGCGCTCTTTGTCAGCCAATCGGGGGAGACGGCGGACACCCTGGCGGCATTGCGCTATTGCGAAGGCAAGGCGGACAAGATCGTGTCGGTTGTGAACGTGCCGGAAAGCTCCATCGCGCGCGAAAGTGACCTCATCCTGCCGATCCATGCCGGGGTCGAGGTCGGCGTCGCCTCGACCAAAGCGTTCACCTGCCAGCTTGCCGTGCTGTTTCTGCTCGCGATCAAGGCGGCGGCGGATCGGGGCGTGATGAGCGAAAGAGAGGTCGCCGACCACATCGCCGCGCTACGCGCCCTGCCCCAGCAACTGAATGCGGCGCTCGACCAGAACAACGCGATCCGAGCCGCAGCCCAACGCCTTGCCGAAGCCCGCGATGTTCTGTTCCTGGGACGGGGCATGATGTATCCGATGGCTTTGGAAGGGGCGCTGAAGCTGAAGGAAATCAGCTATATTCACGCCGAAGCCTACGCCGCGGGAGAGCTCAAGCACGGGCCCATCGCGCTGATCGACAAGAATATGCCCGTCGTCGTGATGGCACCGCGCGACGCGCTTTTCGACAAAACCGTTTCGAACATGCAGGAGGTGATGGCGCGCAAGGGCAAGGTCGTCCTAATTTCCGACGAAGACGGTATTGCCGAAGCGCAAGACGGGCTTTGGTCGGCCATCCCAATGCCGAAGATCCTGCCCGCGCTCAGTCCCATCCTTTATGCCATTCCGGCGCAACTGCTGGCCTATCACACGGCTGTTGCGAAAGGCACGGATGTGGACCAGCCCCGCAATCTCGCGAAATCAGTGACGGTGGAATAGATGGCCAAGCAATTTGACTGTATCGAAGACAATCACGCACGCTTCATAGCCGAGCAGCACATCTTTTTCACCGCAACCGCTGCGCCGACCGGACGTGTCAACCTGTCCCCAAAAGGCATGGATGCCCTTCGCGTTCTCGGGCCCGACCGGATCATCTGGCTGAACCTGACGGGCAGCGGGAACGAGACGGCCGGACATCTTCTGGAAAGCCCGCGCGTCACGCTCATGTGGTGTTCTTTCACCAAGCGCCCGATGATCCTGCGCGCCTACGGCACGGCGCGCGCGGTGTATCCGGGCGACGCGGATTGGCCGGGCCTTTCGCAACATCTCCCCGATCACCGTGGCGCGCGACAGATCTTCGACATGAGCGTGGACATGGTTCAAACCTCCTGCGGCTATGCGGTGCCGTTCATGGCCTATGAAGGGGAACGCGATACGCTGGAACACTGGGCCGCATCAAAAAGCGATGCGCAGCTGACGGAGCATTGGCAAACGCGCAATGCCACCACCCTGGACGGACGACCGACGCGGTCAGACGGCTAGGCGCGCTGGTAAAGCACATCGCCATGGCTTGGGACCAGCGCATAGCGATGAGATGCCAGGCGAAAGCCGAATGACCGGAAATGAGCATCGATGTCTGGAAAAAGCGGAGCGTTCTGGTACATCGGAATACGCGACACCTCGCACTTGCAAAGATCAAATTGCGTCAGACCGACATCGAGGCCGCGCAAAACCTCCAACTCATGTCCCTGGACATCGATCACCAGCATCGCCGTGCCGGCAGCGGACGCGTCGACGCCGTGACTTGCCATGACGGCGTCAAGCGTCCGGGTTTTCAGGGCCAGAACCTCGCCTGTTTCATGGCTCCCGGGAAAGCGGTTGGCGCGGGTCGGGGCGGATCGATAGACCGATGAAGAGGCCCCGTCCCCGTTAAACCGGTTGAAAGAAACTTGCCGATCTTCCCGCGACGACACCAGCGCACATTCCGCGATATGACGCGTGGCTCCGGTTCGCTCCGCCAAGACCTCTCTCAACCTGCGGAACGTGCCCGGGTCGGCCTCGATCCAGAGAACGGTTTTCGCGCCGCACGCCTCGTAATGTGCGGCATCCTCGGCCCAATGCGCTCCGACATGAACGATCAGATCGACCGGAGCCAGTCGCTCCATCAACAGCTCGTATCGGGAGGCCCGAAAATACTTATGCCATCCCTTTGGCACCAATGCCTTCGCGGCACGTTCAGCGCCTTTGAATATGCGCATTCAAAAAATCCCGTCCCTAATGAAAACTGGATAGCAACGCCTATTCGTGCTGAAAAGCGTCGTTCATTGGCAAAACCAAGTGAGGTTGAGGTGTGGCAAAAATATCTGGATGACCTGAAATCGCATGCCGATCCGGTAAGGGCCGCGGAAAAGGCGCGCTATCACAAGGTCGAGCGGGAATATCTTGGCATCGGCAATCCCGTGTTGGGTGATCTGGCAAAGGCGTGGAGACAAGATCTGACCGTCGAGGATCGTGTGTCGTTGGCCCGCGCGCTCTGGAACACCGACATTCACGAAGCGCGCGTCACAGCCGCCAAACTCTTGACCCAGGCCCGCATCCGCCCGGATGAGGCGGTCTGGCAGCTGATTGAAAGCTGGGTGCCCGATTTCAACGCCTGGGCCATTGCCGATCATGCCTGCATGGCGGGCCAGCGGCGTCTGATAGCCGATCCCGACCGGTTGGATAAGGTGGAGGAATGGACCCGGTCAGATCATATGTGGACGCGTCGGGCGGCATTGGTGATCACCCTGCCCTGGACCAAACAGAACAATCCCAAACCGGACGAGCTTGCCGCGCGCGACCGGATCCTCAGCTGGGCCAAGGGATATGTGCACGACCGAGAATGGTTCATACAAAAAGCGGTCGCATGGTGGCTGCGGGAGTTAAGCAAGCACGATCGGGGTCGGGTGGTGGCGTTCCTTGAAAGCCATGGTGAGCAGATGAAGCCGTTCGCCAGGCGTGAGGCCGGTAAATATCTTTAGAGCCAGGCCACACTCAGCCTGCGGTGAAAACTGAAACCTCCACTAGATCCGTCAGCGGGGCACCGATCTGGCGCATCGCGGAAAGCGACATCTGGCTGCCCGCCGTCGCTGGCCCGCCCAGCGGCTGTAGGGTCACCTGAACGGATTGCCCGTTATATTCAACCCGGCCCGCGCTTTCCTGCTGTACCAGCGGGGTCTTCAACCAAAACCCGCTTTCCGCAGGATTACCCAGACTGGCGACCGTCATCCCCAGCGCCGAGCCGCCCGCGGCAGGTGTGGCCGCGGCGCGCTGTTCGTCCGGGGTCGTCTGGTCCAGTGCATCCGCGGTCTGCTCGCCCGAGCCGAGCCCCGTCAAAGTGTCCGGCGCCTCCGTGGGGCCAGGCGCGGCCAACGGTTCGGGCGCAGGCTCTGCCCCGCCAAAGACATCGCGCGCAAGATCACAGCCGCCAAGGCCCAAAACCAGAAGAGGAAGAACAATCCATCGCATGGCCGGCACCTTAGTCGGATGTTTTGACGCGGGCAATCCGCGCCTCGCCCCTTGCCGCTGTCCGCGCGGGTGCTTACCAATTAGGATATGACAGCACCGCTTATCGACCCGTTCGCCCGCGCCATCACGTATCTGCGTGTTTCGGTCACCGACCGCTGCGATTTCCGCTGCGTCTATTGCATGTCCGAAAACATGACCTTCCTGCCGAAGAAAGAGCTTCTGACGCTCGAAGAGCTGGACCGGATGTGTTCAACTTTCGTGCGGCTCGGTGTGGAAAAGTTGCGCATCACTGGCGGCGAGCCGTTGGTGCGCCGCGATATCATGACCTTCTTCCGTTCGATGACCCGGCATCTCGACAGCGGCGCGCTGAAAGAGCTGACGCTCACGACGAACGGCTCGCAGCTTGAGAAATACGCCGACCAGCTTTGGGATGCCGGGGTGCGGCGCGTGAATGTGTCGCTGGACACGCTGGACGACGACAAGTTCGCCGCCATCACGCGCTGGGGCCGCTTGCCGCAGGTCATGCGGGGGATCGACGCCGCGCAAAAGGCAGGCCTGCGAATCAAGATCAACGCGGTGGCGCTGAAAGGCTTCAACGAGGACGAGTTGCCACGGATCACCGAATGGTGCGCCGAGCGAGACATGGACCTGACCTGGATCGAAGTGATGCCGATGGGCGATATCGGCAACGAAAACCGCCTGGGCCAGTATTGGTCGCTCAAGGATGTGCGCGCGCGCTATGCACAGCATTACGCCGTGACCGATCTGGCCGAACGCACGGGCGGTCCTGCGCGCTATGTCCGGTTGGAGGAGACGGGGCAGAAGATCGGCTTCATCACACCGCTGACCCATAACTTCTGCGAAAGCTGCAACCGCGTGCGGCTGACCTGTACGGGTGAGCTTTACATGTGCCTCGGGCAAGAGGATATGGCCGATCTGCGCGCGCCGCTCCGCACTCATCTGGACACCGAAAAGCCGCTGGAGGACGCGATCCGCGCCGCCATCGACCGCAAGCCGAAAGGGCACGATTTCGACTATTCGCGTCAAAAGCTTGACGGCCAGATGCCCCGCCATATGAGCCATACGGGCGGGTGATGACGCCCTCGGGCGGCAGACCAACGCCGCTTTACCGGATTTATCGCAGCCTGACGGCAGCAGCCGTGCCGCTTGCCTATTGGTCGGTCACGCGCAAGCTGCGCAAGGCCGGTGTCGATGCCGAGCGGCTGCCCGAACGCGCAGGCACGGCCAGCCTTGACCGCCCCGATGGTCCGCTCGTCTGGTTTCACGCAGCCTCTGTCGGGGAGAGCCTGGGGGCCTTGACGCTGATCCGGGCGATGGGCGGCCGACGCGCCGATCTGTCCTTTCTGATCACCTCCGGCACCGCGACCTCCGCCGAAATGATCACCAAACGCCTGCCACCCCGTACGCAGCACCAATTCGCACCCCTTGACGCGCCCGGCCCCGTCCGGCGCTTTCTGACCCATTGGCGACCCCAAGCGGGCGTGTTTGTCGAGAGCGAGCTTTGGCCGAACATGCTGCTTGAGGCACAGAAGGCCGGGCTACATCTTGCGCTGGTCAATGCGCGGCTCTCGCGCAAATCGGTCGAAGGCTGGCGGAAATGGCCTGACACCGCACGATTGGTGATGGACGTGTTCGACCTGCTGATCAGCCAGAATCGCGAGATGCGGGAGAACCTGATCGCTATGGGCGCCGACCCTGATCGCGTGCAACAGGGGGTCAACCTCAAGGCTCTCGCAGCACCACCTCCGGTGGATGCGCCGGCCTTGTCGGACTTGAAAACGGCCCTTGCAGGACGCCCGCTTTGGGTGGCCAGTTCCACCCATCCCGGAGAAGAAGAGGTCGTCCTTTCTGCCCACAAAACGCTTCTGGCCCGACATCCCGATCTTTGTCTGCTGTTGATACCGCGACATCCGGAACGGGGGGCCGAAGTGGCCAAACTCTGCCGCGACAGAGGCCTTTCCGTCGCCCAGCGCAGCGCCAAAGAAACGCCCGCCGCACAAGTCTACCTCGCCGATACGCTGGGCGAGACCGGTACGTGGTATGCAGCAAGCCCCATCGTCTTCGTCGGCGGCTCGCTTCAGCCCATTGGCGGGCACAATCCATACGAACCCGCCCAGGCCGGTGCGGCAATCCTGACGGGTCCGCATTTCGCCAGCTTTTCAGAAACCTACCCGCCCCTTATCGCCCTGGGCGGCGCGGTGGAGATCGAGGATCCGCAGGCGCTTTCGGAGGCGGTGGAGCGCTGGCTTGTGGATGAGGGCGCCCTCGAACAGGCGCGCGCGGCCTCCAAACGCTTTGTCGCGCGGCAATCGGAAGGTTTGGAGGAGATGGTGAACGGGCTCTTGAGCGCGCTTCGGCTCGAGGCGCCCCATGGCGCCTGATCTTTATGTCACCAATTTCAACCGCAACTTCACCGGCGTCTCCGCGACCGCAGCCAATGTCGTGCGCGCGCAGGGGAAAATGCATGACCTGCGTCTGGTGGGACATCCCCTGCCCGATTGTCCGGCCCCGATCAGCAAATCGCAGGCGCGCGCGCTCTGCCGGGCTGGCCCAAGCGACCGTCCTTTTGCCATCTGGCATGTTCGCCGCAACCCGGAGATGCAGACCGCGCTCTGGCTCCGTGACGTGCTGCGGCGCCCCATCCGAATCGTGTTCACCTCCGCAGCACAGCGTCTGCATTCCGCCTATCCGCGCTGGCTGATTTCCCGAATGGATGCGGTGATCGCCACGACCGAGCGTGCCGCGGAATTCGTGCCTCATGTGCGTGCCGTCGTTCCCCACGGTGTCGATACCGACCGGTTCAGCCCGGCGCCGGACCGGGCGGCGGCCTGGGCCGCGCTTGGATATGGCGGAACCCAAGGTATCGCCACAATCGGCCGGATCCGTCCCGAAAAAGGCACCGATGTCTTCGTTCGTGCCATGCTGCGTCTGCTGCCGGATCGACCCGGTGCAACGGCGCTTGTCATCGGACGCGCAGCCCGAGAACATCAAAGCTTTCTCAGTGACTTACAGAACGAGGTTGACGCCGCGGGCCTGCGCGACCGTATCCTCTTTCCCGGAGAGATCGCGGCGGGTGACCTGCCGCCTCTCCTGCGTGGCCTCTCGCTTGTGATGCAAATGCCGCGGTACGAGGGGTACGGCATGGTGCCGCTTGAAGGGATGGCAAGCGGGGTGCCGTTTGTCGCCTCCGATGCGGGCTATTACAACGCGTTCAGCGCGCAGGGCCGCGCGGGTCGGATTGTCGATCAGGAAGATTGGCAAGGGGCTGCGGACGCAGCGGGCACGCTCTTGGACGATCCCGCGCGGCATGACGCCATGGCCAAAGCCGCGCGAGACATTGCAGAGGCCTCGTTCAGCGCCCGGGCCGAAGCCGCGGGCATCGAAGAGGTCTATCAGCAGCTCTGGGCCGAGGGTTAGGCCGCGGGCATCCGCTGCTCGACAATCTCCGCCCACCAGCTGCAGCCAGCGGGGATCGCCTCGTCGTTGAAGTTGTATTCAGGGTGGTGCACCGCCGCCGTGTCGCCGTTGCCCACAAGGATATAAGCGCCGGGCCGCTCTTCCAGCATGAAGGCGAAATCCTCGCCGCCCATCACGATGGCGGCCTCCTCGCATTGCCCTGACACGCTGCGCGCGACCTCGGCTGCGAATTCGGTCTGTTCGTCGGAGTTTACCATGACCGGGTAGCCGCGATGATAGGTCACCTCTGCCCTGCCGCCGAAGGTCCCCGCCGTCCCCGTACAGATCTCGTTGATGCGCTTTTCGGCCAGATCGCGCATCTCGGGGCTCATCGTGCGCACCGTGCCGCGCAGATGCACGCGTTGCGGGATCACGTTGAACGCGTTCGAAGACGTTTCGAAAGAGGTGACCGACACCACGATCTGATCGACCGGGTCGGCGTTGCGGCTGGCGATGGTCTGCAGCGCCAGAACGATATGAGAGGCCATGACCGTCGTGTCCACCGTCTCATGCGGCTTGGCGGCATGGCCGCCCTGGCCTTCGAGTTCAATGTCGAATTGATCGGTCGCTGCGAAGAACGCACCGGGCCGGATCGCAAACTGGCCCGCCGGCATGTTGGGCCAATTATGCATGCCATAGACTTCCTGGATGCCCCAACGCTCCATCATGCCGTCGTCGCACATCTCCTTGCCGCCACCGCCGCCTTCTTCGGCGGGCTGGAAGATGACGATGGCCGTGCCATCGAAATTGCGCGTCTCGGCCAGGTATTTGGCAGCACCCAACAGCATCGCGGTATGCCCGTCATGACCGCAAGCGTGCATCGCGCCGGGGGTTTTGGAGGCATATTCGACGCCCGTCTGCTCCTCGATGGGCAGCGCATCCATATCGGCCCGCAGGCCGATCACCTTGCCCGCGCTATCGCTCGTGCCCTTGATCACACCGACCACGCCGGTGCGCCCGATCCCCGTGACGACGTCATCGCAGCCAAATTCCTTGAGTTTTTCGGCCACCAGCGCGCTGGTGCGGTGGGTGTCGAAAAGGATTTCGGGGTGTTGGTGAATATCTCGTCGCCATTCGGTGATTTCGTCATGCAGCTCGGCGAGGCGGTTTTTGACGGGCATAAGCGGGCTCCTTTGATGAGGCGCGTTTCGTGTTCTTTGTTCAACGGGGGCCGGACTCCGCAGGTTTTCTGGGAAAACCCGCTCTGTCCAGCCCGGATGCCTGTGCCCAGCTTAGCTGGGCACAGGCATCCGGGTTTCAATCATTTCCGCGAACCAGCTACAGCCTGCCGGGATCGCGTCATCATTAAAGTTGTATTCCGGGTGATGCACCATCGCGCCATCGCCATTTCCGATCATGATATAGGCGCCCGGGCGCTCCTCGAGCATGAAGGAGAAATCCTCTCCCGCCATGATCGGCGGGGTGTTTCGGTCGACCTGGCCTGCCACGCTCTCGGCCACATCGGCGGCATAGTCGGTGTTCGTTTCCGCATTGATCGTGATCGGGTAGCCGCGCTGATAATCGATCTCGGCCACGCAGTCGTAAGCCTCCGCCGTCGCGCGCGTGATCTTTTGCACGCGGGCCTCGGCCAGATCGCGTATCTCCGGATCCAGGGTACGCACGGTGCCACGCAGCAGGACCTCGTTGGGGATGACGTTGTGCGCCTCGGTGTCGCTGCGCAGGGTGCAAACCGACACGACCACCTGTTTCAGCGGATCGACATTGCGGCTGGCCACCGATTGCAGTGCGACGATCACGTGTGCGGCGGCAAGGTTCGGATCCACCGCCCGGTGCGGTGCAGCCGCATGCCCGCCCTGCCCGCGCACGATGATCTCGAACTCATCCGCCGCCGCCAGAAGCGCGCCGGGCCGGATCGCGAACTGACCGACCTCGAGCCCCGGCATGTTGTGCATGCCGTAAACCTCCTGAATGCCCCAACGCTCCATCAGCCCGTCGCGGCACATCTCGCGGCCACCGCCTCCGCCTTCTTCGGCGGGCTGGAAGATCAGCACCGCCTTGCCGTCGAAATTGCGTGTCTCTGCAAGATACTTGGCAGCCCCCAGCAGCATCGCCGTATGCCCGTCATGCCCGCAGGCATGCATCTTGCCCGGCACGGTCGAGGCATAGTCGAGCCCCGTCGCCTCATGGATCGGCAGCGCGTCCATATCCGCCCGCAGGCCGATCACGCGGCCCTTCGTGTCGCTGCGACCGTTGATCACCGCAACGACACCGGTCTGGCCGATGCCGGTGGTGATGTCATCCACGCCGATCTCGCGCAGCCGATCCACCACGAAAGCGGCGGTGTCGTGCACATCGAACATCAGTTCCGGGTTGGCATGCAGGTGTCGGCGCCACCCGGTGATCTCCTCGTGCAGCTCTGCCAGTCGGTTCTTGATCGGCATCCTCAGCCCTCTTGCAGGCGGGTGACGAGGCACTCCATAAAGGCCTTTCCCGCATTGAACTGGTCTACGGTGATGTATTCGTTGGGTTGATGCGCCTGAGCGATATCGCCCGGCCCGCACACGACGGCGGAGTAGCCCGCCGCCTGAAACTGCCCGGCCTCCGTGCCGTAGCTGACCACGTGAGAGGCGTTGTCCCCGGTCAATTGCCGGACCAAAGCCTCAGCCTCGCCGCCTTCCTCGGGCACAAGCCCCGGGACATCGAACCGCTTGCTGAGATGGATGCCCGCCTCCGGGTGCACCGCCTTCATCTGGGCGGCCACTTCTGCGACCTTGGCGAAGTAAGCCTCCCGCCAATCCTCGGCGCTTTCGCCGGGCACGACGCGGAAATCCATCGCGAAATGGCAATCCTTGGCGGTGATGTTATGCGCGGTGCCGCCCGTGATCTGGCCCACATGCAGCGTGGTGAAGGGTGGATCGAACATCGCCGCCACCTCTCCGGGCGCCTTGGACATGTTGGCGGCATTCTGGTGGTTGGCCCAGTCGATCAGCTTGGCGCCAGACATGATCGCGTTCACGCCGGTATGCATGATCGACGAATGCACCTCGAAGCCCACGACATGGGTGTCAAAACCCTGACCGCCCTTGTGCCCTGTCACCGCCTTCATCATCGACGGCTCCCCCACGATGACCGCTGATCCCTTGGGCAGAACGGGCTGCATCGCCTCGATCATCGGCGGGGCGCCAGTGCATCCGATCTCCTCGTCAAAGCTAAGCGCCAGTTGCAGCGGGCGTTCCACGCCGCGCGCCTTTGCCTCGACAAGCGCCCAAATGGCCAGCGCGTCAAAGCCCTTCATATCACAGGTGCCGCGCCCGAAATACTTGCCGTCTCTTTCAACCACGGTGAATGGATCGGTGTCCCAGGGTTGGCCATCGATCGGCACGACATCGGTATGGCCGGACAGCACAACTGCACCATCCTCCCACGGACCGACGTGAGCGAAGAGGGCCGCTTTCTCGGGTTGATCCGGGTCGGGCCAGCGATGTGCCTCGATCCCGTGGCTGGCAAGGTAATCTTCGACCCAATCCACCAGCGGTAGGTTGGTGTCGCGGCTGACGGTTGGAAAAGACACAAGCTTTTCCATGATCGCCTCGGCGCTCAATGTCTCGGCCATGAAAGCCCCTTAATAGCCGCTGTCGGTGGTTAACACATAGTGCCCCGGCTCGACTTCGCTATAAACGGATGGCTCTGGCGTATGGCCGACCGGGTGGATCGGCGACGGGATCGGTTTGAAATTCAGCTCCCGTTCGGACTTGCGCTTTTGCGGATCCGCGATGGGCACCGCCTTCATCAGCGCCTGGGTGTATGGGTGCTGCGGGTTCTCGAAGACCCGCGCGCGCGGGCCAAGCTCCACGATGCGGCCCAGATACATCACCCCGACATTGTGGCTCACCCGTTCGACCACGGCCATGTCATGGCTGATGAACAGGAAGGACAGGCCCAGATCCGCCTGCAATTCCATCATCAGGTTCAGCACCTGTGCCTGCACCGACACGTCCAAGGCGGACACCGCCTCGTCCGCGATGATCAGCTTGGGGTTCAGCGCCAGCGCGCGGGCAATGGCGATCCGCTGGCGCTGGCCGCCCGACATCTCATGCGGGTAGCGGCGCATGAAGCTGCGCGGCAGATGCACCCGGTCAAAAAGGCTCGCGACCCGGTCCATCAACTCTGACCCAGATGCCGTGCCGTAATTGCGCATCGGCTCCGCCACCTGATCCAGCAATTGCATCTGCGGATTGAGCGAGGCGAACGGGTCCTGAAAGATCATTTGCATGTCCAGCCGCGCCTTGCGCAACTGTGCCTGATCCAGCCGCATCACGTCTGTTCCGTCGAGGTCAATCTGACCCGACATCGGCTCAACCAGACGCAGGATCGACCGTCCCGCACTCGATTTGCCACAACCCGATTCGCCAACCAGACTGAGTGTCTGCCCTTTGTTCAGCGTAAAGGACACGTCCTCGACCGCGTGCACATTGGCCACCGTGCGCCGCAGCAGCCCGCCCAGCACCGGAAAGCGTGTGGTGAGGTTTTGAACATTCAGCAAAACCTGATCGGTTCCGGGGATCGGTTCGATTCGCTGGTCTTCGACCCCCATCAGCTTCATCGGTTCGGGCGCGGACTTGCCGCGCATCTCGCCCAGCTTGGGCACCGCCGACAGCAGCGCCTTGGTATAGTCGTGCTGCGGATTGCGAAAGATCTCCTCGACCGGTCCTTCCTCGACCTTGTTGCCGCGGAACATCACCACCACCCGGTCCGCCATCTGCGCCACGACCGCCATATCGTGGGTGATGAACATCACGGCCGTTCCGGTCTCCCGCTTTAGCCGATCCATCAAGGCCAGGATTTCCGCCTGGATCGTGACATCCAGCGCGGTCGTCGGCTCATCGGCGATCAAGAGGTGGGGTTCGCAAGCCAGAGCCATTGCGATCACCACCCTCTGGCGCATGCCGCCCGACAATTCATGCGGATATTGTTTCAGGCGGCGTTCGGGTTCCGGTATGCGCACCTGTCGCAGCAGCTCCAACGCGCGCGCCTCGGCATCAGCCGCGGAGAGCCCCATGTGAAGACGCAACCCTTCGGTCAGCTGACGCCCCACGGTGAAAACCGGGTTCAGCGCCGTCATGGGCTCCTGAAAAATCATGCCGATCTCGTTGCCACGGATATGGCGCATCATGTCCTGATCGGCCCGCGCGAGATCGAGATCGTCGCCTTCCTTGCGGTCAAAAAGCAGCCGTCCCCCCGCGATGGCACCCCCGCCAAACTCCACAAGACGCATCAGCGACAGGGAGGAGACGGACTTGCCCGAGCCGGATTCCCCGACAACGCACACCGTTTCACCGGGTTTGATGTCGAACGAGACGTCTTCAACGCCGACAACCGGACCGTCCTTCGTCTGGAATTCGACCCTCAGACCCTGAATTTGCGCAATTGGCTGATCGAGCACGGGCACCCCCATTGGCGTTCTCGTCTGAACGCTACGATCAGCCAATGGGCAGTGTCAAACCCCACCCTGCAGTTTCCCAACGGCAAGGCTTGCATTTTTCGCCACATCTGTTTCGATGGCTCGGTATCCGGTCTTGGGGGGTCGTTTGCAGTTTCGAATGGTTGCGAATTTCACGTGTTCTGAACACGTTACCCAAGATACGGCATCACCCGACGTCGTGCAGCGCGCGATGATAAAAAAGACACGATCGTGTCCAACATGGAGTGTGATATGAAACTCAAAGCCCTTTTGCTTGGCGCAATTGCCAGCACGGCGCTCGCGTCTTCGGCATTTGCCGAGCGTGGCTCCGATGGCAACGTCAGCATTATCTACTGGCAGGCGCCCTCAATACTGAACCCGTTCCTGTCCGGCGGGACCAAGGATGTGGAATCCGCTTCCTTGGTGCTGGAGCCGCTGGCACGCTATAATCAGGATGGCGAAATGGTGCCCTTCCTGGCCACCGAGATCCCGACCGTCGCGAATGGCGGTGTCACCGAAGACCTGATGTCGATCACGTGGAAGATCAAACCCGATCTGATGTGGTCCGATGGCACGCCCTTCACCGCCAATGACGTGAAATTCACGTCCGAATATTGCATGCACCCCGAAGGCGGCTGCGCGCAGGTGACGAAATACGAAGGCGTGGAAAGCGTCGAAGTGATCGACGATCTGACCGTCAAGGTCACCTTCGACAAGCCGACCCCCTTCCCCTACGGCCCGTTCGTGGGCGGTGAAAGCCCGATCCTGCAGGCCGCACAATTTGCCGATTGCCTGGGCGCCCGCGCACCCGAATGCACCGAACAGAACTTCAACCCGATCGGCACCGGGCCGTTCGTGGTCGATGAGTTCAAGCCCAACGACGTGATCACCATGTCGGCCAACCCCAACTATCGCGACCCGGCCAAACCGGCCTTCGCCACGCTGACCTTCAAGGGCGGCGGCGATGCGACCGCTGCGGGCCGCGCAGTGATGGAAACGGGCGAGTTTGACTATGCCTGGAACCTGCAGCTTGCACCCGACGTGATCGCACGGATGGAAGCCGGCGGCAAAGGCACGCCCGTGGCCGGCTTCGGCCCGCTGGTTGAACGGATCATGCTGAACTGGACCGACCCGTCGTCCAGCCTGCCCGAGGGCGAGCGCGCGACCGCAGCCAATCCGCACCCCTTCCTGCGGGACCCGGCGGTTTACAAAGCGATGTCGATGGCCATCGACCGTCCGCTTCTGGTGGAAATCGGATATGGCCAGGCCGGTCAGGTCACCTGCAACTGGGTGCCAGCACCTGCCGCCGTGAACTCCGACACCTTCACCTGTGATCAGCAGGACATCGAAGGCGCCAAGGCCATGCTGGAAGAGGCCGGCTGGGTCGACAGCAATGGCGACGGCGTACGTGAGAAAGACGGCGTGGAGTTGCGGGTTCTCTATCAGACCTCGACCAACGCCGTGCGCCAGGACTTCCAGGCGCTGATCAAGCAGTGGTGGAGCGAGATTGGCATCGACAGCGAACTGCGCAACGTGAACGCATCGGTCTTCTTCGGCGGTGACCCGGGCAGCCCGGACACGTTCCAGAAGTTCTATGCCGATGTGCAGATGTACGCCAACACGTTCAACGGCACCGACCCGCAATCCTACCTCGGCAACGCGCTCTGCGACAAAGCTCCGCGTCCAGCCTCTCAGTGGCAGGGTGAGAACATCTCTCGCTTCTGCATGGAAGAGTACGACGCCCTGCACGCGCAGCTGGCCCAGACCGCCGGCGCAGATGAGCGCGCAGAGATCGCCAAGCAGCTCAACGACATGGTCGTCGAGAATGGCGGGATGATCCCGCTGGTGCACCGTGGTCGTCTGTCGGCCCACGCCAACACGCTGGGCGGCGTTGTTCTGAACGTTTGGGACAGCGAGCTTTGGAACGCCGCGGACTGGTACCGCAAGGAAGGCTCGTAAGCTTTTGATCTGGCACGCCCCGCGCCACCCGTGCGGGGCGTGCCTTGATTTCAGACGCGCAGCCAACACACCCCTTCCTATAAAGGCGCTTTGAATGCTGACCTTTACGATCCGGCGTCTGGTCCTCGCGGTCCCGACGCTCCTTTTCATAAGTCTTGTTATCTTCCTGCTGCTGGAGCTCGCCCCCGGCGATCCGATGGCGCAGGTTCCGCTGACCGTTCCGCCCGAAGTCAAAGAAAAGATGCGCATCGCGCTCGGTCTTGGCGAGCCTTTGCATATCCGCTTCATGAAGTGGATCGTTCAATTCTTCTGGATCGAGCCCCAGGTTCTGATCGACCACATCTTCGGCACCTCCTTTTCCGAAGGCAAGCTGCGTGTGATCAGCTGGCAGACCCGCTCTCCGGTCATGGATATCGTGGTCCAGCGCATTCCGCAGACGCTTTGGGTCGTTGGCACCGCTTATGTGGTTGCGATCATCATCGCCCTGCCCATCGGGATCTATTCGGCCTATCGACAATATTCATGGTTCGACCAGGCCGGCACCTTCGTGTCGATGATCGGCTTTTCGGTCCCCCCCTTCTTTTCCGGGGTTCTGGTCATTGTCGTTTTTTCGGTCAATCTGGGCTGGTTCCCGTCGATCTATGACACCACACACCGGGTCACGAACTGGGAAAGCTTTGTCGTTCAGCTTCAGCAGATGATCATGCCCGTCATGGTGCTGGCGCTGCAGATCACGGCGCAGATCAGCCGGTTCATGCGCGCCTCGATGCTCGACAACCTCAATCAGGATTACGTGCGCACCGCCCGGGCCAAGGGATTGGGCGAGCGGACCGTGGTTCTGATCCACGTGCTGCGCAATTCCATGATCCCCGTCGTAACGGTCATCGCCCTGGGCATTCCGGCGATCTTTGGCGGTGCGATCATCACCGAACAGGTCTTCAAGGTGAACGGTATCGGCCAGCTATTGATCGGCGCGATCCAGGCCAATGACCTGCCGATGGTGCAAACGCTGACCTTCATCTTTGCGATCCTGATCGTGCTCTTCAACCTGATTGCCGACGTGCTTTACGGCATTCTCGACCCGAGGATCCGCTATGACTGAGATCAGCCAGCCCGTCCCCTCCCGCCCGCCGCGCAGTCAGTGGCTGGATGTCTGGGACCAGTTCAAAACCCACAAAGGTGCGCTTTGGGGTGGGATCCTGTTCCTTCTGATCGTGGCCGCGGTGTTCCTGGGTCCGTTCTTCTGGACCATCGACCCGACCTTTATCGACATCCGTGCCCGCAATCAGGGCCCCAGCTTGGCGCATCCGTTCGGCACCGACCAATTGGGCCGCGATATCCTTGCGCGGATGATGGCAGGCGGGCAAACCTCGATCTCCGTGGGGCTGGCCGCCATGCTGCTGGCGCTTTTCCTCGGTTCGTTTATCGGGGTCACCGCCGGCTTTTTCCGCCGTCTCGATGGTCCTCTGATGCGGCTCACCGATCTCTTTCTCGCCCTGCCGCTGCTGCCGCTTCTGCTGGTGATGATGCTGCTTTTCCGTGAGCCCCTGAACGCGGCCTTCGGCGCCGAGCAGGGCATCTTCATCCTGATCGTCTGCGCCATTGGCGTGACGTCCTGGATGCCTACGGCACGGATCGTCCGGGGCGACGTACTCGCGCTCAAGCAACGTGAGTTCGTCCTGGCCGCACGGTCCATTGGCACCTCGAACCACATGCTGATCCTTCGCCACATCCTGCCCAACGTTCTGTCGCCGATCATGGTCTCGGCAACTCTCGGCATCGCCAATGCGATCATCACCGAAAGTGCTCTGTCGTTCCTGGGTCTGGGCTTTCCGCCCGACTTTCCCACCTGGGGCCGGCTGCTCTTCGATGCGACCGATTACCTGCAACAATATCCCGAGCGGGTGTTCTGGCCCGGCATGGCGATCTCCCTGACCGTGTTGAGCGTCAATTATCTGGGGGACGGCCTGCGCGACGCATTGGACCCGCGGATCCGCGGGCGGTGAGCCTTGCCATCCATCCTGTCACGCCCGAGCGGTGGGAGGATCTGGAGACGCTCTTCGCCTCGGCGAGCGCCACGCGAAATTGCTGGTGCATGTGGTGGCGCATCGCGGGCAATGCCTGGCGTGACACCACAAAGACCAGCCGCAAGGCGGACTTTCAGACCCTGGTGGAGACCGGCCCACCCCCCGGCCTGCTGGCTTACGATGATGACCGGGCCGTTGGCTGGGTGCAGGTCAGCCCACGCTCGGACATTCCGCGCTTCAACAACGGGCGCACCTCAAAGCCCGAGCCGGGCGCGGATCTCGCAAAAGTCTGGGCCTTGTCCTGCTTTTTCACCGCAAGCGGCTACCGGGGCCAGGGATTGATGGAGCGTCTCGCCCGCGCAGCGTGCGATTGGGCCGCGTCCCAAGGCGCAGAGACGGTCGAAGCCGCTGCCTACGCGCCCGCCCGGCCCTTGCAGCGGAGCGAAGGATATGTCGGCCTTGTCGTTCCCCTCACCCGCGCGGGGTTCAAGCCGGTCGCACAACGCAGCGACGTAAGGGTTCTGATGCGATGGCACGCTGAGAGAGAACCGAAATAAGGACCGCCCTTGCGCACGCGCGCGCCAAGGCGGAACGAAAGACATGCTTCTCCGGGCAAAGCAGGAGAATACCCCGTGAATGGTCATAGATACAGAACACCGTTCCGGCAGCCCGCAGAATAAACACATTCGAATGCCTTGATCTTTGCGCTTTTCCACGCGAATTGGGAAATCGTTCTCATTTATGTCGGAGAGGCGCGATGTTTGACTCATTTGGTTTCGAGGATACCAGCGCACAGCAGATCAGCGTTCTCTTTGCCCTTGCCCTGGGCCTTCTTTTTGGCAGCCTCGCCGAATGGACCCGCTTTTGCTTTCGCAGAGCGCTGGTGGGCGACGACCGGCGCGCAGCCGCTGGCGTCTGGCTGACCGCGCTGGCAACGGCCATCATCGGAACGCAGGCGGCGGTCGCCGCGGGCCTGATTTCCTTCGCGGACCACCGCTTCCTCAGCCCCGACCTGCCCTGGCTCGCGATCCTTCTGGGAGGTGCGCTCTTTGGCGGCGGCATGGTCCTGACCCGCGGCTGCATCTCCCGCCTGACGGTTCTGAGTGGCAGCGGCAATTTGCGCGCGCTTCTCGTCATCGTTGTTTTCGCCATCATCGCCCACGCAACGCTCAAGGGTGTTCTGGCGCCATTTCGGGTTTGGATCGGCTCTTTCAAACTGGATCTCGGCGCGGCCGCCGCACTCTCCGCCTTGCCCGGCGGCGCGCTTCTCTGGTCGGGCGCATTGGTGATGATGTGTCTGATCTTTGCCGCACGGTCGGGTAACCGCTGGACCGTTCTGGCAGGCGGCGCTTTGATCGGTCTTCTGTCCAGCCTCGGCTGGGTAGGCACCGGCTATGTCCTTCTGGATGATTTCGATCCGATCACGATGGAAAGTCTGTCTTTCACGGCGCCTTCCGCCGACACGCTGTTCTTCGCAATCGCCGCCACTTCGATCCCGGCAGGCTTCGGTCCGGGCCTGATTGCCGGTGTCCTGCTGGGCGCCGCCCTCAGCGCCCTGATCGCGGGCCGGTTTTCTTGGGTCAGCTTCGAAAGCCCCCGCCAGACCGGGCGCTACTTGCTCGGCGCAGTGCTCATGGGCGTGGGCGGCGTTCTGGCCGGAGGCTGCACCGTCGGCGCAGGGCTGTCGGGAGTGCCGACACTCAGCTTCGCGGCGTGCCTCGCGATCGTCGCCATTGCCTTGGGCGCTCTTGCAATGCAGCGCCTGCTCACTCGATCCGTGCGCGGATCTGGCGCACCAGCCACCAGACCAGCAGCACAACCGGCAGAGTAGAGATCGCCGTGAGCATCTCTTTCGTCATGCCCGTCGTCACCGTGAGCGGATAGATCAGATATGCAACCAACGACACCGCGTAATAGCTGATCGCTACGACCGACAGCCCCTCGACCGTGCGCTGCAACCGCAATTGCATGTCCGCGCGTTTGTCCATGCTCTCCAGCAGCTTCTGGTTCTGCGCGCTGCGTTCCACATCCACGCGCGTTCTGAGCAGATTGCCCGCCCTCAACGCCCTGTCCGAGAGCACGTTAAGCCGTTCGGCGCTCGCATTCACGGTGCGCATCGCCGGTTCGTAGCGGCGCATCATGAATTCCGCAAAGGTTTGACGGCCCGTGAACCGCTCTTCTCTCAGGGCCGAGATCCTCTGGGTCACGATCGCCTCGTAGGCCCCTGTCGCGCCAAAGCGAAACGAGGCGCGGGCCGACATGTTTTCGAGCTCCGCCGAAATCGCCAGAAGACGTGACAGCGTCTCCTCCGCCGGTTTGGAGCCGCCCGTCATGTCATCCATCAGCGTGGTCAGCTCACCATCCATCTTGCCGATCCTTGGGCCCAGATCCCGCACCCGGGCAAAGCCGAGCATCGACATGGTCTTGTAGGTCTCGATCTCGCACAAGCGCTGCACGATCCGTCCGATCCGGCGGCTCCCTGTCTCAGGCCCCACGAAGACGGCAAAGCGCATGTGGCCCGCCGGATCGATCCGGAAATCCCCGGCCACCACCGCGTCATCGTCGAGCACCTTGGCCACTGCCAGGCTTTCGGGCACGAACCAGTCATCCATATTGCGCACGATCTGCTTGTCGGACATGCGCGGTTCGATCCGCATCAGGATCGAGGTCATGCGCTGGCCGGGCGCCTCTTCGATCCAGTCCTCTGGGAAAACCTCGAAATCAGCCGGATCGAACGGACGCTCGCTCACCCCGTCCGAAAAGGCGGTGTAGGTGACGAACTCGGTATGCTGCTCCCATTTCAGGTGGTGCCGCCCGATCTGACCGGAATAGTGCGTGGCCCCCGGCTGCGGATGCGGGGCGCCAAAGCGGTCCAGCAAAGCGATCAGATGCGCCAGATCCTGCGCACGGTCCCGCCCGGCCGCCTCCTCCGTCTGCTTGATGGCCACATAGGCAGCGGTGCTGGGCGAGGCCATCGTGGGGAATGGCCGCGCGTGCAATTCATTGGCCAGCTTGTAGCGCAGAGGATGATCTTCAATCGGGGGCATCGGCGCAATCCTTGGTCCTGTCGCTGGCAACATAGACCAAAGAGACGCGCCGTAAATCCTTTTCCTTCAATGCGTTAGAAGAATACAATTGCATACGGCCCCTATCCGCCCGTTTCTTCGGCAAAGACCTCCTGCGCGGCATTCAGCCCGTTGATCGCCGCCGGCAGCCCGCCATAGACCGCCATTTGCCAGATGACTTCCAGGATTTCCGTCTCGCTGGCGCCTGCCGCGCGGGTGTGACGGATGTTGACCTTGAGCTGCGGCGCCGTCTGCCCGCCCAGCGCCGTGAGCGCCGCAACGGTGCAAAGCTGGCGGGTCTTCAGATCAAGCCCGTCCCGCGCGTAATGGCGCCCATAGGCCCATTCCACCAGCGCCTCGGCCATCCCGGGCACGGCGGGGTATGTCTCGGCCAGAACCTCCTCCAGACCCGGGTTCAGACGAGAGACGATTTCGCGGCCTTTTTCCAACGCGTCAGACATTTGCGTGCCCCTTTTCCAGATCCCGGTAATGCGCCACTTTTCGGTCCAGCAGCGCCAATGTGTCTTGCAATTCGGTGATCTTCAGAGCGACCGCCGCGCGCCGTTCTTCCAGCATCTGCCGCCTTGCCGCGCAGGTCTCGGGTCCCTGTACCCTGAGCTGAGCATAGCGGATGCGGTCGGCTTGTTTCATGCCCGTCGCGTTGAGCTGGCCCAGAAACGCGATCCAGCCCAGGACTTCGGCATCATACACCCGCCGCCCCGCCGCATCCCGCGCGGGCGGCGCGATGAGCCCGATCTTTTCGTAGAAGCGAAGCGTATCGATACTCAGCCCGCTTCGCTCGGCCACCTCGGATATCTTCATGGGCGCGCTCCTTGTGAGTCGCACAACTGTACGATCTGGAGTGCGCTCCAGAGCAAGAGGAAATCCTGAACTGACCAAGTCGAATGTTCGTTCCGAGCCCAATGTCACCGATGCTGCATCGGCCAAGCACGACGGCTTTCGGTATTGCGCACGCCTCCAGCAGGCTGCTGGAGAAGTCCTGCCCGATGGCTCAGAGCCCCGACACAGCCGCATTTGAGGCAGCCAACCTGTTATTTTCATGAATGCAGGTTTGTCGAAGATCTACTCTGAGCCAGCTCTTGACATATTCAGAGAGGCTTTTCAGCAGCTCGATAGCCTGCATACGAGACGAACGGCTTGATTGGGAAATTGCTCATGCCTAGGTTCACCGTGCAGTAGATGGAGAAGGCGATGGACGTGCACTACTATATCAGTGGCAGCTTGATTTACGAAGATAAGGATGGGGTCGTGCCAACGCCAGGGTCTAAGGTCGTTTTGGAAATGCAGAGCTACAAGAAGGGTCTCGCGGCGGGCTCGATAATCGAGTTTACCGTCGAGGGCGAATGTTGCGAACCTAACACTTACGACTTGAATTTGGGTATCGTTAGTATTGACGTAAATGGATACGATACGCTGAAGAAGGTTGAACCGGAAAGTTGATGCCCGCGCTGCGGTGTCGAGGTAACTGAGTGTGACAAGCAGACGTTTTTGGCTGATGCAGCGAACGGCAGCTTTGTCCGGTCAGCTGCCATTCATGAGTTTTCAAAAACTGAGGCGCCTAGAAAGGCGCCTCAGTTTTTTTATCCGGGGATGATCAGTCAATCATCGGCAGAAGCTTGTCCAGCGACGCCTTCGCATCGCCGTAGAACATCCGCGTGTTCTCCTTGAAGAAGAGCGGGTTCTCGATGCCGGAATAGCCCGTGCCCTGACCGCGCTTCGACACGAAGACCTGCTTGGCCTTCCAGCATTCCAGAACTGGCATACCGGCGATGGGGCTGTTGGGGTCGTCCTGTGCGGCCGGGTTCACGATGTCGTTGGAGCCGATGACGATGGCCACGTCCGTGTCGGGGAAATCGTCATTGATCTCTTCCATCTCCATCACGATGTCATAGGGCACTTTTGCCTCGGCCAGAAGCACGTTCATGTGGCCCGGGAGGCGGCCCGCGACGGGGTGAATGGCGAAGCGCACGTTCTTGCCCTTGGCGCGCAATTTGCGGGTCAGATCGCTGACCGCGCTCTGCGCCTGTGCGACGGCCATGCCGTAACCGGGGATGATAATGACGCTGTCGGCCTCGTTGAGCGCCTGTGCCACGCCCTCGGCCTCGATGGCGACCTGTTCGCCCTCGACCGCCATCTGCTCGCCCGTGGCGCCGCCGAAGCCGCCCAGGATCACGCTCACGAAGGACCGGTTCATCGCCTTACACATGATGTAGGACAGGATCGCGCCGGAGGAGCCCACGAGCGCACCCACCACGATCAGAAGGTCGTTGCCGAGGCTGAACCCGATGGCCGCAGCCGCCCAGCCGGAATAGCTGTTCAGCATCGACACGACGACCGGCATGTCCGCGCCGCCGATGCCCATGATCAGGTGATACCCGATGAAAAGCGCCAGCAGGGTCAGCAGAACCAGCGTCCAGCTTCCCGCATCGCCGAGATACATGGCCGCCAGGATCACCGAAGCCGCCGCAGCGCCTGCGTTCAGCAGATGGCCGCCCGGCAATTGCTTGGCCGAGGTGTCGACCTTGCCGGCCAGCTTGCCGTAGGCGATGACCGATCCGGTGAAGGTGACTGCACCGATCCAGATGCCCAGAACAAGCTCGACCTTGAGGATGTTGATCTCGACATTGGATTTCTTGGCGATCAGCTGCCCGAAAGAGGACAGACCGTCCGTGATCTCCTTGGGCAGACCGATCGCGGTGTATCCGTCCGGACCAACAGCTCCGAGAACCTGATCGTTGGCCTCGTAGATGCCCGACACCATGTTGATCATGATGTCGGCGTTGAAGCCCACGAAGACAGCGGCGAGACCGACAAGCGAGTGCATGATCGCCACAAGCTCCGGCATCTGGGTCATCTGCACCTTGGTGGCGAGCTGATAGCCGACAGCCGCACCCAGGGCGATCAGGATGATCGACGCGCCCCACAGGCCCTGGCCGGGCCCGACCATGGTCGCGATGACCGCAATCGCCATACCGACAACGCCGTACCAGACGGCGCGTTTCGCGCTCTCCTGCCCCGAAAGCCCCCCAAGGGAGAGGATGAAGAGAACCGCCGCGACCGCGTAAGCCGCAATAGTGAAACCGAATTCCATGTCTCTCGTCCCTGCCCTTTAGGATTTCTGGAACATGGCGAGCATGCGCCGTGTCACGAGGAAGCCGCCGAAGATGTTCACCGACGCCATGAAGACCCCCGCCGCGGCAAGGATGGTAATCAGGGCCGAGCTTGACCCGATCTGGATCAGCGCACCCAGAATGATGATCGACGAGATCGCGTTGGTCACAGCCATCAGCGGCGTGTGTAGGCTGTGGGCCACGTTCCAGATCACCTGGAAGCCAATAAAGACCGACAGAACGAAGACGATAAAGTGCTGCATGAAGCTTGCCGGGGCGACAAGACCCACCGCGAGGACAAGAGCCGCGCCGACGCCCAGCAGGGCGACCTGCTGCTTGGTCTGCGCCTTGAAGGCCGCGACCTCTTCGGCCCGGATCTCTTCGGGTGTCTTCTCCTTCGGCGGCTCTTTCTTCTGCGTCGCAATCGCCTGCACCTTGGGCGGCGGCGGCGGGAAGGTCACCTCCTTGGCGTGCGTAACGGTGGCGCCCCGGATCACGTCATCTTCCATGTTGTGGTCGATGACACCGTCCTTTTCGGGCGTCAGGTCCGTCATCATGTGGCGGATATTGGTCGCATAGAGGGTCGAGGACTGCGCCGCCATCCGGCTGGGGAAGTCGGTATAGCCGACGATGGTCACGCCGTTCGGCGTCACGATCTTGTCGTCCGGCACGGTCAGCTCACAGTTGCCGCCCCGCTCAGCCGCAAGGTCCACGATGACCGATCCGGGCTTCATCATCTCGACCATGTCCTTGGTCCAGAGCACCGGCGCATCGCGGTTGGGGATCAGGGCGGTGGTGATGACGATGTCGATTTCGGGCGCCATCTCGCGGAACTTGGCAAGCTGGGCTTCGCGGAATTCCGGGCTCGACGGGGCCGCATAGCCGCCGGTGGCCGCGCCATCCTGCTGTTCCTCGTCGAATTCAAGGAAGACGAACTCCGCCCCCATCGATTCAATCTGTTCAGCCACTTCAGGGCGCACGTCGAAGGCATAGGTGATGGCCCCCAGGGACGTCGCCGTGCCGATGGCCGCAAGACCGGCCACACCCGCGCCCACGACCAGCACCTTAGCCGGCGGCACTTTACCGGCAGCCGTCACCTGACCGGTGAAGAACCGTCCGAAATTGTTGCCCGCCTCGATCACCGCGCGGTAGCCGGCGATATTGGCCATGGACGACAGCGCGTCCATCTTCTGCGCGCGGGAAATCCGCGGGACCATGTCCATCGCGATGACAGTAGAGCCCCTGTCGGCCGCCGCCTTCATCAGCGCTTCGTTCGCAGCCGGGTAGAAGAACGAAATCAGCGTTTGCCCGTCGCGCAGGCGCTTGACCTCGGTGTCGTTGGGCGGGCGCACCTTGGCGACCACGTCGGCGGCCTTGTAGAGCGCGGCTGCCGTTTTCACGACCTCGACGCCCGCCTCTTTATAGGCCGCGTCCGAAAAACCTGCGAGCGCACCTGCTCCGGCCTCGATCACGCACTCATGCCCCAGCTTTTGAAGCTGAAGCGCGCTGTCGGGCGTCATGGCCACGCGGGCCTCGCCCTCAAACACTTCCTTCGGCGTTCCGATTTTCACCCTGACTGTCCCCCTTTGGTCATGCTGCGGCGCAAAATGTATCATCCTGCAAAGCTGTCCACTAACCCGCGCAACAAAATTGCGCAAGCGCGGGTCGGTCCTGCTATGGGATTTGTCGCAACCGCGTCATATCCAGCGGCGCACCTTGCTTTCATAGCGGGCAAACTCCGCCCGGAAGGTCCGGCGCATGCGGTTTTCTTCGGGAATGACGAAGCGTCGTTCGATCACCCAGACAAAGATCGGCACCAATGGGAGCGCTAGCACCGCATCCCAATAGAGAATCAGCCCCAGAAGGATCAGCGCATCGCCCAGATAGATCGGGTTGCGGCTGCGACTGAAGATGCCCGACTGGATCAGGTTGCTTGGGGTTTCATGCGGAATGACGGTGGTGCGGTGTTTGCGAAACTCCATCACCGCCAGCGCCATCAGCAGAACCCCGCCGCCGACCAGCAGCCCGCCCACAAGATCGGCCCAGCCGCCCCCGAAACTGAGCCCGAAATCATAGAACCGCGCCTGTCCCCAGGCCAGCAACAGGCAGGCCACCAGCCAGACCGGGGGAATGTCGATCCATTTCATGACACCGCTATTCCCACTCCATCTCCTCGAAAACCTGCCCGGCATTGCGTGTGGCCAGCTCTTCGAACGTATCCAGATGCGACCATGCGGACTGATCCACGTAATAGGCCCCAGCGAGGTCTCCGCCCTCGTCGATATGGGCCCGGATTTTGCCGCGCAGGTCAATCAGGTAATCGCGTGTATATCGCCGCACCTGGGCCAAATTGGTCGGGTGCCCGTGACCGGGGATCACATAGGTGGGGTTGAGCGGTTCCAATTGCGTCTCCCAGGTCTCGATCCAACAGCTTGTGCAGGTATGCGGAAAAATCGGTGGCATCCGCTCGTGAAACGCGAGGTCCCCGGCAATCAACATGTCCCAGTCCGGTAACCAGACCTGCAGATCTCCGGGATCATGCGCCGGCCCCATGTAGAGCACTTCAATCTTCACCCCCCCAAGGGTGACATCATAACGCTCTTCAAAAGTCAGGTTGGCATCCTCCACCCGGCTGCCCTCGGCCTTGTCGCGGTTGTAGCCCTCCATCCGCTGCAGGATCACGTCGGCGTTCTCCCGCGTCTCGGTCACCGCATCGACATGGGCCAGAACATCGATGCCCAGATCGCGCCAATACCCGTTGCCCAGCATCGCGTGCCCCTGCCCGTTCTCGTTGATCACCAGAACGACGGGCTGATCGGTGACCGCCTTGATCTCGTCATGCAAGGCCGCCGCCAGACGCGAAGAGGCCCCGGCATTGATCACGACAACCCCCTCATCGGTCACGATGAAGCTGAGATTGTTGTTATGTCCGCTATTCTCGTAGGTCGGTGGGGCCGTCGCGCCGATGGCGCTGAAGACATGCGGGATGACCTCCACCGGCTTCGAATAAAGCTCAGATTGCGGGTATTGATCGGCGATGTCCTGGCTGGCGGCAGCCGCCACCGGCAGCGCGACCGCGAGCGCTGTCCAAAAACGTATCATGAGGTCCTCCCATCCATCATTCATGCACACATTCACACTCATGAATGCATATGTAAAGTGACGGAACGGCACGGCTTGTGAGCCCTCGCCCGCCCGCTAGGCTGCGCGCAACCAAACGGGAGGAGCGATATGACACTTTCAGGCAAACACGCCTTGATCACCGGCGGCGGCACAGGTATCGGTCTGGCCATCGCCAAGGCCCTTGCGGCAGAGGGCGCACAGGTCACCATAACAGGCCGTCGGCAGGAGGTTCTGGACGAGGTCGCGACCGATGGCATGACCGGCATGGCCATGGATGTCCGTGACGAAGACGATGTCGTGGGTAAGATCACCACCGCGGTGGAGGCCCGGGGGCCGATCCAGATCTGCGTGGCCAATGCGGGCCTTGCCGAGGGGCGCGCCACCCACAAGACGACGATGGACTTCTGGCGCAACATGATGGCCACCAATCTCGACGGCGCCTTCCTGACCCTGCGGGAAGCGATGACGTCGATGCGCCAGACCGATTGGGGCCGGGTGATCACCATCGCGTCAATCGCCGGGGTGCGCGGCCTGCCGGGGGCGTCCTGTTACACCGCGTCGAAACACGGGCTGATCGGACTGACCCGCGCGATGTCGGAAGAATATATCGGCACAAATTACACTTTCAACGCGCTCTGCCCCGCCTATGTCGATACGCCGATCATCACCCGCAACACCGAAAACATCGCGCAGCGCACCGATCTGTCGGAAGAGGATGCGCGCAACACGATGATCAAAACGAACCGCCACAAACGCTTGATCGCGCCCGAGGAAATCGCCTCCGCCGCGCTCTGGCTTTGCCAGCCGGGATCGGAAAGCGTAAACGGTCAGGCCATCGAAATCGCCGGCGGGCAGATGTAGACGTCAGAGTGTCAGGCCAAGCTCGAACTGACCAATGGTCGGTTCAGCCCCTAGATCGAAGACGAAGCCACGGAAGCCCGGATCCGTGGCTTCCGCGTTCAGGACACGCAGCGGCGTGCCCAACTCCGCCGCCAGGGCGGCCATCAAAGCCCGACCGATGCCGCGCCGCCGTTGATCGGGCGCCACGGCGATCTGCGCCAGGGCAGTGGCGGGCCGGAACCCCGCCGCATATCCGCAAAGTGTTTCGTCGCGATAAGCCCCGAAAACGACCGCATCCGCTTCGGCGTCTTGAATCGCGCGATCTGCATTCTGCCAGCTTGGCGGCCAGTCCCGCCATCCATCGGTCCGATCCGCGCAAAGGCGCCAAGGTACCTCTTTGATCGAAAGGCCATCCACAGGCTCGGCGGTGACCTCGGGCAGGCTGAAACAATCCAGATCACGCAGCCGGTCATAGCCCAGCCTTTCGTAAAGCCTGCGGGCCTTCATGTTCTCTTCGATCACCTCTGTCGTGATCCGGCGGCACCCTGCCGCGCGCAGGGCATCGTTGCTCTGCTCAGCCATGTCCCGCGCGCGGCCTTCGCCACGATGGGCCGGAATGATGCCACTCGTGATCAGATAACCATCAAAGGCGCGGCGCCCAATCAGCCAAAGGCCCACCAGCGCATCATCCTGCCACAGAAGCGTCGACAGGTCCGGCGCAAAGCTGCGCTGGGTCATCATGAACTGGAATTGCTGCAATGTCGGCTGCATGGGCACCGCGTAATCCGAAAATGCGTCACCCATGATCGCGCAAAGCTGCGCGTGGCTGACGTCGCACGCATCCGTCGTTTTGTACATTCTGGACCTCATTTCGTACGTTTCGTGACCTTGGCCATGCAGGAAACGAACGCAAGCGTCTTTTCCTTCCGCGCGGCTGGACAGAACGCAATGGCGGGCCTAATGTTCCGAAAAGCTTTAAGCCTAAAATATCTCGTGGAGCGCCCATGACCGACTTCGCCGCCACCAAGGCCCTGTTTCACCTGCCCGAAGGCGTGATCTATCTCGATGGCAACTCCCTGGGCCCCCTGCCGGTCGCGGCAAAGGCAAGGGTGGACGCGATGATGCGCGACGAATGGGGCGAGATGCTGATCACCGGCTGGAACAAGGCCGGCTGGATGGCCCAGCCCACGGCACTCGGCGACCGGATCGGGCGGCTGATCGGAGCCGAGCCGGGGCATGTCACGGTAGGCGACACGCTGTCGATCAAGGTCTATCAGGCGCTTGCCGCCGCGTTGGAGTTGCGACCGGACCGGCGCATCGTTCTCACGGATAACGGGAATTTCCCGACGGATATCTACATGGCCGAAGGATTGCTTAAAAGCCTGGGTCAGGGGCATGAGCTGAAGATCGTGGACCCGGAGGCGGTGGCGGACCATATCACCGATGACCTCGCCGTACTAATGCTGACAGAGGTGGATTACCGCACGGGTCGCAAGCACGACATGGCCGCGCTGACCGCCACGGCACATGAGGTTGGCGCGCTAACCCTCTGGGATCTTGCGCATTCCGCCGGAGCCTTACCGGTCGACCTGTCCGGATGTGGCGCGGATTTCGCGGCAGGCTGCACCTACAAGTACCTCAATGGCGGCCCCGGCGCACCGGCCTTCATCTATGTCGCGCCCCGGCATGCCGGGCGGGCCGTACCGGCCTTGTCCGGCTGGCTGGGGCACGAGGCGCCCTTTGCCTTTGACCTCGACTATCGTCCCGGCAGCGGGATCGAGCGGATGCGCGTGGGCACGCCCGCGGTCATCCAGATGGCCGCCTTGGACGCGGCAATGGATGCGTGGGATGCAGCTTCGATCGAAGATATTCGTTCGAAATCAATTACATTGACCAATCTCTTCATTCAAGAGGTTGAGGCGGCCTGCCCCGACCTCACCCTCGCCTCTCCCCGTGATCCGGCGCAGCGGGGCAGTCAGGTTTCCTTCCGCTTCGCCGACGGTTATGCCGCGATGCAGGCGCTGATTGCGCGCGGCGTAGTTGGCGATTTCCGGGCGCCGGACATCATGCGTTTTGGTTTCACGCCGCTTTACATCGACGAGGATGACGTGCGTGCCGCCGCCGCGATCCTTGCGGATGTGATGACAAACCGCCTTTGGGATCAGGCCGAATACAAGGTCCGGGCGGCGGTGACATGATCCGCGCCTACCGCTCCGAAGACCACGCCGCCTGCTACGCCGTGTTCCGGCGCGCTGTGCTGGAGGGTGCGCGCGATTTCTATTCGGCTGCCGAACGGGACGTCTGGGCCGGTCCTGCGGAAACCGACCCGGGCAAACCGGACAAATTGCTCGACCAATGGTGTTGGGTCGCCGAAAAGGACAATGATATCCGTGGCTTCATGAGCCTGACCAAAGACGGCTATCTCGACATGGCCTTCGTTCTGCCCGAGGAGATGGGCAAAGGCACGGCCCGAGAATTATACGACGCGCTGATCACTAAGGCGCGGACCGAGGGGTTCGACCGCCTCACCGTGCATGCCAGCCACCTCGCCCGCCGCTTCTTCATCAAGCAGGGCTGGCAGGTGGAATACGCCGAGGAGCACGCCAAGGGCGGGCAGGTCTTCGAGCGGTTCTACATGTCGCTGAACCTCAAGGAAACCGTGTGATGTCAGACCCTTACGATCCGGGCGCCGAAGGTGCGCAAATGTCGTTCGACGGGCGGATGTCCTATGGCGATTATCTGGGGCTGACGGCCCTTCTGGAGGCCCAGCATCCGCTCTCGAATGCGCATGACGAGATGCTCTTCATCATCCAGCACCAGACGTCAGAGCTGTGGATGCGGCTGGCGATCCACGAATTGAGCGCGGCGCGACAGGCGCTGCAGGGAGAGGACATGCGCCCGGCGTTCAAAATGCTGGCGCGGGTCAGCCGGATCTTCGAACAGCTCAACAGCGCATGGGACGTGCTGCGCACCATGACGCCTAGCGACTACACAACGTTCCGCGAGGCGCTTGGGCAAAGCTCGGGCTTTCAGTCGCATCAATACAGGCAGATCGAATTCATGCTGGGCAACCGCAACCTGTCGATGCTCAGGCCGCATGCGCACCGCGCGGATCTGACCACGTTGCTTGAGGCGGAACTGGCCCAGCCTTCGCTTTACGACGTGGCGCTTGGCGCGCTGCATCGGGTCGTGCCGTTGCCGGAGGGCGTATTGACCCGCGATCTAAGGCGGCCGCATCTGCCGAATGACGCCGTGGCCGAGGCATGGAGCGTGATCTACCGCGATCCCCAGACGCATTGGACACTCTATGAACTCGCGGAAAAGCTCGTTGATCTCGAAGACTACTTCCGCCGCTGGCGCTTTAACCACGTCACCACGGTGGAACGCGTGATCGGCTTCAAGCGCGGCACCGGAGGGACGGGAGGGGTTACCTATCTCAAGCGCATGCTGGAGGTGGAATTGTTTCCGGAGCTGTGGCACCTGCGGACGGGGCTTTAGCGCGCTTTACGCGCTCAACACGCCGATCGCGCAGTCAATCCCGCAGCCGACAGCGCGGCAAAGTGATCGACATGACTGCGAAAGGCCTCATATTCGCCGACCTGCTTGAACCCCTTCAAAGCCGTCGTGAACATTGCCGCCATGTCCTGAGCGGGCGCGGTCAGGGTCACACGACCCACCTTGGCCTCTCGTTGCAGCCAGTCCGCGTAGATCTCCGTCAGCCGCGCCTCGCCATCCTCGGCAATGTCGGCCGCGATCACGTTGCCGGTATCGATCAACTCCAGACCATGGGGTGAGGTGAGCATCGCCTCTTTGATCGACCCACCCTGTTTGACGAAGGCATCGGCCAGGATCTCTGCTACCGGCGCGTCCCGTGACAAGGCCTGCCGCACCTCCTCGACCGCATCATCGTAGTAGAACTGCGCCAGACTGCGAAAGATGTCTTCCTTGTTGCGGTAATGCAGGTAGAGGGCGGGCCTGGACATGCTGGCGCCGCGCGCGATGTCATCCATCGAAGTCTTGCGAAACCCATAGGCCGCAAACGCGTTCCAGGCCGCTTTCAGAATGGCCTTCTGTTTTGGGTCAACCGCTCCATCCTTCATGAGCCTTGTGTGACAGTCGGCGGCAAACATGTCAATTGACAGCCTGACATATTGAACTAATATTGTCAGGAACGATCAGCCAGCCGGAGGTTCAGCCATGTCGACATCTCTCACCATCAACGGAACGGCCCATCAGGTCGATTTGCCGGAGGATGTTCCCCTCCTCTGGGTCCTGCGGGACGAGATCGGGCTGACCGGCACGAAATTCGGCTGCGGCGTGGCCGCTTGCGGCGCCTGCACGGTGCATATCGGTGGCGAGGCAGTGCGCAGCTGCCAGGTGGCCCTGGGCGATGTCTGGGACGAGGTGACCACGATCGAGGGAGTGGGCACGCCGGACGCGATGGCCGCTGTCCAACGCGCCTGGGTGCAGGAGCAGGTGGCACAATGCGGGTACTGCCAGTCGGGGCAGATCATGCAGGCAACCGCGCTTCTGACGGAAAACCCGGATCCCACGGACGAAGACATCAACGATGCGATGCAGGGCAATCTTTGCCGCTGCGGGACCTATCCGCGCATCCGGGCCGCGATCAAGTCGGCCTCGGCGATGATGAAGGAGGCGTAAGAGATGGCCAGCATCGGTAAAATCCTCCGCCGCACCTTTCTGATCGGGTCGACCGCCATCGTGGGCGGTGTGGCCTTTGGCGCCTATTGGGTAAGCCGCCCCGCCGCGAACCCGCTGGAGCCC
Organism: Thalassococcus sp. S3; assembly: GCF_004216475.1. Lineage (GTDB taxonomy): Bacteria > Pseudomonadota > Alphaproteobacteria > Rhodobacterales > Rhodobacteraceae. The sequence continues at coordinate 1,745,539 of NZ_CP022303.1, read as the reverse complement.
GGCGAGGGGGAAGCGGCGTTGAACCCGTTCGTCTTTGTCGACCAGCAGGGTGTGACGCTGATCGCACCGCGTGCCGAAATGGGCCAAGGCGTACACTCCACCTGGGCCGCGCTGATCGCGGAAGAACTGGACGTGACCCTCGAGAACGTGCACGTCCTGCACGGGCCACCGGCCAAAGCCTATTACAACAGCGCGATGATCGGTGACGCCCTGCTCAACAAAGGCTACGATATCAGCGACTTCCAGCACAATGTGGGTGAGGTTCTGGGCGTGATGGGCAAGGTCGTGAACCTGCAGGTCACCGGCGGCTCCACCTCAATGAAGGACGGGTTCGTCCGCATGCGCGAGGCGGGTGCCACCGCCCGCGAGACCCTCAAAGAAGCGGCCGCCCAGCAATGGGGCGTGAACCGTGCGGATCTGCGGACCGAGGCCGGCAAGGTGATCGCGCCCGACGGGACCGAGCTGACCTATTCCGAACTCGCCGAAACGGCCAGCGCCATCGACCCGGTGCGCACGGGCCTGCGCGACGCACGCGAATGGCGCTATCTGGGCAAGACCACGCCCCGCATCGACATGGTGGGCAAAGCGACCGGAACGGCGGAATTCGGTGTCGATGTCCGCCTGCCGGGGATGAAATTCGCGACCGTCCGCATGAACCCGCATCTGGGCGGGGGCATGGCCTCTTACGATGACACAGCAGCACGGGCAATGCCAGGGGTTGAACAGATCGTCGATCTGGGCAACGGCATTGCGGTCGTGGCCACCAACACATGGCTCGCCATGCGCGCCGCCGAGGCGGTGGAGATAGATTGGGAGGCCTCCCCCAACCCGCCGACCACGGATGCGCTGTTTGAGATAATCGAAGCCGCGTTCGACGCAGACGCCAATTCCGCCCTGCGTGACGATGGCGATGTTTCGACCCTGCCGGAAGGCGCGACGGAGGTCAGCGCGGAGTACAAGCTGCCCTATCTCGCCCACGCGACGATGGAACCGATGAACGCCACGGCGATCTATCGCGGCGACAGCCTGGAGATCTGGTGCGGCAACCAATCGCCCACCTTCCAGCAAACCCGCTGCGCCAACACCGCGGGTCTGGAGAATGATCAAGTCATCATCCACACCACCCTCCTAGGCGGTGGCTTCGGCCGCCGGGCCGAGCTTGATTTCGCCGAACTGGCCACCCGGGTCGCCATGGCCGTGCCCGACACGCCCGTTCAGGTGACCTGGAGCCGGGAAGAGGACATGCAGCATGACTATTACCGCCCCGGCGCGATGGCGCGATTCCGTGGTGCGGTCAAGGACGGCACGGCGGTGATGCTCGACGGTCAGGTCTCGGCCCAGTCTGCGGTCTTTCAGGCGATGGACCGTCTCGCGGGCCTGCCGCCCGGAGGGCCGGACAAGGTGCTGGTCGAAGGCGCCTTCAACCAGCCCTACGCGATCCCGAACTACCGCATCCGGGGACATGTGGCGGACCTGAACGTGCCCGTGGGCTTCTGGCGCTCGGTCGGGAATTCGTTCAACGGGTTCTTCCACGACACGTTTCTGGACGAGATGGCCCATGCTGCCGGCGCCGACCCGCTGGAGTTTCGCCTCGCCCTGATGCGCGAGGAACACGCGCCCAGCGCGGGTTGCCTCGAGGCCGTGCGCGACATGTCAGGCTGGACCGGCCAGACGCCCGAGGGCGTGGGGCGCGGCGTGGCCTTCACCTACAGCTTCGGCACGCCCGTCGCGCAAGTCATCGAGGTGGTGGAGGAAGACGGGACCATCCGAATTGCAAAGGCCTGGATTGCCTGTGACATGGGGATCGCGCTGGATCCGGGCAATATCGAGGCGCAAATGTTCGGTGGCATGATGTACGGCCTGTCGGCGGCGTGTTTCGAAGAGACTACGTTCACCGACGGCGCCGTCGATCAGCTCAACTTCCCCGACTACGACGCCCTGCGTATGCATACGGCGCCCGCAGTCGAGGTGCGTGTGCTCGAGACCAATCCGCATATGGGCGGCGCCGGAGAGCCCGGAACCCCACCCGCCATGCCCGCACTCGGCAATGCGCTTTTCGATCTCACCGGCATCCGCGCGCGCGAACTACCACTCACGAAAACCTTTGATCTGCTGATCTGAAATGGGGGCCGTTTTCGCGCGGGGCCGGCCTCTCTTCAGGCGGATTTCGGATAGCGTACCGTCTTGCCACCGGCCCAGTCGCGCACCGCATCACCGAAGGCACGGAACAAGGGCCGCGACACGGGATCGTTCGCCGCATCCCATTCGGGGTGCCATTGAACCGACAGGGTGAAACCGGGCGCGCCGTCGATATAGATCGCCTCGGGCGTGCCGTCGGGCGCATGGCCCTCGATCACCACGCGGGCACCCGGGGTCTTGATCCCCTGCCCGTGCAGCGTGTTGGTCATCACCTCCGGTGCGCCCAGAAGCTGGTGGAACACTCCACCCTCTTTCAGCGTCACCGTATGGCGCAGCGCGAATTTCTCCTCCAGCGTCCCCTCGGGCGGCATCCGGTGGTTCATACGCCCCGGCAGATCCCGGATCTCCGGGTAAAGCGAGCCGCCCATGGCGACATTGACCTCCTGAAAGCCCCGGCAGACGCCGAGAAACGGTTGCCCCCGCTCCACGCAGGCGCGCACAAGTGGCAGGGTGATGGCATCGCGGGCTCGGTCGAAGGCGCCATGCGCCTCGGTCTCCGCCTCGCCATACTCCTCCGGGTGGACGTTCGGACGTCCCCCCGTCAGCAGGAACCCGTCGCAGATCTCCATCAACTCCTCGACAGACATATAACGCGGATCGGCGGGGATCAGCATCGGCACGCAGCCTGACACGCCGGCGATGGCCTCGGAATTCATCGTGCCGCCGGCATGGGCGGGGTATTGATCGTTCAGCAGATACGAATTGCCGATGATACCGACGACAGGGCGAGCCATGGAGGGTTCCTGATCTGTTGCGTAACCGTCAAGATAACCGCTCGCCCCGCGCCTCGCAACCGCGCTGCCGCGCGCGGGATGCGCGCGGCCCGGCTTATGCCTCAGATTTCACCGCTCAGGCCCGCGGCCTCGATGCCCGCCATCGCTGCTGCAGCATCGTTATCTGATGTATCTCCGGTCACGCCGACCGCCGCCACCAAGGCCCCTTTCTTGTCGCGCACCAGCACACCGCCGGGCACCGGCACCACGTTGCCGCCAAAGACCCCGTTCGCTGCGGCCATGAAATAGGCCTGCTGTTCGGCCCTTGCCATCTGTGCCGTGCCCGCAAGCCCCAGCATCACCGATCCGTAAGCCTTGCCATGCGCAATCGCGAACCGCCCCGGAGAGGCCCCGTCCTCCCGCTCGAACGCCTGTACATGCCCGCCTGCATCCAGCACCACGACCGAGAGCGGCTTCAACTCCATCTCCCGCCCCTTTTCCAGCGCCTTGCGAATGATCGTCCGCGCCTTGCGCAATGAAATACTCATCGCCCCAACTCCTTCTTCATCTTGCCAGGTAAACTCCGGGGAGCGCGAGGGGCTGGCCCCTCGCTCCCGCCCTCTCAATCAGCCCGCCGCTTTGCGTTCCAGGCGCCGTTTGTGCAACACGGGCTCCGTATAACCCGAGGGCTGCACCCGCCCCTCGAAGACCAGATCGCAGGCCGCCTGAAACGCGATGCCGTCAAAGCCGGGCGCCATCGGCTGATAACCGGTATCCCCCGCGTTCTGCCCGTCCACGACCTTGGCCATCTTCTGCATCGCCTCCATCACCTGATCGCGGCTGACCACGCCGTGATGCAGCCAGTTGGCGATATGCTGGGCCGAGATGCGACAGGTCGCGCGGTCCTCCATCAGGCCCACATCGTTGATATCCGGCACCTTCGAACAGCCCACACCGGCATCGATCCAGCGCACGACATAGCCCAGGATGCCTTGTGCGTTGTTCTCTACCTCGCGCAGGATCTGCGTGTCCTCCCATTTCTGGAAACTGGCGAGCGGAATATCGAGGATACCGTCCACATGCGCGCGCCGCCCGCCCGCTTTCAGCGCGGCCTGCACTGCCAGCACATCCACCTTGTGGTAATGCAGCGCGTGCAACGTGGCCGCCGTCGGGCTAGGCACCCAGGCGCAATTCGCACCTGCTTTGGGATGCTCGATCTTGGTTTCGACCATCGCCGCCATCTTGTCGGGCATCGCCCACATGCCCTTGCCGATCTGCGCGCGGCCCTGCAGCCCGCATTCCAGACCGATATCGACATTGAGGTTTTCGTAGGCCGTGATCCAGCCCTTGCGCTTGATGAAATCCTTGCGCGAAAACGGCCCCGCCTCCATCGAGGTGTGGATCTCATCACCCGTCCGGTCGAGAAACCCGGTATTGATGAACGCCACGCGATGCTTGGCGGCCCGGATGCATTCCTTGAGGTTCACGGACGTGCGCCGCTCTTCGTCCATGATGCCCAGCTTTACGGTGTATTGTGGCAGGCCGAGGATCTCCTCGACCAGGGTAAAGATACGGTCGGCGAAAGCCACTTCCTCGGGTCCGTGCATCTTGGGTTTGACCACATAGACCGACCCCTCGACCGAGTTGCCCCCGTCGCGCTGCAGGTCATGCATCGCGATCAGCGTGGTCACGAGCGCATCCATCAGCCCCTCGAACACCTCGGCACCGGAGGCGTCCAGAATGGCCGGGTTGGTCATCAGGTGGCCCACATTGCGCACCAGCATCAGCGCGCGGCCCTTGCGCGTGATCTCTGACCCGTCGGGCGCCGTGTAGACGCGGTCGGCGTTCAGCTTGCGGGTCAGCGTCGCGCCGCCCTTTTCGAACGTCTCCTCCAGATCGCCTTTCATCAGGCCCAGCCAATTGCCGTAAGCCTGCACCTTGTCCTCGGCATCCACGCAGGCCACCGAATCCTCGCAATCCATGATGGCGGAGACAGCGCTTTCCATCACCACATCTGCCAGCCCCGCCTGATCGCGGCTGCCGATGGGGTGGGTGCGGTCAAAGACCAGTTCGACATGCAGTCCGTTATTGACCAGCAACACTGCATCCGGCGCCTTGGGATGGCCGCGATAGCCCACGAATTTCTCAGGCTGCGCAAGAGGTTGGTCATCGATCAGCAACGCCCCATCATGCACATAATAGCGGCGCGCATCGGCGTGGCTGGTGCCCTCGATCGGGAAAGCCTGGTCCAAAAAGACACGTGCCCGCGCCACCACGCGCGCACCGCGCCCCTTGTCATAGCCACCTTTGGGAGGGGTGGAGCCCATCGCGTCGGTCCCGTAAAACCCATCATAAAGGCTGCCCCAGCGGGCGTTGGCCGCGTTCAGCGCATACCGCGCATTGGTGATCGGCACCACAAGCTGCGGCCCGGGGACCGAGGCAATCTCGGCATCGACATTCTGGGTCTCGATCTCGAAGGCATCTCCTTCTGGAACCAGATATCCAATCTCCTCCAGAAAGGCGCGATAGGCCTTGTGATCATGGGCCTGGCCCCGATGCGCCAGATGCCAGTCGTCGATCTGGGTCTGGATTGCCTCCCGCTTGTCCAGAAGCGCACGGTTGTCCGGCGTCAACTCCTCGACCATACGGGCGAACCCGGTCCAGAACGCCTCCGACGATACGCCTGTTCCGGGCAAAGCGCGGTTTTCGATGAAATCCATCAGCTCAGGCGCGACCTGTAGCCCGTTAACCTCTTGGCGGTTGCTCATGACCCCTCCGTTCCTCATGTGCACACGATGGTATGCCGCTCATTAGAACGAAAGTTTCCTATAGGCAACAGACGCGGTCAGGTCATTTGACCAATTTTGCCGATTTCACGCGGCAAAGAGCAATTCCGCCTCATATCCCCGCAAACAGGGTCGGGCGGCCTTGACGTCCTGGGCGAAGATATCCGGAAAGAGCGCCCTCGCTTCGGCCATTGCATCTGGTGGCAAACCCGCGAGGCTCAGATCGCTTAGCAACAATGCCTCGCTTGGCGTGCCTTCGGCGAAAACAATCTCATGGTCGTCAAAGAGAAGATGCATATAGGTCACCGTGCCGCCCTCCTCCCGTGTCACATCCCGGCCATTGACCAGGGATTTGGCGGGGACAAGGGCGTCTTCGGTGCCGATGAGAAGCTGAAGACGCGGATCGGTGATCAGCATCCGGTGTTCGGGAGAGACCAGAAGCGCACGGTTGTTGCCCAAAGCCCCCGGCGCAAAGCGGATGGGAGCGAAGGCGCCCTGCGCCTCGACCTCTCTCTGGCCCACCCAGCGCAGGGGCTGCGCGCCATGATCCAGTGTCTCGACCAGGTTACCCGACCGCAGCGTCTCGATCCGGCGGCCGCCAAAGGGCGTGCGAATGCGCGTGCCCTTGGTAAAGCAGGCAACATAGTCGTCATAGAGGTTGTTTTCGCGATGCGACGTGCGTTCCGTGTTGAACGTATAGCTTTGCCCCGGCAACAGCGGTTGCGTGGACACCAGCCCGTCAACAGCGCCCTGCTGAAAGCCGTCACCCCCGAAATGAAGCGAGGTGACCTTGTGGCCAGACACGGTGTTGATGAGATCGTAGGCCGTATTGATCGAGGTGCCCGCGGCATAGAATGTGCCGTCGATGGTGACGTCGCTGGTCAGCACCTGGCTGCCATCAACCTCGTCAAAGACAGTGTCGTCATCGGTGACTTCGATCAGTGTCGGATTTGCGTCCGGCAGCAGGGTCAGCGTGAATGTCGGCGACCCGGCCGCTTGCGCATTCTGTTCATCGGGCAGGCCAGTGACGAAATCAGATGGGCTGTAAATGTAAAGAAAGGGCACGGGTTACCTGATTGTTCGGAATTGCGGTGTAGTCTGTTATCTGCGTCGATATGGGCCAAATTGGCCAGTCTTTGTGTCAGCTTTGCGACCGGGTGTTGCGCATCCGCCGACATCTTTCAGAGCAGTAGAGAACCTCTTCCCAGACCTGCGCCCACTTCTTGCGCCATGTGAACGGACGCCCGCAGGTTTGGCAGATCTTGCTGGGAAGGTCGGATTTTCGACGTTGGCGCGGCATCAGAACTCAAAACCCATCTGGCGGTCATCCGGCTTGGCGCGCCGTCGTCGGGGCGCGCGATCATTCACGAAATGTCCTTGCGGGTCTTTCCGGCTGGCATGTTTGTCGATCACGCGTTCTGCCTCTTTGCGAAACTGGGCGCCCCGGCGGACGGCGAAAACGGCATCGCGCGCGGCCTTTGCCGCCGCTGCCACGTCGACGATGGGTGGCGGATATCGGAGTTGGGATGCATGTTCCCATTTCCAAGGTTCCTGAAGATATTTGTCGGGAACATCCGCCAGTTCGGGCACCCAACGACGCGTGAACACACCGTCGGGATCCTGATCGCGCCCCTGTTTGATCGGATTGTAGATGCGGATGGTATTCATCCCCGTCGTCCCGGACTGCATTTGCACCTGGGGCCAGTGGATGCCGGGTTCGAAATCGGTGAACTGACGCGCCAGGTGCAGACCGCTCACCCGCCAATCGAGCCAGAGATGATAGGACGCGACCGCCGTCACCATAGAGCGCATACGGAAGTTCAGCCAACCCGTGGCCGAAAGATAGCGCATGCAGGCATCCACGAAAGGCAGGCCGGTTTCACCGTTCTGCCAAGCCTCCAGCCGCACGCGATCAGGCTCCATCGGCCTCATCCCCTCATAGGCCATGTGCAGACAACGCTGCTCAAGGGCCGGCTCGTCCTCGAGTTTTTGCATGAAATGGTCGCGCCACGCGAGGCGCGCCTGAAACGATTTCAGCGAACCGCCCCAGCCCTCGCGCGTGCCTTTCACCTCCCGCTGCCGTGCGCCTGCCGCCTGCGCCGCTTCCCGGCCTGATATGGTCCCCCACGCGAGATGCGGAGACAGGCGCGAACAGGCCGTCTCGCCCGTCAGGGGCGACGACATCGCGCTGCGATAGGTCCGCCCACGCTCTGTCAGGAAACCGCCTAGCAGGGACAAGGCCGCGCGCCGTCCCCCTGTCTGGCGATGCGGACAAGGGTCGTGCAATCCCAGATCGGGCCAGGGATCGGAGGGGGCGACCAAACCCTCAATCTGTGCCGGAGGATCGATCTGCGGCTGTCGCAAGTAGGTATTGCGCTGCTTTGCCCAGCCATCCCGCCCTTCAAGACGACGAACAACGCCCGATTGCGGGAGTTCGTGCCACCGGACACCCTGCCCCGCAGCCCAGTCCGCAACCGCGCGATCCCGGGCGAAGGTCCACGCATTGCCGGTCTCCTCGTGACTGACGAGATGTCTGGCGCCCAATCGTTGGCGCATCTCCTCCAGAACATCCACCGCCCTGCCGACACGAAGGCAAAGGTCCAGGCCGAGGGTGGAGAGTTGATCGCCAAGATCATCGACCGCCTCGCGAACGAAGTCGAATTGCCGGCCGGACATGTCGGGTTGAGACCACCACTTCGGCTCCAGAATATAAAGCGGCAACACGCGCCCAATGCCTGAGGCATGGGCGAGTGCCGCATGATCGTAGATACGAAGATCGCGCTTGAACCAAAGAATGACCGTCATTGCGGGCAAACTAAGTCGCGCAGCGCGAACAGCCAGAGATCAGTTGTCGTTGGTGTTGACCGGGTTCAGAATTTTCGCCTGGTCAGTATTCGTCACCGCGTCTGCTGTTGGCGCAGCGCCGTTCGACGTGACATAGATCAGCAGCCCCACCAACATCGCCAAGCCGAAGACGACGGCCGCCCCGATGCCCAGCAAGGACGGTGCGTGGCGGCGTTCCTGTTTCTCGATGTTTGTGTCGGGTGCCGACATCTGATCGCTCCTTTTCGTTCTGTTTCGACGGCGCCTTGCGGCGCCCCGCTCACCTGCCTAACGTGCAGGCCATGTCCGAAGTTCCATTGTTCTGCCAAAGGAGCCCCCATGCGCGATGCTGCCCCGACCACGATCTATCTCAGGGACTACGAGCCGTTCGGTTATGTCGTTGACGAGGTAAAGCTGACGTTCGATCTGCATCCCACGGCAACACGCGTGACATCCCGGATCGCCTTTCGACCAAATCCGGACGCAAAAGACCGGCGGTTCTTTCTTCATGGGGAGGAGCTCAAGCTGATCCGGGCCAGGATCGACGGAACGGAGGTGAGCCCGGACGTCACCGACGAAGGCCTCACCTGCCCGGCCCCCGATGCACCCTTTGTCTGGGAGGCGGAGGTGGAAATCTCGCCCCAGACCAACACGGCTTTGGAAGGGCTTTATATGTCGAACGGCATGTATTCCACGCAATGCGAGGCCGAAGGGTTTCGCAAGATCACCTACTACCCGGACCGGCCGGATGTGATGAGCGTGTTCACGGTTGAGATCAAGGGCGACCTGCCTGTTTTGCTGTCGAACGGCAATCCGGTCACGCGGGAGGACGGACGGGCCGTCTGGCACGATCCATGGCCCAAACCGGCCTATCTGTTTGCGTTGGTTGCAGGCGAGTTGGTGGCGCATTCCGACAGCTTCACCACCATCTCGGGCAAGGACGTCGCGCTGAACCTGTGGGTCCGCCCCGGCGATGAACATAAATGCGCGTTTGGAATGGAAGCGCTGAAAAAGTCGATGAAATGGGACGAGGACGTCTATGGCCGTGAATACGATCTGGACGTCTTCAACATCGTGGCCGTCGATGATTTCAACATGGGCGCGATGGAGAACAAGGGGCTGAATATCTTCAACTCGTCCGCCGTGCTCGCCTCGCCCGAAACCTCGACCGACGACAACTTCGAGCGGATCGAGGCGATCATCGCACATGAGTATTTTCACAACTGGACCGGCAATCGGATCACCTGTCGGGACTGGTTCCAACTCTGCCTCAAAGAGGGTCTGACGGTGTTCCGGGATGCGCAATTCACCTCGGACGTGCGCTCCGAACCGGTCAAGCGCATCCGCGACGTGATCGACCTGCGCGCGCGGCAGTTTCCCGAAGACAACGGCCCGCTGTCGCACCCCGTGCGGCCCGAGAGTTTTCAGGAGATCAACAACTTCTACACCGCGACGGTCTACGAAAAGGGCGCGGAAGTGATCGGGATGCTCAAACGGCTCGTGGGCGATCAGGCCTATGCGGAGGCGCTGGATCTCTACTTTGCGCGTCATGACGGAGAGGCCTGCACGATCGAGGACTGGCTCAAGGTCTTCGAAGATGTCACGGACCGCGATCTGAGCCAGTTCAAACGCTGGTATTCGCAGGCCGGCACGCCGCGCGTGACGGTGAGCGAGGATTGGGCCGACGGCACCTATACGCTGAGCTTCAAGCAAACGCTCAAGCCCAGCGCCACCACGCCGGCACCGCAGCCGCAGGTCATTCCCATTGCCGTGGGGCTGCTTGGTCCGAATGGCGATGAGGTGCTGGAAACGCAGCTGCTGGAGCTGACCGAGGCCGAACAGAGCTTTTCCTTTGACGGACTGGCGGCCAAGCCCGTCCCCTCGGTCTTGCGCGGCTTTTCGGCGCCGGTGATCCTGGAACGGCAGACGGACAACGCCGAACGCGCCTTCCTGCTGGCCCATGACACCGACCCCACCAACCGCTGGGAGGCCGGTCGCGCCCTGGCTCGGGACACGCTCACGAAGATGGCGACCGAAGGGGCGGCCCCGGATGCCGATTACCTCGACGGGGTCCGCGCGGTTCTGCGGGACGACACACTCGATCCGGCTTACCGGGCACTGATGTTAAGCCAACCGGGTCAGTCGGATCTGGCCGGCAGCCTTGCCGAGGCCGGCATCACACCGGACCCCATGGCGATCTGGACCGCATCCGAAACACTGAAACAGGCATTGGCCCAACATGTGCAGGATGCTCTGCCGCGCCTTTATGCGCAGATGCAGGTCGATGCCCCTTACGCTCCGGACGCCGAACAATCGGGCAAGCGGGCGCTTGGCAACGCGGTGCTGTCGCTGCTGAGTTGCCTCGACGGGGGCGAAGAGGCCGCAAAACAATACGCGAATGCCGATAACATGACGCTGCAACTGGCCGCGCTGTCCTGCCTTCTGTCGGAGGGCAAGGGAGAGGCCGAACTGGCGGCGTTTTATGAGCAATGGCAAGATGACCGTCTGGTCATCGACAAATGGTTCGGCCTTCAGGTGATGAAGGCGTCCCCCGAAAAGGCGGTCGGAGTGGCCGAAACGCTGACACGGCACCCCGATTTCAACTGGAAGAACCCCAATCGCTTCCGGGCCACCATAGGGGCACTTGCGATGAACCATGCCGGTTTTCATGCGTCCGGCGGTGCGGGTTATATGCTTTTGGCGGATTGGCTGATCCAGCTTGATCCGGTGAACCCGCAGACCACGGCACGAATGTGCAGCGCGTTCCAGACCTGGACGCGCTACGATGAGGATCGTCAGGCCTTGATCCGCGCCCAACTGACCCGCATCGCAGAGACGCCCAAACTGTCGCGCGACACGACCGAGATGGTGACCCGTATCCTGAGTGCCAAACCATGAGCCGGCCCGTGATGCTGATCACCGGTGCCTCCGCAGGGATCGGGGCGGCGACGGCGCGCCTGGCGAGCCCGGACTACGATCTGGCGCTCAACTATCGGAGCGACCGCGACGGGGCCGCGGCGGCAGCCCGTCTCGCCGAAGCTGAGGGCGCGCGCTGTGTGCTTTGCCCCGGAGACGTCAGCCGGGCGGAGGACCGCGCGGTCATCTATGATGCACTCGAGCACGCATTCGGGCGGATCGACGTGCTGGTGAACAACGCCGGCATCGTCGATCAGAGCGCGAAGCTGACCGACATGACCGAAGACCGGCTGACGCGCATGTTCAATATCAACGTCATCGGCGCGATGCTGATGGCCAAGGAGGCCGTGATCCGGATGCAGGCGCAAGGCGACGGGGGTGCGATCATCAACATCTCCTCTGCCGCGGCAAGGCTTGGGTCTGGAAATCAATATGTGGATTATGCCGCGTCCAAAGCCGCCATCGACACCTTCACAAAGGGATTGTCGGATGAGGTCGCGGCAGACAATATCCGCGTGACGTCCGTGCGTCCGGGGATCATAGACACCGCAATCCACGCAAAAGGAGGAGAGCCTGACCGGGCAGACCGCCTTGCCCCGATGGTTCCAATGCGCCGGAAGGGGACGGCAGAGGAGGTGGCAGAGGCGATTTTATGGCTGGCCTCGCAAAAGGCATCTTACGTGACGGGCACAACACTGGATGTCACCGGCGGACGTTAATGAATGCGCCATTCGCATATACGACCCAAGGGCGCACCTGGCGCGCAGGCATCGTGGTGGGGCTCATCTATGTGGCGCTCGCTGCGATCCATATCCTCTTCGATGCGCGTCTGTGGATCATCGCGCTTTTGGCGCTCAGCACGTTGCCCGCGCTCTATGATCTCTACGTCAATCCCAGCGCCGGACTGCGCCTCGATCAGGGCGCGCTCGACTGGCACAGTGGCCGACGCAGCGTCACATTGTCGTTGTCCGAGATCGATCACATGCGTTTTGACACCAGGTTGGATCTGTCGGTGCGGGTGAGTGCAGTGCTGAAGAGCCAAAAGCGCATTCGCGTGCCGCATGAGGCGTTGCCCGATCACAAAACGCTTGAAACCGCGTTCGAGGAACGCGGCATCCGGGTCGAGCGGCATCATTTCAGCTTGCTCGGGTAAGATCGCATGCTCCGGGTCGTTTTGACATTGGTTTGCGCCGTGGTTCTGGCGGCATGTGCGGGAGATCACCGGCAAAGCTATGCCCTGCCGCTGAACCCGATGCTGTTCGAGCCTGAGAAGATCGCGCAGGCGGACACATTGGTGATCGGCATTCCGGGCGCCTTGTCGTCCGTCGGTGTTCTGGCCCCGCTGCAGCAATGGCGCAGCGACCGTTTGAGCGTGGCGTTTTACCGTTTGCCCGGCATGGATGGAAGGGGGCGCAGCGAAAGCCTTTCGCTGCGCAGGGCTGCCGAGACGATTTCGATCTTCGTTCAGAGCACAGGTATCAAACGGGTCTATTTTGTCGGTTTCTCGACCGGTTCGGCAATTGCGATGGAAAGCGCCAAGAGGCTGCGGCGCGCCGACCCCGAGATGGAGATCAAGATCGCGGGCGTCTCTTCCGCCGTTCCCCTGCCCCAGCCTTACATCGCCGGTTTGAAAGGGGCCGGAGACCTGCTCTCCGCCGCGAGCCGGACCGGGTCCCTGAGCCGGTCGGTCTATTGGCCGGAATATTTCCGGACGCTGCTTTACGGCCCACGGACAGAGCGCGACGCGATTGAAGCGGCAAGTGCCGAGGTTTTGCTGGAGGAGCGGCAACAAAGGGTGACCATGCCCGACGTGGACCTGGCCCGATCTCACGGTCTGGCCCTTCTTGGCTGGACCAACGCCAACAAGGCGGACCTCGCAGAGGTGCCTATCTTCCTCTTTCATGGCGAGCATGATCCGGTCTTTTCGGCCCGGGCCATCCGGCGGTTTTCCGACCGCCTTCCGCAGGCAGAGGCGCTGGTGTTCAAGGATCAAGGACATCTTCTGCTGCTGACGGTGCCCGGCCTCTTCGATTTGATGCGCGCGAAGTTGGGGATAGACTGATCGACGGCGGCGGGTGCAAGTCGAAAGACGCCCCTTGCAGCAGGACCAACCGATGCGTCCTTTGCCAGTGAGATTTCAGCGATATGGCGTATCGTGACGCGGATCTCACCAATACGCAGAACATGCCACTAAAGCCGATTTTGTTAACGAAATGGGCGAATTAGCGGCTCGATTACAGATAATTTGCCGAAACTTCGGCGATTGGTGACTTAACCTCGCCTTTGGTCTGCATAACACCCCACCCTTGCCCTTTTTGCGCCCGAAACAGACGCGATAAAGCGTCAAGGTAACGATTAGGCGGGTATTATGGATCACGTTTCTGATATGGTGAACCGGTTGGTGCGCAGTTCGCGCAGGCAGGCCGAAGGCTGGATCGGCCGATTGCCTGCGCCAAAGGGCGCGAGCATTCTGCAGGCGGTTCAGGCCCTGCGAAAGAAAACCCAACAAACGCCGCCGGTAGCGGCGGTCGATCCGACGGTTGAGGCACGGCTTGATATCCCGTTCTGCGATATCAGTCAGGACGAAGCCGAGCGTCAGGAACATCAGGTCGCGGGACAGTTTCTTGCGCGGCAGGATCGCTGGGACGAGTTGGCCGAGCGTATTCGTAGATGTGAAACGTCAAGACAATGCACCGCCGGTGGCATGCCGGTTGCCGATCTTCTGACCTACGGGGCACGCGCCGACGTGGTCTATGCCGCCGAAGATATGGTTCTGAGTGACGGAGCGATCGGAGATGCGAAACTGCTGGAGGGCATTACCGCGCTGGAAGACGTGCTGCGTGACCACAAGGGGGACTATGCCATCTCCCTGGTCGTCGCGCTTGCGCATATCGATATTGGCTGGATCCGCCGATCTTGCGCGCAAAAGGGACGGCAGAAAAACGCGGATTGTGCCTCCTTCGCTGCGCATTTCGAACGCGCGATCGAAATTCTGGATGGCTTTTGCGCCATCGAACTGAGCGCGCCGGGTTTGGCGGCGGCCCGCTGCGCGCTGCTGGCCGGCCTGCCGGAACCGGCAAACCGCGTGGTGGATGACTACGAAGACCTGATCGACCTCGATCCCGACAATTACCGTAACATGCGCGCGATGGGCAATCACCTGCTCCCACAATGGTTTGGAAGCTACGAGCGCCTTGAGCTTGAAGCCAGACGGACCGCGGGCCGCACCTATGACATCTGGGGCAATGGCGCTTACACATGGGTGATGTTCGATGCCATCGCGCTTGACGATACGGCTTGCGCCCGTGTGGACGTCGCATTTTTCATCGATGGCCTGCACGACATCCTCACCAGCCGGTCAGATCAGGCAACGGCCAATCTGCTGGCCTCCTATTGCTCGACCGCCCTGGCGCGTCGGCAGGGTGTCAGCGAAGATGCCGACATCGCCCGTCAAGAGATCATGTCGGCTGCCGACTGGATCATCCGGGATCATCTGACCGAGGTTCATCCGCTTGTCTGGGCGCACGCTGCCGAAGGATTTGACAACGCCGCGCGCGTGACATCGATCAACAGGTTCGCCGCACGCGGACGGGCCAACGCCCAGCGCGTCATCGGGGATCTTTTCCGCGAAGATCTCGAACGGGGACGCGGGGCCAGTCTGGCCACGACCGACCAGCAAGCCACCGTGTGAAGGCCCCTTGCCCCGACCCAACCTGTCGCCTAGAACGCAATCTGATTTTCTGATGCGACAAGGCGGTGTGCGATGCTGGACCTGACGTTCGAGCCCCCGAAGGTGAAAACGATTGCCGGAGCCAAACAGGACTGGGAATTGGTCATCGGGATGGAGGTGCACGCCCAGGTCAGTTCCAACGCCAAGCTCTTTTCGGGCGCGTCGACCGCGTTCGGGGCAGAGCCGAATTCCAACGTCTCTTTCGTGGACGCCGCGATGCCGGGCATGCTGCCGGTCATCAACGAATATTGTGTCGAACAGGCGGTGCGCACCGGGCTGGGTCTGAAGGCCGAGATCAACCTGCGCAGCGCGTTCGACCGCAAGAACTATTTCTACCCGGATCTGCCGCAGGGCTACCAGATCAGTCAGCTTTACCACCCCATCGTGGGTGAAGGCGAAGTCATCGTCGAGATGGGCGAAGGCATCGCCCGCCGCGTACGGATCGAGCGTATTCACCTGGAACAGGATGCGGGCAAGTCGATCCACGACATGGACCCGGCGATGTCCTTTGTGGACCTTAACCGCACGGGCGTGGCGCTGATGGAGATCGTCTCGAGGCCGGACATCCGCGGCCCCGAAGAGGCCGCCGCGTATATTGCCAAGCTGCGCCAGATCCTGCGCTATTTGGGCACCTGCGACGGTAACATGCAGAACGGCAACCTGCGCGCGGACGTGAACGTGTCGATCTGCGAGCCAGGCGCCTATGAGCGCTATCAGGAGACGCAGGACTTCTCCCATCTGGGGACGCGCTGCGAGATCAAGAACATGAACTCCATGCGGTTCATTCAGCAGGCCATCGACGTCGAGGCCCGCCGCCAGATCGCCATTGTCGAAGCCGGCGGCAAGGTGGAGCAGGAAACCCGGCTCTATGACCCTGACAAGGGCGAGACCCGGTCGATGCGGTCCAAGGAAGAGGCGCACGATTACCGCTATTTCCCCGACCCGGATCTGCTGCCGCTGGAGATCGAACAGGCCTGGGTGGATGATATCGAGACCAGCCTGCCGGAATTGCCGGACGAGAAGAAAGCGCGCTTTATCAATGATTTCAGCCTCTCGGACTATGATGCGTCGGTGCTGACGGCAGAGGTTGAGTCAGCCGCTTATTTCGAGGCCGTGGCCGAGGGACGCGACGGAAAGCTCGCCGCCAATTGGGTCATCAACGAACTTTTCGGGCGGCTGAAAAAGGAAGATCACGACATCACCGAAAGCCCCATCAGCCCCACGCAACTGGGCCAGATCATCGAATTGATCCAGAAGGGCGATATCAGCGGCAAGATCGCAAAGGACGTCTTTGAAATCGCTTATACGTCGGGACGTGAGCCGTCAGAGATCGTCGAAACCGAAGGCATGAAGCAGGTCACCGATACCGGCGCGATCGAGGCCGCGGTGGATCAGGTGATCGCCGACAACCCCGCTCAGGTGGAAAAGGCCAAGCAAAACCCGAAACTGGCGGGCTGGTTCGTGGGTCAGGTCATGAAGGCAACGGGCGGCAAGGCCAACCCGAAGGCCGTGAACGAGATCGTGAGCGCAAAGCTGGGCCTTTGATCCCTCGACTAGACAGGTCGGGCCGTCTTAGAAGGTCTGGCGCCGGTGGCGCGCGCCACCGCGCCTTTGCGGCACAGGCAGCGCCAGATCGAGGGGCGCGAGCGGATCGTTGATTGACTGCGCGAGCAACTCGCAGAACACCCGTACCGGAGCGCTGTCCTGAAAAGGCTGCGCGGCGAGATAGGCGCGCACCGCCTCGGCCTCGTAATCGGCGGATCCGGGCAGGCTTCCCAACCATTGCATATATCCCAACTGGCCCAACTCAACCGCACGCTCGGGTGAGCCTGGGTCGACTTCAAGCTGAGTTATCGTCTTTTCGACGCGCATGGCCCCTTCTGCGCTGAGCGCGGACATGTGAACGAAACAAAAGGTCTTGTCGGCTTTACCGGTCATCTGATCTGCTCCATCCCGGGGCACCCCGCCCGGCCAAAGGTGACTGCGGCGCATCAGACGCGCCGGAGATGGCAGGTCTCCTGACTTGCGGGTCACCGCTATCCCGAACCTTCCCGGACCCTTTGGCCCAGTGGTGTCATTCGGGGTCGCTTACCGCTTACAGTTGCGGGGGCAGTCACGGATTAAGACGCAAGGCCCGCACCGTGTTCCCTTTTCAGCCCGGATTTCTCCCGGGCACCATCATCGGATAGAATGCCACGGTCCCGGGCAAGATCAAGGGCTATGTCGGCGACCGGCTCAAATGGCCGGTTTGCGCCGCCCCCATCCCCGGAGAAGCAACGGTGGAACAACAGGGAAACAGCAATGGCTTATGATGAAGATGAGGTCGCACGGGTGCGCGCGACACTTGAGCACAGATCGGACGTCAAGACGATGAAGATGATGGGCGGACTGATCTTCATGGTAGCGGGTCACATGTGCTGCGGGGTGCGCGATGGCTATCTGATGGTCCGCCTTGGCGCGGATGCGGCCGGCAAGGCGCTGAAAAAGCCCTTCGTGGTACCGATGCAGTTCAAAAGCGGTCGCCAGCCCAAAGGCTTCATCCGCGTGGCGCCTGAAGGATACGAAAGCGATGCCGATCTGGCGGCCTGGGTCGCGCAGGCAGAGGCGTTTGTGGCCACCCTGCCCGCGCGCAGCCAAGATCAATAGTCGTGTCCGGGATTGGTCCGGTTGAGTTTGCGCATCAGCCCCGGCCAGATGAGGTTGTCGCCCCTGCCGCGGCTAAAGGCCGGCTGCGCCTGCTGCCCGACGAGATCGGCCATCTCTTGAGGTTCTTCGCAAAGATGATCCTCGCTGCCGACGGATTGCGCCAGGATCTGCGTCTTGCAGGCGTTTTCCAGAAAGTACATCCGCAGGAACGCGATGGCGCAGTTCTCGCCCAGCGTCAGCGTGCCGTGATTGCGCAGAATCAGCAGGCTCTTGTCGCCCAGATCGTTCACGATGCGCTCCCGCTCATCAAGCTCAAGCGCGATGCCTTCATAATCGTGATAGGCCAGATCGTTGCAGACCGTCATGGCAAATTGCGTATAGCGCCGCAGCCCGCGCTTTTGCACCGAAACGGCCACGCCGTAAGGCGTATGCACATGGATCACACATCCCGCATCATGGCGCGCGGAATGAACGGCGCTGTGAATGGTAAAGCCGGCTGGATTGACGAAATAGGGCGTCTCCTGACAAATATTGCCATCAAGGTCGATCTTCACGAGGCTTGACGCGGTCATCTCTTCAAACATCACGCCGTAAGGATTGATCAGGAACCGCTCTTCCATCTGACCGTCCTTGCCCGGCTCATCCGGCAGGCGGGCCGAAATATGCGTGAAGACAAGATCGGTCCATCCATGCAAAGCGCAGAGCCGGTAGGTGGCCGCAAGCTCGCATCGCAAAGCCCATTCAGCCTCTGATACCTGGCCTTCAAGCCGCGGTACCTCTGTTGGGTCCGGGATCGCAAATCCACTGCTGATCTGAAGTGCCGATTGATCGTTCATAAAGTGTCCTCCCATTCACGCGCGCACGGCGCGGTTCAGCTTATTTAAGCATGGAATACCGGCAAGACTGTCAACCTTTTGACATTCACAGGTTTGCCTGCTCAGATCGTGCGACCTAACCGTTGGGAACGATATGCAAACTCCGCGCGACACTTTTCTCGAGAACCTGCCTCGGGATCTTCAAAAGGCACTGCTCAGGTCGGCCAGACCCCGGCACCTGCCTGCGGAAACCGTGATTTTCCGGGACGCAGAGCAGGCCACCGCGTTCTACGGGCTGCAACGGGGAGAGGTCCGAATTCGCAAAATTCGGGCAGACGGCGCCGAAACCATCCTCACACGCCTCTCGGCGCCTTACTGGTTTGGTGAGATGTCGTTCATCGACGGCGCGCCACGCATGCATGATGCTGTCACGTCGAGCGCGGTCGACCTGCTGGAGGTGCCGGAACGCGCGTTGAGGGAGCTGATGTCCCGGCACCGGGCCCTTCACGACGCCCTTGTCCAGCAGGTCTGCCGTCACACAAGGGCGCTTTACGGTGTGGTCGATGACCTGATGCTCATCTCACCAGAGCGCATGCTGGCCCGCCGGATGATCGAACTGGCCCAGAACAGCCAGGTCCATGCCAGCCAGGAAGAGCTTGCCGCACTTGTCGGGGTGTCCCGGCAAAGCATCAATCGCATCCTTGGTCAATGGCAGGCACGCGGATATGTCCGGCGGGCCTATCGACGCCTCGACGTGCTGAGAGAGGCAGACCTCCGCGCGTTGTGGCAAGCCGGTCCCCGGGGGGAAGTTCCCTTGGGTAAGGAATACCTGCCTATGGCAAATCCGCGTTAACGCTTAAAGGTTAATGCGGGTCGGTCAGGTGGTGTGCATTTCGACTGTTTCCGTTCATTTTTAATAATTTCTTCTGTTAGGCATTTGCGTAATGAGTAGTGTCGTTTCCTCAGCGACATCGTTGGAAGTGCTTTGCCGTCTGGCCGGCTTGCTGGGTCTGGCAACCTACCTGCTTGGATTTGCAGCTCTTCAGATGCGCCTGATTTGTGGCAATGGCGCGATGTTCTCCATTCTGAACATCCTTGCGGCGACGTTGGTGCTGATCGGCCTTTCGGTTGATTTCAACCTGACATCGGCGCTGATCCAGATCAGCTGGATCGCGATCGGGCTGAGCGGGCTGGCCGTGCAATATCGTCTTCGAAAGCGAACTTAGCGCGAATGGCTTGGCGCCCTCCGGCAATGGGGTCATAAGGCGGCAAAAGGAGTTTTGCGCATGACCCAGCCCGCCCCCTACCTGTCCACTGAAATGACGGTCAAGCCGGAATGGATCGACTATAACGGCCATCTGAACATGGCCTACTACAATGTCTTGTTCGACCAGGGTGTCGATGAAATCTACGAAGCCTTCGGGTTCGGCCCGGACTATGCCGAAACCCGCGGTCACACGACCTATACGGCCGAATTTCACGTCTGCTATGTCCGGGAACTGCACCAGGGCGACGCGGTGCGGGTCTCAACCCAATTGCTGGATTTCGATCAAAAGCGGTTTCATACCTATCAGGAGTTACGCCATGTCGATGGATGGCTGGCGGCAACCGCGGAAGGTCTGGGCCTGCATATCGACATGAGCGGACCCAAGGTTGCGCCGATCCCAGCGGACATTCTGGCACGGCTCGACGCAATGAAAAAGACGCACGACGCGCTTGGCTGGCCCGAGCGTGCGGGGCGCAGCATCGGGATCCCCCGCAGGGCCTGACGGCACGGCGCGAGGCGTCTGGTCTTTCGGGTCAGCTTTTCGCATAAAGTGCGCCGAAGCAGTGTCAGAGAGAGACATGAGGCGATACGAATACAAGGTCGTTGCGGCCCCCACCAAAGGTGAAAAGGCAAAAGGTCTCCGTGGGGCCGAAGCAAGGTTTGCCTTCGCGGTTGAACAGGTCATCAACCGCATGGCCGAGGACGGCTGGGAATATCTGCGGTCTGACATGCTGCCTAGCGACGAACGCCAGGGGCTGACGGGCAGCACCACCAACTGGCGGAACCTCTTGGTGTTTTGCCGGCCTGCACAGACGCGGACAGATAGTTTCGCACCGCGCTTGCTGGAAGCGCCCGAACCGGACGACCCACCCGCAGCAGAGGCGCCGCGCACGGACAACGGTGTCGAGGAGCCCGATGAGGTGCCCGAGATCTCGACCGCGCTGCGCGTGCGCGCGGCCCAACGTCAAGGCGCGGCTGATATGCCCAAGACCGCGCCGCATGACGAGGTGCCGGATACACCGAACGATATCGATAAAGGATCCGACGAGGGAACGAGACGCTAGGCGTCTATGTCCAATGCAAGGGCGTGGATCCGGCCGACCAGCTCCGGCCCCAGGGCCGCATGCACCGCGCGATGTCGCGCGATACGCGACTGTCCTGAAAAAGCATCGGACCGAATACGTACGTTGAAATGGCTCTCTCCGCCCTCATGATAGCCGGAATGCCCGCGATGACTTTCGCTGTCGTCGACCACTTCAAGCTCTCTGGGTGCGAAAGCCTGGTTCAGTCTGACGGTGATCTCTTCTGTAACGCTCATGAATGCTCCCGCTCTGTGCCCGGTTCTGTGTCAGGCGCCAAAAAATCTGATGCGCCCTCTTCTATCTGGCGGCGGAGAGATTAAACTCCACCCCTCGAGTCGAAAAGGTCTATCGAAAGGTTCTGCCGAGATGTCCAAACCCGATCCCTTTGGTTTTGATATGTCCGTGTCGTCGGCCAAGAAAAAGAACCCGCGCGGGCGTCGGGGGATGTCGGGTGCGTCGGAAACATCGACGCGGATGTGCGACCACGAGGGATGTCAGGAGCCCGGCAAATACCGCGCGCCCAAGGCGCCCGACGTGCTGGACGACTATTTCTGGTTTTGCCAGCAGCACGTGCGCGAGTACAATCTGAAATGGAATTTCTTCGATGGGACAACCGAGGCCGAGCTGAACGCCCAGATGTCGAAAGACAAGGTCTGGGAGCGGCAGACAAAGCCGATGGGCGATCCAGAGGCCCGTGCCTGGGCCCGGCTTGGCATCGAAGATCCACACCAGGTTCTGGGCGCCAATGCCACGCAAAATCCCGGACGCGGTGGCGGTGCGGGGCGAAAGCTGCCCCCGACCGAGCGGCGCGCCATCGAGATCCTGGATGCCAAGGACACCTGGACGAAAACCGAGGTGCGCAAGGCTTATAAGAAACTCATCAAGGTCCTGCACCCGGATATGAATGGCGGGGACCGCAGCCAAGAAGAACAGCTTCAGGAGGTTGTATGGGCCTGGGACCAGATCAAGGTCAGCCGCAACTTTAAAGATTAATACTCCAAATCATAGTGTTGTCTGAATTTTTTAAAGCTAAGCTTTAACTAATATTACTGCAGCTGCAGACAACCAAAGCCGGCCTGCGCGCGGGAAAATACAGAAGTTGCTATTGCCGCGCACCACCCCGCCCCATGCCACGACCCGCAAGGTAGAATAACTGCACGCAGACCAATATCGTGCGGTTCGCCGAGGACGGCACCCACCGAAATACGATGGCTTTGCCTTCGAGTAGTCTGGACCGCGCCGCGTTTTCGACGACCCGCAACACCTTTCCTAATCCATTGAGCGGTAAACACGTCTCAGATAAGAGCCGATTTCAGGTCGGGCCGGTTTCGCTTCTTGCGGCCTTTCTTTGGTCGTTTGGGCGGGAAATCGCGCGGCTTTCTCCCTAGCGCCTTTCCGATGGGAAGGGGCGGCGCGCTTCCACGCACGCTTTGTCGATCAATTTCCACGCCCTTCCCCTTGCCCTTGTCAGCGTTATGTTGCACGACGGGCTGACGCCCCGAGGCGAGCAGGAAAGGACAACGACATGGCGGATGGCATGATCGACATCGATGCGAAACCAAGCGAAGACATCTCGGTCCGGGAAGTGTTTGGCATTGACACCGACATGACAGTAAAGGGCTTTGCGGAACCTTCGGACCGCGTACCCGAGCTTGATCCGACCTACAAGTTCGATCCCGACACCACGCTCGCCATTCTGGCCGGGTTCAGCCACAACCGCCGCGTGATGATCCAAGGCTATCACGGAACGGGCAAATCAACCCATATCGAACAGGTGGCAAGCCGCCTCAACTGGCCCGCGGTGCGGGTCAACCTGGACAGCCATATCAGCCGGATCGACCTGATCGGCAAAGATGCGATCAAGCTGAAGGACGGCAAGCAGGTGACCGACTTTCAGGAAGGGATCCTGCCCTGGGCGCTGCGCAATCCCACGGCGATTGTCTTTGACGAATACGATGCCGGCCGGGCCGACGTGATGTTCGTGATCCAGCGCGTGCTGGAGGTGGACGGAAAGCTGACGCTGCTCGACCAGAACGAGGTGATCACGCCGCATCCGTATTTCCGGATCTTCGCGACCTCGAACACCGTCGGACTGGGCGACACGACCGGACTTTATCACGGGACCCAGCAGATCAACCAGGGTCAGATGGACCGGTGGAGCCTGGTGGCCACACTCAACTATCTCAGCATCGATGCAGAGACGAACATCGTCCTGTCGAAAGCGCCGCATTACAATACGGAAAGCGGGCGCAAGACCATCAAGCAGATGGTCACGGTTGCCGATCTGACGCGCACGGCCTTCATGAACGGAGATCTCTCCACCGTGATGAGCCCGCGTACGGTGATTGCATGGGCGCAAAACGCAGAGATCTTCCGCAATGTCGGATACGCGTTCCGCCTTAGCTTCCTCAACAAATGTGACGAGCTTGAACGTCAGACCGTGGCGGAATTCTATCAGCGCTGCTTTGATGAAGAACTGCCTGAAAGCGCGGCAAGCACCAGCTTGGGCTGACCCCTCGCCCACCTTGAGGAGGGCCAGCAAACGACCGCTGGCCCAATGCAAACAGAACCACATCGGCAGTTATGACTTGTGCTCCATGCGCGGCCCAAAGCGCGCTTGGTCTATTGCCATGTTTGCAAATCTGTCCGGCATCGCCACGCGCCTCAACGGCACGTGGAGCAACGAGCCGTTGAGGCGCCAGCCCTGACGTTTTCATAATGCGCGCTTGATAAGCGCATATTTAACCATCATGCTCATAATATGAGCAGTATGAAAACAATTCTAGTAGCGATGTTCGTTTTGTTTAGCCTGACGGACGAGGGTGTTTCACATCCCCTTCCGGCACAGGAGCAGACGCAGGTTTTTGCGATATGTGCCGGACGGCTTTCCGCTGTGATGGAGCATCAATGGATGTTCGACGGGGCCGCCTCTGAACGGACACAGAGAGAGCGCGCCGCCCTTATCGCGCTTCTTGAAGCATCCATGCCTCTTGATCGCGGGCGGGAAATCCTGCGTTGGCGGATTGATGCAAAGATTGCACAGGCAGCGCTTTTGTCTCGGGCCACCTTTAATTCCGACCCAGTCGATGCACGGCACGCGGCCCGGCTGGCGGAACAGCGTCGCGCGGAATGTACCGGTTTTCTGCTCAGCTGAAGCAAGGGCCCTTTCGCTGCTCGGGCAAGGATACACGGGGGGGCCTGGCGGACGCGTAGGCAACGAGGCCGGAAAAGGGACGCGCATGCGCCATGACTTTGGGGCCAGTGCCGCGCTCCGCACAACTGTCCGCCAAAGAAAGCGGCAAACGCCTGAATATCTTTACAGGACCGGCAGAATTCATGGACTTGAAGAAGGCGCGCGTCATTAAATTGTTACATGAGGATAGTCGGCAGTCTCATCGCTTTGCTTCTGGCAGGACAGGCCTGGGCCTTACCCACGCAAAGCTACAGTCGCGCGCAAACCTTCGCGGTCTGCTCAGGGCATATGTCGGCCCTGGCCTTGCACCAAAGCAAAGCGCGTGATGCACAAGCCTCTCTGAGTGGCGCGTTGGCACGGATCTTCGAAGAGCTTGCCGAGGCTGTCCGTCCCGACGCGATGGCCGACGGGATCCAGGAAAAGGACACACGGTTCTGGCGCAACGAGGCATGGGCCGAGGTGACAGTGCTTTGGACCCAAGCCTATCTCAGCTTTGATCGCACCACGGCCATGCGGGCAAGCGCACAAATGGCAGAACGGGTGCGGGGATGCCGGGCGCTGGTCCTGGGGGCTGACTAAGTCGCACCGATGCGCACTCCCCGCGCGAAAAGCAGCCATTGCCCCTTGCTTTTCCCCTGCCCCGCCTGATTTATCAGAGGCATGAACAAACCGTCCGACAATCCCGCAGATCCGTTCAAGAAGGCCTTGGCCGAGGCCACAAAAGTCATGGCCGACGACCCGGAATTGACGGTCAGTTACAGCGTCGATCCCTCTGGGCTGAGCGGCGACGCGATGCGTCTGCCACAGGTGAGCCGGCGCATGACGCGGGACGAGGTGATGCTGGCTCGTGGCACCGCGGATGCTTTGGCGCTTCATCGGAAGTATCATGATGGCACCACCCATGCGCGATATGTCCCACAAGGCGATATGGCCCGTGACCTCTATGAGGCGATGGAAACCGCGCGGTGCGAGGCAATGGGCGCGCGGGACATGCCGGGCACGGCTGGCAACATCGACGCCAAGATCGGTCATGAAGCCCTGCGCAAGGGCTATGACCAGTGTAAAGAGCCGGCAGAAGCCCCACTTGCCACGGCGGCCGGCTATCTGATCCGTCATCTGGCCACCGGACGTGATCTGCCAGCAGGTGCGCAGAACGTGATGGAGCTGTGGCGCGGCTTTATCGAGGAGCAGGCCGGCGGCACGCTGGAAAACCTCGACGATATCCTGAACGATCAGACGGCCTTTGCAAAGTTCGCGCGACAGGTGATCACCGATCTCGGCTATGGCGATCAGCTGGGCGACGATCCCGACCAGCTGGATGACGAGCAGGAAGAGGACGCGCAGGACAGCAACGAAGACCAGCAGGAACCAGACAGCACCGGTCAGGAAGACCAGGAGGATCAGGAGGCGGAGGCCAGCCCCGAGCAAAGCCAGGAAGAGCAGCAGGATGCCAGCCAGGCCCAGGTCAGCATGGATGACATGGCCGATCAGGAGATG
Organism: Thalassococcus sp. S3; assembly: GCF_004216475.1. Lineage (GTDB taxonomy): Bacteria > Pseudomonadota > Alphaproteobacteria > Rhodobacterales > Rhodobacteraceae. The sequence continues at coordinate 1,719,872 of NZ_CP022303.1, read as the reverse complement.
GGCGAAGAGGCGGAAATGCCAGAGGGCGAAGCGCCTCTGGACCCCCCTACCCCGCAACCGGCGAGCGAGGCCGATCCCGACTATAAGGTCTATCTAGGGGATCACGACGAAGAAATTGCAGCCGAGGATCTGGCCGACCCGGTGGAGCTTGAACGCCTGCGCGCCTATCTCGACCAGCAGCTTGAACCCTTGAAGGGGGCCGTTTCACGGCTTGCCAACAAGCTTCAGAGGCGTTTGCAGGCCCAGCAGAACCGGTCCTGGGAATTCGATCGGGAGGAAGGCATTCTGGATGCCGGGCGTCTGGCCCGGGTCGTGGCCAACCCCACTACGCCATTGAGTTTCAAAGTCGAGAAAGACACCGAGTTTCGGGACACGGTCGTGACGCTGCTTTTGGACAATTCCGGATCGATGCGGGGGCGCCCCATCTCGATCGCCGCGATCTGCGCTGACGTTCTGGCCCGCACGCTGGAGCGGTGCAACGTGAAGGTCGAGATCCTGGGCTTTACCACACGGGCCTGGAAAGGCGGACAGGCACGGGAGGTCTGGCTGGGTGACGGACGCCCGCAGCAGCCGGGCCGACTGAACGACCTGCGGCACATCATCTACAAGTCCGCCGATGCCCCCTGGCGTCGGACACGGCCCAATCTGGGCCTGATGATGAAAGAAGGCCTGCTGAAGGAAAACATCGACGGAGAGGCCCTGGAATGGGCCCACCGCAGGATGCAGGTACGCCATGAAGCGCGGAAGATCCTGATGGTGATTTCCGACGGCGCGCCGGTGGACGATTCAACGCTGTCCGTGAACCCGGCCAATTATCTAGAGAAGCATCTGCGCGATGTGATCGCGATGGTTGAACGCAAGAAAATTGTCGAATTGCTGGCAATCGGTATCGGTCACGACGTGACACGCTATTACGACCGGGCGGTGACGATCACCGATGTCGAGCAGCTTGCAGGTGCGATGACCGAACAGCTTGCCGCGCTCTTTGACAGCGACCCTCGGGCCCGGGCCCGTGTCATGGGGATCAAGAAAGCGGGCTAACGGGCGGCTCTTGGGGCCGAGGCCTGCTTGCCCCGTTTTCAAGGTTTTCCGGTGCGTGATCCACGCAGACATCGGACCAGGCTGTCGAGATAAGCCCGGTGTAAGGCTGGGCAATGCCGCGCAGATGTGCTTGGATGCCGCTTCGGACCCGCGATGACACGTTCATGTTACAAAAAGCGGTGATGAACCAGGAGTTCACCACAAGATCTGGGGAGGATTGAGGGATGGCAGACCATATCAGAATTCGCAAAGCACCGGGCAAGTGGACCGTCCGGTCAGGAGGTGCGGTGCTCGGTGAAAGCGTCAATGCGCTGGAACTGAGCGAGGGGGACTATCCGCCGGTGATCTACTTCCCCCGCGCGGATATCGCGATGGCGATGCTGGATCGCACAGACAAGACGACCCATTGCCCCCATAAAGGCGATGCCAGTTACTTTTCCATTGTGAACCGGTCGAGCGTGTTCGAAAATGCTGTCTGGACCTATGAAGCACCCTTCGAAGCTGTGGCCGAGATCAAGGACCACCTGGCGTTCTATGTCGGTGATGACGTGAAAGTCGAACAGGTTTAGGGCAAGGCATCCCGGCAGTTGTCGGGATGCCTCAACTCACTAAAGCGCCAGGTTTGCCAGCCAGACTGAACGATCTGCCAGCGCTTCCGGCGGCACGCCCTGAAGCTGCACGATCTCTTCGCCAAGGTCATTCCGGACAGAGCTTCCGCCCTCACCGTCGGACACGATGGTGATCCCGTCCAGATCGTCAGCGGGGATCGGTGTTCCGCCTGAGCTCATCAGCATGACCATGTCACCATCGGTCGCGCTGACCTGCAGATCGGCGACGACAACGCCACCATCGGCGCGCTCATCATCAAGGACGTTGAAGAGGTCCGCGCCCGAACCGCCAGTGAGCGTATCGTTGATGTTTCCGGTCAGGACATCATCGCCGTTCCCACCACGCAGCACATCCGCGGCAAAGTCATCCGCGCCTGCATTGCCGAAGAGCGTATCGTTACCTTCGCCACCGAACAGGGTGTCGGAGAATTCCGATCCTTCGGAGCGGAGCACGTCATCTCCCAGCCCGCCGCCGATTTCGCCGTCGCCACCATCATGCGTGATCGTGTCATTGCCAGCGCCGCCGACAATCGAGTCTCCGCCGGACCGGTCGGTGACGACATCGTCACCCTGCCCGGCATTGATGGTGTCGTCTCCTTCGCCGCCGTCCAGCGTGTCGTTGCCATCCTCACCCAGGAGGCTGTCATCTCCGTCATTGCCGTTCATGCTGTCGTCATCATCGCCGCCAGCCAAGGTGTCGTCGCCAAGCCCGCCCGCGAGCGAGTCGTTGCCGTCACCTCCGAACAGTGCATCGTCTCCGGCGCCTCCGCTCACAAGATCCAGACCGTCGCCACCTGCGACCGTATCGTCATCAGCACCGCCCGAGAGGGTGTCGTCGCCTTCATCCCCCTGGATATTATCGTCCTGCGTGCCGCCCAAGATGCTGTCATCGCCGGAACCGCCAAAAGCCGTATCGGCGCCGCTGCCACCCATGATGGTGTCTGCACCGATCCCACCGGCAAGCGAGTCGTCGCCCGCGTCGCCCGACACCATATCGTCGCCGGTGCCACCGTTGGCGGTATCGTCACCGGCATCACCCATCAAGACGTCATCGCCGTTATTGCCCCGCAGGATGTCTTCGCCGCGTCCGCCATCCAGCGTGTCGTCGCCAAAGCCGCCATCCATGAAGTCGCGGTTGAGACCGCCGTTCAGGACATCGTTTCCACCCCAGCCGCGCAGCTCATCCGTGCCCGCGCCACCGTTGATCGTGTCATCGCCCTGTCCACCGGTGAGCGTGTCGGGACCGTTGAAGCCGTTAAGCTCATCGTCACCGTCGCGCCCCAAAAGCAGGTCGCCAATGGACGTTCCGTTCAAAATGTCATCGCCATCCGTGCCACGCGGCGTCGGATCCGGCTCTTCAGGCGTTTGCGTGTCGTCATCATCATCGTCAACCAGGCCGATAAAAGCCAAAGCGCCGAGAGTTACCAATAAAAAAGGCCACATTTACCTATTCCCCCAGAAGCAGTGGGTTCAAAATAAAGAAAAAATCTTAACCTGGTAAAGAAAAATGTGGTTTTTCAAAGGCATTGTATCCGCTACGTCAACACTCAGGGACGGGACGGCCCATTACATCCGATCACGCGATCAATGGCGGATCAGGAATGTTCCTCTGCCGCTGTTGCCGCAAGCGCCCGGTTATAGGCTTTTAGCGCGTCGACGTGGAACAAGGCGCCCTGCAACTCGGGGGCGGCGTTTTCCCCACTGAGGGAAACAACCGGGATGAAGGGGATGCCGGCCCTGTCGAACACCGGCATGGCAGCCTCCAGCGTGGCGTTGACATCGACATAGATGCCTTCGGCGATCATATCCCAGCACTCCGTGACGGGCGCGGCACGGGCATCGTCCGGAGGTCGCATCACGGAAGCGACCCGGAACATGGCCAGCAGATAGGCCTGCGGACCCGCCGCGAGATGAATGCCGCGCCGCTCAAGCTGCGTGAGGAAAAAGGACCGATCGACCAACCGCGAGGCCAATGCCGTCGAAAGCGAGACCGACACCATCACGGCAAGACCTGTCTGCCAGTCGCCGGTCAGTTCGAAAACGATCAGCGTCGTGGAAATGGGCGCGCCAAGCACAGCGGCGGCAACCGCCCCCATTCCGGCCAGAGCATAGAGAGTGTAGGATCCTGAAACATCCGGGAAAATGCCAGTGGCGATCAGTCCAAATCCCAGCCCGGAGAGTGCACCCACCATGAGTGAGGGCGAGAAGACCCCGCCCCCCATCCGGCCGGCAATCGTGATCGCCACGGCGATGGTTTTGAGGATGGCGAAGACCACGGCTTCATGAAGCGCCAATTGACCGGTCAGCGCCAGCGACGTCGTCTCATACCCGACGCCGATGATATGCGGATAGAAAATGGCGATGGCGCCCAAAAGAGCCCCCGCAGCGGTCGGGCGCAACCAGCGTGGAATGCCGCTTCGGGTCTGGATATGGTTGGCGATGTCTTCGGCAAAAAAGATCGCTTTCATCAGCGCCACCGCGATCACTCCGCAGAGCAATCCAAGAATAAGAAAGGCCGGCAGTTCGACATAGAATTGCAGAGCGCCCGGCTGGGCCAGAGTGAACTCCGTCACATCTCCGAATTCCAGCCGGTTGATCACGGTGCCCGCCGCAGAGGCAATGACGATGGGCGCGAAGGCATGCACGGCGAAATGGCGCAAGACCACCTCGAGCGCGAAGAGAGCGCCGGCGATGGGCGCGTTGAAACTGGCCGATACCGCGGCCGCGACCGCGCACCCAAGCAGGTCGCGGCCGGTGATCCCGTCAGCCTTGATCCAGTTGCTCACCCAGGTTGAAAGGACACCCGCGATATGAACGACAGGCCCCTCCCGCCCGGAAGAGCCGCCGGAGCTGAGCGTGATCAGCGAGGCAAAGGCCGATGCAAGGCCCGCTTTCGTTTCCACCCGCCCATCCTGCAACGCGGCCCCTTCGATCACGTCGGCGACAGAGCGTACGCGCGCATCGGGCGTAAACCAATGCAGGATCAGACCGACGACAAGACCGCCACATATCGGAATGATCAACAGGACATACCAAGGCAGCTGTTCGGCAAAGGAGTGAATGTGCTGAATATCCGGCGTTCCGTAAAGCGCCGATTGCAGCATTTCGATCCCCTTGCGGAACAGCAAGGCGGCAAAACCGGCCGCGATTCCGATGGCCAGAGCGATGAACCAGAACTGAACCTGACTTGGCCCGCGATGGCGCAGGACATGCCAGCCGTCTTTGCAGGCAGTCACCGCCTGGTGCAGTTGCTCCGACAGGATCGAGCGCGGGGGCGTCAACATGGAGGGCCCGGAAAATGGTTACATTTTCCGTGTTTAGGCCAGAGATGGAAACAGGGGAACCCCTGGGACACAATACAGCGCGAGAAGTGATGGGGCTGCCGGAATTTGAGACAAATTCCGAGCCTGGAAAATCTTGATTTTCCAGGCTGTTTTCTGTGTCAGAAAACGGGCGCTTGGCCCTGGTCGAGCAAAGATCGTGCCGCTGCACGGGCTTGATCGGTCACTCGGTCGCCCGAAATCATACGGGCGATCTCGTCCACCCGGTCCGTCTCCGGCAGAGGCACGACACGAGACAAGGTCGTCCCGCCTTCGACACGTTTTTCTACACGCCAGTGATGCGCACCCAATGCGGCAACCTGCGGAGAGTGTGTCACGACCAGCACCTGCCCATTGACAGCCAACCCCGCGAGGCGCCGTCCAACCGCATCTGCCGTAGCCCCCCCGACGCCGCGATCAATCTCGTCGAAGATCATCGTGACCCCGCGGCCTTCCCCGCTCAGACACACTTTGAGCGCAAGCAGAAAACGGCTAAGCTCCCCGCCGGACGCGATTTTGTTCAACGGCCCGGCTGGCGCGCCGGGATTGGTGGCGACCGTGAAGACGGCGGCATCACACCCGTCCGGTCCCGGCTCCGCGGCGTCGATCTGGGTCTGAAACACCGCCCGCTCCATTTTCAGCGGTGCCAATTCCGCGGTAACCGCGCGGTCCAGACGCTCTGCCGCGGCGGACCGGGCCTTTGACAAGGCCTTGGCCTCGGCCTCATAAGCCTGACGGGCCAGCTCCATCGCCGCGCGCTTGTCGGAGAGATCCGTCTCCCCCGCATCAAGGCTTGCAAGGCGCTCGCGCAGGCTGTCTGCAAAGACGCTCAATTCGTCCGGTGCGACATCGTGCTTTCGCGCCAAGGCCCGTATCGCGAACAGGCGTTCCTCGGTCGTTTCAAGCTCCGCTGGGTTGAAATCGAGCGCGGTCAATGCGCTTTCCACCCCGCTCTGGGCTTCGCCCAGCTCGATCAACGCCCGATGCAGCGCGGCCAGCGGTGCTTCCAGCAGGTTCTCGTCAGCGGCGCGGTCCACCACGCCCTCCAGCCAGCGCACTGCGTCGCCAATCGCGCCCTCGGCTGCCTCTGGTCCCAAGAGCGCGTGAGCCCGCCCCACATCATCGCGGATCCGCTCCGCGTTCTGCATGCGACGCCGGAGCGTATCAAGCTCCGCCTCTTCGCCGGGCTTTGGATCAAGCGCATCCAGTTCCGCGACCGCATGGCGCAAGAACTCCTCCTCCGAGCGCATGGCGTCCAGCATATCCTGTGCCGCATCCAGAGCTTTGCGCGACTGCATCCAGGACGTCCAGGCCGCCCTCACCTCTTTTCGGGTCCCATCCAGCCCTGCGAAGTCATCGAGGATGACCAGATGCCCCCGCGGGTTCAGAAGACCCCGATCATCATGCTGTCCGTGCAGTTCGACCAGGGTTTCGGAGAGGTTGCGCAGCACATCTCCGGACACGCGACGGTCGTTGATCCATGCTGTCTTGCGCCCATCGGCGGTGTTGACACGCCGCAAGATCAACTCATCCCCGTCCGGCAAGCCCGCCGCAGCCAGAACATCACGCGCCGCGTGTTGGGAAGGAAGCTCGAAAACGGCCACAACCTCGCCTTGTGCGGCCCCCTGACGGACCAGTTCCGCCCGCCCGCGCCATCCCAGAACGAAGCCCAAAGCATCGAGCAGGATGGATTTGCCTGCACCCGTTTCGCCAGTCAGCACGTTGAGACCCGGCTGAAACGTCAGGTCCAGCCGGTCGATGATAAGCATGTCACGGATGTCGAGTGCACGCAGCATCACGAAACCTTGGACGGTGGCTGAACCCGGTTCGAGGTTACAGCCACTCTCCCCTGATCATCTGGCGATAAATCGCGCTGAGCCAATTGTTTCCCCGCACCCGCGGCTCAAGACCGCGTCCTGTCAAAAGACGGTAACTGTCCTCGTACCAATCGGTTGCCTGATAGTTGAAGCCCAGGATCGCGCCCGCCGTCTGCGCCTCGGCATCAAGGCCAAGGGACAGATAGGATTCGACCAATCGGTGCAGTGCCTCGGGCGTATGGCTGGTGGTTTGAAAATCTTCGACCACCACGCGGAAGCGGTTGATCGCCGCCGTGAAATGATCGCGCCGCAGGTAGTACCGCCCGATCTCCATCTCCTTGGCGGCGAGGTGATCGAACGCCAGGTCAAATTTGAGGATCGCGGAATTCGCATATTCGCTGTCGGGATACCGCTCGATCACAGCGCGCAGGGCTTGCAGCGCCTGAAAGGTCAGCCCCTGATCGCGCCCAACCTCATCGATCTGATCATAGTAGCTGAGGGCAAGCAGATACTGCGCATAGGCGGCATCCTCATCCGTCGGATAAAAGTCGATGAACCGTTGCGCCGCCGAACGGCTTTCGGGGTAATCCTGCCCCTGATGGTGGGCGAACGCCTGCATGATCAGCGCCCGCCGCGCCCATGTCGAATAGGGATAAAGCCTTTCGATTTCCGAAAAGTAATATGCGGCGTCGCCGGTCCGGTTGCGGCTCAACTCGAATTCGCCACGCTGAAAGATCTGTTCAGGCGTAAACGCTTCGAGCGATTGTGTCCGGTCCGCCGCCGGCCCGCCGAACAATGCGCCGCCTCCGCCGCCACACCCAGCCGTCAGGGCAGCGACCAAGACAACAAATCCGATCCGCTTGATCCGAGATCCAACGCCCGCCATGCTTGCCTATCCTCATCTTTTCCGCCGGGGCAGCCCCCTGCTTTCGGATCGGTCTAGCACAATAAATTCTGGTGCAAAACGCCTTATGCAACCCTTGTGACGGGCCTTAGGCAACCTCTGGAATTTCAGTCCAGGCCAATCCGACGCCAGGCAGGTTTGCCGTCCTTTCGGCATCGCAAACCACCATACGTGCCGCGCCGGGCGTTTCGAACAAGGCCCGCAGCAACGTGTTGGTCAGGGAATGTCCCGCGCGAACGCCGGAATAGTGGCCTAGGATCGGCCCGCCGGCCAGCGCCAGATCACCCAAAGCATCAAGCATCTTGTGGCGTACCGGCTCATCCGGGTGGCGCAGACCGCCCGGGCTGAGAACGTCATCGCCGTCAAAGACCACCGCATTGATCCCGGACGCACCGCCCAGTGCCAAACCGTTTGACTGCATCGCGTCGATATCGGCCTGACGGCAGAACGTTCTGCTGTCGCACAATTCCCGCGCAAAGGCCCCGTTGGACATCACCAAGGACCGGCTCTGCTGACCGATTGCCGCATCATCAAAGTCGATGTGGAAATCGATCACCAGCTTTTCCGCCGGAATAAGCGATGCCCGCGCACCGTCCTTTTCGACCGAAACGGGCTTGAGCACCTGGATCGCACGCACCGGCGCTGCCAGCTGCCTGATCCCGCGAGACATGATGCCCCGAACGAATTCGGCCGCCGAACCGTCTAGTATCGGAACTTCGGGTCCATCCAGTTCGATCAGCGCGTTATGGATGCCGCATCCCGCAAGGGCCGCCATCACATGTTCCACCGTCGAAACCGAAGTCCCCGCCGGATTGATCAGCTTGGTGCAAAGAGGAGACCGTTCGACATTGTGCCAGATCGCCGACACCATCCGGTCGCCCAGAGAGATATCGTTGCGACGAAACCAGATACCATGTTCCGCAGAAGCCGGACGGATCACCATCCGGACAGTTTTGCCTGTATGTAGCCCCACGCCTTCAAAGTAGGCCGGAGATTTTATCGTATTTTGCACGTTCCACCCCTTGGGGTCTGCTTCATAGCGCCTGACTTGGCGTTCTTTGTTAATGGGTTAAAGGGGGGAAGTGTTCCGCTCAACTCAATCTTTGCAACGGTTTGAAACATGAATGCAACAAAGCGGCAACCCATCGCTGCATCTGCAGAAAGAGTTTGATTTAAAAAGGAAAAAAGCCGCCCTAGGGCGGCTTTAATCGACATATCGTGAGGACGTCAGTTTGCTTGACGCCGCAGGAATGCGGGGATTTCGATCCGCTCCTGCTCTGGGTCAGGCTCGGCCTGCGGACGCGCGGCCACGCCAGGCTGCGGCGCGGGCTGTTGAACAACAGGTTGCTGACGGGGTTGTGCCGCCGCTGCGGGCTGATCGGATGCATGGCCGGTCATGCGGTTGATCAGAGAGTTGATCCCGAACCGTGCCCGCTCGTGCGCGGGCTCCTCCCCTTCGGCGGCGGGTTGCGCGGAGGACGCAACCGCTGCGGCTGGCGGCGCGGCAGCCGGCACCTTTTGCGCGGCGGCTCTCAGACGCTCAAGCGCTTCGGGGGAAGGTGTGCCCGGCGCTGGCGGTTTTGGTGCCACGAAGGTCTCCGGTTCTGCCTCAAGCGCATCTGGTTGAGGTTGGAACGCGGCCACTTGCGGCTGATAAGCCGGCGGTGGCAACCCGTCATCATCGGCAACCGTTGTCTCGGGCGCTTCCGGCTCGAACATGTTGGCCTGGGCCACTTCAGTGACCTCTTCCGGCGCCGCTGTGAAGAGCGAGGGTTCTTCCGCTGCAGCGGCCACGGGGCTGACTGCGGGCTCTTCGTACATCGCAGCCTCTGGAGCGGCCGGTGTCTCAGCGGCCTGCCTCAACGGGCTGGCGAGAGAGCGGCGCGGAACGGGGATATCGGTCTGCACCTCGGTCGCGTCAATGCCGGTCGCGACCACACTGACACGCATCACGCCGTCCATACCCGTATCCAGGGTCGAACCAACGATGATGTTGGCGTCGGGGTCCACCTCCTCGCGGATGCGGTTGGCGGCCTCGTCCAATTCGAACAGGGTCAGATCGTGGGCGCCGGTGATGTTGATCAACACGCCTTTCGCGCCCCGCAGCGAAATCTCGTCAAGGAGCGGATTGGCGATTGCCTTCTCGGCGGCCTGCACGGCGCGATCTTCGCCTTCGGCTTCGCCGGTGCCCATCATTGCCTTGCCCATCTCGTCCATCACGGCACGAACATCCGCGAAGTCGAGGTTGATCAGGCCGGGTCTCACCATCAGATCGGTTACACCCTTAACACCTTGATAAAGCACGTCATCCGCCATCGAGAACGCCTCGGTAAAGGTCGTTTTCTCATTGGCCAGACGGAACAGGTTCTGGTTCGGGATGATGATCAGGGTATCGACCACCTTTTGCAGGCTGTCCACGCCATCCTCGGCCTGCCGCATGCGCTTGGCGCCTTCGAACTGGAAGGGCTTCGTCACGACGCCGACGGTCAAAACGCCAAGCTCACGCGCCGCTTGCGCAATGATGGGCGCAGCGCCTGTTCCGGTGCCACCGCCCATACCGGCGGTGATAAAGCACATATGCGCCCCGGCAAGATGATCGACGATCTGCTCGATACTCTCCTCCGCGGCGGCCGCGCCGACCGTGGCACGCGCACCCGCGCCCAGCCCTTCGGTCACCTTCACGCCAAGCTGTATCTTTGCCTTGGCCGAGCTTTGCTGGAGGGCCTGCGCATCGGTATTGGCGACAACGAAGTCGACACCGTCGAGCTGTTTTTCAATCATGTTGTTGACGGCATTGCCGCCTGCCCCCCCGACGCCAAACACGGTGATCCGGGGTTTCAGGTCTTCATGACCGGGCATCGAAAGGTTCAAAGTCATCTACTCTGTCCGCCTGTGTTACTGCCGCCTATGCGGGCGTTTTTTGTGCCTACCGCTCTCAGACTACCGTGACCCAAGCGCAACGTCACCTAAAAAACGCCAAATTACCGCAAAATATGGCCTTATTTTTGCCACAATCCGCCGGATTTCGGACAATCGGCAAGATCTTGCGTCTACCAGTTGTCCCGGAACCATTTCACGGCCCGTCGAAAGGACCGCGCGGGATAGCGATTTGCAGGAAATTCAAAGTCCCACCATTCGTCCTGGGGATTCGCCGCAAAGAGAGAGAGGCCCACGGCGGAGGTAAAGCCAGGCCCCGTGGCCGCCTGCGGCAGACCATGAACGCGCAATGGACGGCCCAACCGCACCTGTTGACCCAGAATGCGAGAGGCCAGCCCGTCGAGCCCGGGGATCTGACTGCCACCGCCGGTCAGCACGATTTGCTGGCTGGGCAGGTGGTCAAAGCCCGCGGCATCAAGACGCGCACGGACCTCTTCCAGGATTTCCTCGACACGGGGGCGCATGATGCCGATCAATTCTGCCCGTGAGACGGTGCGCCGGTCGTGTTCCCAATCGCCGGTATCGCCGCCGATCTCGATCATCTCGCGGTCATCCATCCCGGTCGCGTGCACACCGCCGTAAAAGGTTTTGATGCGCTCGGCATTGGCGGTCGGCACCTGCAGACCCATCGAGATGTCACCTGTGACGTGATCTCCGCCCATGCGCACGCTGTCGGCGTAGATCATATGCTTTTTCATGAAGATAGAAACACCGGTGGCCCCGCCGCCCAGGTCGATGCAGGCCGCCCCCAGCTCCTGTTCGTCTTCGACCAGAGAGGCGATGCCCGATACGTAGGCCGAAGAGGCGATGCCCGCGAGTTCAAGATCACACCGCTTGATACAATGCGCCAGGTTCTGGATCGCATCCGCATCGACGGTCAGCATGTGCATGTCCACCGAAAGCTGCTGGCCCAGCTGTCCCCTCGGGTCGGAAAGGCCGGATCGATGATCGATGGCGAAATTCACGGGTTGCGCGTGCAGCACCTCCCGGCCCGCGCCGAATTCCGGCACCTGGCAGTCCGCGAGAACATGGGCCACTTCCTGTTCACTGACCACCTGACCGCTCAGATCAATCTGTGCATCAAGACCGTAGGACCGCGGATTGGCCCCCGAAAAGCATGCGATCACGTGATCAACGCGAATATTGGCCATTTTTTGGGCCGCCTGAAGCGCTGTGCGGATCGCGCGCTCTGTCTCTTGCATGGCGGTCACTTCGCCGAACTGAACGCCGCGCGACCGGGTGGTCGCCGCCCCAACAACGCGAAATCCCGTCTGGCCGGCAAGCGAGCCGATCTCTGCGTCTTCATCCAGCCGGCCCGACCCGTCGAAGCGCAGCACCAGACAGGCAATCTTGGAGCTGCCTACGTCCAGGATCGCCACAACACCGCGTTGCAGCGCCTGTTTGCGCATCTGCCGCATCGCCCGTTGGGATTGATAGAGATCGGTCATCTTCGTTTGCCCGCCTTGGTCTTCTTGTTATTGCCCGCCGCCATTGATCGCCCGGATCCGCCACCAGTCCTTTAGGGCGGCATCGGTCATTTGCAGGGTCGGGCGCGCGGACAGCCGCATATCCACGACAGCCACGTCGCGCTCCAACATGTCATCTGCCTCGCTGAGGGTGATCACCCGCTCCAATGCCTGTACCGCCCCGTCCTCGGGCAGAAGTATGCGCTGATTGCGATCAAGAACGACGTCCCAGCGCCGCTCTCCAATCCGGACCAGCCCCCTGAGCCGCGAGCCAAGCGGCTCGGCGGCTGCAAAGATCGCGATAGCTTCCTCTACATGCCCGTCCGCCCCGTCGCCGGCGATCAAGGGAAGATCAGGACGTTCGGCCCGGTGCGGGACCATCCCCACATGCACGCCTTCGGGATCGAGCACTTCCAGCCCGTCGCGCGTCCGCCAGAGCAACGCTGGCACGCGTTCAGTGACATCGATCTGAAGCACGCCGCCCGGACGGATCCGCACGCTGGCATCGCGAACCGGATCGAGGCCGGTGATCGTGTTGCGCACGTTTTCCAGGTCCAGATCGAAAGAGCTTATCGGAAAGTCGAGCGGCAGCACCTCGCGAATATCTTCCGACACATCCCGACCGGCCCCGTCGATGGCCATCAGGTTGACCATGAATTCGGGCCGTTCCTGGATGCTGGCCTTCAGGTCGACAAAGGCCAGATTGATTCGGTCTCTGTTCTCTTCGTTGGCCAGCCAGGCAGAGGCGAGCAGGAACGTGATGCAAAAGGGCAAACCGGCCCGGAGCATCAGGCGAATGCCCGGCGTGAGCATCCAGCGCTGCATTCGGTAATGCAGGCGCGAAGGGGCCGGATCCGGGCGATGCTCTACCTGTTGCATGATGCATCCTCAACGATCCAGGCGCAGAACTCGCCGAAAGAGTAACCGCATGCCGCCGCCTGTTCGGGGGTGAGCGATGTGGGCGTCATGCCCGGCTGCGTGTTGGTTTCCAGAAGATACAGACCATCAGCGCCCAAGGCCTCATCCCAGCGGAAATCGGTGCGAGAGACGCCACGACATCCCAGCGCCACATGTGCCCGACGGGCATAATCGAGGCAAAGATCGAAGACATCCGCGGGGATATCCGCAGGGACGACGTGACGGGATCCGCCGGGTTTGTATTTGGCGTCGTAATCGTACCAGCCATCGGTCTGGATTTCCGTGACCGTCAGGGCCCGGTCGCCCATCACCGTCACGGTCAACTCGCGCCCGGCTATGAACGCTTCGACCATGACGGTCTGCGGCATCTCCGAGGAAAGTTGCGGCGGGCCGTTCGCCGCTTCATGGACCAGATAGACGCCGACGCTCGACCCTTCGTTGTTCGGTTTGACGACGTAGGGAGGCGTTATGACATGGCTGGCCATCACCTGATCCTTGTCGAAGAGGCCCGATGCAGCGATGGGCAACCCTTCCGCCGCGAAGGCGGCCTTGCTGCGGTCCTTGTCCATGGCGAGTGCGGAGGCCAGAACGCCGGAATGCGAATAGGGCAGACCCATCCATTCCAGCATGCCCTGCACGCAGCCATCCTCGCCCCAGCGTCCGTGAAGCGCGTTGAAGACGGCATCGGGGGCTGCCTGTGCAAGATCGGCACAAAGATCGGGCCCGGCGTGGATCTCGACCACGTCGTACCCCTCGCCACGCAAGGCCGCTGCGCATTCGCGCCCGGTGACGAGCGATACCTCACGCTCGGCCGAGGGGCCGCCCATGAGTACCGCAACCTTTGGGTATGTCCTGCTCGACTGACCCACACGTGCCTCAAATGTACCGGGACCTTTGAACGGTCCCTTGTTGTCATCCGCCATACCGAGGCGGCGCCCTTCCACGGCCTTGCCGGCCTGATTTGGAAATGTGCCTGTTTGGACGCCAGTTTCGGCTATTTATTCTTGCGCCGGTTCACCGACGCGCATGATTTCCCATTCTAGCGTTATGCCACTGGACTCGTAAACCTTTTTTCGCACCTCCTCGCCCAATCCTTCAAGATCGGCCGCCGTTGCCGAACCGGTATTGATCAGAAAGTTCGAGTGCTTCTCGCTCATCTGGGCACCACCCTGGCGCGCACCGCGTAAACCTGCCGTATCAATCACCTTCCAGGCCTTGAGATCGTGCACGTCGTCCGCGCGTCCGGTCGAGCTGAACCCGGCCGGGTTGCGGAAGGTCGAACCGGCTGAGCGGTCCTTGGTGGGCTGGGTCGCGTCCCGTTTGGCAAGCTGCTCGGCCATGCGCGCGTAAAGCTCCTCTTTCGGGGCCTTCGGGCCCCGCATCGTCGCCTCGACCAGTATCGCGCCCTCCGGCAGGCTGGACTGACGATAGCCGAATTGCAGGTCGTCAGGTGTCAGCGTGAGCCTGTCGCCGCCTCTTGTGACAGCCCGCGCTTCGATCAGAACATCAGCCATATAGGTCCCGTAGCATCCGGCATTCATCCGTACGGCCCCGCCGATAGAGCCAGGGATCGTGCGCAAAAAGCTAAGATCCAGACCCGCATCAGCGGCCTTTCTGGCGACATGGGCGTCCAAAGCTGCAGCCCCTGCCCGGACGATATCGCCCTCGACCTCGATCCCGTTGAACGCGCGGCCCAGGCGGACGACAAGCGCCCGCACGCCCCCGTCGCGGACGATCAGATTGGACCCGACACCAATTGGAAAAACCGGTATCGCCGGATCGAGGCTTTGCAGAAACCGGGAGAGGTCGTCGAGATCGGCGGGCTGATAAAGCCAATCCGCCGGCCCGCCCACGCGAAGCCAGGTCAGCTCGCTCAGAGGTTTGTCCCTGGTCAGACGTCCTGCATAATGGTTTGGAATGTCAGGCATCGCTCTGCTCCGGATCGGCTTTTTGCCTCATGTGCCCCCGCCCCGGACGAAAAGCAACCGCTCAAAAGGTCCGCGCTCAGTCCCGTCGCAGCCGTCCCCGCAGCCAGCGACCCAGATAGATGACCGGCCAACGCAATATCGACATGCCCGCCAGCAGAACCGCCAGACCCCACCAGGGACCGTTCTGGTAAATGACAAAGCCCAACACGGGAACGCCAATCGCGATCAAAATGTAAGCCCGCCGCCAGTGGTTATCGCGACTCGGCAACATCGCCAGAACACTGGCCAGAAGCACCCAGATGGCCGCAAGGACGAGAGACACGCTCAGCATGGGAGCGCGGCCCGCTCAAAGGGCCGGCACGGTGGAGGTCGCGTGATGGACCAAAGCCACATCAAGCCGCGTTCTTGCCAAGGCGTGCGGGCAGGTTATTCGCCCATGCACTGATCGTCCCCGCCCCCAGACAGACCACCATGTCGCCGGGCCGGGCCTGTTCCCGCACCAGACGCTCCAGATCGTCTTCGGACATGATCGCACGGGCATGGCGATGGCCGTGCCGGATCAGGCCCGACACCAGATCATCCCGGGAGGCGCCGGGAATGGGATCCTCCCCCGCCGCGAAGACCTCGGCGATTGCGACAACATCCGCTTCGTTGAAGCACGAACAGAAGTCCTCGAAGAGAGAGCTGAGACGTGTGTAGCGATGCGGCTGATGCACGGCGATCACCCGGCCGTCGGTGGCCTGGCGCGCCGCTTTCAGCACGGCGGCAATCTCCACCGGGTGATGCCCGTAATCGTCGATGATCGCCACGCCGTCAACTTCGCCCACGCGCGTGAAACGGCGGTTGACCCCTCCGAACCCGGCCAATGCGTCGCGGATCTCGCTGGCCTTCATGCCGAGATGACGCGCAACCGCGACCGCCGACAAGGCATTCGACACGTTGTGATCGCCCGGCATCGGCAAAGAGCACCCCTCGATCACCATCTCGTCGTTCTGCAGGGCGATGTCGAAATAGGCGACACCCCGTTCATAGCGCAGATTGACCGCCCGCACATCGGCCTGCGCGTTGAAGCCGTAGGTGACCACACGTCTGTCGGAGATCTTGCCCACCAGCGTTTGAACGTCCGGATCGTCCGTGCAGCACACGGCGAGGCCGTAGAAAGGTATGTTGGAAACGAAGTCCAGAAACCCCTGATGCAGGTTCTCTTCGGTGCCCCAATGCTCCATATGCTCGGGGTCGATATTGGTCACGATGGCGATGGTTGCAGGCAGGCGGTTGAAGGTGCCGTCGCTTTCATCGGCCTCTACCACCATCCATTCGCCTTGCCCCATTCGTGCGTTGGACCCGTACGCATGAATGATCCCGCCATTAACCACGGTCGGGTCGAAATTTCCCGCATCAAGCAAGGTGGCCACCATCGTGGTGGTCGTGGTTTTGCCGTGGGTTCCCGCAACGGCGATGTTCGACTTGAGGCGCATCAGTTCGGCCAGCATCTCGGCCCGTCTTACCACCGGCAAACCCCGCCGGCGCGCCTCGTCAAGCTCGGCATTGCCCGGCTTGATCGCGGATGAGATCACGACAACCTCGGCATCTTCGAGGTTTCGAGCCTCTTGGCCCACGAAGATATGCGCGCCCAGATCGGCCAGACGCTCGGTGATCTTGGACGCTTTCAGATCGCTGCCCTGCACCACGTATCCGTGGTTCAAAAGGACCTCGGCAATGCCCGACATGCCGATCCCGCCGATCCCAACGAAATGGATGGGCCCGACATCGCCGGGAAGTTTGGTGGCTGGGGTCATGACGGCTCCTTTGCGGCGAGCTCTTCGACAAGGGCGGCCAGGCGCTCGGTGGCATCGGGCGCGCCAGCGCCAAGTGCCGCGTTCGCCATATGCAGGGCCGCTTGCGGTTGGGTCAGAATTGTCGCCATTTGCGCCGCGAGGCTGTCGGCGTCAAGGGCGCTTTCGGGGATCAGGATCGCGGCCCCTGCGTCAACAAGGCTGCGGGCATTGGCGGTCTGGTGATCGCCCGCGGCGGCGGCATAGGGGATCAGGATGGCGGGGCGCCCGATCACCGACAGATCGGCCACCGATGACGCCCCAGAGCGTGACACGACAAGCTGCGCCTCGGCCATGCGGGCCGGCACATCGTGAAAGAAGGGCTGAACATCCGCCGGGATCCCGTGTTCGACATAGAATTGCGTCACCCGTGCGTGATCTTCGTCGCGGGCCTGATGGCTGACGCGGATATGCTGGCGGAGCTCGTCCGGCAGGCGGGTCAGGGCTGCCGGCACGACATCGCTAAGCACGCGCGCGCCCTGGCTGCCGCCCATCACCAGTATGTTCATCGGGTAATCTCCGGGCGGCGTATAGGGTGCGCCCGCACGGTCAAGCACCGCGCCGCGCACCGGATTGCCCACATGCAACCCACGCGCGGTGATCGGCAGTTCGGTTGGCCAGACGCCGCAGGCCACCTGATGCACACGCTTGGCAAAGACCTGATTGACCCGTCCCAGCACACCGTTCTGCTCATGGATCATGCGCGGCAGTCGCAAGAGCCAGGCAGCGCTCATGGCGGGGATGGTCGGATAGCCGCCAAACCCCACGACGACGGTTGGCTGATCCCTGCGAAAGCGCATCACCGCACGCAACACGCCTGCAAGAATACGCGGCGCCACCATCGCCTTGGCCAAAAGGCCACCGCGCGCGAATGTCGCGCTGGAGACCTGCGTCATCTCGGTCGAATGGGGAAAACCGCCCGTATAGCGCGCGCCCCGCGCATCGGTGGAAAGCTGAACCCGCCAGCCCTTGCGCAACATCGCCTCGGCCAGAGCCTGGGCCGGGAACATATGCCCGCCCGTGCCGCCCGCCGCGATGAGAAGCAGGGGTTGGGTCATCCCACACGCCCCCTCAGAATATCGCCAATCTCTCCCTGCGCCCGCGTCCGGGTGAAGGCCAGAAGCATGCCCACCGCGATACCGCCCGCGATCAGGGACGAACCGCCGTAGCTGACAAAGGGCAGCGTCATGCCCTTGGCGGGCAAAAGCCGCACCGCAACGCCCATATTGATCATCGCTTGAACACCGAACATGCAGGCCAGTCCCGTCCCGGCCAGCCGCACGAAGGGATCACGCTCGCGGATCAGACGCAGGAGCGACCGCACCACGATGCTCGCATAAAGCGCGATGATCACAAGGACGAGGATCAGCCCGTATTCCTCGGCCGCCACGGCCACGATAAAGTCGGTATGCGCGTCGGGCAAAGACCATTTCACCTGCCCCTCCCCCACACCCACGCCGAAAAGCCCGCCTTCGCGGATCGCATTGGTGGCATATCCCAACTGCGTGGTTGGATCGACATCGGGGCTGAGAAAGCCGTCGATCCGCCGGGCGAAATGTTCCGAATTGGCATAGGCCAGGGTGCCCGCCAGCACCACCATCGCGGCCATTCCGACCAGAAGGATCATTGACGCACCCGCCACGAAATACATCACGCCCCAACCAAAGAGGACAAGCGCTGCCTGTCCGAAATCCGGTTGCAGCGCCAGCATCAGCACGATGGAAATGCAGAGCGCAAAAGACCATGCCGTGCCCGGAGGGCCGTTGATCTGCTGGCTCGCCGCCAGCATCCAGGCCGCAACGACCACAAAGCCCGGTTTCAGAAACTCCGACGGCTGGATCGAGGCAAAGCCAAGGCTGTACCATCGCACAGCACCCTTGCCGAAATCAGTGCCAAAGAGCGGCAGAAAGGCAAGCGCGACAAAAGCGGCCAGAAAGCCCAGAACCGCGAGACGGCGCACAAGCGTCGGCGACATCATTGACGTCAGGATCATCGCGATCAGAGCCGCACCGCCAAAGATTGCCTGTCTCTGGACATAGTGAAACGGTTCGAACCCGTTGCGCGCAGCCAGAGGCGGCGAGGCGGCGAGACCCAGCAAAAGACCGATTGCAAACAGGATCAGCACACAGGAGACCGACCATTTGTCGATCGTGCGCCACCATTTTGGAAGTACAGGCTCGCCATCCCGCATCGGGACCGCGCCATAGACCATTTCCGTCATGCCGTTACCGCTCTTCTGCCTCTGCCCGTGCCCCTTTTCGGGGTCTGAGCGAGACATTAGCCGCAAAAGCCCCATCACGCTAGCCTCTTCCTCTTGCAAGTGGCGGCAATTCGCGTCACGCGAGGCGGCGATGGACTGGAAAACGATCATTCTTGGTGCCGGTGCCGCTGGCCTGATGTGCGCCAGCACGGCGGGATCTGGCGTGCTCGTGATCGACCATGCCAAAGCCCCGGGCGAGAAGATCCGCATCTCGGGCGGCGGGCGCTGCAACTTCACCAACCTTCATTGCACGCCCGAGGCCTTTCTCTCGGAAAACCCTCATTTCGCAAAATCCGCCCTCGCCCGCTATACGCAGTGGGATTTCATCGACCTCGTCGACCGCCATGGCATCGCCTGGCACGAAAAAACGCTGGGCCAGCTTTTCTGCGACGGCTCCGCGCGCGAGATCATCGCCATGCTGCGCGCCGAGATGGACCAGGCCGGCGCCACGCTCTGGCTTTCGACAAAGATCATCGGCGTTCAACCCGTCGACGGCGGTTTCGCAGTAGAGGTGGAACGGGACGGGCAACGATCCGTCCTGCGGGCCCGCTCCCTCGTGCTCGCAACCGGCGGCAAGTCGATCCCCAAGATGGGCGCCACCGGGCTGGCCTACGACATCGCCCGCCAGTTCGGTCTGCGCGTGACCGAAACACGCCCTGCGCTCGTTCCGCTGACCTTCCCCGACAATCCGTTCAAACCGCTCGCGGGTGTGTCGACACCCGTGCGCGCCTATGCCAATGGCACCCATTTTGACGAAGCGATGCTGTTCACCCATCGTGGCCTGTCGGGTCCCGCGATCCTGCAAATCTCCTCCCACTGGCACGAAGGGGAGCCCATCGATATTGACCTCGATCCAACCGGCGCGCTTCTGCCCGCGCTCAAGGCCCAACGGCAAAGCGACGGGCGCCGCCAGCTTGGCACGGCCCTGTCGCAACACCTACCCGGTCGGCTGGTAAGCTACCTGGGTGAGACCCATGACCTGAGCGGTCGTGTGGCAGATCAATCTGACCGGGCCCTTTCTGCTCTGACGGACGCTTTGCGCGCCTGGCGCCTCACGCCCGGCGGATCCGAAGGCTACCGCACCGCCGAGGTCACCGCCGGCGGGATCGCGACCGATGCCTTCTCCTCCCGGACGATGGAATGCACCTCCGTCCCCGGCCTCTATGGGATCGGGGAGGCGATGGACGTCACCGGCTGGTTGGGTGGGTATAATTTCCAGTGGGCCTGGTCCTCTGCCCAGGCCGCTGGTCGGGCGATCTCCGCCACCTGAGCTGACCACCAGCGCAACGACGTCATGGTGTGTCGCGTCTCAACATGCTCCAATATGGCGTGCGCCGCAGGCGCTCCTTTTGGTCAACGCCCCGTCAAGCCCGCCGCGTGGTATCACCTTTGACTGCAGGCATGAAAACAACGCGCTTCAGCCCAGCCGTCTGCGCACTTCCGCCTCGAAATCCGCGCCACGCGCCTCAAAGCTGTCATACTGGTCAAAGCTCGCCGCCGCGGGCGCCAGCAAAACCGTATCGCCGGGCTCTGCGTCCTTGACCGCCCGTGCCACCGCTTCCTCCATCGTGATGCAGATCTCGGCCTCCACATCAAGCTGCAGGGCGAAGGCTGCCGCCTCTCGTCCGATCACGTAGGCCCGGCGCACAGCGCCCGTGGCGCCCTTCAGCGCCTCAAGGCCCCCGTCCTTTTCCAGCCCGCCGCAAATCCAGCGGATCTTGCTAAAGGCTCCCAATGCCTTGACCGCGCTGTCGACATTCGTGGCCTTGCTGTCATTGACATAGCTGACCCCGCCCGCCTCGGCGATGACCTGGCTGCGATGGGGCAGACCCTTGAAGCTCTGCAAGCCCGCCTCGATCACCCTTGGCGCCATCCCCAGCGCGCGGGCGACCGCATATGCCGCGCAAGCATTCTGGTGATTGTGTGCCCCCGGCAGCCCCTTGATGCCGCGCAGATCAATCGCGCCAACCTGACGGGCTTTGCGATATTCGCTCAGAAACCCTTTCCGGGCAAAGACCTGCCAGCCCGGACCCGTCAGCTTTTGACCCGATGAGATGCGGATCACACGGTCGTCTCCACGCCCTTCGGACATCTGCCCGGCCAGAAAGCGTCCCTCCGCCTCGTCCACGCCGATGATGGCGCGATCCGGGCCGCCTTCGGCGAACAGCCGGCGTTTGGCGGCGAAATACCCGCCCATCCCGCCGTGTCGGTCCAGATGATCAGGTGTCAGGTTGGTGAACACCGCGATATCCGGTGTCAGGCTGCGGGCCAGCTCGGTCTGGTAGCTGGAAAGCTCCAGCACCACGACCTCGCCATCAAGCGCCGGCTCCAGGTCCAGAACGCCGCGTCCGATATTGCCCGCCAGCTGCGCGGGGCGGCCTGCGGTTTCGATAAGATGATAGATCAGGGCCGACGTGGTCGATTTCCCGTTGGAACCGGTGACCGCCACAATGCGTGGCGCGACATCGAACCGGTTCCAGTCCTCGGTTGCGAAGGATCGGAAAAAAAGACCGATATCGTTGTCGACCGGCACACCCGCCGCATGGGCCGCCGCCACAATCGGATTTGGCTTCGGATAGAGATGCGGAATGCCGGGAGAGACGATCAGCGCGGTAAGATCATCCAACGCGTCCTGTCTGCTGAGATTGCGAACCGTCAGGCCCTCCGCCTCCGCGCGGGCGCAGGCATCAGGGTTGTCATCCCAGCACAGCGTTTCCGCGCCCCCCGCGATCAGGGCTCTTGCCGCGGCAAGCCCAGACCGCCCCAAGCCCAGAACGGCCACGCGCGCGCCTTTGACGCCTCTCACCGGTATCATGACCAAACCCTCGTCGTAGGCCAGCCGACGCTGGTCGATCTCTCAGCTCTTCGGATTACCATTTCAACGGCGCCCGGTCGCGAAAAAATCCTCCCGTGGGCCCGCTCTCGGGCAAACGGGCCAGCCAGAGCGCCGTCTCCGCGCCCTCTTCGGGTGTTCGGGGTGCGCCGTCGCCCCCCATGCGTGTCTGCACCCATCCCGGGCACATCGCGTTGATCTTGATCCCCGCGGGCAGATCCCGGGGCAATGCATGGGTGAGCGCATTCAAGGCCGCCTTGGCCACGCCATATGCGCCCGGACCGTCGAGCCCCTGATCGAAGCTGCCCCAGTCGGAGGAAAGATTGACAATCCGCCCCCACCCTTGCCGCGCCATATGCGGCACACACAAACGGATAAGCTGATAAGGCGCGTGCACCATCACCTGCATCGAGGTCTCAACCCCCTCCGGGTCCTCGATCATGTTTGTTTCGATGAGAACGCCCGCATTGTTAATCAGCACGTCGATACCGCCCAACGGCTCGATCGCGTCGGCAAAATGCTCCGGTTGCATCAGATCGAGGACAATGGCCTCGCATCCCAGGTCATCTGCCGCTGCACGCCCGGCCTCGGGATCGCGCGCGGCGATGACAACCCGTTGGTCCGCCATAAGACCTGCCGCGATGGCCCGCCCGATCCCCCAATTGCCCCCCGTGACAAGAGCCGTTCTTTCAGGTGTTCTCATGCGGCCAGCTTTGCCGCAGGACGTGCGAAGTTGCAACGGGCGGCGTCATCAGAGGCCTGCCCTGCCTTTTCTAGAAATACGGTTCCGCACCGTGGCCGCGGGACGACCAGAAAGCCGCCCAGCGGCCAGCCTGATCGATGATATGGATCTGTCCCGGAAGAGCGCCCGGATCGTCGGTTCGAAAAGCCTGATCTCCAAGAACATGTTCAAACCCGTTTTCCCCGGCAAGGCGATCAGCCACAGCCAAGAGGGCTTTTGACCATTGGGCCAGCTCTTCGGCTGTCATAATCTCCCATGCGCGGTTCAGGATCTCGGGTTCGAGAACCTTTTCACACTCCGTCAGGAACGCGCCCCGAAAGCTTGTCCTGTCCACCCCGTCATACATGTAAGCGTGCGAGTAGACGGGAAAGCCGTCGCAAGGCTCCATCGCCTCCAGCGCATAATATCCCTTCAGCGCGTCCAACGCCTGCTCTGCCGAGGGTAAGTCGAACCGTCCCTCTTCAAACGCAGCGCGGACCCATGCATCTGCTTCGGCATCCCGGCCAACCTGCGGCGCATTCAGGGTGACATAGGCTGGCTGAGAGAGTTCCGCGAACCGACGTTTCGCGGCCTCCTCGTCAAAAACCGGCTTCGACTTTTTAAGCCCGAAAAGGCTGGTCTTGCCCGGATCCACGTAAGGACCGTCTGTTGGCACCTGTCCCCGAGCGAGAAGGCGAAATTGCCTCAAGAGATCTTCAAACTCTTGCTCATGACCGGCCGTTGGCCGGGCGAGAACGTTGATGTCGAGACCCACTTTCGCTACCGCACCTTCAATGTCGCCAGACCGATCATCGCAAGGATCAGCGAGATAATCCAGAAGCGGATCACGATCTGGGGCTCCGCCCAGCCCTTCTTTTCATAGTGATGATGGATCGGCGCCATCAGAAAGACCCGCTTTCCGGTGCGCTTGTAGTACAAAACCTGAATGATCACGCTCAACGCTTCGACCACGAAGAGGCCTCCGACAACGGCCAGCACCAACTCGTGCTTCGTGGCAACGGCAATCGCGCCCAGGGCACCCCCAAGCGCAAGCGAGCCGGTATCGCCCATGAAAACCGCAGCAGGCGGCGCGTTGTACCACAAAAAGCCGAGGCCCCCGCCGAACAAGCCGGCGGTGAAAATCAGGATCTCTCCGGTTCCGGGAACATAATGCACGTCCAGATATTCGGTGAAATCGACCCGTCCCACCGCATAGGCGATGATCCCGAGTGTGCCGCCCGCAATCATCACCGGCATGATCGCCAGACCGTCGAGGCCGTCCGTCAGGTTGACCGCATTGGCAGAGCCGACGATGACGCAGATCGTGAACGGAATGAAGATGTAGCCCATATAGATGAGCGTGTCCTTGAAGACTGGCAACGCCAGTTGGTTCTGCAGCGCTTCGGGATGATATTGCGTGGCCCACCAGCCCGCGATCGCGGCGATCAGAATGCCCAATGCAAGGCGCAGTTTTCCGGGCACGCCCTTGGTGTTCTGTTTGGACACTTTCGCATAATCATCGGCGAACCCGATCAACGCGAAGCTGAGAGTGACAAAAAGCACCAGCCATATGAAGGGATTATCGAGCCGGGCCCACAACACGGTCGAGGTCAAGAGCGCCCCCACGATCAGCAGCCCGCCCATCGTCGGTGTCCCGGCCTTGGCCAAATGCCCCTCGGGTCCGTCATCGCGGATCGGCTGGCCCTTTCCCTGCCGTTTTCGCAAAACCGCGATCAGGGGACGGCCGAACAGAAACCCGAACAGAAGCGCCGTTAGAAACGCCCCGCCCGCCCGAAACGTGATGTAGCGGAAAAGGTTGAAGAAGTCCCCGCCATCCGACAGCGCGGTCAACCAATAGAGCATGTCAGCTGTCCCTACTCATTATCTTGTGGCGGGGGATGACCCATTTTGCGGATCGCGTCAACGATACGGGCCAGATCCATGCTCAGCGATCCCTTCACCAGAACCACATCTCCGCTGTCGAGCCTGCTTCGGATCACCTGCGCCATTTCGGCGCTGGTTTCGGCCCAAAGGCCGCGCCGATCCTCGCCAAGCCGTTGATGAAGAGACTGCATCAGCGGTCCGACACAATGTATCACGTCGAGTGAGGGGATGGCCTCATGATCCGCCAGGGCGGCGTGCAACGCAGCTTCGTTCGCACCCAGCTCCTTCATGTCGCCCAGAACGGCAATCCGCCGCCCCTTGCTGACCCGTCCGATGTCATGGCGCGGGCTTGCCGCGGCCAGCACCGACAATGCGGCACTCATCGAGGTGGGATTCGCGTTATAGGCGTCGTCGATCAATTCCAGCGTGAGATCGGTCTCCACCGGGTCGAGATAGAGTGTCTCGCGTGCGCCGCGTCCGCGATAAGGGGTCCAACGGCCAAGCGCATGCGTTGCAAGAGCAAGATCCGCGCCGAGCGCCTCACAGGCGGCCAGGGCGCCGAGACCGTTCATCGCGAAATGCACACCTGGCGTGGCCAGTTTGAAGAGCAAGGGCGCCTCATGCGCGGTGGCCTGCACCACGGTGCATTCGTCCTGAACCTGAACGTCCTTGAGCACAAAGTCGAAACCGTGGCGTCCGAACCCGATGTCGCGCACCTTCTGATCCGCGGCTTTTGACTGCAGGATGGCAGCCTGTTCGATGTCGTTGTTCAGAATTGCCGTTCCGCCGGGTTCCAGCCCCTCGATGATCGAGGCCTTCTCCACCGCGATGCCTTCGATGTTGTCGAAGGCTTCAAGATGCGCCGCCCCCACCGTTGTGATCAGTGCAACATGCGGTTTGGCCATGCGGGACAAAGGGGCGATCTCTCCGGGGTGGTTCATCCCGATCTCGATCACCGCATATTCGGTATCTGCCGGCATCCGGGCAAGGGTCAGGGGCACGCCCCAGTGGTTGTTGTAGCTGGCCACGCTGGCATGGGTCTGTCCCTGCGCCCCCAGCATCCGGGCCAGCATTTCCTTGGTCGATGTCTTGCCCACGCTGCCGGTGATCGCCACCACGCGAGCCTTTGTCCTTGCGCGCGCCGCCCGGCCCAGCGCCTCCAAACCGGCCTGAACATCATCCACGATGAGAAGCGGCGCGTCTTGGGCGACGCCATCGGGCACGCGCGACACCATCGCCGCCGATGCCCCCTTGGACAGCGCCTGCGCCACGAAATCATGGCCATCGCGCACATCCTTCAACGCGACGAAAAGATCGCCGTCAACAAGGGTCCTGGTGTCAATGGACACGCCGCTGGCCTGCCAGTCGCCCGTGGCAGTGCCGCCGGTCGCCGCAGCTGCGTCCTTTGCGGTCCAGAGTATCACGCCAGCCTCCCCTCCAGAGCCGCAACAGCGATGCTGGCCTGCTCTACATCATCGAAGGGCAGGATCTGGTCGCCAATCTCCTGCCCCGTTTCGTGCCCCTTGCCCGCAATCAGCAACGCGTCGCCGGGCTCAAGCGCGTCTACAGCGCGCAGGATGGCCTCTGCCCGGTCTCCGACCTCGGTCGCTCCGGGCGCGCCTGCCATCACCGCCGCCCTGATCTCCGCCGGGTCCTCGCTGCGGGGGTTGTCGTCGGTGATAAAGGCGACATCCGCGTTTTCAACCGCGGCCTGGCCCATCAACGGGCGTTTGCCCTTGTCCCGGTCCCCGCCCGCCCCGACCACCACGACAAGCTTTCCCATCACGTGGGGACGCAGGGCCGTCAGCCCCGCCGCGACCGAGGCAGGCGTGTGGGAATAGTCGACAAAGATCGATGCTCCGTTCCGCCGGGTCGCCGCAAGCTGCATCCGACCCCTGACCGTGGTGAGATGCGGCAAGGTTTCAAAGACACGCGTGGGCTCTTCACCGCTGGCCAGGATAAGCCCGCAGGCAACGAGAATGTTTTCGGCCTGAAAGCCGCCGATCAGGTTCAGGCGTGCCTGGTAGGGCTGTCCGAGATAGGAAAACCGGATGTCCTGACCGGTTCCGTCGTAGCGTTGACTGATTAGGCTGAGATCCGTTGGGCCATGCCCCACCGTGAGAATGTGCTGACCACGGGCCGCCGCGATGGCACGCATCTCGGCCCCCTTGGGGTCATCCATATTGATCACCGCGGTCCCGTCCACCGGCAGCACCCGTCGAAACAGTGCGGCCTTGGCCGCGAAATAGGCCTCGAACGTATGATGATAATCGAGGTGATCCTGCGAGAAATTCGTGAAGGCCGCCGCCTTGAGCTGGACACCCTCCAGACGTCGCTGATCCAGCCCATGGCTGGAGGCTTCCATCGCCGCATGGGTGATCCCGTGTCTCGCGGCTTCGGCCAACGTCCGGTGCAGCGTGATCGGTTCGGGCGTTGTATGCGCCAGTGGGGCGGTCCATGCCCCCTCCACACCCGTGGTGCCAAGATTGATCGCAGGCAAGCCCATCTCGACCCAGATCTGCCGAACGAAGGTGGAAACCGACGTCTTCCCGTTGGTTCCCGTCACGGCCACCATCGTCTCGGGCTGGCCACCGAACCAAAGGGCAGCCGTGTAGGACAACACTTCGCGCGGATCGTCCACGACCACAAGGGCCGCATCCGATCTCTCCAGATCCTCTGCCGCGATGCGTGCGCCTTCGGTATCGGTCAGAATGGCCGCAGCCCCCATCCGCAGCGCATAGGTGATGAATTCCCCCCCGTGAACGCGACTGCCAGGCAAGGCGGCAAAGAGATACCCGTCTTTCACATCGCGGCTGTCGACCGCGAGCCCGGTAATGGCCGGATTACGGCCTGCCTGCGCCCTAAGGGCCAGCTCGCTCAAGGTCTTTGCCTGCTCGCCCATCGCACTCCCCGCTCTGCGCGTGTTCTAGTTGGATGACGTCAGCGTTATATCAGCCAGCGGGGCGGGTTCAACGCGGGGACGCAAACCCAAAAGAGGGGCGACGCGTTTGATGATCTCCGCCGCGACGGGAACAGCCGTCCAGCCCGCCGTGCGGCGTGGCTTGTCCCCGTCATTCATCGATGGCTCGTCAAGTGTGGTGATCAGCACATATTTCGGATCGTCGCTCGGAAAGATGCTGGCGAACGTGGCGATCACCTTGTCCTCGTAATAACCGCCGCCGCGCGCCTTGGGTTTGTCAGCCGTGCCGGTCTTGCCGCCCACGCGATATCCAGGCACTTCACCAAAGCTTGCCGTGCCCTCGCTGACAACCTGGCGCAGCATGCGCTGCGATTGCTCGGCCGCGCGGCGTGACATCACGCGCGGTCCCAGCTGCGGACCGTCCTTCTTGAGGACGGTGGGACTGACATAGTGCCCTCCGTTGGCAATCGCCGCATAGCCCGCGGCCAGGTGCATGGGGCTGGTCGAAAGTCCGTGACCGTAGGAAATCGTCATGGTGCTCAGCTCGGACCAATTGGGCGGCAAGAGGGGTTGGCCACCCCGTGCCTCGACGATTTCGATGGGGGTGGGATCAAACATGCCGAGCGTGTCCAGAAATGCCTTCTGCCGCTTCGTTCCGATCCGCTGGGCAATACGGGCCGTGCCGATGTTGGAGGATTTGACGATCACCTTCGAAACGCTCAACTCCTTGCCATAATTGCGGAAATCGCGGATGCGGAATTTGCCCCAGCGCAGCGGACCCCGGATATCGACAATCGTATCGGGATTGACCAGGCCCAGATCCAGGGCTTGCGCTGTGGTGAAGATCTTGAAGGTGGAGCCAAGCTCATAGACGCCTTGCACCGCGCGGTTAAAGAGCGGGCTGTCAGACGGCTCCCCCTCGGTCGGCGGGCGGGGACGGTCGTTGGGATCAAACGTCGGCAGGGACGCGACCGAAAGGACCTCTCCGGTATGCACATCCATCAGCACGGCCGAGGCGCCTTTGGCGTTCATGATCCGCATGCCGCCATAGAGAACCTCTTCCATCGCGGCCTGAATTGTCAGGTCAAGCGACAGTTCCAGCGGCTTCCCGCCCTGGGCGGGATCGCGCAGAAACGCATCGAATTTCTTTTCGACCCCGGCAACGCCCACAACCTCTGCGGCGCTGACGCCCTCTTTGCCGAAGGACGCGCCGCCAAGGATATGCGCCGCGAGTTGGCCGTTGGGGTAAAGCCGCATTTCGCGGGGCCCGAACAGAAGGCCGGGTTCACCGATATCGTGAACCGCCTGTTTCTGCTCGGGGCTGATCTTGCGCTTGATCCAGACGAATTTTCGCTTCCCTGTCAGATCCTTCACAAGCCGGTCGCGGTTCAGATCGGGGAAGATCTCGATCAACCTGTCGATGGACCCGATCGGATCGATCAGCTGCGGTGGCTGGGCGTAGAGGGAATGCGTCTCGAAGTTGGTGGCCAGGATGCGTCCATGCCGGTCCACGATATCCGCGCGTTGTGCCGCGATCTGGCTCCCCGGGGCCAGCGCGACAGGCTCCATCGGTTCGGACATGGCCAGAAGACCCATGCGCCCGCCCACGACGGAAAAGGCGCAAAAGAAAAAGAGGCCCAGAACCAGCAGGCGACTTTCGGCCCGCTGCCGGGCCCGGTCCTGCATTTCCTCGTGCCTCTTGCGGATATTCTCGCGCTCGATCAGATCGGGATTTTCTCCCTGCGACCGGGCCCTCAGGATCCGGGCCAGTGGACGAAGCGGCGTTCGGATCATTGCGTGGCCTCCATCGTCGAGACATCGATCGCATTGGTGATCGGCAGCAGGTCGGCCGGCGGGAAGGCAACCTCATCCACACGACCGAACTGCTCGGCGCTTAAAGGCAGAAGGCCGAGGCGGTCAAAATTGATGTTTGCCAGTTCACGCAAACGGTCCGGGCGATTGAGATAGGCCCATTCCGCGCGCAGCACGGTGAGGCGTTGTTGCGTCTGGCCGATCTCCCGCTGCAATCGCTTGGTTTCGGCCAGGGTCTGCTGGGTGGCGTAATTTTCGCGATAGGCCCAGAAAGCCAGTCCGATCACGGCGAGTGCGGTCAGGATGTAAAGCAGCGGTCTCATGTCCAGGAGGTCTCCAGAACGGGCATTCCAATAGATTTCGGTTCAATCGCGCCTGACGGCGCATCGGTGCGCAGGGCGACACGAAGCTTGGCAGAGCGGGCGCGCGGATTTTCCGCAAGCTCGCGGTCGTCCGGACCGATTGCCTTGCGGGTCAGAATGTTGAACTGCGGCTCTTCCCTCGCCAGCTCGGGCGCATAGCGGTTGGCGCGGCCGCTTTGGCCAGCGCGCGCCTGCAGAAAGCGTTTCACCATGCGGTCCTCGATAGAATGAAAGGTCACGACCGCCAGCTTCCCTCCCGGCCTGAGCGCACGCTCCGCCGCCATAAGACCCTGAAACAACTCTCCATATTCGTCATTCACCGCGATCCTGAGGGCTTGGAAGCTGCGGGTCGCGGGATGCGACTGGCCGGGCTTGGCCCGGGGCAGACAGCCCTCGATCACCGCGGCAAGCTGCAAGGTCGTTTCGATGGACGCCTCTGACCGCGCACGCGCAATGGCGCGCGCGATCCGGCGGCTCGCGCGCTCCTCGCCATAGTGAAACAGAATGTCGGCCAACGCTGCCTCTGTTGCAGAGTTCACGATGTCGGCGGCGGATGGCCCCTCCTGCGACATGCGCATGTCGAGTGGACCGTCCTTGAGAAAGGAAAAACCGCGATCGGGCCGGTCAAGCTGCATCGAGGATACGCCGAGATCCAGCACAACCCCGTCAAGGTCATGCCCATACGCGTCCATCTGGGAAAAGACGCCCTCTTGCTGGACAAGGCGACCTTCATAGGCCCCCGCCCAGTCGGAGGCCAGGTCGAACGCCAACGGATCGCGATCAACGGCGATGACCTGGTCGGCCCCGGCGTCCAAAAGCGCGCGTGTATACCCTCCAGCCCCGAACGTGCCGTCCAGCCAGCGCCCCGTCACCGGCGCGACCGCCGCAAGCAAAGGGCGCAGCAAAACAGGTATATGAGGCACATCATCGGTCTGGCGGGCCGCGGCAGCCATGCCCCTACGCGCCCCCTGCTGCATCAAGGAAGGCCATCGGGTCGAAGTCGTCCGGCAACTCGTCCAGCCATTCTTCGGTCTTGGCGAGTTCTTCCTCTTCGTAGGTCTCCGGCTTCCAGATCTGGAACGTGTCGCCGGCCGCGATAAAGAACGCCTCTTTATCAAGACCGATTTTCTGGCGGAGCTTCGCGGGCAGGACCAGGCGGCCTGTCTCGTCGACATTGGTCGGGAAGGACTGGCCGTGGAAAAGGCGCTGGAGCATCTTGCGCTCCATCCCGCCGCGCGGCAGGGCATCGATCTTGGCGTCGACCTCTTCGATCGCCTCCATCGTGTAGCATTCAAGGTAGTTGCGGCGGTGATCGCCATAAACGATGACCAGTTCGGGATTTTCGCCGGATTTCCAGTTGGGATCTGCGGCCTCCAGCACACGGCGAAACGAGGCCGGGATAGACACCCTGCCCTTCGTATCCACCTTATGGTGGCTTTCGCCTCTGAACCTGCGGCCCAAGTCCCTGTCCTTCTACCCGCGCCCCCGCGTGTCGTTTCGTTCCCCAGAAAGAGGAAACGGCGAGTTGATCTGCTGCCACTGATCAACCCGCCGCCCTCGTCCCGCCTTGCGGGGTGTCCAGCTGCGCGCGCCACCTGGGGGGATGTCTGCTCGCTCGCGCGCCGGATCTCTTGGTCTGATGAAAGCGAAGTGCCTGTATGAAACCGTTTTGTTTTTGGTCTTGGTTGGGATCGTTTGATGTCCCGTGTGCCTCGTCTTCATCCGATGGCAAAGGGATGCCATGGGAATTCATGGAAATCAATATCTTTTTGTGGGACTGGCGTTGTCTGGCAGGTTTCCAGGAAGCTCAAACCGGGAGATTTTTGGGCCTTCAGGAGTATGTTTTAGCACATCTGGGTCACGATTATCACTCGAACACCAAATGTGCTATGTCTTCATCAGCGGCATCTTGCGACCATGATTTCCCATAATTTTACGGATAGATCTCGCAAGATGATCGATGTTCTTGTTTCACCCCGCCCCGTCTTTAACGGAAGAGCGCAGCTTTCAAGCAGAATCCCTGTCGATTCGAGGATAAGCGCCAGGCTGACCATCTATGAACCGCAGCTTGCCCCATAAATTCCCATGCCGGTGCAGCAAAGGCGCCACAGACGACCGGATCCCATGCTTTCCCGTGCGAAGGTCGGCACTTCCTCACGCCCGCAAACGCGCGAAGGCAGAAGGCAGAAGGCAGGCTTATATGTCGAAGCCAACGCACAACGAACCGATCAAAAATTGGCTTTGGTGATTCTATTGCGCAAGAATTAAGGCCGATCTGCGGGTGCGCCGGTCGCAATTTTTCGATGGGACGGCGACAAGCTGAACGCGGCGATAGAATGGCGTTGTTTTCGCTAACGCCCATCTGTGGGTCACACTGCCCTTTTCCACGGCACAAGAGAGAGACGAGACCGGCGATTGTTGTGCCAGACGGCAGTCTGAAAACGGTATGTCTAAAAATTATGCAACAACCCCATGCGCTTGCTGCATGGCAGCATTGCCTTGGTGTGTATTGTGCATCCGCAGCATTTCACTATCTTTGATGGCAACAGAGCAGCGAAACAGTTATAAACAGGAACGACGTGATGGCACGGGCATTGGGCATCTCCGCAGGGTTCGGCAAGCCGACAACGCGGCTATCTCACTGGCTGGACCACGTTCGTTCTTTGTTTTTGCGTCGCAAATTGTATCGCGAAACACTGAATGAGCTTTCGTCGCTGAGCAATCGGGACCTGGCCGATCTGGGTCTGAACCGATCAATGCTCAAGCGCGTTGCATGGCAAGCCGCGTACGAGCGGTAACGAAATACGGATCAGGCCCTTTCCTCCTCCCTAGGGTCTGTCTTTAGCGGCGGCATCTCTCCTCCTCCCTGATGTCGCCGCACTTTTATACCGCCCGGAAGACCGGGCAGACATACACTCGGGTCTCTCCTCCTCCCTGACCCTGAGTGTTGCAAGAGAACGGCGGCGCCTCTCCTCCTCCCTGGCGTCGCCGTTTCTCGTCTTTAGGATATTGCGTGAAGGACCCGAGAGGCGGAACGTCGTCTGAAATCTAAGATTTCGACGCGCCATGTTTTGTCATTTGGTCAAAAGCCTCAGGTCTCGCCCTATCGGACAGGTGCGCTCCAGCAATCCTCCACTCGAAGGTCAAAACGAAAAAGGGCACGCCCCGCGAGACGGGGCGCGCCAGATCCCAGAAATGGAGAAGGTCAGTTCAGTGTTCTGATCACATCCCAGCCCGACCCGTTTCCACGTGCCAGAACCTTCTGTGTATTGCTACCCAGGGCTCCGACATCAAAGGTCAATTCGCTGCCCAGAACAGGGGTCGGCACAATGTCGTTCACTGTCACCTCGGGACAGGTTCGGTCAAACGTCATGAACTGGCTTGTCGAATAGAAGCAATTGTTTTCGGCCGGATGGTCCAGGTAAAAGTTACGTCTTGAGAAGAAGGACCGGACAGCACCCGAGCTCTCGAGATGTCTGGACCCGGCCTTCACGCGGAAGCCCATCAGGCCAATCTGATACCCATTCCAACCGGTGAACGCGATTTTGTCGGCTTTTGCGTCGTCGAACATGTAAAGCAATTGCTGCGCAGCAAAGACCTGGACGTTGTTGAACGCCGCACGCCGCACCTCCACATTTTTGCGGATCTCGACAACACTTCCGACATCCTTCCAGGATGGCGCACCCGATTGATCCAACGGAACATCATTCCCCGTCTGAGCGCCGTCCAGAATCAGATCTTGGACAACACAGGTTTCAGTCGGATGGGTGCCATCCATGAACGTGATCAGGTTCTGAAGAAGCGATTTTGGCGTGCCATCCGCCACCGGACCATACTCAGCCAGATAGGCCGTGCTGATCCCGTCGATGAAAATACGGCTGGCTGACCATTTGAACTGTATAATATGCCGCGCCAATCCGCTGACATTGCTGATACGAACGTTCGATATGCTTCGCGCAGTTGGTGACGGATCGCGACCGTATTTCTTGTCACCGATCAAAATGACAGCCTCGGCCCTGTCTACACCATATTCGTTGCCCAGAACCTCCCGCGCGGTTGTGCTATCGTGCACGTCCCGGATCGTGACATCCGAGATCTCCCGGTCATCCGACGTCAAAAGCCGGATCGTATGATGTGACCCACGCGGGATCGCCTTGATGTCACTGATCGTCACAAAGCGAATATGCGCGCCATGGAAATCGTAACGTTGATTCAGCTGCACGGGTCGTGAGACGTAGCCATAGTTCTCGACATTGATCGGATGAAGCGCTGTTAGCGCGATGACGTAGTCACCCGTCCATCCTGTGATCCCCCGAATGCTGACGTGATAACACCCAAACCGCAGGTCGATGCCATCCTGATTGGGTATGCCTTCGCCAAAACTCCATCCGGGTTGATCGAAGTGAATATCATGCAGCTTCATGTAACAGCAGCCATTTTCCAGGCTGATACCGTACATCGCGGAATCCTTGATGGTCAGATCGCGAATGCTCGACCGGGTCACACCGCAGAGCAAGATGCCGTGACTGCGCCACGGTTCGACATCGTTCTGGACGTCGCGGTTGTTGCGCCCGTTGCCATCCAGCACCGTTGTTTCACCATTGCCGAAGATGTGGATATTTGTGTCCTGGGCCGGCACGAAGCGTACATTGTTCTGATTGACCAGCGGACTCCGGGTATCGCTGGCCTTGATGACCTCGTAGTAAAGATACCCCAGTTGCACGAAATCACCGACGACCACGCTCTGAGACGTATAGGTCGTGTCCCCCGTAACCTCCAACGGCAGGGCTCGGCCTTCACGTCGAAGGCGAGAGCGTTCATGTTTCGAAAAATGTTATCTTTTGCATTTTGCTCGACAAAAATGTGAACACCCGCGTCCATCTCGATCGTCGTGTTCGACGGGACCTCGACAGCCTTTTGCCAGTTGTACCGACCGGCTGGCATGTAGATATGAACTGTCTTCAAGACCGCCCTCTGAACGATGTCTGAATCGTCATTTCCATCGCCCAGGATCAAGCCAAAGGCATGTAAATTGAACTTTCCGTCGACCCTCTGAACAGCAAGCTGAACCGGAAAAGCTCCTGATGTCTTCACATCGCCACCTCGTTTTGATCAAGGATCGTGTAGTGATGCCCAGTTTCGGTCGGACTGAGTTGCCTACGGTGACAGAACTTGGGGTGCCTGGCGCGTAGGTCAGATCGGTGTCCTGAAGCAAGGTTTCGATATTTTAGAACCAAATAGTATCAGTCGACATTTTTTCTTCAAAATACAGAGCGTTAAGCTGAAATGAGTCGGTGATTAAAATCACTCTCACCACCCGCATCGTTGATATATGTTCATTATTTGTTCTATTGAAGCCTTGACGGCCAACAACTTCAGATATTTTGCAGAGAAGTGTTTCCCGCAAAAAGTGTATCGTTTGTTCGTGAAAAGACCGAAACGGAACCCGAGACACCTTCAAAATCAAGGCAAACCGGGACCGCCTGGCCCACAGCGGAGAGAGGCGCATGCCGACATTGAAACCGAACACGATACGTCTGGGTCAGCCCAAAGGCCCTGCGTCAGGAACAGCCGAAGCCTTCTGAGCCGCCATAAGGCATGGACAGGTCGACCGCGCTAGAAGGGAATATCGTCGCTGGCCGAGATAAAACGGGCGACCACCTTCTTTATTCCGGCCTTTTCGAAATCGATCTCTAGTTTGTCGCCTTCGATACCGACCACCGCACCATAGCCGAACTTCTGGTGAAAGACCCGTTCGCCCATAGTGAAAGCCGAAACCGCATCTAGATCGATCACGGTGTTTCGGGATTCCTTCGGTTGAGACATTCCCCGCTCACCCGCCCGCGCCTGCAGGCGCTTCCATCCGGGAGAGTTATAGACATTTGCCTCGGCGGCCCGCGTCTCGATCCCTGTTCCCATGCCAACGGCGCCGTACCCGCCGCCATAAAGACCGGGCGGTGTCAGCACATCGACGTTGTCTTCGGGCAGTTCATCAATGAACCGCGACGGCAGAGAGGATTGCCATTGGCCAAAGACGCGCCGGTTCGCTGCAAAGGAAATCGTGCAGATCTCCTCGGCCCGGGTGATGCCAACATAGGCCAGACGCCTCTCCTCCTCGAGCCCCTTGAGCCCGGTTTCGTCCATGCTGCGCTGGGACGGGAACAGCCCGTCCTCCCAACCCGGCAGGAACACGGCGGGAAATTCCAGACCCTTGGCAGCATGCAGCGTCATGATCGACACTTTAGCCCCGGCGTCTTCGTTTTCATTGTCCATGATCAGACTGACATGTTCCAAGAAACCCTGCAGGTTCTCGAATTCCTCCAGCGCCTTGACCAGTTCCTTGAGGTTCTCCAGCCGCCCCGGCGCCTCTGGTGTCTTGTCGTTCTGCCACATCGCGGTGTACCCGCTTTCATCCAGGACGATCTCTGCCAGTTCCACATGGCTCAGGCTTTTGTCGCCGGTCATGTGGCCCCACCTGCCGATCCCTTCAATCAGCTTGGCGAGCTCTGTCCCGCCCTTGCCCTTGATCAACCCGGACTGAACCGCCAGCCGCGCCCCGTCGACGAGAGATACGCCATTGCTGCGCGCCGTCATCTGGATGGTTTGTTGCGCCTTATCGCCTAGGCCACGCTTGGGCGTGTTCACGATCCGCTCGAAGGCAAGATCGTCGTCGGGGCTGGTGACCACGCGGAAATAGGCCATCGCATCGCGGATCTCCATCCGCTCGTAAAAGCGGGGGCCGCCGATCACGCGGTAAGGCAGGCCGAT
Source organism: Thalassococcus sp. S3 (assembly GCF_004216475.1). Classification (GTDB taxonomy): domain Bacteria; phylum Pseudomonadota; class Alphaproteobacteria; order Rhodobacterales; family Rhodobacteraceae. The sequence goes on along the minus strand of NZ_CP022303.1, from coordinate 1,683,538 downwards.
GGTCAGAAACCGATCCTCGAAGGCCCGCATCTGATGAGACGCTCGCACGAGAATGGCCGTCTCGTCCAGCGTCATCGCCCGCACGCCGCGCGTGCCGCCCTGCATCGCCTCGATCTCCTCGCCGATCCAGCGCGCTTCCTCCTCACCGTCCCAATGCCCAATCAGACGGACCTTTTCGCCGTCATTCTTGTCGGTCCAGAGCGTCTTGCCCAGCCGACTCTCATTCCCAGCAATTACGCCGGAGGCCGCCGCGAGTATATGCGGCGTCGAGCGGTAATTCTGCTCAAGACGCACGACATGGGCGCCCGGAAAGTCCTTCTCGAACCGCAGGATGTTGCCCACTTCGGCCCCACGCCAGCCATAGATCGACTGATCGTCGTCCCCCACACAGCAGATATTGCGGTGGCCCGAGGCCAGCAGCCGCAGCCAGAGATATTGGGCGACGTTGGTGTCCTGATATTCGTCCACGAGAATATAGCGGAACCAGCGCTGATACTGCTCCAGCACATCACCATGGGTTTGAAAGATCGTGACCATATGCAAAAGCAGGTCGCCGAAATCGACTGCGTTCAGCTCCGCCAGCCGCTTTTGGTACTCCGCATAAAGCGCCACGCCCTTGTGATTATAGGCGCCCGCATCGGCTGCGGGCACCTTGTCAGGCGTCAGCGCGCGGTTCTTCCATCCGTCGATGATCGACGAGAGTTGTCGCGCCGGCCAGCGCTTGTCGTCGATATTGGCCGCCACTATGAGCTGCTTGAGCAGGCGCAGCTGGTCGTCGGTGTCCAGAATGGTGAAGTTCGATTTCAGGCCGACCAGTTCGGCATGGCGGCGCAACAGCTTCACGCAGATCGAATGGAACGTGCCCAGCCAGGGCATCCCCTCGATCGCCTGCCCCAGCAGCCCCCCCACGCGGTTTTTCATCTCCCGCGCGGCCTTGTTGGTGAAAGTGACCGCCAAAATTTCGTTCGGGCGCGCCGAGCCCGTGTTCAAAAGATGCACGATCCGGGTCGTCAACGCCTTTGTCTTGCCCGTACCGGCCCCGGCCAGCATCAGGACCGGGCCGGACAATTGCTCCACCGCTTCGCGTTGTGCCGGGTTCAGACCGTCCAGGTAAGGGGACGGGCGCGCCGCCATCGCGCGGGCGGAGAGAGAGGCGCTTTCAAAAGCGTCCATATCGTCGAAACTGCTCATGACAGCAAAGATAGCGCGGGTTGGAGGCGAAAGAAAGGGACGTTCCTGAAATGTTCCACAACTGCAGAAAAGTGCTGACGTTACGATCTGGCATCGTCTGCCCGAAAGAAACGCCCGTCCCTATCTGAACCGCACCGGTAAAAAAGCATGCGGGTCGTGACGGACGGTGCCTGGCACCCGTTTGACATATGCGGCAGGGCAAAGCTGCCCTCGGATAAACACGCACACGCGTTTGGTGATGCTGGACTTTGCGGTGACTTCCTCTTCTATTGCCGCATATGGACCTGAACGCCAAATATCCCGGCCTCTCCGACCTCAAGGATCGCGCGCGGCGCCGTATTCCCAAGTTCGTCTGGGAATACCTGGACAGCGGCACCGGCCACGAGGCCACCAAGGCCCGCAACCGCGCCGCACTTGACCGGGTCGGTTTTGCGCCCTCTATCCTGCATGGCGAGCTGACATTCGATCTGACAACGCAGTTCCTGGAGCGGCATTTTCCCCTGCCCTTCGGTATCTCGCCCATCGGGATGTCGGGCCTGATCTGGCCCGATGCCGAAGGCCGCCTTGCCCGTGCGGCCGCCACCGCCAGCCTGCCCTATACGCTCTCGACGGTGGCCAGCCAAAGCCCCGAAGATGTCGCCCCTCATCTGGGCGAGGAGGCGTGGTTTCAAATGTATCCGCCGCGTGACCCGGAGATCCGCAAGGATCTGCTGAGCCGCGCCCGCAAGGCCGGTTTCAAGACGCTTGTTCTGACCGTCGATGTCCCCCTTGCCTCCCGGCGCGAGCGTCAGACACGCTCTGGCCTCACCCAGCCGCCCCGCCTGACACCGCGCCTTCTGGCTCAGATCGCGACGCGCCCCGCCTGGGCGCTTGGCATGGCACGGCAAGGCATGCCGCATATGCGCACCCTCGACAAATACATCACCGGGGCACAGAAGAACCTGCCGCCCACAGCGCATATCGGCTATCTGCTGCGCGCCTCGCCCGATTGGGACTATGTCCGCTGGCTGCGCGACCACTGGACCGGACCGTTCATCGTCAAGGGCGTCCTGCGCGCCGAGGATTGCATGCCTCTGGAACAGGCGGGCGTTGATGCGATCTGGATCTCCAACCATGCCGGTCGGCAATTTGACGCCGCGCCCGCTTCTATCGAGGTTTTACCGGCCATCCGCGCCGCAACCCGCCTGCCCCTTGTCTTCGACAGCGGCGTGGAAGGTGGGCTCGACATCCTGCGCGCGCTGGCCCTTGGCGCCGATTTCGTGATGATGGGCCGCGCCTGGCATTTCGCCGTCGCAGCCCTTGGAGATCAGGGGCCCGCGCATCTTATCGACATGCTTAGCCAGGACCTGATGGCCAATATGGGCCAGATCGGCGCAGCGACGCTCTCGGATCTGCCCGATCCGATCCCGCTTGACGAGGCCCCACCGCGCAAACCACCCCCCGCTCCGGTACCTGTCGCGACAGCCGCTTCCGGGCGCCCATAAGAAATCGAATGCAGCCCGCAGGGCTGCGCCTTTTGGAAACAGCCGCGCCGGCTGCTAGCGATATCATGCCACTTCTACCCAGAACTACGAGTTTACGCTGGGTATAATAGTGCCTAGACACGCGCCATTGCTGCCAATTCAAGAGGCTTCACATGACCGACTTCCGCAAAATCCTCATTGCCAACCGGGGTGAGATCGCCATCCGCATCATGCGGGCCGCCAACGAGATGGGTAAGAAGACGGTCGCCGTCTTCGCGGAAGAGGACAAGCTGGGACTGCACCGCTTCAAGGCCGACGAAGCCTACAGGATCGGCGAGGGCCTCGGCCCCGTGGCCGCGTACCTGTCCATCGACGAGATGATCCGCGTGGCCAAGGAAAGCGGGGCGGACGCAATCCATCCCGGCTATGGCCTGCTGTCCGAAAACCCCGATTTCGTGGATGCCTGTGCCGCCAACGGCATCACCTTCATCGGTCCCAAGGCCGAAACCATGCGCGCCTTGGGCGACAAGGCCTCGGCCCGTAAGGTCGCGATCGAGGCGGGCGTGCCCGTCATTCCGGCCACCGACGTGCTGGGCGATGATATGGACGCCATCCGCAAAGAGGCCGGCGAAATCGGCTATCCCCTGATGCTCAAGGCGTCCTGGGGCGGCGGCGGGCGCGGGATGCGCCCGATCCTGGGCGAGGCGGAGGTCGAGGAAAAAGTCCTCGAAGGCCGCCGCGAGGCCGAAGCCGCCTTTGGCAACGGCGAAGGGTATCTGGAAAAGATGATCACCCGTGCCCGGCACGTCGAGGTGCAGATCCTCGGCGACAAGCATGGCGGCATGTATCACCTCTTCGAGCGCGACTGCTCCGTCCAGCGGCGCAACCAGAAGGTCGTCGAACGCGCTCCGGCCCCATACCTGACCGACGCCCAGCGGGCAGAGATCTGCGAGCTTGGCTACAAGATCTGCAAACACGTCAATTACGAATGCGCCGGCACCGTCGAATTCCTGATGGATATGAATGACGGCAAGTTCTACTTCATCGAGGTCAACCCCCGCGTGCAGGTCGAACACACCGTGACCGAGGAAGTGACCGGCATCGACATCGTGCAGGCCCAGATCCTCATTGCGGAGGGCAAGACCATCGCCGAGGCCACCGGCAAGCCCACGCAGGACGATGTAAAGCTGAACGGTCACGCGCTCCAGACCCGGATCACAACCGAGGATCCGCAGAACAACTTCATCCCCGATTACGGCCGCATCACCGCCTATCGCGAGGCGACCGGCATGGGCATCCGGCTCGACGGTGGGACCGCCTATACCGGCGGCGTGATCACGCGGTATTACGACTCGCTTCTGACCAAGGTCACCGCCAAGGCGCCGACCCCCGACATGGCCATCGCAAGAATGGACCGCGCCCTGCGCGAATTCCGCATCCGCGGCGTCTCCACCAACATCGCCTTTGTCGAAAACCTGCTGAAACACCCCACGTTCCTCAGTAACGAATACACCACCAAATTCATCGACGAGACGCCCGACCTCTTCCAGTTCGCCAAGCGGCGCGACCGGGGCACTAAGGTGCTCACCTATATCGCCGACATCACCGTGAACGGGCACCCCGAGACCAAGGATCGCCCACGCCCGCCCGCCGACATCAAGGTCCCCCGCCCGCCCGCGAAAAAGGCCGAGCCGCTGATGGGCACCCGCAACCTGCTGGAGCAGAAAGGCCCGCAAGCGGTCGCCGACTGGATGAAGGCGCAGCGCCAGCTTCTCATCACCGACACCACCATGCGCGACGGGCACCAGTCCTTGCTCGCCACGCGCATGCGGTCCATCGACATGATCCGCGTGGCCCCCACCTATGCCGCCAACCTGCCGCAGCTCTTCTCTATGGAGTGCTGGGGCGGTGCCACCTTCGACGTAGCCTATCGTTTCCTCCAGGAATGCCCGTGGCAGCGCCTGCGCGATCTGCGCGCCGCCATGCCCAACGTGATGACCCAGATGCTGCTGCGCGGCTCCAACGGTGTGGGCTATACGAACTACCCCGACAACGTGGTGCAGGAATTCGTCCGGCAAGCCTCGGCCACCGGGATCGACGTTTTCCGCGTCTTCGACAGCCTCAATTGGGTCGAAAATATGCGCGTCGCGATGGATGCGGTGATCGAGAACAACAAGATCTGCGAAGGAACGATCTGCTATACCGGCGACATCCTGGACCCGAACCGGGCCAAGTACGACCTGAAATACTATGTCGCCATGGGTCAGGAACTGCGGGACGCAGGCGCCCATGTTCTGGGCCTCAAGGACATGGCGGGCCTTCTGAAACCCGCTGCCGCGCGCCAGTTGGTCCGCGCGCTCAAGGAAGAGGTGGGCCTGCCCATCCACTTCCATACCCACGACACAGCGGGCGTGGCCTGCGCCACGATCCTGGCCGCCTCCGAGGCCGGCGTGGACGCCGTCGATTGCGCGATGGATGCGCTTTCGGGCAACACCTCGCAGGCAACGCTCGGCACTGTCGTCGAAGCCCTGCGCAACACCGACCGCGACACCGGTCTCGACATCAAGGCCATTCGCGAGATCTCGGATTATTGGGAGGCCGTCCGCGCGCAATACGCCGCCTTTGAAACAGGTCTCCAGGCCCCCGCGTCGGAGGTCTATCTGCATGAGATGCCCGGCGGGCAGTTTACCAACCTCAAGGCACAGGCCCGGTCCATGGGGCTCGAGGAGCGCTGGCACGAGGTCGCGCAGATGTATGCCGACGTGAACCAGATGTTCGGCGATATCGTGAAGGTGACGCCGTCGTCCAAGGTGGTCGGCGACATGGCCCTGATGATGGTCTCCCAAGGCCTCACGCGGGATGACGTCGAGGATCCAAAGACCGATGTTTCCTTCCCCGACAGCGTCATCGACATGATGCGCGGCAATCTGGGCCAGCCTCCGGGCGGCTTCCCGCCCGCCATCGTGTCGAAAATTCTCAAGGGCGAAGAGCCCAACCTCGAACGGCCCGGCAAACATCTTGATCCCGTGGATCTGGAGGCCGTTCGCGCCCAGGTCAGCGCCGAGATGGAGGGCAAAGCCGTCGATGACGAGGACCTGAACGGCTATCTCATGTATCCCAAGGTGTTCCTGGATTACATGGGCCGCCACAGGATCTACGGACCCGTTCGCACGCTGCCCACGAATACCTTCTTTTATGGCATGCAGCCCGGTGAAGAGATCAGTGCCGAGATTGACCCCGGCAAAACCCTCGAAATCCGCATGCAAGCGATGGGAGAAACCGACGAGAAGGGGGAGGTCCGCGTGTTCTTTGAACTCAACGGCCAGCCCCGCGTGATCCGTGTACCGAACCGCCTTGTCAAATCCACGACGGCGCAGCGGCCCAAGATCGAAGAAGGCAATGCCAATCACGTCGGCGCGCCGATGCCCGGTGTCGTGGCCTCGGTCGCGGCCAAGGTCGGCGCTCAGGTCAAGGAAGGCGATCTGCTTCTCACCATCGAGGCCATGAAGATGGAAACCGGCCTCCATGCCGAGCGCGACGCGGTGATCAAGGCCGTTCATGTCCAGCCCGGAGGGCAGATCGACGCCAAGGATCTTCTGGTTGAGCTGGAAGACTAGATGGCGCCGGTCACATCCCTCTATGCCGGATTGCTCGGGCTGCTCTTTCTGACGCTGAGCATCCGGGTGATCCGGGTGCGGCGCCGTCAGCGGGTCAAGTTCGGTGACGGCGGCGACGCCGAACTGACCGCACGTGTACGGGCGCATGGGAACTGCGCCGAATACGGTCCGGTACTTTTGCTGCTGCTCCTTCTGGCCGAAATACAGGGCGCGCCTGCTTTTGCCCTCCATATCCTGGGTATCATTATCGTCGCGGGTCGGGTGTTCCATGCGATCTCTACCCTTTCCTTTGCCCAATGGGGTGCCTTCCGGGTCGCGGGCATGACCCTGACCTTTGCCGCGCTTTTCACACTTGCCCTTGGGCTTTTCGCGCACGGTCTGGTCTAGCTCGGGACCGGTGCGTCTTCGGTTTGGGAAATCGGACGATTCAGCCTGCTGCGGGAGATCCGCAAGGCGCATACCCGGAACGGCGCTCCCTATGAGCGGAGCGCTTGACCATGTTGCCGGCTCGGGGTCTCTATGGTGACGCGAACAGAAAGGAAGCAGTCATGCTTAGCCGTATGCTTGGCGCAAGCCGGTTCTTGATCATCTTGGCGGTCTTGGGGTCGCTTCTGGGGGGCACGACGCTCCTGATCTATGGCGCGCTCGAAACGGTTCAGCTGATCTGGCAGACGATTGAGGCAGGGGAAGTCTCGCGCAAGGGCGCGAAAGCCATCGCATTGGAGTTTATCGAGATTGTCGATCTTTTCCTGCTTGGCACCGTCTTCTACATTGTTGCTCTGGGTCTCTATGAGCTCTTTATCAGCCATGAACTGGACGTTCCCGCCTGGCTTACGATCAAGACCCTCGACGATCTCAAGAACAAGCTTATCGCCGTCGTGATCGTTGTGCTGGGCGTGCTGTTTCTGGGTCAAGTCGTCAGTTGGGACGGAGAGCGGGATCTTCTCAGCCTCGGTGCCGGGATCGCCCTTGTGATTGCGGCCCTGACCTACTTTCTGTCGACAAAAACCAACGCAAAGTGAGCCTGAGCGGCCAAGTGCTCTTTTTTTCCGACCAAGCGCATTTTCCACTTGAAGACCGCGGCGCAGGCCAGTATTTCACGCCTCACCCAAGGATGCGGGCGTAGCTCAGGGGTAGAGCACAACCTTGCCAAGGTTGGGGTCGTGAGTTCGAATCTCATCGCCCGCTCCAAAATTTCACGACAGACAAACGAAAAGCTGCCTGAGTGGCAGCTTCGGGCGGCTTCGAAAAGGTCTTCGATATCGTGATCTGACCGGTGTTGCCGGACACAGGAACCGGAAGCGGTCTAGAACGCTTCCGGCTTTGCTTCCCGCGCCATATGGTCCAGGACCGCATTGACGAATTTCGGCTCGCGCCCCTCGGGGAAAAAGGCCCGCGCGATATCTACGAATTCGCTGATAACCACCTTCGGCGGCGTGGTGCTTTGGGTCATTTCCGCACCGGCGGCCCGGAAAAGCCCGCGCAGCGTGGGATCGATGCGCGCAATGGGCCATTTTGCCACCAGCGCACGATCTGTCATCTGGTCAATCGGTGCCTGATAGTTCACCGCATTCTCGACGAGACGGCGGAACAGCGCGATATCGCCATCCATCATCTCGTCGCCATCATAGGTTGCCCCAAAACGGTGGTCGAGGAACTCCCGCACAACACCGTCCGACGTTTGGCCGGATTGCTCCATCTGAAAAAGCGCCTGCACGGCATAAAGCCGTGCTGCGGATTTCATTTTGCGTTTCTGGTTGCCCGAAAGGTTTGAGCCTTGCGTCGTCATGCCGTTGTGGAGCCGCCGTCTTTGCCTGCAAATTTCAACGTCTCGGATGGCTTGAAGCCGACCCCCTGACGCTGAGCGCCCCACTTACGAGCGAGCGCGATCAGATGCAAGGCTGCCGCTGCGGCCCCGCCCCCCTTGTTCTGGTCTTCGGGATCGGCCCGCACTTCGGCCTGCGCGCGGTTTTCGACCGTCAGGATGCCATTGCCGATGCAAAGCCCCTGCAGGCCCATCAGCTGGATCGCGCGGGAGCTGTCGTTGCACACCGTCTCGTAATGCGTGGTCTCGCCACGGATCACGCACCCCAGGGCGACATAGCCATCGAAATTGCTGCGCCGGTCGGCGATGCCGATGGCGGTTGGCACTTCAAGCGCACCGGGCACTTCGGCGATGTCATAAGTTCCGCCGACAGCTTCGATTTCAGCCTTTGCCCCGGCGATCAGATTGTCGGCGATGTCCCGGTAATAAGGGGCAACGACGATCAGCATCTTGACCGGCTTGTCAAACTCCGGGCGCGGCAGGACGTAATGTTGTTCGTGACCAGCCATCAGGTGTCCTCGGCAATGGGGCGCGTCCCCATGATTTCCAGCCCGTAGGCATCCAGACCCACCACGTTGGGCATGGGTGAATTCGTCAGAAGCGTCAATTTCGACAGGCCAAGCGATGATAGGATCTGAGCGCCCAGACCGTACTGGCGAAGCTTTTGCGGCGATCCCTCGTGATCGGCTGCAAGTTTCATATGCAAGTCGCGCAGCAGCACCAGCACGCCGCGGCCCTCGCCGGCGATCAGTTCCATCGCATCCCCGAACTCGCGCGCACGGCCCGGACCGCCTGCCCCGACCACATCCAGCATGGGATCGAGCGCGTGCATGCGCACCAGCACCGGTTCGGTTCCCGAGATGTCGCCCTTGATCAGGGCGATGTGCTCGGCCCCTTGGGTTTCATCGGTATAGATGCGCATTTCCCAGTCGCCGCCGAACTCACTGGTTATGTTCTGACGCTCGCGCACGCGGACAAGGTTGTCGTGCCGGCGCCTATAGGCGATCAGATCACTGATCGTGCCGATCTTCAGACCGTGTTTCTGGGCAAAGCTCACCAGATCCGGCAGGCGCGCCATCGAGCCGTCTTCGTTCATGATCTCGCAGATCACGCCAGACGGGTTCAGCCCGGCAAGACGGCTGACATCCACGGCAGCCTCGGTATGGCCCGCGCGAACCAGCACGCCTCCATCGCGGGCGCGCAGGGGGAAGACGTGGCCGGGTGTCGCGATATCGGCGGCTGTCTTCGACGCATCAATGGCAACCGCGATGGTGCGGGCGCGATCATGGGCCGAGATCCCCGTGCTCACGCCTTCGCGCGCCTCGATCGAAATCGTGAAGGCCGTTTCGTGACGCGAAGAATTATTTGTCGACATCAAATGCAGGCCCAGCGCATCAATACGCTCTCCGGGCAGGCTGAGACAGATCAGCCCCCGGCCATGCATCGCCATGAAATTCACCGCCTCCGGCGTGGCCATCTGGGCGGGAATGACGAGATCTCCCTCATTCTCTCGATCCTCATGATCGACCAGAATGAACATGCGCCCGTTTCGGGCATCGTCGATGATTTCCTCGATGCTGGAGATGGCGTCTTTCCAATTCGCCTCTACCGGGCCTGGCGTCTCAAAGCTCATCTCGGGCACCCTTTTGCTATCATTCTTCGGCAGATATCGCGGCGCGACCTGTTTGGCCAGCCGAACCTGACGGCGGTCTGGTCACGTCTGGTGTGCGAAATAGCGATCTGCGGGCAGATATCCCCCGGCGCGGGCGGCTGTCGTCCATTCCGCTTCCAGACCGGTATCCCCTATTATGAGAACCTGGTCGGATGCCAGCTTGCGGCCCTGGATAAAGCCATCAAGCCGCGCGCGCATGTCTGCCCAGCTGTCGGTGAAGCGCGGTGCCGCGCCAACCGCGTCGAGAACAGGATTTGCCTGCTGAACCGTGCCCGGTGTGAGCGGTCTGTACACCAGCGACAGCTTACCAGCCCTTTGCACGGCTTCCAGGGCACGACGCTCGGCATCCGGCATTCGGGCACCCTGCCCGATGATCCGCAGCGCGTTCGAGGAAAAGAGCAAGGCAAGAATGTCCCGACCCGACGTCTGCCTCACCTTCGCATATGCCTTGTAGTCCATGCCAAGCTCGGCCGCGCGGCGGACCCGCATCCGCACGATCGTCAGCGGGATCGTGTTGGGCATCAGCGCCTTTTGCGCCTTGCGCCACTGATAGGCCCGCCAGGAGTGTCCGGGTTCCATAGTCGGGCCCTGATTGTGTCCGATCCCCGCCATCACGCCATCTCATTCAGGCGCGCGACATAGCGCGCCAGCGTGTCGATCTCCAGATTCACGGCGTCCCCCACCGCCACATCACCCCAGGTCGTCACCTCTTTCGTATGCGGGATAAAGTTGATCCCGAAGACGGCACCCTGCACCTCGTTGACCGTGAGCGACGTCCCGTTGAGCGCCACCGATCCCTTCGGCGCGATGAACCGTGCAAGATCGTCGGGCGCGCGCAGCTGAACCCGTGTGCTGTCGCCTTCGTCCGTTACCGACACGACCTCGGCCACACCGTCCACATGGCCCGAAACGATGTGACCGCCCAGCTCGTCCCCGACCTTCAACGCGCGCTCCAGGTTCACGCGCTTGCCCGGCACCCAGGTCGACAGGTTCGTTTTCTCCACCGTCTCGGCACTGATCTGAACGTCGTACCAGTCCGCGCCCAAGGCCACCACCGTCAGGCATACACCGTCACTGGCAATCGACGCGCCGATATCGATGCTGGCGGTCTCATAACTCGTCTTGATCCTGACGCGCAGATCGCCTTGTTGATCCGTCTCCGTCACGGTTCCGATATCGGTGATGATGCCTGTGAACATACGCAGCTCCAGCTTCGGTTTGCCTGTGACGTAACGAGACGACATATCCATGACAACCCCGAAGCCTTGTCGCGGGTCATAGAAACGTCATAGTTTCGCCCAATCCAAACATTAGGGAAATGCTCATGCCATTGCGGCACATGAGATTGGACATGGACAAGGCACCGCACACCTCCCGTGTGTTCCTGTTTCTGCAGGGTCCGCACGGGCCGTTCTTTCACCGGCTGGGCCGCATGGTCCGGGCTGCGGGGGCGGATGTCTGGCGCGTCGGCTTCAATTCCGGCGATCGCGCGTTCTGGTTCGATCCGCCCAGCTATATTCCCTATCTCGGCACCGTCGCCGATTGGCCCTCGACCTTCCGTAAGCTGGTCGACACCCGCAAGGTCACCGATATCGTCCTCTACGGCGATACCCGTCCGGTTCACGCCGAAGCCATCAAGGAGGCGCGCGCACGGGGGATCGCCGTGCACGTCTTCGAAGAAGGCTATATGCGCCCCTATTGGGTGACTTATGAACGGGACGGATCCAACGGCAATTCACGCCTGATGGACATGTCCATTTCCGACATGCAGGACGCCTTGGCCATGTCCGATATGGAGGCGCCTTTGCCGCCCGCGCATTGGGGCGACATGCGTCAGCACATCTTTTATGGCGCGCTCTATCATTGGTTCGTGATGTTCACCAACGGCGCTTACAGGAACTTTCAGCCGCACAGGTCCCTGACCGTAGCCAAGGAGTTTCAGCTCTATCTCAAACGTCTGTTGCTGATGCCCCTGATCTCGCTGGATCGGATCATCTCGACACTTCGGATCCGTCTGGGAGGGTTTCCATATCATCTCGCGCTTTTGCAGCTTGAGCATGACAGCTCGTTCCAGATGCACTCCCCGTTCTCGACAACGACAGAGTTTCTGGAAGAGATCCTGGAGGGCTTCGTCGCCGGTGCCCCGCGCCATCATCATCTCGTCGTCAAAGCGCATCCTCTGGAGAACGGTCGGGTCCCGCTGCGCCGCGAACTCAGACGTCTTGCACGCCAGCACGGGGTTCACGATCGGGTCCATTTCGTGCGGGGGGGCAAGCTGGCGCAGCTTCTCAATGACGCGCGCAGCGCGGTGACGGTCAATTCCACCGCCGCGCAACAGGTTCTCTGGCGGGGCATTCCGCTTAAGGTTTTCGGGCGGGCCGTCTATGCCAAGCCGGAATTCGTGTCGACCCAGCCCATCGCGCAATTCTTTGCAGGCGCCACGCGGCCCGACAACAAGGCCTACAAAGATTATCGGCGCTATTTGCTGGAGACAAGCCAGATCGCCGGGGGCTTTTATTCCGCCCGCGCGCGACGCCAATTGCTGCGGCAGGTCGTCGATCTGATGCTTTCTCCGGAAGATCCCTATGACGCTCTGAAATCGGGAACCGCGGCGCCAAGGCAACAGTTGCGTGTCGTGAAATAGGCGACACAACCCCTAGCGGTAGCTTTTTATTCTGGATTCCGGTAGGTTAAGAAAAAAACCTGAGGCAGAATAACAATAGGTCGAGGAGACCGAGCAGTGACATCCTTTGGAACCCGGTGGGTGAAGCCTACCGTTATGGTTGCGGCGATTGCCGTTCTTTCGTCTTGCGCGCTGCTGCCCAATGCGGGCCCCAACAAGCGCCAGATCTTCGCCGGTTCGGTACAGCGAGAGGGGGATTCATTCGTTGTGTCCGTCAATGACCGCGTCACCCGCGCGACGGCTGTCGTACCCGCGCTTGGCTTTACCGATGCTTTCAAAAACGCAGGGCAATTGACCGCGGACACGATCCGACCGGGCGATACTCTGGGTCTGACGATCTGGGAAAACGTGGATGACGGTCTTTTGGCGGGCGAAGGCACGAACTCCACCATCCTTGAAGAGGTGCAGGTCGACAGTGCGGGCTTTATCTTCGTGCCCTACGCGGGCCGGGTCAAAGCGTCGGGTAACACGCCGGAAGCCCTGCGGAGGGTGATCACCGGTCGGCTTGAAGATCAGACGCCCGACCCGCAGGTCCAGGTGCGCCGCCTGGCCGGCGATGGCGCGACCGTGACACTGATCGGCGCGGGCGGGCAAGGTGTCTTCCCCATCGAACGTCCAACACGCACGCTTTCGGCCATGCTTGCCAATGCGGGCGGCATCGCCATCGAGCCCGAGATTGCCCGCATCACCGTTTTGCGGGGCCAACACCAGGGCACGATCTGGTTCGAAGACCTGTTCGAATTTCCCGAGCTTGATATCGCCTTGCGGGGCGGCGACCGGATCCTGATCGAGGAAGACACCCGGGCCTTTACCGCCCTGGGCGCAACCGCCGCGCAATCGCGTGTGCCTTTCGAGACCCAGAACCTTTCGGCGCTGGAAGCCATCGCGCAGGTTGGTGGCCTTGTCACCACCGCGGCGGACCCGACGGGCGTTTTCGTGCTTCGCAACGAGGCGCCGGAAGTGGCGGGTCAGGTCCTGGGACGCACGGATCTGATCGGGGCGCAGCGGATGGTCTATGTCCTTGATCTGACAGAGCCCAACGGCCTCTTTCACGCCCGCGACTTCGTGATCCGCGATGGCGATACGCTCTACGTGACCGAGGCACCGTTCACGCAATGGAACAAAACGATTTCCGCGCTGACCGGATCGCTGGGCACCGTTGCATCGCTCTCTACCATCGCGGGCGACTGATCGCCCCGTGACACCGCAGACCACCACCCATGCCGCCGGAGACACGACGTCCCGGCGGCTTTTTGTTTTCAATGGTGGTTTTCTCGCTCAAAGGCGGGTGCGCCGCATCCTGTCGCTGGCCGGATACGACATCCGGCTCGGACTGCCCGGGCCTGACGACCTAGTGGGGGTCTGGGGGCAAAGCCCGACCTCCCATCGCGGAGAGGCCGTGGCCCGCCGCTGTGGTACGGGGCTCTTGCGGATAGAAGACGCATTTCTCCGCTCTCTTCATCCAGGTCGCGCCGGGGAACCGCCTATCGGTCTCTTTCTCGACGGGCGGGGCGTCCACTTTGACCCCGCCCACCCGTCCGAGCTGGAGACGCTGCTTGCGACCGCACCCCTGGACGACACCGCACTTCTTGACCGCGCGCGCGATGCCATCGCGCGCATAAAGGCCTCGCACCTCAGCAAATACAGCGGGTTTGATCCCACCTGCCCGGTGCCCGCGCCAGGCTATGTTCTGGTTGTCGATCAGACGCGGGGCGACGCATCGGTCACCGCCAGCGCGGCCGATGCCAACCGTTTTCGCGAAATGCTGGTTTTCGCGCAGGAGGAACATCCCGGCGCAAAAGTTTTGATCAAGGGTCACCCCGAGACCGCGAAAGGCTTCCGTCCCGGATATTTCTCGGAGGCCGATGGCAATGACCGCATCACGCTATTGACGGATCAGGTCAGCCCCTGGACGCTCCTTGAAGGGGCGGTCGGTGTTTATACCGTGTCGTCGCAGATGGGCTTTGAGGCGATCTTGGCCGGGCACAGGCCCCGCGTCTTCGGGCAGCCTTTCTATGCGGGGTGGGGCCTCACCCAAGACGAATTTCCCGTCCCTCGCCGGTCCCGCAACCTGACGCGAGCTCAGCTTTTTGCCGCGGCGATGATATTGGCGCCGCACTGGTATGACCCTTATGCCGATGAGATCTGCGGCCTTGAACGGGTGATCGACATCCTGGAAGCCCGCACCTTCGCCTGGCGGGCGGATCGGAAGGGCTGGATCGCAAGCGGCATGCGGCTTTGGAAACGCCGCCCGCTTCAGGCCGTGTTCGGTCAGCAGAAGAAGGTGATCTTTGACGAGGCCCCTCCGACGGACAGCCCTCGCCGCCGGATGGTCTGGGCCAGCAAGGCCACGGCCCAACACAAAGGGGCGCTCAACGTGGAAGACGGCTTTCTCCGCTCTCGCGGTCTGGGCGCCGAACTGATCCCTCCGCTCTCGTTGGTGACCGACGATCTGGGCATCTATTACGATCCCACCCGACCCAGTCGGCTGGAGGATTGGATCGCGAGCCGCGCGACCCTTCGCAAGGATCAAACGCGCAGAGCCGAACGGCTGATTTCGACGCTGACCACGAACAACCTGAGCAAGTACAATCTTGGCGGCGCCCGACCCGACCTGCCGGCCGGGCATCGTGTGCTGGTTCCAGGACAGGTCGAGGATGACGCCTCGATCCTCACCGGCACGGGCGCGATCCATACCAACGCGCTGCTATTGCAATCGGCGCGACAGGCGCATCCCCAAGCGGTGATCATCTACAAACCGCACCCCGACGTCGAAGCCGGTCTGCGCAAGGGGGCGATCAATGCATCCGATATCGCAGACGTCATCGCCCGTGAAACCGATCCAACCGCGCTCTTGGAGCATGTTGACGAAGTCTGGACCATGACATCGCTCCTGGGGTTCGAAGCGCTGATACGCAACGTCCCGGTCACCACGCTTGGCGCCCCCTTTTACGCAGGCTGGGGCCTGACAACCGATTTGGGAGAGATCCCCGCCCGAAGGACCGCAAGGCCGTCTTTGGAAGGGCTGGTTCATGCTGCGCTGATCGACTATCCGCGCTATTTCGATCCGGTCACCGGAACCCCCTGCCCTGTCGAGGTGGTCGTCGACCGGCTCGCGCACGGCGACGTGCCGCATCCCGGTCCGGTCAATCGCATGCTGGCCAAGATGCAGGGTCTGCTCGCCACCTATGCGCACCTCTGGCGCTAGACCCGTTCCCATCTGTGCAGGATGTCGTTCCCGATCGGTCGAAGCTCGGCCAGGTTGAACCTTGACGCCTCCGCCAGGGTTTCCAGGCCAAGCGCGCCAATCGTCGGAAGTCCCTCGGCCCCGATGGCCAGACCGGCGGAGAAGCCGACCAGTTCATCCACCAGACCCGCAGTCAGCAGTGACGCCGCAAGCGCGCTTCCGCCCTCGCAGAACACGCGTGTCAGACCAGCTTCGGCCAAACGAGACAGCAGGATCGCCGGATCAAGCTGCGCACCCGTGACCGGGCAGGCGATCAGGGTGGCGCCCACGCTTTCCCACGCCCGCAGGCGATCGGCATCGGCGTCCGGCCCATGACAGAGCCAGAGTGGAACCGCGCGCGCGCTTCGGGCCAGGTTGCCGACCAGCGGCACATCAAGCCGGCGGGACACCACGATACGGACCGGCTGGCGTGCGATGCCGAGATTGCGCACCGTCAGCGTCGGATCATCGGCGCGTGCCGTCCCTGCCCCCACCATCACCGCGTCATGCTTTGCGCGCATGGCATGCACGACCCGCCGGGCCTCTGGCCCGGTGATCCACTGGCTTTGCCCCGTCGCTGTCGCGATGCGCCCATCAAAGCTGCTTGCAAGTTTCAGCGTAACGAACGGACGAATACCCGCGATCTTTAGAAAGAAACCTTTGTGGTGCCGCGCGGCCTCCTCCGCGAGGACACCCTTGCTGACCGTGATCCCGGCCTCATGAAGTGTGCGAAAGCCTTCGCCGGACACGCGCGGATCGGTATCCTCAAGCGGTGCGACAACACGGGACACGCCCGCGTTGATCAGGGCTTGGGCACAAGGCGGCGTTTGTCCATGATGTGCGCAGGGTTCAAGCGTCACATAGACCGTCGCACCTTTTGCCAGAGAGCCTGCCTGCGACAAGGCCACGGCTTCTGCATGCGGGCGCCCACCCGCCTGTGTCCAGCCGCGTCCGACAATGCGTCCTGCCTGAACGATCACGCATCCCACAGCCGGGTTCGGCCAAACCTGGCCTTGCCCCCGCTGACCCAAAGACAGGGCCAGAGCCATAAAGCGCCGGTCTTCGGCGCTCACTCTTCCTGCCGGGTGCTGGGGCGCAGCTCACTCACGAACTTGTCGAAATCGTCCGCCGCCTGGAAATTCTTGTAGACGCTGGCAAAGCGCACATAGGCGACTGTGTCGATCCGGGCGAGGGCCTCCATGACAATCTCGCCGATGGTCTTGGACGGGATATCCGTCTCGCCCATGCTTTCCAGCCGTCGCACGATACCGGAAATCATCTGATCAATGCGCTCAGGCTCGATCGGTCGTTTCTGCATCGAGATGCGGATGGACCGCTCAAGCTTGTCACGATCAAAATCTTCCCGTTTGCCATTGGACTTGATGACCACGAGATCGCGCAGCTGAACGCGTTCATATGTTGTGAACCGTCCGCCGCATGCCGGGCAAAATCGCCTGCGCCGGATCGAAACGTGGTCTTCTGCCGGCCGCGAATCCTTGACCTGCGTGTCGATATTTCCGCAAAACGGGCACCGCATTGGCCGTCCCCCTTGAATTTTCTGCTCTTTTTGTGGGGCACCCGTCCCACTTGTCCACAACTATAGGCGCAACGCTAGAGTTTGGGTAGAGGGGAAATAGAGCCGCTAGATCAGGCGGTCAGGCAAGGTGGGCCGCGACCTTTCTCTGGTGCGGCGCGTCGCGATGTTCAAAGAGATAGAGGCCTTGCCACGTACCCAGAACTGGCCGCCCATCAACAACCGGAATGCTAAGCGTGACCGGCATCATCGCCGCCTTGATATGGGCCGGCATATCGTCGGGCCCTTCGGCGACATGGCGCAGATAGGACATCTCGGGGCGGTCGCTTCTGGGGACCAAACGGTCGAAATAGGCTTTGAGATCAAAGCGGACCTGCGGGTCGGCATTTTCCTGAATGAGCAGCGAACAGGATGTGTGACGCACAAAGAGTGTCAGCAGGCCTGACCCACCCTGCGCCTGCGTCCAATCCATTACCTGGTCTGTAAACTGGTAAAGGCCAGGGCCATTGGTCAAAAGGTGAAATTCAGTATGCATGAAACGATCCTGCGCCAGAGGTGCCGCCGCATCAAGGCTCTGGATCAGGGTTCACCGGATCTAGGGGAAGGTAAACGGGTCATCGCTGTCGCGAAGATCAAGGCAGTATTGCACGGCCAATGCAACGCTCAGATTGTCGCCGATCCGGTCAGTGGACAGGGTGATCGATTGGGCTGCCGCCACCGTGTCGACGCCTGCCGGCGGCTGAAGGGAGAAGATCACGGCGCTGCGCCCCGGTTCGGTCTGGCTCGGGCCGCGCCCGCGTACGATATAGACCCGCTGATTTGATGGCACGCTCAACCGGCCGCGCACAAAGTCGCCCGCGGCACACCAGAAATCCGAAGGCCCCTTCCCCGGCCTGTTGATCACCTCGAACGTGGCGGGGCCGACAGGGTTGACGCGCATGTAATTGTCCGCACGAAACGCCGATGCCGAGATCGGAAGAAGAGCCGTGGCAGCGGCTGCCGAAAGTCCAACAAGTGTTCTCATATCGTCTTTCTCCTGTCCTGAGGCATCGGCTTGAGCTTTGCCTTAGTTCGCGCGGCCAACACCCACATAGCAAAACGTCTGGGCATGAGCGGCCCCGATGTTGTCGCCTATGCGCGTGACCGTGATCGAGTTCTGTGGATCAAGGGGGGTTATGCCGGCGGCCTCCGGTGACAGACTAAATCGAACCGAAGTGCGCCGCGGCTCCGCCACGCTCGGAGCTCGCCCTTGCACAAGATAGATCCGTTGGGTGGCACCTGCCCCCAAAGCAGTTATCGCGTAGTCCCCCGCCGCACACCAATATTCACGCGCGCTTTGTGCGCCGCGTCCATAGACCTCGAATACCGCGTTGCTGACTGGCGCGACTTTCAGACGGTTGTCGGCGGTGAAAGCGTGGCCCGTGGCGGGTAAGCTCCCCAATGCGAGCGCGAAAAAAGATGAAAAAAGGGGTCTCATGGCAATGCTCCTCAGCAACGATGATGTTGCTTAAAATAGCAAATATGCCGGGAAGAGCCCGTCACAACGCCCTCACTTCACCGCAAGATTAGGTGAGCGGGACTTTGCCTGTGACGAAAAGCGCGCGCCGCTGATGCGGACGCGCGCCAATCCGATGTTGCAAGGATTACTGGTCGAGAAAGCTGCGCAGTTTGCGGCTGCGGCTGGGGTGTTTCAGCTTTCTCAGCGCTTTTGCTTCGATCTGCCGGATCCGCTCGCGTGTCACGCTGAACTGCTGACCCACCTCTTCCAGCGTGTGATCGGTGTTCATGCCGATGCCAAAACGCATGCGGAGCACACGTTCTTCGCGCGGTGTGAGCGAAGCAAGAACGCGGGTCGTGGTTTCCTTGAGGTTTTCCTGAATTGCACTGTCCAGCGGCAGGACGGCATTCTTGTCCTCGATGAAATCGCCCAGCTGGCTGTCCTCTTCGTCGCCGATGGGTGTCTCGAGGGAGATCGGCTCCTTGGCGATCTTCATCACCTTGCGGACCTTCTCAAGCGGCATCTGCAGCTTTTCGGCCAGTTCCTCCGGCGTCGGCTCCCGCCCGATCTCGTGCAGCATCTGGCGACCGGTGCGCACCAGCTTGTTGATCGTTTCGATCATGTGCACCGGGATCCGGATGGTGCGGGCCTGGTCCGCGATGGACCGGGTGATTGCCTGACGGATCCACCAGGTGGCGTAGGTCGAGAACTTGTAACCGCGGCGATATTCGAACTTGTCCACCGCCTTCATCAGGCCGATGTTGCCCTCCTGGATCAGGTCCAGGAATTGCAGCCCGCGGTTGGTGTATTTCTTCGCAATCGAGATAACCAGCCGCAGGTTCGCCTCGACCATTTCCTTCTTGGCCTGGCGGGCTTCTTTCTCACCCTTCTGGACCTGCTGCACGATGCGGCGGAATTCAGAGATGTCGAGGCCGACATACTGACCGACCTGCGCCATGTCCGCGCGCAATTGCTCGACCTTGTCGGTAGAGCGTTCGATGAACATCTGCCAGCCGCGCCCGGGCTTTTCGGACATCTCGGCCAGCCAGTTGGGATCAAGCTCGCGACCCCGATAGGCCTCGATGAATTCGCGGCGGTTGATCCGGGCCTGGTCGGCCAGCTTCACCATCGAACTGTCGAGAGACATGACCCGGCGGTTGATGCCGTAAAGCTGGTCGATCAGCGCCTCGATCCGGTTGTTATGCAGATGCAGCTCGTTGACGAGAAGAACGATCTCCGCCCGCAACGCCTGATAAGTCGCCTCGTCGGCTTCGCTGAAGGATCCATCCTCGTTCAGTGTTGCCGAGATACGGCTGTCCTGCATCTCGCTCAGCTGGGCGTAATCATTCGCGATCCGCTCAAGCGTGGTCAGCACCTGGTCCTTGAGCGCCGCCTCCATCGCGGCCAGCGACATGTTGGCCTGATCGTCATCGTCGTCATCATCGTCCTTGGCAATCGGGTTGCCATCGGCGTCCAGCTCGGGACCAGTGTCTTCGGTCTTTTTCGCGGCCACCGATGAGGTATCGACCATCGGCTCCTCGACCTCGCCATCCTCGCCCATCTGGCCGGAGAAGGTGGTTTCAAGGTCGATGACATCGCGCAGAAGGATCTCTTCACTCAGAAGTTCGTCGCGCCAGATCGTGATCGCCTGAAAGGTCAGCGGGCTTTCGCAGAGCCCGGCGATCATCGTATTGCGCCCCGCCTCGATCCGTTTGGCGATGGCAATCTCGCCCTCGCGGCTGAGCAGCTCGACCGAGCCCATTTCGCGCAGATACATGCGCACCGGGTCGTCGGTGCGGTCCAGCTTTTCAGTCTGGGCGCTGGCCAGGGTGACCTCACGCGCATCCTGCGTGGTCACAACCTCGGTGGAGCCCTTTTGCTCCTCCTCCTCGGCCTCTTCATCCTCGATGATGTTGATACCCATCTCGCTGAGCATCGACATCACATCTTCGATCTGCTCCGAACTTACCTGATCGGGCGGCAAAACCTGATTGAGCTGATCGTAGGTGATGTAGCCCTTTTCACGGGCCTCGCCGATCATCTTCTTGACGGCGGCCTGGCTCATATCCAGGGAGATTTCGGCGTCTTGGTCGTCTGGCTTCCGGTCGTCGTTATCTTTGGCGGCCATTCAGTGCTCCTGCATGGGCGGTGGCGATTCGCTCCAAAACGAATCAATAGCGCGATCAAGCGATTCGGCTACCCGTTTATCCCGTTTTCTTTAGCGATTCTTTACCAAAGCGTCTCAGCGGCCCGGTTTCGAATAGCTGATTTTGTCCAAAAGGGCGTCAAAGGCGGTGCGTTCATCGCGATTGATGCGTGCGCCGTTTTCGCCCGTCTCGTATTCGGTCGTGTCTTCCTGCTGGCTTCGCGTTGCACGGTTGCGCGCCTCAGCCGCCTGGGCGAGCCTCCAGGTGACCGCTTCGTCGGCCACGCCTGTCAGGTCCTCTGCCGCGTCGGCAATCTCGGCACTTAACCCTCGCCGCGCTTGAAGTTTTGCGAGTTCCTCGGCCACTGTCATCTGGGCCATCTCAACATCGCCGGGTTTGCGCAGGCAGGGCGTGATCGCGACATGGCGAAGACCGTGCAGCTTTTCAAGGGGGGCGGGGCCAAGGTTGGCATCGATTTCCGCACGCAGTGTCGTGGGTGCATCAATCGCGTGGCGCAATATCATGTCGCGCAAGGCCGCGTGGTCCGGGTCGGCGCAGGAGAGGTCTTCGAGCCCGCGTTCGAATTCCGCCGCGATTTCCGGCGTGGCAATGATGGCGGCCAGGATCACCGCTTCGCGCAGATGCTCCTCCGCGCCCTCGCCGGCTGCCGCCAGAAGCGACGATTTCGCACCCGGTGTCGGAGCGTTCTGCGGCTGCTTCCAGGGCGTCTTACGACCGCTCTGGGGACGGGCGCGGAAAAGCTGCCAGCGCAGGTCCTTGATTTCCTGCCCGTAATGACTGCGGATCGACGGATCGCGGATCAGCTTGATCTTCTCCCGCAGCGCCTTGTCGAGGGCTGCCTTCCGCTCGGGGCTGTCGAAGGTCTTGCCCTCCGTTTCTCGCTGCCAGAGCAGTTTGACCATCGGGATCGCCTGATCGAGCAGCTTTTGCACCGCGGGCGCGCCTTCGCTGCGGATCAGATCATCGGGGTCCTGACCTTCCGGCATCAGCGCAAAGCGCAGGCTTTGCCCCGCCTCCAACAGGGGCAAGGCAAGGTCGATCAGCCGCATCGCCGCGCGCAGCCCGGCCTTGTCGCCATCGAGCGCAATGATCGGTTCGGGCGAGATGCGCCAGAGCAGTTGCAACTGGTTTTCGGTAACCGCCGTGCCCAGCGGGGCCACGGACGCGCCAAAGCCGCCCTCTGCCAGCGCGATCACATCCATATAGCCTTCGGCTACGATCAGGGGCTGCCCTTTGCCCGCCGCCGTGCGGGCGGGGCCGTGGTTGTAGAGGCTGCGGCCCTTGTCGAAAAGCTCGGTCTCGGGAGAGTTCAGGTACTTGGCGTTGTCGTTGGGGTCCATCGCCCGGCCGCCGAACGCAATGCACCGCCCCCGCGCATCGCGGATCGGGAACATGATGCGGTTGCGGAACGTGTCATATGGTTTGCCGCCCTTGGTCGAGGGTTTGGCAAGCCCGCAGCCAAGGATCAGCTCTTCCGCCACGCTCTTGCCGCGCAGATGGTCCCACATGGCCTGCCAGGCATCAGCGGCAAAGCCGATCTCCCACCGGTCGCACGCCGCCACGTCCAGCCCGCGCCCCGCCAGATAGTCCCGCGCAGGGGCCGCCGCTCCCGTCTTGAGCTGCAGTCGGAAGAATTGGACTGCCTGCTCCATCACGTCAGCGAGTTGCGTGCGTTTGTCGGCCTTCTCCTGCGCCTTAGGATCACGGGCGGGCATGGTCATGCCGGTCTCGCGCGCCAGGATCTCGACCGCCTCCATGAAGCTCACATTCTCGGTCTCCCGCACGAAGGAGATCGCGTCCCCTTTCGCATGGCAACCGAAGCAATAGTAAAACCCCTTGCGGTCATCGACGTGAAAGCTGGCCGTTTTCTCGTGATGAAAGGGACACGGCGCCCACATGTCGCCCTTGCCCTGGTTCGACTTGCGGGCATCCCACATAACCTTGCGGCCCACGACCTGAGACAGGCTGGACCGGCTGCGCAATTCATCAAGAAAACCGGGAGGCAGGCTCATCCGTCAAATATCGGTCTGCGGACCCGCGGAGTCGAGTCGTCAATTCGACATGCAGGTGTTCATCCATTCCGCACGCAGGTCAGTCTCCCGCAAATCGCGCTTTTTGATCGTGTAGATCTGCGCGGCAAAGATGGGGATGGCGTTGCTATAGCGGTCGGGCCAGCTCACCTCCCCTTCGGTGATGGTCTCGGCCACCCTGTTCTGTGGCACCCCGTCCAGCCGTGCCTGCTGCACCGCGGCGGCGACGGCAGCCTGGTGGGTGCAATCCTCTTCCTTTTTGGATGTCGCCAACGCCGGTGACGCCATCAGCGCGGCACAGGTCAAAGCCATAGCATATCTCATATTACACTCCGAATTCGGGATCGCCGGCTGCGCCCCGGCGAGATTCGGGATAGCCTACACGCGTGCCCGGCCCGCTTGAAGGTGCCCAGCGCAGATGTGAACGCCGTCAGCTCCGTGCCGCAAGGTTCTCCATCGCGGTTTTGAGATCATGTACCAGCGTTTGCGCCATCGACCGGAAGGTCATGATCAGGAATGTGTTGGCCCCGATGCGGGTGATGGAGGACGGCATGTGCATCATTGACGTGCGCGCCGTGTGCCCTCGCTTGAACACGGCATTACGCAGATCAACGGGCACAAGCCGCGCCAGCACGTCCTCTGCGCCCTCGCCCTCCAATGTGACCACCGCCCAGGCATCAGACTGATCGGTCAGCGCGGCGTTTGCAGCAAGGCTTGCCTCCGGGGCGGGCCCCATCAGCATCGCCTGCCCACGCGCAAACCAGATGGCCCGTGCGCCCCCCTTGCCCGTCGCCCGGTTTGGCGCCGGAAACGCCATGCCATGCGCGGTCTGCAGTGCGTCCGACAAGGCGCCCTCCTGCCCCTTGCACGGGGCGATAGAGGTCATCACGCCCGGATCGACCTCCATCAGTGACACGCCGCCGATCTCAAGCGGCAAAAGCCCGTCACAGGGCGTCTTCGCGATCAGTTCAGCCACGCACGCGCCCTCCCTCTGGGTCAAAGAAGACCGGGTTCACCACTTCGCAGAGTGTCTCCACCCCGCGCAGATGATCGACCATCTTCACCGTCTCGCCATACCGATCCGGCCCGTTCTTGAGAAACCCCAGACCCAGCATCGTGCCCAGCGTCGGGGAATAGCCCACCGACGTCACATAGCCCTGATCGTTGATCCTCACCGCCTCGGCCTCCGCCTCAAAAAGATGCGCTCCGGCCGTGAGTTGCTTGACCGCGCCCACCGGTTTCAACCCGACCAGCCGCTCGCGCGCCTCATCGACCAGCCCGGGCCGTGCGGCCATCGTCTTGCCGATGCAATCGGTCTTGGCTGACACCATGCGCTCCATCCCGATGTCGAACGCCGTGGTCCTCCCGTGGATCTCTGCGTGGGTGATGAACCCTTTCTCGATCCGCAGCACATTGAGTGCTTCCATCCCGTACGGCCCTCCGCCCAACGCCTCCGCTCGCGCGACGAGTTCCCGGAACAGGCTGTCGCCGTAGCGGGCAGGCAAAGCCAGTTCATAAGCATGCTCGCCCGAAAAGGAGATGCGGAAGAGCCGCCCCTTGACTCCCATCACAGCAACCTCGCCGCAGGACATGAAGGGCCAGCTTTCATCGTCCAGCGGCGCGTCGAGCAGCCCGTTCAAAAGCTCCCGCGCTTTGGGACCGGCGACGGCAAACTGCGCCCATTGCTCGGTTACGGAGATGAAGGAGACGTCCAGATCAGGCCGCAGGCATTGGTGCACAAACTCCAGATGCCGCATCACCTGCCCCGCCGCGGCCGTCGTCGTGGTCATTACATAATGATCGTCGGCCAGCCGTGCGGTGGTGCCGTCATCCATCACGTGCCCGTCCTCGCGCAGCATCAGGCCATAGCGCACGCGGCCCGGCTTCAGCGTCGAGAACATGTTGGTATAAACGAAATCGAGAAACGCGCCCGCATCCGGCCCCTGAATGTCGATCTTGCCCAGCGTGGAAACATCGCAGATCCCCACCGCCTCGCGCACCATCGCAACCTCCCGATCGCAGGATTGCCGCCAGGTCTTCTCGCCCGGTGCCGGGAAATAGCTGGGCCTGTACCAGAGTCCGGCCTCGATCATCGGCGCGCCGCGCTCGACACTCGCCTTGTGGCTGGTGGTGAAGCGCTGCGGCGCAAAGCCGTCGCCCTGCGCGCCCGCCCCCATCGCAGCGATCGACACGGGCGTATAGGGCGGGCGGAACGTCGTCGTTCCCGTCTCGGGAATGCCCCGCCCCGTTGCATCGGCGAGCAGGGCAAGGGCGGCCACGTTGGAATTCTTGCCCTGATCGGTCGCCATGCCTTGCGTCGTGTAGCGCTTCATATGCTCGACCGAGCGGAAGTTCTCCTGCGCGGCCTGTTTGACGTCCTTCACGCTCACATCGTTCTGGAAATCGAGCCAGGCGCGCCCCTTGCCCGGCACCGCCCAGAGCGGCGCGATGCGGTAGGGGTCGTCTTCCGCCTCTGGCACCTCCATCGCAGGCGCTTTGCGTCCCAAAGCCTCCAGCGCCTCGCCTGCCGCCGCGACCCCGGCGGCCAGACAGCCAGCGGTGGAGAAAACCCCGTTGCAGGCGCCCGCCGCGACCAGCCCCGGGATCGCACCCGGCGTTGGGATGAAGCTTGCAATCTCCGGCGCCCAGGTCGGACGCCCGTTCATATGACAGGTCAGATGCACCGTCGGGTTCCAGCCACCCGACATAGCCAGACAATCGGTCGAGAGCTTCTCCTCCCCCCTGCCCGTCCGGATCGTGAGGCTCTCCAGCCCCTTGCGCCCTTGCGCATTGGACACCACCGCGCCCTTGTAGACGGCAAAATCCTTGGCATCCGGCGCCTCCTCCCGGCTGTCGATCAGCGCCGCCAAATGCACCCCTGCCGCGACGAGATCCCGCGCTGTCCGGTGCGCATCGTCAGTGTTGCCAAAGACCGTCACCGCCCGGCCCGGGCTCACGCCCCAGCGGTTGAGATAAGCCCTAACCGCGCCCGCCGTCATGATCCCCGGCCGGTCGTTGTTGCGAAACGCCACCGGCCGCTCCAGCGCACCTGCGGCCAGCACCGTCTGCTTCGATACGATGCGCCAGAACGTCTCCAGCGGTGCGGCGCTGCCCGGTGCGCGCCGCTCCAGCGCGCCATAGGTGCCCTGATCGTAGGCGCCCGTGACCGTCGTGCGCGTCATCAGCCGCACATTCTCCATCGCCGCCAGTTCCGCGACAACCTCCGCCGCCCAGACATGGCCGGGCTTGCCCGCGACCTCGTAGGTCTCGGCATTCAGCCGCCCGCCCATTAGGCTGTCTTCGTCGGCCAGGACCACATCCGCCCCGGCCCGTGCCGCCGTCAGCGCCGCCATGAGGCCGGTTGGCCCCGCACCGATCACCAACAGATCGCAGAAGGCATAGGCTCGCTCGTAACGCTCCGCGGTGTTCTCGCCCGACAGCGCCCCAAGCCCCGCCGCGCGGCGGATCACCGGCTCATAAAGCTTTTCCCAAAAGGCGCGGGGCCACATGAAGGTCTTGTAGTAAAATCCGGCCCCCAAAAATGGCGCGGCGAAGTCATTCACCGCCATCAGGTCCATATCCACCGATGGCCAGGCATTCTGACTGCGCGCCTCCAGCCCCTCGTATAGCTCCTGCACAGTCGCTCGGACGTTCGGCTCCTGTGCCGCGCCCTGACCGATGGTCATCAGCGCATTCGGCTCCTCGCTGCCCGCCGTCAGAATGCCGCGTGGCCTGTGATACTTGAAGGACCGCGCCACCAGCCGGACGTCATTGGCCAGCAAGGCCGAGGCCAGCGTATCTCCCGCAAACCCCTCATACCGATGCCCGTCATAGGAAAACGTGACCGTTCGGCTTCGATCCACCAGCCCTTTGCCCGCAACCCTCATGCGCGCGCCTCCGCCTCGGCCAGCTCTGTGCTGACAATCTCATGGGTCACCGTGTTCCGGGTCACTACCACCCAGGCGCCGCAGCCCGCCTCGTGATACCAAAGGTCCCTTGTCTCTCCCGCAGGGTTGTCGCGCAGATGCACGTAGTCGTCCCACGCCTCGTCCCCGGCCTCCGGGTCCGGCCGCCGCAACGCGACCGCATCGCCCTGATAGTAAAACTCGCGCCGATCCCGCTCGCCGCATATCGGACAGGTGATCCTCATCGCGCCGCTCCACTCTTCATCTTGCCAAATAAACTCCCGCCGGAGGCTCCCATGCTTTCAACCTCTCAATGCAGGTTGTGTTGAGAGCCCGTCCCCTCTTCATCCATCAGCCCCACGCCGGTTCGGAACCGGTCCAGCCGGAACGTCTCCGCCGCCGCGTGGGGCCGGTCCGTCGCGATCAAATGCGCGAAGCAATGGCCCGAGCCGGGCACCGCCTTGAACCCGCCATAACACCAGCCGCAATCGATATAGAGGCCGTCAATCCCCGTCTTGTCGATGATGGGCGAGCCGTCGGGCGTCATATCCATGATCCCGCCCCAGCTGCGCAGCACCTTGGCCTTGCCGATCATCGGCATCAGCGTCATGCCCGCCTCCATCACATGTTCCATCATCGGCAGGTTGCCCCGCGACGCATAAGAGGCGTAGAAATCCAGATCGCCCCCAAAGACAAGCCCGCCCTTGTCGGACTGGCTGATATAGAAATGCCCCATGCCAAAGCTGACCACGTGGTCGATGACCGGCTTCAGCCCTTCGGTGACAAAAGCCTGAAGAATATGGCTCTCAATTGGCAGCCGCATGCCCGCCATCGCCGCCACCTGACCCGAGCGTCCTGCGACTACGATCCCTACTTTCTTGGCCCGGATCGCCCCGCGCGTGGTTTGCACGCCTTTGACGACACCGCCCTCAATGTCGATGCCCGTCACTTCGCAGTTCTGGATGAGATCTACGCCCCGGCTGTCGGCGCCGCGCGCATAGCCCCAGGCCACCGCGTCGTGCCGCGCGGTGCCCCCGCGCGGGTGATAAAGACCGCCATAGATCGGGAAGCGCACGTTGTCGAAATCGAGATAAGGCAGATGTTTCTTCACGCCCGCCCGGTCCAACAGAATGGCATCGTCACCTTGGTTGATCATGGAATTGCCACGCCGCGCAAAGGCATCGCGCTGACCGTCCGAGTGGAACAGGTTGATCAGCCCGCGCTGCGAATGCATCACGTTGTAGTTGAGGTCCTCCTCCAGCCCCTCCCACAATTTCAGCGAGTGCGAGTAGAATTCGGAATTGCCCTGCAGAAAGTAGTTGGCCCGCACGATTGTGGTGTTCCGCCCCACATTGCCGCCGCCGATATAGCCTTTCTCCAGCACGGCCACGTTGGTCAGACCATGTTCCTTGGCAAGGTAATAGGCGGTGCTAAGCCCGTGCCCGCCGCCGCCAATGATGACGATGTCGTACTCTGCCTTTGGCTCGGGATCACGCCAATGAGCCTGCCAACCCTTGTTGCCGGTCATACCTTCCTTAAGGATCCGCCAGCCGGAAAACCGCATCACGTCACTCCTGTCCCTTTGCGTGATATCACCACGCACGCGCCGACAATACGCAATGCGTCCATCCGCCGCCCACGCTCTTTTCGACATGGCCGTGTCCGCCTGCGACCTCCCCAAGCCAATCTCTCCGCTTGGCGCTTTTGCCAATCGATCGCGAAGCGCCATTTTGAGAAACGCCCGCAGCCCTTATCTTTCGGCCATGCGTCGTTCAAAATCATTGGGTCTTTGGCTCGCGCTGGCCGGGCCTGGATTGATCGCGCTCCTGTCGGTCCTGGCTTTACAACTGACCGACACGCTCGTCTTGCGCGCGATATTCCTTGTTGCATTCGCGCTGCTGCTGGTTGCAGTTTACAGACGCGCGTCCGGTCCCGAGGGGATCTCTGCCAAGCGCCTTGGTCTGCGGCCTTTGCGGCTCCAAAGTCTTCTGATCGCGGGCGGCCTGACCGCATTTTTCATCTTCGTCTTCGGCCCCTTCGCCTACGGGCTGGTCGACTGGCTGGATCTGGGCGATTTCTCGACCGGTCTCAGCCGCCTCGACGGCCTGCCGGTCTGGTATCTTTTGCTCACCATCCTGATCGTCGCCGGGGGAGAGGAATGGCTCTATCGTTGCTATGCCATCGAGCGGCTGACGGATCTGACGGGATCCATCTGGTTGGCCGGCATGATCTCTCTCGCTGTGTTTGTCGTTGTGCACTATCCGCTCTGGGGCCTTGGCCCTACGCTCACGGTGATTTTGTCCGGAGCCATCCTGACCGTGGCCTACATCCTGACCCGAGACATCCATGCGCTCGTGATCGCCCATATCGCCACCGACATCTACGGGCTTCTGATCACACCTTCCTGAATGTGCCCTTCATCGGGGATCTGACCCGCGCGTGGCGGGCCGGAAAGCGCAAGTTCTAGAGGCCTTTGGCCCGGTAGCTTGACGCAACCTTGTCGATTGCCACCAGATACGCCGCCATCCTCAGATCATCGACATCGTCACGGCTGTGCCAGACGTCGCGCATGGATTGGTAAGCGATGCGCATCGTGTCATCGAGACCGGAACGAACCAGCTCCAGTTCATCCGCGCCTTTGAGGTACTTCTGCTTGAAGTCAGGGCTCAGGTTCCAGCCATTTCCGATAGATGCACTCAGCCGTTCAAGCTGGTCCACCACAAGCTGGTGGCGCGCCTCTTCCTGGCGGCGCTGCATGCGGCCAAAGCGGATATGGCTCAGGTTCTTGACCCATTCGAAATAGGACACCGTAACACCGCCTGCATTCGCATACATGTCCGGAATAACCACCGTCCCTTTGGTGCGCAGGATATCGTCAGCGCCTGCCGTGACGGGGCCATTGGCGGCCTCGATGATCAGCGGCGCCTTGATCCGTTCGGCATTGCTCATGTTGATCACGCCTTCGAGGGCCGCCGGGATCAAGATATCGCATTCCTCCTCCAGAACCGCCGCCCCCTCGGCGGTGTGGGCGGCATCCGGAAAACCGGCAACGCCGCCACGCGCAACGATCCAGTTGCGCACCGCATCAACGTCCAGACCATCGGGATTGAAAAGGGCACCGTCACGTTCGATAATTCCGGTGATGATGGCCCCGTCTTCCTCGCGCAGGAATTTCGCGGCATGGTATCCAACGTTGCCCAGGCCCTGAACGATCACCCGCTTGCCGTCGAGAGATCCGGTCAAACCCGCCTTCGCCATATCGCGCGGATCACGGAAGAATTCCCGCAAGGCGTACTGAACACCCCGGCCCGTCGCCTCCACCCGTCCGGCAATCCCGCCCGAGTTCAGGGGCTTGCCCGTGACACAGGCCCGGGCGTTGATATCGGTGGTATTCATCCGCGCATATTGATCCGCCATCCATGCCATTTCCCGTTCTCCGGTGCCCATGTCGGGCGCCGGGACATTCTGGGACGGATGAATGAGGTCGCGCTTGGCCAGTTCATAGGCAAAGCGGCGGGTGATCAATTCAAGCTCGTGTTCGTCGTATTGGCGCGGATCAATCCGCAACCCGCCCTTCGACCCGCCGAACGGGGCCTCCACCAGTGCGCATTTATAGGTCATCAGCGCCGCCAGCGCCTCCACCTCGTCCTGGTTGACCCCCATGGCATAGCGGATCCCGCCCTTGACCGGCTCCATATGTTCGGAATGCACCGAACGGTATCCTGTGAAGGTCTGGATCTGCCCCCTCAGGCGCACGCCGAATCGCACGGTGTAGGTCGCGTTGCAGACCCGGATCTTTTCTTCGAGGCCGGGCGGGAGGTCCATCAAGGCCACGGCGCGGTTGAACATCAAATCCACGCTCTCACGAAATGTCGGTTCTGTCTTGTTGGACATAAACGCCCCTCCCGATGCTGGTTTCCTGACGACTCGGTCCACCAGAGTTGTGACCCCGACATTATGACGAGACCGTTAACCTGTGCGACTTTTTTGGGCGGTTTCTAACTTCGTGCGAACAGATCGCAACCCGGGCTTTGAACACGAAAGCGAAACAATGCCACCGGACGGCGCCGGATTATCTCAAATTTTCGCCAAAAGCCTCTGATTTTTCGAGATATTTGCCCAATTTTGGCCACGTTCAGAATGCATAACACCGTGGAAGAATTGTGTCAGCCTGAACGGTGGGGATCGGGCAGGAAGGCGACGAGTAATGGCAAACGAAGAAGTCAAAAGCGATGTTGGCGCGACGCGCTGGTCATTGAAAACCTTTGCCGGGGACGAGTCCGGCGTGATGGTGATCTTCGCGGTTTACCTGTTTATCTGCATGTTCCTGGTGACGGGTCTCGGCATTGATCTGATGCGCTATGAACGCGACAGAACACGGCTGCAATACACGCTTGACCGGGCGGTTCTGGCCGCGGCGGACATGGATCAGCCGCTGTCCCCGGATGCGGTGGTGGAGGATTATTTCGCCAAGGCCGGCCTATCGGAGTTTCTGTCCTCTGTCACGGTCGAGGACGGGCTGAACTTCAGAACCGTCTCCGGCACTGCCAGCACCGAGGTTCAGACCCAATTCATTCACATGGTCGGCCTCGATACACTTGAGGCACCCGCAGCAAGCGTTGCCGAAGAACGCATCGAGGATGTGGAAATCTCGCTGGTGCTGGATGTGTCGGGATCCATGAACCGCAGCTCCCGCCTCACGAACCTCAAAGTGGCCGCGAAGGATTTCGTTGACGAAATGCTCGATAACTCGGATCCGGGGCAGATCAGCATTTCCATCATTCCGTACGCGACGCAGGTTTCCGTTCCGCAGGAGATCTTTGACCAGCTCAACGTCAGCACCGAGCATAACTACTCTCGCTGCATCAACTGGGCAGGCAACGATTTCAAGAACACCACCATCAGCACGACGGCCTCCTACAAGCGGACCATGCATTTCGATCCGTGGGAGCGTTTCGAAGGGCGCAAAAGCACTCCCAAAAACCTGGTGCGGGACCCGGTCTGCGAACACGATGCCTCGCGCGAGATCCTGGTGCTGGAAGACAATCGCGCCACGCTCAAAAGCTTCATCGACAACCTCTTTGCAGATGGCAACACGTCTTTGGATCTGGGGATGAAATGGGGCGCAATTCTGCTGGATCCCAGCTTTCAGACCATCGCATCGACCTTGGCGGCCGACGGTGACATCGACGCGGGCTTTTCCGACCGGCCCGCGGCACACACCGACAACGAAACGATCAAAGTGATCGTTCTGATGACCGACGGCCAGAACACCAGCCAATATTACCTCAGAAACGCATATCGCAGTGGAAACACCAACATCTGGTGGAACGACAACGAGAAGAAGTATTCGATCTACAACCCGGATACCGGACGTTTCTACTGGCCGCATCTTAACCGCTGGGAGGACCATGCGTTCGGCGCCGGCTTCCACGAGGTCTGCGAAGACAGATGGCACTCCTGGTATGGCTGGATCCGCAGCTGCGAGGACAGAAGCGAAGCCGGAAATGCCGTGCGCCTCACCTATCCAGAGCTTTGGGCGTTCACCACGATGAAGGACATCGTGGAAGACCTCCACCAACCCTGGATGGGAAGCAGCCAAGCCTGGAACGACTGGTACTACAACGTTCGCCGCTCCTACAGTTCTTCGAACAAGAACACGCGCACCAAGAACATCTGCAAGGCCGCCAAGAACAATCAGACCATCGTGTTCACGATCGGGTTCGAAGCTCCGTCGGCCAGTGAGACCTTGCTGCAGGACTGCGCCAGCTCAGTCAGTCACTATTTCGACGTGGACGGCCTGGAGATTTCCGATGCCTTCGTGGCGATCGCCTCATCCATCCGTCAATTGAGGTTGACCCAATGATCCGATTTCTTCGCAAACGTGCCCGCCGCTTCATGCGGCGGGAGGATGGAACCGCGACGGTCGAGTTTTCCATCGTCTTTCTGCCGATGTTCATGATGCTGATTTCGGCGGTAGAGCTTGGCTTTGTCCAGCTTCACCATGTCATGCTGGAGCGGGCCCTGGATATGACCGTTCGGGATATCCGTCTTGGCACGGGCAGTGCGCCTCAACATGACGATATCAAGAACACGATCTGCAGCCGGGCCGGATTTATCGACGATTGCAGTGACCTTCGGTTGGAGATGGTCGTTCTGGATCCACGCGCCTGGACCGGCATCCCCGCCGTCGCCGACTGTCGCGACCAGTCACAACCTGTGGCCCCTGTGCGCAGCTTCGTCAACGGGTTGGACAATGAGCTGATGTTTCTTCGCGCCTGCGCGAAATTCGATCCGATCTTTCCGATGATGGGTCTCGGCAAGGACCTGATCAAGGACGGAGCCGGACGCTACGCTCTGGTTTCGACCTCCGCCTTCGTTCAAGAACCGAGGTAACACCATGTTTCCGAGATCCCTCAGAACACGCATCAAACGCTTCGCACAGGACACAGATGGCCTTGTCACGGTCGAGTTCGCGATGATGATGCCCATCCTCTTTTTTGCATATTGCGCCAGCTTCGTGTTCTTCGACGCGTACCGGCAATCCGCCACAAACCTCAAGACGGCGTATACGATCGGCGATCTGATCTCGCGTGAGACCGCGGCGATCAACAATGCCTATATCGACAGCATGTATTCGCTGACCCAGGATCTGGCGCGGTCGAACTCTCCGATGTCTCTGCGTATCTCGGTAATCCGCTGGGATGCGGGCGACGACCGCTACTACCTCGACTGGTCCAGCGCGCGGGGCGGCATTACGCAGCTGACAGACAACACGCTTTCCGCATTCAACGAGCGTCTGCCCACCATGCCGGATCAGGAACGCGTGATCCTGGTAGAGACGTGGAATACATGGACACCCCCCTTCAACGTCGGGATGGAGGTCACGTCGATCGACAACTTTGTCTTCACGCGACCTCGCTTTGCCCCGCAGCTCGCCTGGCGGTCCTAAGGGGTCTTTCGGGCCATCAGCAGGGCCGACAGGATCTCGGACATTGCCTTGGTCTGCGCGGCGGCGGTCACCCCGCCGACCCCGATACGGCGCCCGATGCGCCACCAAAGCCCCGGATGCCACGCCCGTGGACCCGGGGCCTTTGTCTTTACAAGAAACCCGTTTGAGGGCTTGAAGGCAAAAAGCCCCCGGTCGAGATTTTCGATCTCATCCACCAGCGCGATGACCTGGCCGTCGCTGCTGCGCAGGGCGTCTTCGGTCAATTCGATCCAGCCCTCGGTGGCACGACGCATCTTATCCGCCACCCAAAGCGCCACGAGGCCAGTTACGATCAGGAAAACCTGCCATTCCAGCGCCGGAGGGGTGGCCAAAGCGACATAGATCACCAGAAGCCCGATCACCACAAGCATCACGATGCCCATCCATCGGCGTGGCGAAGACGCTCTGACCACGGCCAATACTTCGTCGCTCACGATTTACCTCCTGACCTGCCTTGCCGGGCTTTAGCCGGATTTGCGACAGGCAACCAGCCCCTTCTCAGCTTTGCCTGGGCACAACGACCTCCGCGCCCTCCTCCTCGGGTTCGGTATCGACCATCTGCGCGGGGAAACCCGGTGCCCTTATGTCGAGGCCCGTCGCATCCTCCAACCGGCGGATGATGTTAGGCGACAGCTCCCGCGCGCCGTAACGCGCGATGCCATCTTCGAAGATCGCAACAAGAAGCGGTGACAGGTCCAGAGGTATGCCGGCATGATCCGCAACATCCTGAAAGAGGCCGATATCCTTGGCCACCAGATCCATCGTGAACGAGATATCGCGACTTCCGTTGAGGATCACCTGGCTTTCCGTTTCATGGACAAAGGAGGTCCCCGATG
Organism: Thalassococcus sp. S3; assembly: GCF_004216475.1. Taxonomy (GTDB): domain Bacteria; phylum Pseudomonadota; class Alphaproteobacteria; order Rhodobacterales; family Rhodobacteraceae. Next base: position 1,648,899 of record NZ_CP022303.1, on the reverse strand, counting down.
AGATGCGAATGGCCTCATAGGCCACGCCCAGATCAAGGCCAGCGCCCTTGGCCACGGTCAGGGCCTCGGCGCAGCTCACCAGGTTGGCGGTCGCCAGATAATTGGTAATGACCTTGAGCACGCTGGCACTGCCCAAGGCGCCGGTATGAAGAACCCGCCGTCCCATCACGGTCAGCAAAGGCAGGATCCGGTCGAATGCAGCCCGGTCGCACCCCGCAAAAATGCTGATATTGCCGGTATCCGCACGGTGACAGCCACCGGAGACCGGGCAATCGACGGCCATGCCCCCTCTTTCGATGACTTCACCGCCAAGGCGCATGATCTCTGCGGCATCGGTCGTGGACATCTCCATCCAGATCTTGCCGGGGCCGACCTCGGGCAGCATCGCGGAGAGCACAGCATCACTGGCAGCCGGGCTTGGCAGGCACGTGATGACCACGTCATTGTCGCGCATCAGGGCCGCGGGCCCTTCCACCTGACCGGCGCCCGCTTCGACCAGAGGGGCGATCCGAGATGCGGACAGGTCGAAGACCTGCACCTGCATCCCGTTCCGCACCAGACTGCCCGCCAGTTTCGCGCCCACATTCCCCAACCCGACAAATCCGATCCGCATGACGATCCTCCTGTTTTTGCGATCATTCGCGGCAAAACCGGCCACGGTCGCCTCTGTTTGCGACCTTCGGAATTGATCGGTTCACCGTCGCCCGCTAGCGTCCTGGTATGAGCGAGCCTGCACATAGAGCAGCCCCCAAACGCGCGGGGGACGCAGCCGCCGGGATCGAGGTGACCGACAGGTTCGAACGCTTCGCCCAGCGCAACGACATCTTCACCCGTGCGTTCTGGGACGCGGGCGTGCGCACCCGGCAAACCGATGCTTTCTTTGCCTCCTACAGGATGGAGGCCATTCCCCAACGGGGGGCCGGCTTTTCACAACGCGATTTTGCATTGCGCAACGCGGCCTGGCTGATCTCGGACGTGATGACCAATCGCCACGCGGACCAAGGCCGCCGCGAAGGATTTCAGGCGCCGATCAGCTACGACACACCCGTGGCGCCCACCCGGGTCAGCGCCGATGAACCCCTGAAAATGTCGAATGAAATCAAGCGTATTGCACGATTTTTTGGCGCACATCTTTGCGGGGTAACCGACCTTGATGACCGCTGGCTCTACGCCTCCCGCGTCGATACCCGCGATCTGAGCGAGGCACCGCTGGAGCTGCCAAAGGGGTTGACCCATGTCATCGTCCTTGGCCACGAGATGGATCAGGAGCTTGTGGCGACCTATCCATCGGCACTGGCCGGTGCCGCCACGGGCCGGGAATACAGTCATGAAGCGTCGATTGTCATGCAGCTTGCCGCCTATATCCGCAACCTCGGTTACGAGGCCGTCCCCTCTATGAACGATACCGGGCTGGTGATCCCTTACGCGATCAAGGCCGGGCTCGGGGAATACGCGCGCAATCAGATGGTGATTACGCCGGAATTCGGCCCGCGTCTGCGCTTTTCCAAGATCTTCACCAACCTGCCGCTGGCCGAGGACGCGCCCCGCCCGCGCGGCGTCAGGGCCTTTTGCGACATATGCACCAAATGTGCCGATGCTTGCCCGGTCCGGGCGCTCCCCTTCGGAGCGCCAACGGAAGGTGGCGCCAATGTCTCCGCCATCCAAGGGGTTCGGAAATGGACGTCGGATGCGGAAAAGTGTTTCTCGTTCTGGGCCAAGACATCGACCGATTGCGCGATCTGCATGCGGGTCTGTCCGTTCAACAGGGACTTCAGGAGATGGTGGCATCGGCTTTGGCTGCGCCTTGCCCTGTCGCGGTTTCGCGCCTGGGCACTGCGGCTCGACCGCAGGCGTGGGGGCCGGATCAAACCTGCGACATGGTGGTCACGCCCCCCGCCGCGCTCTTGAAAACACACTTCGACAGCATCGACGGTTCGGTGCCCGGCTGTTCCATCGCGGACCTGTCTTCCCAAGCCCGGCACGCTAGGCCGTGACGGCCCGACGCACCATGTCCCAATAGATCGTTGCAACTTCATCCTGCGACAGACGCCCTTCGACGCGGTACCATGTATTCACGCCGGTCAGCATCGCGATCACCGCGAGTGTCACGATCTTGGGGTCCGGCAGCGACAGCGTTCCCTCGGCAATGCCTGCGCGCAGGATATCCTCCAGCTCGTTTTCATAGGCGCGGCGCAATGCCTCGATGCTCTCAAAATTCTCCGGACTGAGGTTTCTCAGCTCCATGTAAGAGATGAATACCGCGTCGGACCGGTCCAGATTGAACCGGATGTGAAACCGGGTGAAAGCCTCCAGCCGGGTCAGCGCATCGCCTTTCACGCCAAGATCCGCCCATGCCGACAGCAGGTCCTGCATGTGCCGTTGCATCAGGCCGAAGAGCAGGCTCTGCTTGTCTGTCGTGTAATTATACAGGGCTCCCGCCTGCACACCGACATCGCCCGCGATCTGGCGCATCGAGACTGCGGCAAATCCATGTTGCGCAAAAAGCTTCAGCGCCGCGTCCTGAATGCGCGGGCCTGTGATGTCGGAATGTGAACCGGTCGTGCGTGCCATTGCGGACCAGACTATATGAACGGATGTTCAGAAAAAAGCCTGTCTTGCCAGCCAGCCGGCGCTGCGGCATCACTGTGCCAGAATGATAAAGAGGACACGCCTTGCTTTTGCGCATGCTCCTGCTCTGCACAACGGTGGCCGCGCTCTGCGGGTGCACCCAGTTTCCGGATCTTGACGATGCGGTTCCGCCGGCCAGCGAAGTGGCCGACTATCCTGATCTGGTGCCGATCGACACTCTACTTGCGGGCAACGATCCCGATCCGACGACCGGTCAGCAGGAAGCGGACGCGCTGGAGGCCCGCGCCGCGCAGCTGCGTGCCCGCGCAGCGCGCCTTCAGGGCGGTGTCGTGGATCCCGGAACGCGCGCCCGTATGCAGGATGGCGTTCAAACGGAATAGCCGCGTTGCGCCCCTGCCGCGAACCCGCTAGACGGACGGTGAAAAGCAAAAACGAGGGACATTACCCCATGACAGCACCTTTGCGATTGGGCGTGGCCGGTTTGGGCACGGTTGGCATCGGCGTTGTAAAGATCGTTCGGCAACATGCCGCGCTGCTGAAGGCGCGCACCGGACGTGACATTCAGATCACCGCCGTTTCCGCGCGCGATGCCAGCAAGGATCGCGGCATCTCTTTGTCCGCCTATGATTGGGAAAGCGATCCGGTCACGCTGGCGCGCCGGGATGATGTTGACGTGTTCGTCGAACTCATGGGCGGCGCGGACGGCCCCGCCAAGGGCGCGACCGAGGCCGCGCTTGACGCTGGCAAGGACGTGGTCACCGCAAACAAGGCCATGCTCGCCCTGCACGGCCAGGCCCTGGCCGAGAAGGCCGAGGCAGCAGGCTGCGTCATCCGCTTCGAAGCCGCGGTGGCGGGCGGCATCCCGGTGATCAAGGCCCTGACCGAAGGTCTTGCGGCCAACGAGGTTTCGCGGGTGATGGGCGTGATGAACGGCACCTGTAACTACATCCTCACGCGGATGGAGCATTCGGGCCTGCCCTATGAGGATATCTTCAAAGAGGCCGACAATCTGGGATATCTCGAAGCGGATCCGACTCTTGATGTTGGCGGGATCGACGCGGGCCACAAACTGGCCATTCTGTCTTCGATCGCCTTTGGAACCCGTCCGGACTTCGAGGGGATCGAGATCGAGGGGATTGAGCGGGTGTCGATCGACGACATCCGACATGCGTCTGATATGGGGTTCCGGATCAAACTGCTGGGCGTGGCGCAAAAAACCGGTCGCGGACTGGAACAACGGATGCAGCCCTGTCTTGTGCCGGCAAACTCCCCCCTTGGTCAGCTTGAAGGCGGCACCAATATGGTGGTGATCGATGGCGATGCCGTCGATCAGATCGTGCTGCGGGGCCCCGGAGCCGGTGAAGGCCCCACGGCGAGCGCGGTCATGGGCGATGTCTGCGACCTTGCCCGGGGCTTGCGTCTGGCAACATTCGGCCAACCCGCGACCGCACTGGAAGCGGCCAGCCCCGCAAAATCCATCCTGCCCGCGCCCTATTATTTGCGGATGGAACTGATGGACAAACCGGGTGCGCTGGCAAAGATTGCCTCTATTTTAGGCAATTCCGGTGTGTCGATTGACCGGATGCGTCAATACGGCCACGAGGCGCCTACCGCTCCGGTTCTGATCGTCACACATAAAACCACACGCAGTGCCCTCGACGAGGCGCTTGCAGCGATGGAGGCCACGGATGTGATGGCTTCCGCCCCCGTGGCGCTGAGGATCGAAACCGTTTGAACCGCTCAACTGCTTGCCGGACAAGGACCCTTCTATGACCAATACAATTGAATTTCACGACCGCATGCTATCGCTGGGCCTGGCCCGCGTCGCCGAGCAAGCTGCCCTCGCCTCTGCATCTTTGGTTGGGCGCGGCGATGAAAAAGCAGCCGATCAGGCCGCGGTCAACGCCATGCGCGAACAGCTGAACATGTTGGACATCGCCGGCGTTGTGGTGATTGGCGAAGGCGAGCGCGACGAGGCGCCCATGCTCTTCATCGGCGAGGAAGTGGGAACCGGCAAAGGCCCTGGCGTGGACATCGCGCTAGATCCGCTGGAAGGGACCACCCTGACGGCCAAGGATATGCCGAACGCGCTGACCGTAATCGCGATGGGGCCGCGCGGCTCCATGCTGCATGCGCCCGATGTCTACATGGAAAAGCTCGCCATCGGGCCGGGCTATACGGAAGGCCTGGTGACTTTGGACATGCCGCCCGCCACACGGGTTTCGGCCCTTGCGACCGAAAAAGGCTGCGCCCCGTCTGACATCACCGTGTGTATCCTGGAGCGTCCGCGTCACGAGGAAATGATCGCCGAAGTCCGCTCGACCGGGGCATCGATCCGGCTGATCACCGATGGTGATGTGGCCGGTGTCATGCACTGCGCCGACAGCGAGAAAACCGGGATCGACATGTATATGGGCTCTGGCGGTGCGCCCGAAGGCGTTCTGGCGGCAGCAGCGCTGAAATGCATGGGCGGACAGATCTTTGGCCGTCTTCTGTTCCGCAACGATGACGAAAAAGGCCGGGCCGCCAAAGCCGGGATCACCGATCTCGACAAGATCTATTCCCGCGATGAGATGGTCACCCAGGATGTCATTTTCGCGGCGACCGGGGTAACCGGCGGCTCTCTCCTTCCGGGGATCAAGCGGGAACCGGGCTGGCTGACCACCGAAACCCTTTTGATGCGGTCAAAAACGGGGTCGGTGCGCCGAATGGAATATCGCACGCCGGCCTCCTGAACCGCTCGACCGCCTTGCAGCCGGTGGTAGATTTGCCTGCAAGGGCCGGTAAGACCCACCAAAGGCAGGGCGACGCAAGAAAGGTTGACCTTGGCATTTCTTGGAGTTGAGACGTCCCTGACGGGCCGGCGCTGGATCGGCCCCTCACTTGAGACATCGCGTGCGGCGGATGCCATGGCGCAACAAACCGATCTGCCGCCCGCGGTTTGTCAGGTGCTGGCCCGGCGCGGCGTTCCGGCGGTCGATGCCCAGCGGTTCCTTGCCCCGCAATTGCGTGATCTGCTCCCTGATCCGCGCAGTCTCAAGGATATGTCCAAGGCGGCCTCCCGGTTCCTGGCCGCCGTGAACGCCCGGCACCGCATCGCCATATTTGCCGACTACGACGTCGATGGCGGCAGCTCTGCCGCGCTTTTGATCGCCTGGCTTCGGGACATGGGCCAGCAGGCCACGCTTTACGTGCCCGACCGGATCGACGAGGGCTATGGCCCGAACGCCCCGGCAATGCAGGCCCTGTCCCGCGACCATGATCTGATCATCTGCGTGGATTGCGGAACGCTCTCGCATGACGCTCTGGCGGCCGTGCAAGGCGCCGATGTCATTGTCCTCGACCATCACCTGGGCGGTGAGACGCTGCCGCCGGCCCATGCAGTGGTGAATCCGAACCGTCAGGATGAAGATGGGGCGCTCGGCTATCTCTGTGCCGCCGGTGTGGTGTTTCTGATGCTGGTCGAAGCGGGCCGGCAAATGCGCGACGCCGGTGCAAAGGGGCCCGATCTGATAGCCTTGCTGGATCTTGTTTCACTGGCAACGGTGGCCGATGTCGCCCCGCTCGTTGAGGCGAACCGCGCCTTGGTCCGGCAGGGTTTAAAGGTCATGGCCCGACGCGATCGCCCCGGTCTCGTGGCGCTTGCGGATGTGGCGCGCATGGACGCCGCACCCACGCCTTACCACCTGGGCTTCCTGCTTGGCCCGCGTGTGAATGCCGGGGGCCGCATCGGTCAGGCGGATCTGGGCGCGCGCCTTCTGGCCACGAGCGATCGCCATGAAGCCGAGGCCCTGGCCGAGCGTCTGGATCAGTTGAACACCGAGCGGCGCGAGATCGAGGCGGCGGTCCGCGCCGCCGCCATCACCCAGGCCGAAGCGCGCGGCGCCGACGCCCCGCTGGTCTGGGCCGCAGAAGACGGATGGCACCCCGGTGTCGTCGGCATCGTCGCCTCGCGTCTCAAGGAGACGCTGAACCGCCCCGCAATCGTAATCGGCTTTGACGGCGACATCGGCAAGGGGTCGGGCCGGTCGGTCTCGGGCGTGGATCTGGGCGCGTCGATCCAGCGCCTCGCCGCCGAAGGTCTTTTGCTGAAAGGCGGAGGCCATAAGATGGCGGCCGGTCTGACCGTGACCCGGGACTTGCTTGAGCCGGCGATGAGCCGGCTGTCCGACCTGCTGGCCCGGCAAGGGGCCGGTCAGGCAGGCCCGGTCGACCTGAAGCTGGACGGCACGCTGATGGCGAACGCGGTTTCCGTGCCGCTCCTGGAGCAGATCGAGGCCGCGGGGCCTTTCGGTGCCGGCGCCCCTGCCCCGCGCTTTGCCTTGCCGTCTCTGGACGTGCGCTTTGCCAAGCCGGTTGGCGAAAGTCATCTCAAACTCTCCCTGTCCGATGGCTCCGGCGCAGGTTTGGATGCGATTTGCTTCGGCGCCTTTGAAAGCGACCTCGGCACGCGGCTCAGCGCGCGGGACGGGACGCGCTTTCATTTCGCGGGTCGTCTGGAGATCAACAGCTGGGCCGGCCGCCAGACGGCACAGCTGCGCATCGAAGATGCCGCGCCGGCCTGACGTAGGGATGTGGGACAGAAATTCGTCCCGATCCCTAAATTTCCGCTTGCGCGTTCCTGCGCTTGGCCCTAACTAACCGCTCACACCGCGTGGCCCGTTCGTCTATCGGTTAGGACGCCAGGTTTTCAACCTGGAAAGAGGGGTTCGATTCCCCTACGGGCTGCCACTTTCTTCATAGAACAATCTCAGTTGACTGTCGTTTTGCTGTACGGGTTCGGTGTGCCTGATCGTTCGAAATCGCCGCTGGCACTCGGCACACCGGGCAGGCCAAAAGCCGCGCTGGCACCCTTACTGAAGTCGCCGTGACCTCGCGCTAGGAATGCCGCTGCTGTCGGGTAACCATGTCCCAGTCCAGCCCGTAGCGCTGCAGATACTTCCGCAACCGATCCGCATCGTTTTGCACTTTACGTCGGCTGCGCGAGGCCGAAAAAAGCGTTCGGCCCGCAGCGCTCAGGCTCGACGCTTTGCGACAGGTGCGAATGACCTCGGCCAATTGCACCAGATCGAAGGGATCAACCTCATCCGTCTCGTCTCCTAGAACGTCTCTGACCAATCGCAGGTCCGTGTTCGACGTGCTGCTGTTCCAATCACGTAACAGCATCTCGATTTCTGCGGTGACCATCGCGCGGGTGATGCGCCCGCGCGGCGCAAGTGTGCAAAGCCGTCGGATCGAAGCGCTGAAATCCCGGAAGTTTCCCGGCCATGTCGTCGCCGGGTCGGTCGCAAACCTCAGATAGTGGTCGCGGGCATCGGCATTAAATCCGACCTGGATCCCCAATTCGCGTTCGGCGCGCGCCAGTTCATGGACAAGGTTGACCTCGACATCCTCCCGCCGATCCTTGAGCGATGGCAAGGTGAAACGCCACATGTTGAGACGTGCCAGCAAGTCGGGACGAAAGGCCCCCTCGGCGCTGAGCTGGCGGAGGTCCCTGTTGGCACCCGCGATGATATGAAACCGGCTCGTGATCTCGTGGTCCGATCCAAGAGGATAGAACCGCCCCGTCTCGATCGCATGCAGCAGAACCGATTGCGCGCCCAGGCCCAGCTCATCCACCTCATCCAGAAAAAGCACGCCGCCATCGGCCTCGCGCAACAAACCTCCACGCTCTGATCCGGCGTGGCCAAGATAGCTGCGCCTTTGGCCAAAAAGAGTGGCCAGCGCATCCGATCCATTCAGGGTCGCGCAGTTCACATGGACAAGCCGCCCCTTAACGCGCCGCCGCTCAAGCTTGAGGTTGTAGATCCGCTCGGCCAACTCGGTCTTGCCTGTACCCGTCTCTCCCAAAAGCAGGATCGGCGCGTCCGAATTGCTCGCCACCAGTTCGATACGGCCAATCACCTCGTTATAGGCGACACTCTTGGTGTCGATCCCGCCCTTCAACTGATCGCTATATTCGCGGGACAACTGATCAAACCGCTGCTGCAAGGCATTGTAGCGGCTCAGATCCAGGTCGATCATGTCAAACTTGGCCATCTCATCCTGCGCGCCCGGTGGCCCGGTCTGGATCAGCCGCGCCGGAACGTGGCGGCTTTCGGTCAGCAGGAACCAGCAGATCTGCGCCACATGCGTGCCCGTGGTCAGATGGACGTGATAGCGTTCTCGATCCTCATCGAAACCATAGGCCCGCGCGAAATCGAAGAGCTTCCCATAGACCTCCTGAAAATCCCAAGGGTCGGTCAGGTCGAGATTGCGCAACATCACCTCGGTATCGGGAGAGGTCGCCTGCACCTGATCGCGCACCTGACACGCGAGGCGATGAAACTTGCGGTCATAGAGGATTTCCAGCCGGTCAACATCGAATCCGGCATGCTCCACCAGGCTGATTGTTGGCTTCCAACGCCGCTTTTTCCCGGCATCGAGTTGCGTTCCAAGAAACCCCAGAACCACATTTCGCATAGTGATATCCAAATGGATAATTTCGTATAACCACGGATAGTATTTCAGGACGCCCTTTGGCGCAAGAAACGAATTATCCTTTTTAAATCAATATCTTAAGAGAATTCTCTTTTTTCTTCGGCGCTGCCCGTTGTCCGTGTCAAAACATCCTCGTCAACACAGAAGGACGAGAGAAATGGCAAACAAATCCGTGTTTGCATCGATAAAAGGCCGGTTGCTGCCGAAAGCCACCGCAAGGAACGCCGAGGCGGCGCCGGCCTACGCTTACTCCGATGCCCATGTCCTGGCTCAGATCGCTGTGACCGGCACGTTCGGGGGCATGTACTATCAGTGCGCCCAGGACGAGCTTGAATATGTTCTGGAAGTCGCCGAGGCCGTCGATCCGCGCTTTCTGGCGCAGACCGCGATCTATGCGCGCCAATCGGGCCATATGAAGGACATGCCGGCGGTTTTGCTGGCGATCCTGGCCCGGCGTGACCCGGTGCTCTTCCGCGCGGTCTTTGGCCGTGTGGTCGACACCGGAAAGATGCTGCGCACCTTCGTGCAGGTCGTCCGGTCCGGTCAGACGGGGCGCAAGTCTCTGGGATCTGCGCCCAAGGCGATGGTGCAGAACTGGCTGAACGACGCGTCTGACCGGGCGCTGATCGCGGCCAATATCGGCAACGATCCGTCCCTGGCGGACGTGATCCGGATGGTGCACCCCAAGCCCGCCGATGCGGCGCGGGAGGCGCTCTTTGCCTGGATCGTCGGGCGGCCTTGCGACATGGCCCTGCTGCCGCAAGCGTTGCAGGACTGGATCGCGTTCAAGGAGACCGGCAAAGGCCCGGTGCCCGAGGTGCCGTTCCAGATGCTCACGCAACTGGATCTGTCGGCGCAGCATTGGTCGCGGATCGCCCGCAAGGGCTCGTGGCAGATGGTGCGGCAGAACCTCAACACGTTCCTGCGCCACGGCGTGTTCGGCGTGACGAAGAACGTGGATCACGTGGCCAGCCTGCTTCGGGACCCCGAAGCCATCGCACGAGCCCGCGTCTTCCCCTACCAGCTGATGGTAGCGACGCAGAACGTGGCCCCCGAGATGCCGGACGAGATCGTGGAGGCGCTGCATGACGCGATGGAGATCGCGGTGCAGAACGTGCCGCGGATCGGCGGTCAGGTCGTGGTGTGCCCGGACGTGTCGGGCTCCATGATGGGGTCTATCACGGGCTACCGCCCGGGTGCCACCTCCAAGGTGCGCCATGTGGATGTGGCAGCGCTGGTCGCTGCGGCCTTCATGCGGGTCAACCGCGGGTGCCAGGTCCTGCCGTTCGACTTCGACGTGCGCAACGTGCGTCCGAGGCCGCGCGACACGATCCTGACCAATGCGGAGCGTCTGGCCGAACTGGCCGGGGGCGGAACGAACTGTTCCGCGCCGCTGAGGTGGCTGAACCGTCGCGGCAGGTCGCCGGATCTGGTGGTCTTCGTGTCCGACAACCAATCTTGGGTGGATGCCCGCAAAGGGGGACAGGGCACGGCGATGATGCGGCAATGGGAACCGATCAAGCGTCGCAACCCAAAGGCCAAACTGGTCTGCATCGACATCGCGCCCTACGGGACCACCCAGGCGCAGACGCGCGAGGATGTGCTGAATATCGGCGGGTTCTCGGATGCGGTCTTTGACCAGATCGCGGCCTTCGCCTCCGGTCAAACCGGCCCGGATCACTGGGTCGGCGAGATCGAGAAGATCGACATATGAAGCCGGGTCAGGCGGAATGCCTGCGGGACTACAGTCTGATTTCCTGTGAGATGTCTCGCAACCAGACTTGTCCGCCTGACCCACCTTGAAACACATTCTGGCGAATGCTGGTGGAACTACAGGTTAGAGCGCCGGTCCAACGGATCGGAGGCCGCGGGTTCGATCCCCGCCGCCCATTGGGCGTAGCTCAGTCATTCGTTTCATCGACCCTTGTCGCCAGACCCGAAACGAAAGGAACTGGCCCGGCGAATGCCGGTGGAACTACAGGACCCCTAATCCCCAGGTCGCGGGTTCAAATCCCGTCGCGTCCGCCACATTCCCTTTGGGATCATATGGACGCGTAGCTCAGTCTGGTAGAGCAGGTAGATGTTTCACCAAGCCTTGTCGCCGGGCCTTTTGCGCCCGTAGCTCAGTGGCAGAGCAGCCGCCTTTTAAGCGGCGTGTCGTGGGTTCGATCCCCACCGGGCACACCACGCAACCGGCCCGACCTCCGGATCAGGCCAGACACGAAAAAGGAGACACCCCGGCGAATGCCGAAGGAACTACATGCACCACCACCGGGATCACCGAGCGGGTTCAACTCCCCTCCTCGCAGGCGTCCAGACGGCAAACGCATGAGGCCAAGGCCTTTTGCGGGACGGGCCCCGGGTACGTTTCTTCCCCCTTGTCGCCGGGGCCAGATATGTTCGGCTGTAGCTCAGTTGGAAGAGCACCTGACTGTTAATCAGGGTGTCGCAGGTTCGAGCCCTGCCAGCCGAGCCACATAAAAGGAAAGGATTGCATCCGGGGGAATGCCCGCAGGATTACAGGCAGACGCGCCCGGCAACGGGTGGCATGGGCAACCATGCCGTGCTGGTTCAACCCCAGCCTGGGGCAACCCGGTGGCGGAAAAAAATCCTGCGCACCCTTGTCCCCCGGATCGGAGAGACGCGATGACACAAGACCACAACATTGATCCCGTCACCGGAGACCACCTCAAGGAATGGGGGTATCGCCCGGGTAAAAACTACCCCGACCTGCTGCGGCGCGCCAATGAGATGCGGGCCGAGGGCTTTGGGCTTGGGCGTATCCGGCAGGATCTGGAACGGGCCTTCCCACCACAGCCACCCCAAATTGCGTTGCGGGAGGCCGGCGCTGTCGCGTTTCATGAAAACATCGACGTCGGCCATCCCGACGAGGAAGATAATATCGGCAAGGTTCGTCAGACCATGACCGAATTGATGCGCACGCCCACCATCGAGGCCGGTGCCGTGATGCCCGATGCCTGCCCGGCAGGTCCGGTGGGCACGATCCCCGTAGGTGGCATTGCCGCCGCGCGCAATGCGATCCATCCGGGCATGCATTCGGCCGATATCTGCTGTTCGGTGATGATCACCGATCTGGGCAACGCCGACCCCAAGGCAGTCCTGGACGCCGCGCAGTCGGTTACGCATTTCGGCCCCGGTGGGCGTCCTCAAGGCAAGCGCTTTACCACCTCACTGAAGCTGCTCGACGCGTTCCGGGAAAATCCGTTTCTCAACAATCCCAAGGCGTTGCGCATGGCGCAGGAGCATATGGGCACGCAAGGCGACGGGAACCATTTCCTCTTCGTCGGCCGCTCCCGTGCGACGGGCCGCACGGCGATCGTGACCCATCACGGCTCTCGCGGTCCGGGTGCCGTGCTCTACAAGCACGGCATGTCGGTGGCCGAAAAGTTCCGCAAGAAACTGTCGCCTGAAACGCCGAAGCAGAACGCCTGGATCCCCGCCGATACCGAGGAAGGTCGCGACTATTGGGCGGCGCTGCAGCTCATCCGCAAATGGACCAAGGCCAACCACAACGCGATCCATCAGGCCACGGTGGAGGCCGCGAAGGTGGGCGATGTGGGCGACCGGTTCTGGAACGAACACAACTTCGTCTTCAAGCGGGACGACCTTTTCTACCACGGCAAAGGGGCCACCCCTGCCTGGGACGGGTATGCCGCTGATGCGACGGGCCTCACGCTGATCCCGCTCAACATGTCCGAACCCGTTTTGGTCGTGCGGGGCAAGGACGCCCCCTCCGGTCTGGGTTTCAGCCCGCATGGCGCGGGGCGCAACTTCTCCCGGTCCGAGCATCGCAGGCGGATGGGGTCGGTCACGCCGGAACAGATGCTGAAGGCCGAGACAAAGGGGCTCGATGTCCGCTTTCACGCAGGACAGGTCGATGCGTCCGAGTTGCCGTCAAGCTACAAGAACGCAGGAAGCGTCGTGGCACAGATCAAATCCTACGATCTGGCCGAGATCGAGGACTACATCGACCCCTATGGCTGCATCATGGCCGGTGACATCCCGCCCTTCTGGGCCAATCGGAAGAAGAGACGCAGATAGCGCGTCTCTTCCCGATGCGTGCGGCAACAGGATCTGGCGACGGACATCGCCGGGTCCTGTTGTTTGTCCGCACATATCGCTGGCATGCGCTCACCTTGGATGACCTGCAACACAAACGATTTACCCAGGAGAGCGGGAAGGTCAGAGTTTTCGCATTGGTCAGCTCACAAGAACACCCAAGACACAACGGTCCCTGATGCACGCCTAGCTTTTCACAATTCACCACCTAAAGTTGAATTTACAGCTTGTTATTCGCGCAGTGCCATTTCAGATTTGAGACGTGCTCACCAGTGTTTTGAGGCGCTGTTCTCCGGGATCCGTCCCGGGCGACGCCTTTTGTTTCGGTTTTCAGGTCAACGGCGATGTCATCTGTCAGAAGACGCATTCAAGCCGACCTGATCTATCGCTTTCTGACGCGCGTTCCGCTTCTGAAAGACCTCTGTTCCGAAAAACTGCGCAGCTTGTCGCAAGAGGCCACGCTTCTGGAATGCCCCAAGAAGCATGTCATCTTCGATGAAGGCGACACCTGCGCCAGTGGCTATGTGATCATGAAGGGGCTGGTGGATGCGATCTGGTTTGGCGATGACGGGCGCGAGGTGATCTGCCAGACCCACCGCCGCCACGAAGCGCTTGGTCTGCACGACACCGCCGACGACCTGCGCCGTGCGGCGACCTGCATCTGCGTCACCGACACCATCCTGATCCGCATCCCGCCACGACAATTCCGCCAGCTCATCGACGCGCCAGAGGTTCAAAACCGCCTTGCTCGGACCGCCCGCAAGGATATGCGCCATTTCCGCGAGGGCTATCGCCGGGTCACCATGTATGATCTGGAGACGCGCCTCGCCCTTTATCTTCATGACCTGAAACGCACCGAAGCCAGCGGGGATCACGTGATCATCGAAGACACCCAATTGCGCATCGCATCGAAAGTGCATGCCAGCAGAACCCGGGTGAACACGACCATCAAGAAATGGGTCGACCGGGGAGAGATCACCTATTCCAGCAACACGGTCGTCTTCCGGGAAGCGCATTCGTTCTGGTCTCGCTACGGCATCGAAGCGGACTAAATCGCAGGTGCTGTTACCTGCGTAACACCCCTCCCCGCTCCACCCGGTGCACCCTCGCTTCATACCGCACGGAGCGAGCGTATGACCAAACACAGCCCAATCAGAACGCAGCACGCGGCAACCTCCGCCCGGGATATCGAGGCGGTCTGGCGCATGCGATATCCAAGCTTTCTCAAAGCGGCGCACCGGCTTGCCAACGGCGATCACCATGTCGCCGAAGCCCTGGTGTCGCGGACCACCATCCGCATCCTCGAATATGTCCGCACATCCGACGAGCCCATCCAGAACATCGAGGCGTTCTTTTTCACGTCGCTGCGCAACAGCGCGATGGATCACTGGCGGCGCAAACGGCGCGATACCGACGGACTGCGCGATCTTGGTCATCATCTCCGCCAAAAGCAGGACAAGGATCAGACCCTCAGCCACGTGATGGCGCGCCAGGAATTGCGCGACATCGCGCGACATCTGTCACGGCTGCCGCCCGAGATGGCCGAACCGGTTCGCCTGAGGATCCTGCAAAACCAGCCCTATGCGCGGATCGCCGAACGGTTCGGCATTTCCGAGGCACTCGCCCGCAAGCGGGTTCAGATCGCCCGCCGCCAGCTTCGCGATGTCCTCCGTCGGGATAACTTGGCCGCCTCCCGTCACAAATCCGCGCGTATCGCGTCTTGTTCAACAAAGCACACTCAACCCTCAGGAGATCCAGATGCCCAATGATGGTCCGACCACACCGGTGAATTCTCAGATCACCGACGCCGTGACCCAGACCAATGTCGAAGTGGTCGCGGTCTCCCCTGCCCAGTCGCTGGGCATGCTTTACCAGATGGCCACGCATTCCGCGGGTCTGTCGATGCAGAACTCGGTCTCCAGCCAGCAGAACCTCAACCAGATCGCCAACGCCGTGGTGTCCACCGCCGTTCGGGAAATCCTCAACGTCGGGACGAGCAGCTCGGGATCCGGCGGTGGCGGCGGCACACCATAACCCGGTGCCGAGATGTGGTCTTTTCTGGAGAAACTGATGTCTGACAAAACGTCCTCTGGCCCGGGCAAAGGCGGCTCATCCGACGCATCAAAGGACCTCGAAAAGGCATTTGATGCATTCGAAACCGAGATCCTGGAGACCGTGGAGAAAACGGTCGACGACAAATTAGAGACCGAGGCGCAAAAAGCTGAAGACACGATTGCCGATACGGAGAAAGAGGTTCAGGCCGAGATCGACAAAACCATCGATGCGCTGAAACCCAAACCCGAAGATGCGCAAGAGGCCGACCCTGAACCTGAAGCACCTGAAGTGGTGGAGCCGCCGAAATCCGCGATCAGCGATTACCGTCGCCTGGCTTTTGGGACGCCTCGCGATGAAACGCCCGCCGGTGCCCCTCTCGACAAGCCCGCACTGCCAGCAGCGGGGGCCGACGATACATCGGCGCTGAATGCCGCTGCGGTGCAATCGGTGAGCTTTCAGAATGAAGAGGCCAAGACATACGCGCCGACAATGGTGGTGACACCCCCCGATCAGATGATCGGTCAGGCCGCCGGTTTGGCCGCGCAGGCATCGGCCCAATACTTCGATTCAATGACAAAGGTCGTGATGGCCAGCCAATCGGTCATGCTGAAGAAAATGGCCGAGAACGTGGCCTCGGGCGAGCTGATGCAGGCAGCCGAGGACGGTCTGGTGATCGCCGAAACCGAACTGCTGCTGGCCGGCGCCATGGCCGTTGCCGCAGCCGGCGGCGCGATGGAGGCGGAATCCGCCAGCTTCGGCATCTCGAAAATCAACGAAAGCGTCCAGGCCCGCACGGCCAATGCCAAGGCCAAGGGCGGCTGAGCAAAACCGACAAGGATGATGATATGCCTCTTTCCCCGATTACAAACGAAGTCAGCTGGTTCACCGGTCCCGCTGTGGAAGCCAAGAAATCACTGCTGCGCCAGACCGACTCTACCTACCTGATGCAAATTCTCCAAAACTCGCTTCGTGCCACCGGCCCACTTGAGCAAGTCGCCCGAAACGTGCAGCGCATCGCAAATCAGGCGAGAAGCGTGGTCGCTGGCGACCCCGTCGCGGCACCGATCACAACGGGTGGCACGTCGATCTGGCAGGGCTACGTCCCCAACGGAAATGACGACTTCTCCGTCAACGTGCGCATCATCTCCGGCCTGAACCTGATGCGTGGCGATGCGGTCATCAATCCGCTGGCGTTCGGTGACTTTGGGCGCGCCTTTGCAGATATGGCCACGCATGTCCCCCAAAACGAAAATCCAGGTTTTTACGCCATAGGGCAGCTGGTAAAATCACTTCAGAACGCACAAGCCTTTAACCCAACAACAAACCGGATCCGCGTGAAACGCCGGGATATTCTGGATCAGGTCCCCGGGGTTGGCATTACGCAATGGTACCTTCCCAGTGACGATGTTTTGGGGACGATGGACCGCTTGCTGGGGTATTACGAAACGGGCGACATCTCGGGCACCACAACCGATACGCTTGCGGTTCTGGGCATGATGCAAACGCTCGGCGCGAACACCGAAATCGGGCCCGTTGGCCCTATCAAGGTCCAGATCGCAACCATGGTCAACAACGGCCTCGCCTTTGTCAGCTTTGCTGGAATGGTGATTCAAATGCACCATTCCATGCCCGAATGTATGATGGCCATCAATCTTATGCCGCGTGATCTGGGCGATGGCGCTCCCGTGATCAATCAGATCTACTCGCCCCTCCTCAGCAACGCAAATCTGGGCGAGATTGCCACGACCTACATGGCTTGGCAGCAGGCCAGATACACCTCCCTTGGCGGAATTGGCCCATATCCGCCCAACGGGATGCGTATGCTCATCGTGATCCAGGACATCTTTCAGATGCCCAACAGGGCTAGCGCCATGAATGAGGTCGCGTGTATCATTCCCTTCACCTATGCGAATATGACAAACAGTCCGAATGTGTTCGGACAATGGTTCTACAACGCCACCGTTGAGCTGCTGAACGACGCAAATCCAGGTCCGGCAATCACGCTTGAAAAACTGTCGAACCGTATTTTCTCACTCTGGTTCAGTGGGCAATTCAATACAGCGATACAACTTGCTTCCGTCGTGCCCGCTGTGCAGCACGGCATGGCACTGCCAGCTGGCACACCCGCTCCGGGCGCGGATTATCAGGGGATCGTCGCGCCGTTCGACCCTGCAGCCGAATATGGCAAGGTTGAGCCTGTTGTTGTGTGACACCGCGACGAACCGGAGCGGCTTCACGAAAGCGGCTCCGGGGCGTCATCTAAGTGACCCCATTCATAGCGCTGGAGCCCGCCATGACCGAAGAGATTGAAATTTTGCGCAGCCGCACCGACGAAGTCCTGGTTCAGGTCCTCTCGCAATGGAGCCAGAGCGTCATTCTGTGTCAGGACCGCCCCCTGCCGCCGTTCAGCACCCTCGCCAGCAGTCTGACGACCGCGCGCGACATGCTGGCGGACGCCGCATGCGCCGCCCGCACGCTGGAGGAGATGGAGAGCACGGCGTTTGACGCGGAGTTCGAGGACGACACCGACTGCACCGAACGTCGTGTCAGCGTCGATATCGAAGAGCGCGAGGTCAAGAAAACCACGTCCGGAAAGGCGACCAGAAAATGAACAGCTTCGAAGACGACCTCTCGCGTCTGATCACACTGGCCCAATCCTGGGCCGGACGGGAGCTGGGGCAGAGCGATGTTCTCAAACTGGTGCAATGGTTGCAAAACCAAAGAGCGGGTACGACGGCATCGCCGACGGCCGTGGATCAGGGCCTCGCCGCCGCATCTGCCGCGATAAACCAGGGCCGTCAGGCCGCCGAGGCCGCGATGAGCCAGGCTGCGCAAGCCAGCCAAGCGGGTCCCAACGCCCCACCGCCGCAATCCCCACCGCCGCCGCAATCCCTTCAGGAGCGGATTGCGAGCACCGAAGAGCGCGTCATCAGCGAAATGCTGAAACCCGCCATCCACCCCGAACAGGGCAGCATAACGGAGGCGCAGTTTGCGCAGCTCTCGCAGAGCCTGACGCGGATCATCCAGATCCAGGTGCGCGAACAGATCGAAAAGGGGCTGGCCGAGCTTGACGCCAAGGTGGATCTGAAACTGGCTGAATTCGTAAGCGAAGCCGAGGTCAAACTGACCAATATCGCCAATGACGCGACCGAAATCTGCAACAGGCTGTCTGCGGATATCCGTGAGCAGCTTGTCCGCGACATGGCCGAAGAGGCGCGCAAACGGCCCACGCGCAAAAAAGACTAAGCCTCTTTCACAGAACGATTTTTCAGACGTCTTATAAACAGAAACCCAGATGCAAGGAGCAACGCGATGGTAAGTCGGAGCGCCGCGAATTCCCAGGTGACCGATGCGGTCAGCCAATCGAATGTCAAAGTTCTCGGAGAGGCGCCGTCGATGTCACAAGGCGTCAACTTCCAAACGCTCGCCCACTCGACCGGGGCGTTGTTCTCAAGCTCGGTCGCGAATGCCCAGAACCAGACCATGCTGGGCTACGCGAATTCGAGCCAGGGTGTGACGCAGGTCTACAGCGTCAACACCAAGGCGGATGCGGGGGATGCGATGAAAATCGCGGAAATCGGCGAAGCGTCGCATCTCGCCACGCTCCTGACCGTTCTGCAATCCCTGGAAAGATAACCACCCTTCTACCCCGATCACTCAACAAGGAGATATGCCATGGCTTGGCCAACGAGAGTGAACTCTCAAATCACAGACGCGGTTACCCAGAGCAATGTTCAGGTTGTGGGCGACGCGCCTGCGATAGCGATGGGCTCGGTCTTTCAGACCATGGGCCAGTCGACCGGTATCCTGGTTCAGAATGCCGTCGCGGCCAACCAGCAGCAGACATCGCTGGCCCAGGCCAGCACGAACCAGGGTGTCATGCAGGTCTACAGCCTCGACACCACAGCGGTGGCCGGCGCGTCCGAGAAGGTGGCACAGGTGGGTGTCGCCGACAATCTGACCAGCCTGCTCACCGTGATGAACGCGTTCAAATAAGTCCAAACCCCGTCCCTAACCCCAGTGCCAGACAAGGAGATCCTAAATGACTTGGCCAACTGCAGTGAACGACCAGATCACCGACGCGGTGACGCAATCGAACGTCAAGGTCGTGGGCGAAGCCCCCGCCATGGCGATGGGCACGGTCTATCAGACCATGGCCCATTCGACCGGTATCCTCTTTGAGAACGCGGTCGCTTCGGCCCAGCAACAGAACACGCTCAGCCAGGCCGCGGCCAATCAGGGTGTGATGCAGATCTACAGCCTCGACACCACGGCCGCCGCAGGCGCGTCCGAAAAGATCGGACAGACCGGCGTGGCCGACAATCTGACCAGCCTTCTGACCGTGCTCAACGCGTTCAAATCCTCGACCCCGTCGGGCGGCATCTGAGATCGCTCTCGACCAACAGCGCGGGGCGCCCTTTCCGGGCGCCCCGTTTGCGATTCCCGCCCCCAAAGATGGGTGTGACACACCGGTTTCTGCCGGTGCACAGCATTCGCAATTCTTCTTTGACGGCAGATGAACTCAAGCCAGCCGCAATGTCGCCTCCGACGCTTCAAGTTGAGAAATGCCGGGCCGGGTGACATATCCCATCTTCATCAGCCACATGATATGCGCGACTGAGGTCTCACCGTCGCAGCCCGTTGTCTTGGAAACACGCTCTGCCGCCTCGCCAAGGGTCATGCCAGGTCCGGCAAGAACCGAGAACACCGAGACCAGGACAGGCCGCGACAAAAGCCCCGTCACACTCAGATGCGCCGGCAACGGCACCTTTCCCGACAGTACTTCCGCGGCCTGCGGGTCCAACGCGATGGGTGTGGTCAGCGGCAGCGTTTCCGTCGCGTAATGCCCAAAGATGGGAAAAAGGTTACGGCCCTCATAGTCCGGCTGGCGATGCCATTCGGTCATCCGGGCTCTTTCCGAAAGATCGGACCACAGGTCGAAATAAGACGCGATAATGCTTCTCCAGCTATACCGCTCAAGCGCCCGCTTTCGGGACACATCCCCCAGCTTTCGGCGTAGATCGGCATCCTCCACCAACTGGCCCAGCCGCGCCAGCATCGCATCGGGATCTACGACGACACGCTGGCCAAAGCTCAGATGATCGAACATGTCCATCCCGTCATAAAGCCCCGACGAGGCGCTGAGCGCATCGTCGGACCCGGCGATGGCTGTTGGAATGCGAAAGCCCGTTGCCCCTTCGACCACCGTATCGCGATAGCCGTCCCAATCCGACACGACCTGTGGAACCCCGCTTGCCATCGCCTCGACCGGCGTGATGCCAAAAGTTTCCTGAATGCTGTCGGCGGGAGAGACGAAAATGTCCGCCGCCGCGTGATAAACGTGGCGCATGTCGGTGGGAACCTCGCGGAACATCACATGCTCCCCGATGCCCAGCGCTCGGATATGGGCCTGCAACGACATCTCCGCGAAAGAGTGGCCGGAACCGCCGATCATCAGCTTGGGCCGCTGGACCCCGTGCGACCTCAGAAGCTTGGCAAAGACATTGAGGAGAGGAAGCAGGTCGGCCTTGTCGAGTGCCGAGATCCGACCGATCCAGCCGATCAGCACGCCGTCCTCCGGCAGACCCAGCTCTTGCCGGACCACGCTCTTGTCGCGCGGCCGGAACAGATCGGTGTCCACGCCAATCGGGATCACGGGCGTCTGCGGCTCGAACGAAAGCTTCAGCCCGTGACTGGCTGCCAGCGCATCGGAAACAGATGCGATCATGTTCAAAAAGGTCTGACGCGCCGACCAGGTCGGGCAGACCATCGCATCGCAAGGCAAGCCCGGTTGCAGCAACATCCGAAGAATCCAGGCATGCGCGAGATAAGGATAGCTGAAGACATGAGGCGTGGCCGTCACGGGAAAGAGTGTGCGGCCATACCGGGCGCGCAGATCGTGCGCCATGTTCAGATTGCCATCGGGGTCGTGAAAATGGGTCAGCGCCAAGGACCCGAAATCACGCTTGGCCGCGCGCATCTCGGAAAACCGCAGCGTGACATCCGGCCCTGCAAGCGCTTCTAGATGAGCGGTATCCGCCGTCCGGCGCGACAAAAGCGGGCCGTTGTAGAACAGGCACAATTCCGACGCGGGTGCGTGCGAAACCAGGGCTTCGCAAAAACCGTCCACCGCGATATCGCGGCCAAAGACACCGTTGCGATCCTGTTGAGGCTCCGGGAAATCGACAAAAAGGCCGATCCGCTTCGACGGCCCCGTCATGGCGCGATACCGGTCTGGCGCAGCGCAAGTTCCAGGCTGGCCGCGCTATAGAATGGCAGCACCGCCTCGTCAGAGCCGGACGCGCGCCAGTCTTCGAAATCCCGTTGCAGCCGATCCCGGTCGACAAGCCCAAGCCGCGCCAGACGCGCCCCTCCGAACAGACGCTGGACGGGGGCGAAAGAGCCGTTGCGCATGCCCGATGCAAGGGCCGGCAGGAAACTGTCCACGCGACGGGATCCTGCGACGATTTCCGGGCAGCCGATCCGCCGCAACATCTCGCGTTCGATCCGGCGCCCGGCCCGCCATTCCCAAGGCAGGGCGGCACAGAACCGCGCCAGTTCAGGAGTGCAAAGGGGGTGGATCGGCCAGATCCCATGCCGCATGTAAAGCGCGGCCCCGTAGGCCACGGTTTCCAGCGCCGATCCCTCGATGGCCGCGCGCGGGGCGGTCTCCGGCGCATATCCCCGCATCGCAGACAACGCATCGGAGGTCAGAAAGTCCGCATCGATCCGCTCTTCTCCGGCCGGTTCGAACGGCGCGAGATGGGAGGGCACCGGC
This sequence comes from Thalassococcus sp. S3, assembly GCF_004216475.1. Lineage (GTDB taxonomy): Bacteria > Pseudomonadota > Alphaproteobacteria > Rhodobacterales > Rhodobacteraceae. Next base: position 1,626,917 of record NZ_CP022303.1, on the reverse strand, counting down.
GGCTCCCCCGGATGCAGGCCGCAGAGCTCATCTCCGCCAAAACCCGTGAACATGGCCGAAACACCCAACTCCCGCGCCTGTCCCAGAAGATGGGCAACCCCCTCTTCATAGGTCTCTTCCCAGGGCACCGACCCGATCCCCTCCCACCGTGGGGAATTGGGAGCGAGCGGGACAGCCTTTTCAAGATCGAAGAGATGATCCTCAAATCCAAAGCGCTCGATCATCGACAAGCGCCGCTCTGACTGTCCGTCCATCTCCGGCAAGCGCAAACCGAAGGTGAAAAGCCCCTCAAGCTGATCCTGCGCCACGATCGATACAAGCGCGGAATCGAGGCCCCCGCTCAGCTCCGACCCATAGCAGACATCGGGGTGGATCATCCGCTCCATCGACGCTTTCAGCATATCGAGCGCCACGGCAACCGGATCCCCGCCGGGTCGCAGTGCCGTCGCCCTGGGCTGCGGCCAGTCCGGTGCTGAAAGATGACGCAACGGCTGGCCCGGGCTCCAATCGACGATGCTGTCCGCAACGGCCAGTTCCAGCCCCTCAAACAGCGTGTGCGGCCCATAGGGCATGTCGAAATTTCGCAGGAACAAGGCCGCGGCACCGGGCCGCAAGGCGGTCACCTCCGGCAGCAGACATTGCGGATCCCAGTCCCCGATCAGCGCGGTGTCGGACGGCATCAGAAAGACCGGCGCATTGCCGCCCCGTCCGCTGCGCAACCGGACGCGGCGCGCCTTATGGTCGATCAAAAGGACGAGCATATCCAAAGGCCAGCGCCGCAAAGCGCCCAGCGCCTTGTGAAAGCCCGACGCAGACAGAACGCGGTCCCGCGCCGGCACTCGGCCCCGCTCGCGCACCACGATGCAGGTCTGACCGGGCGATTGGATCAGCATGTTTTCCAACATCGGGTTCCGAAACGGAACGACCCGGCTGTCCCCGGCGACAAGCGCCCGTCCGGCGCGTTGCCACGGCTCTGACAGGTCGTCGCTGTTGATGCGGAATTTCAGCATTCGTCCGGCCTCCCCACCAGTTCGTCCATCATCTGAACGACCTCCAGACCCTTTCGGCGCACCAGACCGCCGGTGACGACCAAATGGCGGTCGCGTGGACTGTCCTGCCAGAGATACGCATTCTCGTCGTGATCGTACCAATCCATCACGAAATTCACCGTCGGATGTCGCGGGGCGAGGTCGAATTCGATTGCGTGTTCCACCAGATGCAGGATGTGCTGGTCTTCGATCTCCGCCTGCACGTCACCATCTTCGGATGTCCTGGCGGAAAAGGCCGACAATGCGCCTTGTGGAATGTCGGTCGTGACAAACGCGGCGGGAAAAAACAGCCCCGTGGGCAGCTCGATCACGTCCTCGACGTCTTGCCCGCGGCTATCGGCACGGTTCTGATCGTCCCAGGCGGCGGTTCCGACAAGAGGACGCGCTCGCTTGTCGAGCGCTTCGGCAAGCACGTCCCCAAAGTAGGTCTGGATCGCAAGATCCCCCACAACGATGCCGTCGCGCACAAGAAAATGCCCGGTCATCTGCGCGTCGGGGCGCGACATGCCGGTTGCGATATCAAAGGCCTGCCCCTCGAACGCGCCCCAAAGCAAATCGTTGATCCGAACGTCGAGGCCCGCCCGACCGACAAGACAATCCGACAATTGCAGCCTGCCCGCAGGAATGATTTCGCCAGTATTCAGCCTGACCGGACAGTCCATTCCAAGGACCTGTTCAATGTCCCGGTCACCGACACGGTAGCTGAGGTAAATCATGTTCTCCTGACGCGGGGCCGGCACTTCGCGCACAAGTTCCAACTCGGCCAGGCTCTCGTTTCCATCGCGATCCGCGGCCATGACCAGCGCCCCCTGTGCCAGATGGGTCGGTAAGAGAACCCCGCCTTCGCCCGCGATCACACCAGCGCCCAGGCTGCCTTCGGAGCACGGGCACATGCAGATTGTCCCGTCGACTTTCAGCAACACCGGTCTTCCGGGCTTCAAGCCTAGGTCGTGACATACGACACCAATGGTCCGCCGGTTCTCAAGGCAGAACTCGGCAGGGCAGCGGGGTATTGGGAGTTGATCTGACATCGGCTGAACCTCAATGATGGAGGGACGGGGCGCGTCAAACGCCCCGCCTCTTTCGCTTCTGCGTTAACGCTTCTTGCGCCGCTGACGATCGTTTCCGCCCAGCTTCTTGGTCGGACGCCCGCCTTTCTTCTTGCGTTGGCGATCCCGAGCGCCCGCACCTTTTCCAAGAAGCGCGTCTTCCGACCCGTCCTCTTCTCCAAAGACCTCCACAAGACGGTATTTCTTCTTGCGCTGGCGGTCCCTTGGGCCGGCGATCTTGGCAAAGGGTCCTTCGACATTGCCGCCTTCGTCGTCCTCCATGCGGCGCTTTTTGCGGCGCTGACGGTCCCTTGCGCCGGAGATCTTGGCCAGAAGATCCTCGCCGCCATCCTCTTCCTCAAACCGCCGCTTCTTGCGGCGCTGGCGATCCCGTGCGCCAGAGATCTTGGCTAGAAGATCCTCGCCGCCATCCTCTTCCTCGAACCGATGCTTCTTGCGACGCTGACGGTCACGTGCGCCGGAGATCTTGGCCAGCAGATCCTCACCTTCCGCAGCCGCAGGCAGACGCCGTTTCTTGCGACGCTGACGATCACGCACGCCGGTGAACTTGGCCATGGTGGTCCCGGTCTCCGGGTCCTCCTCGGCCTCGAAAAGCCAGCTTCCGTCGTCGATCAGCAGACCCTCATCTTCGTCATCCTCGTCATCGTCATAAGGCGGCTCGGGTTCCGCGCAGAGCGAGCACTCAGGTGCGGTCGGCGAGACCTTGGCCGCTTCGAATGTCTTCAGACGACATTCGTTCGATGGATAGGGCTGGCCCATATGATCGACGTCAAAGGCTTCGTCTTCGACCGTGTCGCCTTTCTTGCGAAGATAGCGGTAAAGGGTGCGCATCTGCGCAATCGCCTCATCCAGCTTCGAGAAATACTCGACCCCGAACCAGACCGATCTCAGGACAATCGAGGCCCCGAACCAGTCTGCCTGCCCTTCGCAGGTCACGCCGTCTTCGAATTGCGGTTTGCCCAGCAGATGGCCGACCTCGTGCGCGATGGCCAGCGTGACCCCGTCGATATCAAACCCTTCGACCCGCGCCAGACCGCCCGAGAGATAGACTTTCTGATCTCCGCTCAGCGTATCGACCCAGGAATACGAATTGATATCGTCGTCGTACCAGTTGAACTCAAACTGAATGTCCGGATAGTTGGTGGCGAAGAGATTGTTCAGAATGAACTCGCACATATCCAGCCGGTACTGATCCGACAGCGGCAGCTTCTTGGCCTTCCTTTCCAGCGCATTTGCCTGCCATTCCGGCAGGAACGCACTGGCATGTTCGGGCACATCCACGTGAAAATGCTCCGCGGGAATGAAAACGCCGTTTGCAAGCCGCAGAACACCCAGGCTGCCGCTGGCTGGATCCATGCCGTTCTTCTCGCGCCATTCGGCGCTGCCGATGAAGGGCCGACCGTTATCCGCAAGATCCTTGGTTTCGTCCGCGTTAATCGGGAAATTGACGTAGACCGAAACGGCATAATCCCCCGTCACGACCCCGTCCGTGAGAACCAGATGGCCCTCCAGATCCGCGTTGGGCTTTTCCAGGCTGGTCGCGAATTCGAAGAACTGGCCGACATAGGTGCCCCAGCGGACCTCCTTGATTTCAACCTCGTTTCCGTTGTCGTCAACCAGACGGTCCTTGAGCTGAAGAACGCCTGCGCCAACCAGATTGCCATCGGCCAGCAGGAACGGGTGATCCATGGTCACGACACGCTCAATCTCGACACCATCGAGGATGTATTTGAGATAGATCGTGTTCTCGGTCTCCGCGACGGCAGTGCCGACGATGGATTCGACGATCTTTGGCTTGAACTCAAGGCTGCGCCCGGCGGCCAGAACCGTGGTCTGACCCTGTTCAATCGCTTCGACGGGGATCTCTTCTCCATGACCGTCGGTCACCATTGTGCCTTCGCCAACACAGCTGCAGATGCAGTAGCAGGTCTTGCCATTGACCTGATACATGATCCACTTGCCGGCCTTCTGGCCCAGCGCGTGGCAACTGGCGTCGATATTCGGTTTTTCCGGGACGCAGAAGCCGTCCCCGCAATAGTCTACACTCATCTCAAGTCTCCTCTCGTTAAATGTCATTGGGTTCGGACCACCGGCTCAGCCCTTGGGTCTCGGGATGGTCATCCGGGCAGCGCTCATGCGGCAGGCCGCCTTTTGCGCGCACGTTGCATCCGCAGAGACCGCAGACCTTGGCCGAGTTCACGATGGCCGCGGTGGCCTTGTGCAGCGGGCTTGTCGCGCCGTCGCGCAGATGCGGGCAGGCCATGCAGGCGGCCCAGCGACGCTCTCGCGTTTCGTCATCGACCCGTTTCATGCCGTCCCGCACCCATTTCAGGGCCGACCGACCGACCGAATGCGGTTTCGCGGGCTTGGCGCGCGGCGCCGTGTTCGGATCGCTTAGATGCGCCAGTGCGGATTGCGGCGCTCTTGGGGGATTGGCCAGAAGATGCCGCACGGCGTCCGGATGATCTCGGACGACGGTCAGTTTCTGGGCAAATCGGGTGCTGCCGACGATTGCGGCCAAAGCCTGATCGCTGATCTCGACATCGGCGACACCCAGCCAGTCTTTCAGGCGTCCGCGCATGTCATTGGGGCTGCCCCGCCCAAGGGTTTCGACGATCTCCATCAGCCCGCAATTCCGTAGAATGAGCGCATGTATTTCATGATGTCCTCCTTGTGCTCGGCGGATTTCTCCGCCAGGTCCGCGCCCCAGACCGGATTTTTTGCAAGCTCAGCCAACAGCTTGTCCGCTTCGGCGCTGACCTGCGCCATCGGGTTGGGGGCGGTCAGATTGGTCGGCAGTTCGGCAATCATCACCAGGTTCGACACCACGCTTTCGTCATCCGGGCGGCGCACGTTCGGCGCCAGCGATTGCCCCTGGTTTTGCTGCGTGGGCGGTGTCCGGTTCACATAGGTGACCCGGTGCATGACCCGCCAAACCTCGTTGGGATTGTTCAACGCCTGGCGCAGGGCAAGCGCGTCGGGATCGAACTTGCCCGCATAGTCGCCCTGCCCCATCAGCCAGTCGCGGTCGACGATGCCATCCTTGAAGGCTTCGAAATTCTGCTTGGACGGCGCGCGGTAAAAGCTCATGAACCGATAGCCGCGCACCTTCCCGGGAGACGGCTTTCGCGTATAAAGCAAATCGCCGTATTCATCCTCCTCGACGAGGCCGATATACCGTTGATCCCCCATCAGATCGATCTGCAGCGAGAAGAGGGCCGAGTCGTGATCGGTCTTCTGCGCCATCGTGGTGATGGTGGTGCCGAACATGGCATCGAGGTTGAAAAGCGGCCCCGGCGATATCGCAAATTCGGTGAAGATCCCCGCCTGGGCAGTCATGGTGTAAGACCCGCCGCTGGTCTCTTCCCGCAGCGCCATGAATTGCTGCTGCTCGGAATAAAGGCCCCCTTCGGCGGTCCACACATAGGTGTTGACCATGCTGCGGCGGGCCATCTTCTCGCGCCATTCATAGATGCTGAGCGCGGCTTTGTCCTTCACCCCGATCAGCGCGTTCACGAGGCTTTGCCCGGTATCGGCGATATCGACCGCATCGGGCTCCAGCACATCGGCCTGGGTGCCCAGGGCCTCGGCATCGAAGTTTTCGAAATAGGCCTGCCGCTGCTTTTGCTCGCGATCGATCGTGGCCTTGATGGCGTAGGCTTCGAGCGGCTTGAAATAGGAGGCCTTCTCACCCGGTTGCAGGTTGGGATAAGCGGTGTCGGGCTGGAACCCGATCCAGCCATCCAGGGTCCCGTTCTTGACGTATTGGTCGTCGATTTTGAACATGATGATATTCATGTCTTCGGGAATGTCGGGATTGGCCTGCGCGGTATACCCGACGAGCCCCCCGCTGCCGGCAAGACGCATCGCAAAAAGATCCGCCGTACCCGAACGCACCAGCGCGTAGCCGATATTGTCGGGGTAAAAGATCTGCCCCACACCCATGTCGATGTCATAGGGGTTGTCGTACCAGCCGCCGCGCGTCTCCATGTATTTCTGCGCGATGACGGTCAGCTCTTCGGTGGCGACACCCTCTCCCGTTGTGTCGACCTGCGAATTGGCCTGCACCGCAAGCCCGGCCGACCCGCTCATCTCATAGGTCTTGGCCTGCGCGCCGAGGCCCACGCTGAATTCGGCATCGGCGCCAAAGCCGAACCGGAAATTGACATCGACGGTGGTGCCGACACTCCGCGAAGCCGTGTAGGTATAGGATTTGATGTTCGTTTCATCCAGAAACAGCGTGGATGCACCGATGTAGGAGATCGGATCCCCCGGATAGAGCTTGAGGTTTTCCGCCGGCAGCGGCGGCGTGCCTTCGATATAGCCGATCAGCGTCGGGTCGATCTGGACCTGTCCCACGAATTGCAGAACCAGATCGCCAAGCTGGAAGTCGTCGCTTTGCACCAGCGTGCCGCTGGCCTTGTCGATCAGCGAGGTGCTTTGCACCAGGCTTGCATAAAGATCGCCGCGCGCATCCCGGCGCGTCGATCCGAATTGACCGACAGAGGGGGCGTAATCCGTTTTCAGGTTCTGCGGTTTGGCAATGTCGCCCGCGGCACTTCTGATTTGTGGCGGCTCCAGGCCGACGGGGACTTCGGACAGGATCCAGTCAGGGGAGGCCGCGCTCCCGATCCACTCACCGTTATTGCCATTGCCCGTCAGATCCGCGAGCCGCAGGCCCGACCCTTCGTCAAAGCCCCAGAACGCCGCAAGGTTGGGCACGCCGGGCGACATCAGCGTGTGCATCGGGCCGCGCACCTGCGGGCCGCTGCGCTGGCTGGACCAGACGCGCAGCTGCGAGATCTGACCGGTATAGAAGCGGCTATAAGCCCCGTTCAGCGCGAATGTCCCGATATTGGCCTGCGCGCTGCCATACCCTCCGGCAGGCAATGCCGCATCGACACTTCCAACCTGCGTTCCGTTGATGAAGAAGCTCCACCCGGCCATGAAATCGGCCACGACCCACATGCCGTTGACCACATCCTCGGTCAGATCGGTTCGTCCGTCACGGATCTGGCCGTTATTGTCGCTCTTCTTGTCGAAAACCACGCCGCCCTTGCCCGTGTCGAACAGCCAGGACGAGACCAGGCCATCCGCGTTCGACGGGATTTCGCGGCGCATGAAATAGTCGATCTGCCAGTTCATCTGGCCGACATTCCAAAGCCGCGATTGCGAGATGATGCCTTGCAGATAGTTGTCGAAATAGGACGAGCCCATCGTGACGCGCGCCTCGGACAGCGCGATCGGGTCGGTGACCCGCTCAAACACCTCCATCTGCCCGTCGATGAAAAGCTTGTGGGCAAAAGCGCCCTTGTCGATGCGGATAAAGGTGCCGCCCTCAAGCACGCCATTGGCGGTGCCCGCGATATCCGTCACCGTGGTTCCGAAAAGGTCGTTGAACTTCCAGTATCCGACCAGGCCGCGCTCGGTACTGGCCAGGGGACGGCGGATTTTCTGGCGCACCTCGTCAAGCGTGAGCCCCCGGTTCCAGAGGCTTACCTCATTGATGGTCCCGATAAACGTTTCTTGCGTGGTGAAACCGCCGACCGTGTAATTATACGCGGTCGCGGCAGCGTTCCCAAAGCGCGCCCGCGCAGCCGCACTTGCCCCAAAGCTCAGGCTTTGGGTGGCCGGTTCCGGGACGCCGTCCACCACCAGCGAAATGCCCCGGCTGGCATCATAGGTCGCCGCGATATGGATCCAGTCGGCCCGGCGCAGCTGATCCCGCGCCGTGATCTGATGCTGCTGCCCGCCATGGATGGCGTTGAATTGCAGGACACCATTGGTCAGAAGCAGGCTGAACGCCAGATCCCGTGGCAGATCCACCGACCGGAACAGGCTTTGCTGGGCGCTGTTGTCGGCCTCGGCCCGCCGCACCCACATCATGATCGTCACGCCGTCTTCCGGCGGATTGTCGACCTCGGGCAATTTCACATAATTGCCCGCGTCGAAACTGATGGCCACTTCGCGTGTGTACTCAACATCGTAGACCGCGCTGACATGGTGCCATTGTCCGGTCTTCAGGGCGCTCGATGACGTGATCTTGCGAGAGTGAGAGCCGGTTTGCGTCGCCTGCTCTACCGTAAAGCCCAGTTTGCCATCCGGCTCGACGGCAAGAACCCAGCTTGTGCCGTTGCTGGGCTCGGTCTTGGCCATGACGGTCTGTTTTCCACCAAGCTTGTCAAGCTTGATCCAGCTTTCCAGGGTGACCGCATCGGCGGTCTTGGTGTTTTCGTTGTTACCGGCGTCCAGATAGCGCTCGCCTCCCAGCTGGATGCCGTATTGCGTGCGGAAGGACGCCGCGAGATGGGTCCATCCGGACCCGAACGGGATCGCCTGATCTGCCGCGTTGACGATGGGACCCTTGCCCGCATAGGGCACGCCGTCCTTGTCGAGGCCGACCAGGTATTCCACCGATTGATCCGGGCTTGCGCCGGGTTTGTTGAAGGCAAAAAGGGTCTGGACGTCATCAGCGGGCGAGGCGATGGGCGCAAGCCAGGCTTCGATGGTCAGATCACGCGGGATCTCAAGGGATCCGGCGTAGTCCGGCATATCCTTTGCCGATACGACCTCGACCAACTGACCCAAATCGCTCATGTCGATGCCCAGCACCGGCGGATAGGGCAGCCAGCGCATGCCGGCGCCCGCCCGCAAACGCATGGGCGGTTTGCTCTTTGTCACACTCTGCACCAGAGCGGGTGCACCATTGGCGGGAAGCGGGCCGGTTAGGACGGAAAAGATAGACGATCCGCTCCCCGCCGCCGGAGCCGGGCCATCCTGGCCCGTCCCAGCAGTAATCTTTACCTGTGTGTAATCGTAAACGGGTCCTTCTTCGTCCTCCTGTGCTGGGTCGTCGCTCAGCTGTGCTGCGCGTCCGTTAAGAATGCTCGCGAAATCCGACAGGCGGCGTGGCACTTGGGGCCAGACCTCCTTGTAGCCGGTATAGCTTTTCAGCGTGACCTCGCAGGTATCGCCTTTCGTGGTCTTGATCAGAACGAAGGGCGCGTCGGGATCAAGGTCGCCCATGACCGGGCCGACGACGCGCGCCACAAAGCTCAGTTGGCCGTGTTCAGCCGGGCCACCCAACGGATCCTCCGCCACCCAGGGCGTGCCGTAGCTCGCCCGCGCCACAACCGGCGAGGCCTGCGTGGCCATGGCCGCCTGCGTCGCCAGATCGCTGTAATAAAGATGCAGACGGGAATCTCCGCCCTCGTGCAGATTGATCCGCCCGGCCGCGGATATGTCGGTCAAAACGGTCGTCGACAGCGTCAGCCCGTTTTCGTCAAACGACACCGGCGCCCCGGTTACCGTCACCGGCGCCGTGGCCGACACCCATTTCGCGCTTTCCAGAACACCATCCGCCGCAGCGCCGCTCTGGGCCTCGTTCAGCAGGGTGGTAAAACGCGTGGCATCGTTCGGTTCATTGCACGGCCAAAACCCGACAAGATCATCCCAGTCCGGATCACCCGCCTTCGGCATATGGTTCATGCCGCGCAGGATCTGCCCTTGTGTGCGCGCCGTTTTCCACAAACGCAGCGCGCAGAGATCGCCCATGAACCCGGTCTTTCCGCCAATGCGCAGACCGGTATCCGGGACCGATCCCCGGTCGCCCGTTCCGCCCTTGTGGATCTGACCGTTGATCGCGATCTTCGCGGCACCGCCGCTCCAGACCGCCGAAAGATGGGTCCAGTCCTTCGTGCTCACCGGCTCATCGGCGGCGGCCGCCACATCCCCCGGCCCGACGAAATAGGGAACGCCATCCGACAGGCCCAGCGTGAACGGCACATCAGCATCATCGGCGCTGACCAGGATCTGCACGTCGCCCTCTCTCTCCATCGCGGGCTTGATCCAGGCCTCGACGGTCAGCTGCTTTCCCGTTTTTACCTCTGGAAGAGTGACCTCGGCCGCGATGCCCGGGTCAAATCTCAACGCTGACTGGCGCACGGCCTCCGTGCTGACTTCGACCGTTTCGCCGACCTGCGTCAGAAAACCGTCCCGACCGATCCCGAAATCAAGAAGCGCGGGTGTCTGCTTGTCGCCCACCGGCACGGCCAGCATCGCGCGCATTTCGCGTTTCTGCAGGGTGACGGCGCCGTATTCATCTTCCTGCCACTCCTGCTGATCATAACGGACCAGCTCCGGCGGGGCTTTCAGCGAAAGCGGATCTTGTGTCGCATCGACCAGCTTGAATTCCGCACTGGGCAGGACCTCACCGGTATCGGGATCCAGGCTGTCATCCAGATTGAAACCTCCGTCGAGGCTCCGCAGAATGGAATAGCCGGTCAGCTTGTTCGTATCCTTGCGCTGGATGAAGAACTGCCAGCGTGTCTCGCCGGTCAGCTCGGTCGGCAGGATCGCGACGGTAAAGCGGCCCGGCAGGACGTTGTTTAGAAAACCAAGCTGAACCGTCGGTTCAAGGAACAGACGATCGTTCATGTCCTTGTGGCCAAACGTATCCTTCCGGTCGAGCGGGATGTCAGCCTTGCGGCTGCGGCGATACCGGACCTGCGTGGCATTCACCAGACGTCCGTTGGTGGCGTCGTAGACGAACTTGTCGCAATAGATCGTGCTGTCGGTTGCCATGCGGAAGACAAAGACAAACGCGTTGTCGCTCACCACGCAGAAATCCGCATCCGCGGTCGGCGCCGCGGTCGCCATCTTGACGGTCAGCACCTCACGTCCGGCGGTCGTAATCTCGCGCGGGAAACCCAGCGGCACCGGATCACGCCACGAGCTGTCCGCCGACGGGTTGTCGCTTTCCGCCGAATGCGTCGTATAGCAGATCCGGATGTCGTTGGGGTCGCTGTCATCCAGGAATAATGTGATGGCAACGCCGTTGAACTCGATTGTCTTGGTATACTTCTGGCTCATGTGCCGCTGCGCTGCGCCATCGCAACTCTCCCAATCCGCCCGGTTTCAAAGGCTTTCGCCAGGGGCTCAAACTCGTTGTGGGATCAGCCAATCGCAGCGCCGCAATCCCGGCGCAAAATCTCGCTCTGCTCCGCGTAAGCAAAACGTTAAAAATGGGTTAATTCGGTCCTTTTGCGCTTTTCTTACGTTCACGTTTTTCGAACGGGTCCCGGAAAAGCAAACGGGAGGGCCCAAGCCCTCCCGTCTGCCTCACAAAATGGGTGTGCCGCTAAGGCAAGGGCGCGCCCGGATAGGGCGACAGGGGGGACAAGCCAAGCTGGGCTTCCCATTCGCTGAGGGTCATGTCGGTCAGATCGCCGGGCGTATAACCGGCCGGGATCGCGCTGGGTGGCAGGGTGACATAGGGCGCACAGGCAAGGGCGCAGCCAACCGTTCCGTGGGGGATCGTCAACTGTTTCGATCCGATAAAGATCTCGCGGTACCGCACGCCCTGATCCCGACCACAGCGCAGGATCGACAGGACGATGTTGCGCTCCAGATCTTCCAGCGGCATTTCTCCGGTGGTTTCGGTGTCAGAGGCGTCTTCGATGAACAGGTTCGCCGAGGTCGACCGATCCTCGGCAATGGCGATGGCCAAGGCGCACCACACGGTTGTTTCCACCTTCGGATTGATTGTCCTGGATTTGTTGGCACACACCACCATGGCGCCCGGCAACGGATTGAAGCGACGTTGATCGCGGTTGCCAAAGAGGCGGTACCCCGCATCCAGAAGCGGATCCAACGGCATGATGGGAACGACGACCCCGTCATGACGCTCCAACGTCATCTTCGGCTGGATCAGATTTGAAGCCAGATCGTCGTGCCGGGCCAGATCGTATCCCCAGACAGCCCCGTTCAAACCACAAAACGAGGATGCGGTCAGCATGTTGATCTGCCCGATATAGGCGTCTTCGCATTCAGCGCGGTCATAGGAGACGATGCCATCCAGGCCCTCATCCATGTCCGCGACCACGGTCCCGATCGAAAGCTTGAGCGCGGCGATATATCCAAAGCCCTGCACAGGCGGGTTCATATAGCCCGCGCAATTGTCCGGGAATGGGCCGATCGCGTTGTTAACCACATCTTTGATGTTCATGTCGTTTCCTATTGTCATTCGGCCCATGCCGATGCCTGGCGGCACCGGCATTCGGCTTACCGGTCAGTCTTCGTCGATCTTGTGCACATGAACGGCGACCGAGGCCGCGGGATCTTGACGGCTGACCTCCGGATCGGCGTAGTGGAGAACGACAACCGTGCCCTCGATGTCCAGCCGGGTGGGTGCGTTTCCGATCTCCGCACTCACCACCTGGCGCAAGTCGCCCGGATCGACCTCGAAGAGATCCGCAACCTCCCCCACGGTCGTGGTGGCATGCTCCAGAATGCCGCCCCCCAACGATACGTAGCCGCTCTCCTCAAGGGTCCGGATGGACGGGGCCTTGCCAGCTTGGGCACCGCTGCGCTGCGCGTGGTCCGGCATCTCATACTCCTTCGGGATGGTCAGCAACCGACGCTCGGTAAACCGGACCTCGACGTTGGGGTGGGCAATCGTGTGGGGGTAACAATCGTGATAATAGGCGTTCACCAGAGACATTCGCAAGTTGGTCTCGCTCAGCCAGCTGGCGCCCATACCGGCATAGTGGCGTGTGCCCAGCATGTCCTTGCCCATATACATGCTGTTCAGACCGGTCCAAAACCCGTCGGGCGCCCATCTCAGATAGTCGTCCTTGTTCTTGAAATAGAGATAGTCACCCGGGATCGGCGGATCTTCAAGCGATGCGGGCTGCATGAACAACGTGGCCGGATTGGGTCGGTTGCCCAGCCGCCAGGGTCCCACATACATCGTTCCAAATACGGACGCCATTTCGTCAAAGCGGGCCGCACCGAGACCGTTCAGAAGCCCCCAATAGACCGTAAGCTGAAACGCACCCGCGCATTCACCGCGAAACGGAAAGATCGCACCGGCCCGCGGCGCGATGGCGTCGCTTGGCTGACCAACCGAGGTCTGCACCCATTCCGCGTCCCACACATCATGTGGATGCAAAAAGGCCCAATACTCCGATCTGCGGGACGGATCGGTTGTGCCGATACGCGGCTCAAGCCCGGTATTCGGATCGAAGTAGTCGCAATCGTAGCGGCCGATATTCAGATCCGACATCGCGTGGATCGACGCCAGCCGGAACCGGATGTTTTCGATCAGATCCCGCACATCATCGAATGATATCGCCTTCGAAGAGGCCTGCATCGCTTCGACGATCTCGCGGACAAGGCCGGCTTGCCTGGTGTCGGCAGATCGTTCCAGTCCGTTCCGTTCAAGCGTGTCCAAAGCAGTGTCGACATCCTTCCATGTGTCACCGCCCACCTGCAATCCGCTATGTGAAGACCGATCAAGTGCCATATTTCCCCCTGTTCTCTGCATTCTCCGCCCTGACCCGAAACACAGGCGCACCTGGCGGATTTTTTGATGATTTGCTGCCTTGGCTGCGGGATATTTTCCGACCATAAAAAAATTGCAAAATCCGCCACACTCGCATAGATTGTATCGGCGCGCGCTGGCGGCAGAGACCATTTTTGTCCGAAATGCGGGGGTTTCTGGACATGTCCGAAAAACGCCTGCGTCTCGATCTGCTCGGGGGCTACACCCTGTCGACCAGTGACGGGATGCAGATCAACCTGCCCACCCGAAAGTCGTGGGCCCTGCTCGGCTATCTGTCGCAATATCCCGACACCGGAAAGGCGCGCGAAGAGGTTGCGACGCTTCTCTGGGCGCAGAGCGGCGAGGCTCAGGCACGCGCCAGTCTGCGTCAGGAATTGTCCGTTCTGCGTCGCGGACTGACCGGGCATGAGGGGCTTGCCGTGCGGTCCAAGGGTGGCCTGCTTCACCTAGAGCGCGGTGATGTTCAGATCGACACGCATCTCTTCTGGCACTCTGCGCAGACCGATCCGAAAACAGCGATTATCCTATATAATGGGCCTTTTTTCAAGGGCCTGACCATCCAGTCCGATCCGTTCGAAAGCTGGCTTAGGATGGAACGGGAGCGGCATCGGGACGCCGCATTGTCCTGCGCGCGACGTGTTTTGCGCGACGAACTTGCGCAAGGTACCGCAGGGGAGATTTCGAAAACGGCCAAGGTCGTGCTTGAGATCGACCCCACGATCGAGGACGCGCATCAGGCCTTGATGCAGGTCGCGATGGATGCCGGCAACCGGTCCGAAGCGCTGAGGCAGTACAGTCGCTGTCAGGACGCGCTGCGGCGCGAACTGGACGTCGAACCTTCGGACGAGACGAAATCCCTGGCCGAGCGCATCCGCGCGCAGACACCGGGGCCACGCAAAAAGGGTACCGCCTCTACGGAAATCGCAAGTGCGGCCACTGAAAAACGCAACCTCGCAATTGCATGCTTTGGCTGGACCAATGCAAAGGCATTCGACACCGGTGGCGACCCTGAAACGCTTGCCGATGGCTCCGACCAGTTTCACGCTATGGTTGAGTTGGCCACAAAGGCTCATGCCGGGCGCATCATCCAGAGATATACCGACCGGATCGTGGCCGCCTTCGGATATCCCCGGGCTGACGAACACGATCCCGCCCGCGCCGTCCGCGCCTGTCTGGACCTGCTCAGATCCGCGGCACAAGACAACCGGGATGGCGCGGATCCGGCATTTACGCTCAGATGCGGCGTGGCTTATAGCGAGGTGCTGATCCGCACCGATCCTCATCACCCGGACGGCCCGCCCAACCTGACCGGCCAGCCGATCCTCACCGCGGCAGATCTGGAACATCAGGCCCAGGACGGCACCCTGCTTGTCTCGGCCGAGGCCGCCGCCATGGCAGGCGCGGATTTCGAGACGGCCCCCGCAGAGGGTACGACACCACCGGCCCTGCGCATCGTCGGCGAGCGGAATTTTCACAATCGGTTCGAAGCCAGCCGGGCCGATGCGAGCCTGACGCATTTTGTCGGTCGCCAAAGCGAGCTTGAGCAGATCCAGCATCATTGGGCGCAGGCTCTCTCTGGCGATGGACAGACACTTGCCGTTCTGGGGGAGCCCGGGATCGGCAAATCCCGCCTGCTTCATGAGGCGCAAAACGCGCTCACACCGCGCCCTGTGACCATCATTCACATTCACGGCTCCCCTCATCACATGCAGACCGCGCTTGCGCCGTTCACGGCCTGCCTGACGCATCTTTTACAACTTAAACCGGCTGGCGGCGGGGCGGTGGACCCCGGCGCGCTTGATCTTTGGTTCTCATCAGACCCTTTGAAAACGCCGCGCAAAGCCGTCTACCGCGACCGCCTGCGCGACCTTCTTTGCCAAACCGTGCCCGGGGCCCCTTCCCTTCCCCCCAACGCCAAGCCGGAGGACATGATCGACGCGGTGCTTTACGGCTTGGCGCGCAGCATGTCGCGCAGTCCCACGCTCTTGATTGTCGAGGATGCGCATTGGTTCGACCCTACGAGCCTTCGGACCCTGCAGGCCCTCGCCGACCGCATCCCGGGACAAGCGGCACTGATGCTCGTCACATCGCGCACGGATCTTGAGGGCCTGTCCTGCACCGACCAGATCGCGCTGGACCGGCTCTCAAAATATCAATCGCGTCAGATTCTCGATGCCCGGTGCGATCCTGGGCTCAGCCGCGATGTGATCGACGAGACCGTGCGCCGCGCCTCCGGCATTCCCCTCTATCTTGAGGAGCTTTCCCAGACCATCGGACAGGATCGCGCGGTTCCCGAGACGCTGCAGGCGTCGCTGATGTCGCGCCTCGACCAGTTTCCCGAGATGCGCGATATCCTTCAGGTGGCAGCCATCATTGGCCCCAGCTTTGAATTTGCCTTGCTCAAACAAGTCGTGGATCTGGAAGAGGCCGAGCTTGACGCACGTTTGCGCAATCTGCAGGCGGCGCAGCTTGTCTTTCAGATCGGGCGCCCCCCTTATGCGCGCTACGAATTCAAGCACGCCCTGCTTCAGGAATTCGTCTATCAGGCCTGCCTGCGCGATGTGCGCACAGAGTGTCATCACCGCATCGCCTACGCCCTCGAACATCGTGACCGCGACAAGCTGCTGAGCGCGCCGGAAATCATCGCCTATCACTACGAGCTGGGCGGCGCCCCCCAGAAAGCCGTGACTTTTCTCGAAGCGGCAGGTCGGCAGGCGGCCCAGATCTCGGCCCACCGCGAGGCGGCCGAGCATTTTCGCAAGGCCCTCGCCCTCCTCCGGTTGGACGATGCGCCCGATCCCGCCCTTGAACGCCGCCTGCTGATCCAACTCGGTCCGCAGCTTCTGGCAACCCGTGGCTTTGCAGCGGGGGAGGTGCGCCGGGTTTACGACCGGGCCCGTGATTTGCCCGGATCCGAGGAAACCGATCTCGACATGTCACAGCTTCTTTGGGGCCACTGGGGCAATCACGTCGTGCGCGCGGATATCGAAACAGCGGCCGAGATCGGGGCGGAAGTGGCCCGGCACGCAACGCAGGCCAACGACCGCGCGGGCCAGGCAGCCGCCGATTACATGACCGGTGTCGTCTGCTTCTACCGCGGGCAAATGGGCGATGCCTGCACCCATCTGCGGCGCGCCGTTGCCCGGCATCAAGAGGCGCCCATCGGCGAACAGCGCCTGCGCTTCGGTTTGAACATATCGGTATCAAGTTACGCCTATCTGACATGGGCATTCACCTTGATGGGCCGCTATCACGAGGCCGATAGCGCAGCCGCCGAGGCCACGCGGCTGTCGGAAAGCCAGATGCATGAATTCGGGATCGCCTTTGCGCGGATCTTCATCACTGGCATGCACGGGTTCCGGCGTGATTTCGAAACCACCCGGCAGCATGCGATGGTGGCGCTCGATCTGTCGGAAGGCCGGGGATTTGCCCAATGGCACGCGCAAGCCGAAATGTTCCTGGGGCGCGCGCTGGAGCGGTTGGGCAACGCCAAGGGCCTGGATCTTCTCGAACACGGGTTCAACGCCTATCTCGACACGGGCGCTGAATTGGCCCGTCCGGCGGCGATATCGTGGCTGGCCGAAGCCTCCACTGATCGTGGCGCGCCGCAGCCGGCGATCACGATGATCGACAGGACGCTGGCGATCACAGCCGAAACAGGCGAACGCTTTTTTGACCCCGAACTCCTCCGGATCAAGGCCAACGTGCTTTTGCGCCAGACGCCTGCTGCGGTCGCGGAACGCGAAGACCTGCTGATGCAGGCCTTGGCGCAGGCGAATGCCAATCAGACGTGGCTGCTGTCCCTTCGGGCCGGGCTCGATCTGGCGCTGCTGCGCCGCGAACAAGGCCGCGTCCGTGAGGCAAGCGCAGCGCTCGCGGACGGCATGCGACATATCCCGGAAAATGCGGACTTTGCCGAATGGCACGATGCCCGCCTCCTTCTGGCAGAGCTGTCAGATCCGCCCACCGCCGAAAGCGCATAGCGCAGACACGGTAGCGCCGGGGCCCGGCGGCCTCTCACACCGGTTCAGGACCGCCTCTTTGCGGCGACCTACTCGCTCACGGCCTCATAACCTGTCATCTCAAGATAGCCCTGCCCGCTATGGCTGCCATCGACCAGCACAGGGCCTTCCCAATAGGCCACCGACGTCCGCATCCAGGATTGCGGGTTAAGCGCGCGGACGGTCACGTCGACCTCCTTTTCGGGCAAACGCACGCGCCAAACGACCGGGATGTCCCTTTGGGCGACTTGCGCGTGCTCCAGCGGTTCGGCGGTCAATGCACCATTCGGCAGCGGCGTCAGATCGCCATCCGGCGTGATCCAGGATGCCGCGCTGAAAACCGTCCCGTCTGTCTGGCGCAACTGAAACGCCATCATGCGGTCTCCGTTGTCGAAGACCAGCGAGAACCAATCCCACCCTTTCTGGGTTTCCGACAACGGTTGCGATGACCATTCCCGGTCCAGCCAGGCGTGCCCGGTGACCGGGATCTCGCCCCCCGGCAGATCCAGGGTCCCCTCAATCGCAAAGAACGGTTGCGAGTAGTAATAGCTCGCCTGCCCCTCCTCGGACTTCACCGAAAACCCGTCCTGACCGTGAAAGACAAGCGGCCCTTCCGCCTTCAATGTCATGTCATAGCTGAAATCGAAGCCGCTGGCCCGCAATGTCAGCGCCGTCAGATCCGACGACCCCGCCATGACCCAATCGTCGATCCAGGCCTCGAATGGTTCGACGGAAACGCCGGCCTGTCCGATCCCGCCCCGGGCCAGCCTTTCCGTCACGAAATGACGATCGGGCGTTGTGACGGCAGCGTGGCCCATCCACAATTGCGGGCTGGCCCATCCATCCGCCGTCTCCGGCCTGAGTGCCGAGCGAAAGAGCGTCCACTGCAATCCGTAATCCCGGCCGTCGGCGCCTTTCAGATTAGCGGTCAGATACCACCACTCGATGCGGTATTGCGGATGTGCCCCGTGATCTTGGGGAAACGAGAATTCCTTGCCGGGACGCGGAATGGCGAAGCCGTCCGCCTCTGTTCCCAGACCCGCAAATCCCTGCGCCCACAGCATCGAAGGCAGGAAAAGAAAGAGGTATGTCAGCGCCCTAACGTTCATGGGTGAACACTTTCAACACCTCGCCCGGCGGCGTGCGGGCCAACCGCGTCGCAGGCCAGAACGCCGCGAGGATCGCGGCCACCAGAGTGAGTATGCCAAGCTCCACATAATCCATTGGAAAGATATGCATCGGCAACCGCCAGCCAAAGGCTTCGACGTTCACAATAGCCAGCAAAACCCACGCCAAAAGCAGACCAAGCGGGATTGCAAAAAAGCCCGTAAAGGCGGCCAGAGCCACCGCGCGCAACAACTCAAGCCCCGCAAGGCGTCTTCGGGTCAGGCCCAAGGCCCAGACTGGCGCCAATTGGGGCAGTCGCATCGTGGCCAACGTCAGAAGACTGATGAACATGGCCAGCCCCGCCACCGCCAGCGTGAGCACGTTCAGCACCCGTGTCACCGCAAAGGTCCGCTCGAAGATATCAAGCGAGAAGGCCTTGATCTGCGCCTGATCCACCACGCCATCTGCCGGCAGATCAAATCTCTCCCGCAGCATTGCCATCACGCCGTCCGGGTCATCGGTTCGCACACCAAAGCGCAAGACCGGCTCGTCCGGGTATCGGGCGGAAAACGCCTCGAAACTCAGCACCACCTGCCCTTCGGGATTGCCGTAGTCGCTGTAGACCCCAAGAACGCGGTCTTCCGGCGCCGCGCCCGGCAGTGGCTCGCCCAAGGACAGCTCCGCCCGCCGAAAGAGCTGTTCATTGATCAGCACCCCATCACCCGCGGCCAGACGGTCCCAGACATCCGGGACCGCCTCCAGGATCGGCCAGGTCTCGCGATAGGTCGGGTGGTCCACCACGCCGTAGATCTGCGCCGGGCGTCCCGCGATCCGCGCCTCCACCGAGACGATGGGCAAGACCGCATCGACCCGTGTATCAAGAAACGCCGCAACATCCTCCGCCTGCTCGGCTGTCGTGGCCCGCAGGTAAAGCTCCGAAGCCAGGCGCTGATCGAGATAGCCGACAAACGTCAGACGAAAGCTCGACACCATCGTCGAAACGCCGAGATTCGCGGCCATCGCAAGCAAAAGCGCCATAAGGGCCATCGACAGGCCCGGCAATTGCTGTCGCGCATCCGCCCAGAACCAGGCCCCCATCGGGCCGCGCGCCAACGTCGCCAATCCACGCAAGACCAGATCCAGCACAGGCGGCAGGGCCAGGGCGGCGGCCAGCAGAAGGCAGGCCAGCAACCCGAACCCCGCAATCAGACCGGATCCGAACGCCGCAATCGCGATCCCGAGGCCCGCCAGCATCAGCGACGCGGCCGCGAACCAAAGGCCCGCGCGGGCGGCCTGCACCGTCCAGGCCCGCGGCTGGTTCGAGGCCAGCACCGGCAATCGTGCGAGGCGCCAGAACGCCCCCAGCGCCGCAACCGAGCTGCCCAAAAGCGCCATGCCCAGGCCCGAAACCCACCAGATCGGGCGCAGCGACAACTGCCCGGGAACATCCGCGCCGTAAAGACCACGCAACGTGGCGGCCACGTCGGGCAATAATGCCGCGGCAACGACATACCCAAGCGCGACCCCCACAGCGCCGGCCACAAGCGCCAGAGCCATCAACTCAAGACCAAGGACAATGATCAGCGCCCGCAACGGCATGCCCAGCGCCCTCAGGGTGCGGAAAATCGGGCGTCGCTGTTCAAAGGCCAGACCGATTGCGCCATAGACGATGAAAATCCCCACCGCAAAGGACAGCAGCCCAAAGGCTGTGAGGTTCAAGTGAAAGCTGTCGGTCAATCGCGCCATATCGGCCTGTGCCTGCTCCGGCTCCTGCAGGACCAGGCGGGCGTCGATCTGCGAGAGCGGCGCGCGCAGGCGCGGCTGCGCTGGTGCGACCAGCAGATAGCTCAAGGCGCCTTGGGTTGCGGTGAGGTTCTGGACCGTGCCGATATCGGCCAGCGCCGTTCCGCGGCTTTGCTCGGTGTCCGATACGACCTCGATGCCCAAGGCCGACCACTCTTCCGCGTCATCGGGATGCGCGAAGACAACCGGCCCCCCCGACAGCAGCCGGGTGAGGTCAGGCGGCGCGGCAGGCCCGGCCTGTGCTTGACGCGGCAAGGTCAGCAGGTCAACGCCCAGAAGCGACCGCCCCCCGACACGCCCTTCCACGACAGGGCTGACCAGCCATCCCGCGCGGCGCAAAGCGACGTAAAGCGGCTCGGGGATCGGCGCTCCGGTCTCTGTTACGATGCGGGCGTAACGTCCCTGATCCAGCACATCGGCGGCCTCGGCATAGCTCGCCCGCGCCTCCGCGTTGATGGCCTGAACCCCGGACCACAGGGCCGTTGCCAGGGCCAGCCCCAGAACAAGGGTCAGCAACTGCCAGGGCCGTTTGCGCCAATGCGACAGGATCGCGATCAGTCCGGTGCGGATCATGCCGCCAGGCGCCCGTGGCTCAGACGCAATTGCCGGTCCATCCGGCTGGCATGATGGGACGAATGTGTGACCATCAGCAAGGCGGCCTGCGCTTCGCGGGCCGTGTCGAGCAGCAGGCTCAAAACGGTTTCGGCCGTGTCTTCGTCCAGATTGCCCGTCGGCTCATCCGCCAAGACCAGCCTCGGCCGTGCCGCCAGCGTACGGGCGATCGCTGCGCGTTGCTGTTGCCCACCCGACAGCGCTTCGGGGTATTTGTCGAGCTGGTCCGCCAGACCGATCCGCTCCGCAAGAGCAGCGGACCATTGACGGTCCTCGCGCCCGGACAGCCTGGCATGGAAGGTGATATTGTCCCGCACGGTCAGGCTCGGGATCAGATTGAACTGTTGAAAAACCAGCCCCACGGTGCCGCGACGCAATGCGGCGCGCCCCTTATCCGCGAGCGCTCCGAGATCGGCGCCCTCAATGTAAATGGCACCGGCATCGATGCTGTCGAGACCTGCGATCAGATGCAGCAAGGTGCTCTTTCCGCTGCCCGATTCCCCGGTCAGCGCCAGCGTGCCTCCGACATCCAGATCGAAAGATACGCCCTGAAGGACCGGCGTGACATGTCCGCCTGCAACAAAGCGCTTTTCGACCTCTTCGACCTTCAGAAGCACCAACCCTACCCCGCGCCATCCGATCCAGCCCACATCCGGCTTATCCTGAAGGCAGAGCTAGGTCAGTTACCGCATGGCTTCCACTGACCTTTTGGACGCAGCACCTGATCATGGCGGGCGCCTTCCACGGCAAGAGGCTGAGCGCACTGGCGCCACGGCTTGCAGAACGCAAAGCCCCAAGCCTCGATCCGTCCCGCCTCCCCAGACAGCACGTTCCACGAGCCGGTCCGCGCGGGATTACGCATCGCCTCGTGCCGCGCCCCGGCCGGCGGTGGGTGGGCCCGGTGGCGGCATCTCTCTGAGCTCTGGCGCATAATAGGTATGGCAGGCCCGGCCGGCATGTTTTGAGGCATAAAGTGCCACATCCGCGTCATCGAGCAGACTGGCCGCGTCCGTAGCACGGTAATCCGACGACAGGACCGTTCCGATGCTGCAGGAGATGCGGCAAAGGTTTCCGTCAAAGGGGATCGGCACCTCCAACCGCTCTATCAGGCGCCTTGCGATTTTCAGAAGCTTTTCGCGATCCAGAAGGTTTTTGAAGATCAGCACGAACTCATCCCCGCCCACGCGTGCAACAGTATCCTGTTCGCGTGTCTCCTCAATCATGATGGAGGCGACGATCCGCAGGACATGGTCACCGGCGGCATGGCCAAGCGTGTCGTTGATGGATTTGAAGTAATCGAGATCGAGATGCATCAACGCGAACGGCTCGCCCAGATCCAGCAGGCGATTGAGGATATGGTCCATCGCGCGCCGGTTCTTCAACCCGGTCAGGGTGTCGGAGTAAGCCTGTTCCTCGGCGGCGATCTTGGCCCCGTGCAGGCGCTGGCTCAACGTTCGGAACGCCTGCATCGCCAGCGACTTCGCCTCAACGAGGTAGAGCATTTCAACCGTCGGGTCTGTCGGGGCAAAGTCCGTGTTCGTCAGGTCATAGTCGCGAAGCGCATCCAGGATGGAGATCCCGAAGGACAGATTCACAATCCCGCCCTCACCGTCCGGCGCGGGCACGATGATGCCCTTGAGACCGGTTTGCGGCGCATCGCGCAAATGCAGATGAAGCTTGGTCCCGACGATCTGTATCAGATCATGCATCGACGAGATCGCGCGCGGCCGCACCAGCTCGAAAAGCTCCAGAAATCGTTGCCCCTTCATCGTGCCCTGGGGTCTCAGCTTCTGAAGGGTTGGCCCGGCATGGACAATGTGCCCCGTCCCATCGAGCATCAGATGCATTGGACAGAGCACGTCGAGTATATCCGACATGGCTTCTTGCGTCATCCGACCCGTGCCCCCAATTCGAAGCTGCGGCCCTCGGCAAACTCGGTTTCGACCAATGAAATCGAGATATTTTCGACCCCATCCGTGCTGCCGCGATGTTCCAGAATTGCAAGGGCGCCGTAATCATCGGCCATGGCCCGTAGGATGCCCATCATGACCAGACCGAAACCAGGCAGGCCGGGATGGCAGGTCAGGGTATAAAGATTGCGCGCATGTTCGCGCAGTTCCAGCGCGGGAAGCGACAGGTCGTCGACCGCGAGCCGCGCGCGGTCCGGCAGATCATCCAGCGAGTGCAGAAAATCCTCGTAACTGACACCTCCGAACCGCAACAGACGGCGCAGGGCCTCCAGTTTCGGCTCCGACACGAGGAACGTGCCGATATCCTCCAGCACCTCGTCCCTGCTTCGGTCCAGCCGGTTGCAGACGGCATCGACAACACGGTGCGTCTGCTCGTCATCATAGATCAGCATCGCCTCGAAATCGACAAAGCCCAGTTCGGCATCCCGTGCGATCTGCGCCCACAGATCCTGCCCGTATGTATAGGTCACAAAGGACTGAACCGCCTTGTTGATCAAACCGTGCATCTGCGCGCCTTTCCTGCTCGGTGGCAAGATGGCGGCCAACGCTTAAGAAAGCGCAAACACTTTCAATTGTCCGCGTTTCTCTCCCGGTTCAGGGCAGCGGGACCAGCCTCTCCTCTCCCAAAACCAGCGCCGACAGGCCGGTCGGAGCAGTCAGGACCGGTTCGTTCAAAGCGGCCCGCAGATGGGCATCGTTGAGCACCGGCCAGCGTTCTCCGGCCAGATCATAGAGCCCCTGCACACTGTCCGCGCGCCCCTCCGCAAACATCAAAAAGGCGCCTTCGACCTCTCCGTCGCCGGTTCGTATCAGGATCACGCCCTGCGGCTCACGATCGGGCAAAAGCGGCACGCGCAGCAGCACACAGCCCGGCGCGCCGTCCGCGAAGCTGCGCGCGCATCCCGCGTTCCAGCTCCGCAATTGATGCACCGGCAACCTCTCGAACATGATCGGGTCAATCGGTTCGGCCCCCGGCCTGACCGGGAGCGCATTTGCCAGCTTTTCAGCTTCCTCCATGCGGTTCAGTTCGGCCAATACCCTTGGATTTGAGGGCCGATCCGGCTGCCTGAGCCGGGCCTGAAGCGCCGCATATTGAGGGTGATCCGTCATCGCCGTCAGCCTCTCGAACCCCCGAGCTCCGGCATAGCCCCAGTCCCGCTGAAGGACCGTCAGCGGCACCGCCTCTGCCGGCAATCTTCCATCCTCGAACCGGGCAACCTGGCTCTCGACAGAGATCCGCTGCGCGTCCAGCAGCGGGCTCATCCACGCCGCCATCACGCCCAAAGCCACCAGCATCATGACCAATGTGGATTGCCGCACTCGCGCCATCCAACCCGCGCCCCTCAGGATCGACGCGGCATAGAGCAGGCCAAAACCTGCCAGAACGGCACCGATCGCGCCCGCCAGAACACGTGGCGGGGTCCAACCGTATTGATCCACGCGCAGCCCGACGCTCCAAAGCGCGAGCAGGGCCAGCACCGGAACCAGAACCGCAAGGCCCCGCGTCGACCAAACCATGACCGGCGCCTTCACGGCATCCGCATCCGACCGATCGACCGATGCGATGATCAGTACGATCGCGCCAGCAGCCACCGTCATCAGCACCGCGCCCGCCGACAGCATTCCGAACAGATCCGACACGCCCCGAACCGGCAGCAGCACCAGAAACAGCCCCACGACGACCACGACAACCGGCAGCAGCAGACGCAGCAATTGCAGGATCAGATCCGGGGCAAGGGCCCGGCGCATCTCGTGCAGGACGGCCAGCGCCAGCCCGACGACACCGCCGCTCAACATCAGGGCCAGCCATTCCGTCTCCAGCACCGGTTGCAGAACGCTCAGGCCAACCAGGGACAAAAGCGCGTCCGACAGCGCGAAGACAAGCCAGAAGAGCCCCAGGAACAAAAGCGACGCCGCGCCGCGTATGATCAGTGTCCAAGTCCGGTCAAAAAGCGCCGGATAGGCTCTCCAGACGTTGTCGCCTTCCAGCAAAACGACAAGAAACGGCAAGGTAATACCGGCAAAAAGCATCAGGACCGGCATCACCGATCCCTGATCAAGGGCCTGCAACGGGTCCGCGAACCGCAGCCCGACCAGCGTGATCAGCAGCGCCGAGACCGCGCCCAGGATCAGGCCGCCGACACACGCCCTCCAAAGGGACAGTGGCCCCGCCAACAGAAGCGCGGCGCCGCAAAACCCGGCGGCAAAGACCATGGCCGCCAGAAAAGGACGTTCTCCGATCGTGCCTTCAAGCCAGGCCTGTCCCAGCGCCCAAAGCGCCAGCGCTGCCATGGCACCGAACGCAGACATGACCGCTCGGCGCACCAGCACGTCGCGGCCGGTCTCCTCCAACATTCCCGATCTCCACTCCAACCTCGTCCAAGCTATCCAGATCTATGTGTGGACACCAGAGGTCAGAAGTCCGTCGGCGCCCCGCCTTCCGATTTTCTGCGGGTGACGAAATCAGCCAGCTCCTCGCGTATGGCCTCATCCATCGGGGGCGCCTCGAACTGAGCGACGATCTCCTTGAAGAGGTGATGGGCCCTTTCCGCGGTCCAGACCCCGCCTGCCGCTTCCCAGCCTTCGTAATTCTTCCAATCGCTCAGATAGGGTTGATAAAAGGCGGTGGTATAGCGTGCCTGCGTATGTTCGATGCCAAAGAAATGTCCGTCATTGCCCACCGCCTTGATGGCATCCAGGGCGATATCATCAGCGGTCGTCGCGGTGATTTCTGGCTCCATATACCTTTGGATTTGCTGGATAATCTCGCAATCCATGACAAACTTCTCCGGGCTCGCGATCAATCCGCCCTCCAGCCAGCCGGCGGCATGGTAGACCATGTTCGTCCCCGACTGCACCGCCGCCCATAGGCTGTTGGAGGTCTCCCACATGGCCTGACCGTCCGGCACATTCGCGGCACAGACACCCGAGGAGCGCATCGGCAATCCGTAGAACCGCGCAAGCTGCCCAGTCATCTGGGTCGCGCGCATATATTCCGGCGTCCCGAAGGCGGGCGCACCGCTTTTCATATCCACGTTCGACGTGAACGTGCCAATCGCGCAGGGCGCGCCCGGACGGACATATTGAAAGAGGGCCACCGCACAAAGCGCTTCGGCTATGGATTGCGCGACCGCTCCGGCCATCGTCACCGGGGCCATGGCGCCCGCAAGGGTGAAGGGCGTGACCACGACCGCCTGCCCGCGCCGGATCAGACGCAGGCAGCCGTCGATCATCGGATGGTCGTGCTTCAGAGGCGAGGTCGAGTTGATGTTCGTATACATATGCGGCCGGGCCTCGAACTCGGCATCGGTCATGCCGCCCGCGATCCGCACCATCTCCATCACGTCCTCGACCCGCTCTTTACCCAGGCTATAGGCGTGCATTACCTTATCGGTGAGCGTCAGCTTGTCGTAGAGCACGTCGAGATGGCGGACAGAGGCGTGGATATCCACCGGCTCGACCGGGTAGCCGCCCGCGAAGTGGATACAGTTGAAATACTGGGTCAGCTTCAGCATGTTCGCGCACATTTCACGCGTGCCGGGCACCTTCTTTCCGATCTGCATATCCCAGTAATTGGGCGGGGAAGAGACGTTGCCAAACACGATATTGCGCCCGCCAATCGTGATCGCCCGCTCCGGATTGCGGGGCATGATGGTGAATTGCGACGGCGCCTTGCCGACCATTTCCATCACGAATTCGCGGTCCATGAAGACGATGTCGCCTTCTGTCTTGCACCCGGCCTCTTTGAGGATCCCAAGCGCTTCTTCGTTCAGAAAGGCAACGCCCACTTCCTCGAGGATCCGCATGGCGCCCTCGTGGATCGCTTCTACGCCGTCCTGATCCAGCGGTTCCACCGGCCGGTCGGTGTTGACCGGCACGCGCCATGGCATCTGTTCGATCACCGCGCCCCCGCGCCGTGCCGCGTTCCCGGCCCGTCCGCCGCCGCGCCGCCTGCGTCCCGCTCCATCCGCCATGAGAACCCTCCCGCTGCTGGTCAGCAAAAGGTTGGCCGCAGGCGGCCCCGAGGTTCCTTTCTATTCGCGACACCTGCTGTCGTTCTTCGCACCCGCCCCTCGCGTCAGGGGGCGATCCAGCCTTCCAGGTGACCGATATCCGGCAGGACCACGTCCGCCAGTGGTGCAAGCTCCGCCTCTCCCGCGACACCGGTCAGCACCGCCGCGGTCCGCATGCCCGCGGCCCTTCCCGCGATCAGATCATGGGGGCTGTCGCCGACCATCACCCCCGCCTCCGGGGTGACGCCGACAGCGCGGCAAAAGGCCAAAAGCGGGTCGGGCGCGGGCTTGGCGCCAAAGCCGCTGTCAAACCCCGCGACAAAGGCAAAGCGATCCCTAATCCCCGCCGCGTCCAGATGCGCATACGCCCCGCTTTCGGTGTCATTGGTCATCACGCCCAGCGCGAGATCACGGGCCAGAAGACGATCCAGACACGGGCCCAGCGGCACAGCCGGCACCAGCGGCGCCGATTTCGCGCGCTCGGCCAGGAAAATCTCGATCTCATCCACATGACGTTCTGGAAGCTCTCGGGCAAAGCATTCCGCGGCCTCCCGGTTGGTGCCTGCGATAACCCGGCTTTCCGGCAGAAAGGTCCCCGCATCGAGGTCGTAGTAAACCGCGCCCGCAAGCGCCCTCTCGCGCTCTGTCTGCCCCCCCGCCAGGTCCCTTATCACCTCGGCCGCCCAGACATCCCAGGTCGCCGAAAAGTCAAAGAGCGTTCCGTCCTTGTCAAAAAGAATGGCCTCGATTTTCATCGTTCAGGTCCAATGCATCTGGGCACCGCCCGGCAGCGCCGCGCGGGCCTGCATCGGCTGATCGTAGGCAAAACCGTTCGCGTCGCAGAACGCGATGACCCACGCGTCATCCATCATCAAAAAATCGAGGACCGAGCCCAGAACATCCGGGTCCCCCGCGCGGCTGCGCAGATCCGCCTCGGACAGGCCCGTGGAACTCAGAAAAACCGGTCGCAACTCCTCATGTGCAACCAGCCAGCTCAGGGCATTCAATGCCAGCGTTTCGGCGGTTTCCCGCTGCATCCTTCCTCGACCTCCCCGATTTTAGGCGAAACGGAAAGAGTTTATTAACCACTCTCCTAAAGACTGCACGGATCGCTGGAATGCAAGTTCGAAAGGTAAGTCGTGCAAGGTACGATCCTGATCGTAGATGGGGTTGCCACCAACCGCATCCTTCTCAAGGCCAAGCTCTCACCGGCGTTCTATGACATTGCGCAGGCGTCCCGGGCCGCAAGCCTCGTGGATCAGGTGCGCGCGACGCAGCCCGACCTGATGATCCTCGCCGCCGAACTGCCGGACGACAACGCTCCCGCCATTTGCCGCGTGATCAAGGCGACCGACGATATCGCGCATGTGCCGATCCTCGTGCTCACCGCGCAGGACGATCCCGCCATGCGCCGGGCCGCACTTGCCGCGGGGGCCGACGATGTCATGAGCCATCCGCTGAACGAGATTATCCTTCAGGCCCGCATCCGCAGCCTGATCCGCGCGCGCAACAGCGCCGAGGAGCTGCGGCTGCGGGACGGCACGTCGCGGGCCCTTGGCTTTGCCGAACCGGCGGCCCACTTTGCCGCGCCGGCCTCCGTCGGCCTTCTCAGCACCGCCAAGAACATCAGTGCCCTCTGGCAGGCCGCCCTCAAGCCGTTTACCCGCGCGCGTCTGAAATGCTTCTCACTTGATGACGCGCTGGGTCACATCATGCAGGACAGCGCGCCCGACGTCCTTGTCATCGCCCTCTCGCCCGACAGCGCCGATCACGGGCTGCGTCTGCTGGCGGATCTGCGGGCGCGCGCCAATACCCGTCATTCCGGCATCATCGCCCTGATATCGCCAGCGCATCAGACATTGGCAGCCGATGCGCTGGATCTGGGCGCGAATGACGTGATGCTGACGGATTTCGAACCGGAGGAACTGGCCCTTCGGATCGCCGCCCAGATCCGCAACAAACAAAACCAGGACCGTCTGCGGGCGACCGTCCGCCACGGGCTGGAGGCTGCGGTGATCGACCCCATGACGGGTCTCTACAACCGGCGTTACGCGATGCCCCATCTGTCCCGCGTCGCCGCGCGCGCGGCAGAGACCGGTCGCAGTTTCGCGGTCATGCTTGCCGATCTCGATCATTTCAAGCGCATCAACGATCTCTATGGCCATGCTGCGGGCGACGCCGTTCTGACGGAAGCCGCCCGGCGCCTGACCTCCAACCTGCGTGCGGTCGATCTTGTCGCGCGCGTCGGAGGAGAGGAGTTCTTGATCGTGATGCCGGATACCGGCCTCTCCAAGGCACAAGTGGCGGCCGAACGATTGTGCGAGAAAATCGAGGAGAGCCCGTTTCTGACCGGCCCCGCCCATCCCCCGGTCGACGTGACCATCAGCGTGGGGCTGACCGTATCCTCCGGGCGCGAGGGCGACGGCGCTCTGTGCCAGTCCGGCGGCAGCGGTGCATCCGTGCTATTGGGCCTGGCCGACCAGGCGCTCTATCAATCGAAGGGTGCGGGGCGCAATCAGGTCACGCTCGTCAGGCCGGCGGCCTGACCCCGCGATCCTATCGCCTCAGTCTCCGCGCGGTGGCTTCGGGGGGCGCTTGCCGCGTTCCTTCAGCGCCGTCTCAACGCGATCGGCATAGGCTGCGCGCTCCGCCGTCGACATCTCTCTGACCTTCTCCAGCCAGACATCCTTGATGTCGAATTGCGCATCGAAGATCTGATGCGCCTGCTCGTCGAGGATCGCCCCCAGTCGTTCGGCATCGAAAGGCTCCGACCGGATCGCCGCGCCGATCTCTTCGGCCTCCGCGATACCCGCGCCGCGGATCGCGGCGAAAACGCGTTTCAGCGACTGGCGCATCTCCCTCCGGGTCTCCGGCGGCAATTCCCGGTAGAACACCACACCGCTATGCGGCGGTCCCGGGGTCATCTCCGGTGGGCCCCCAAACCTGGCCCAGGCTCCGGCGATTGCCCCCATGAACAAAAGATTGGCCCCAAGCGAGACGATCAGCAAAACGCGCAGCCAGCGCCCCGGCCTTTTGGTTGCACTCATCAATCAGCCTTCCTCAAGCGCCATCGCAATGTCAAACATCCCCACCTGCAAAAGGTTCACATCCGTGCTGTCCCCGATCACCACCGCGACCGGGTCAGGGAGGGAGGCCGGCGGCGCGAAGCCGATCCAGATGCCCGCCGCGCAGGCGGCCACCAGCCCGCCGACGCCCTGCCAGCCGCCCAGCACTTGGTAAAGTTGCGCCCAAAAACCTTCGGGCCGGTCGCCGGGGGCCGCCCGCCTTTGCTGTTCCTGCAGCGCCTCCGCCGTGATCCGCTGCATCCAGTCAGGTGCCGGTTCCGGCGGCAATCGCCGGGCGGCGCTCCAATACGCCTCCAGAAATGCGTCGTCCCGGTCCTGATCAGCCATCCTGATACCCCAATTCTGCACGCCGCCCTTTCAAGACAGCCGCCAATGCGCGTTTGCCGCGCGCGGTCAGACTTTCGACCGCCTCGACACTTATGTCCATGACCTGTGCGATCTCAGGGTTCCCCAACCCTTCGATGTGGCGCAGGACCACCGCCTGACGCTGCCGGTCCGGCAAGGTCCCAAGCGCCTCTTGCAGCGCTGCGGCACGGGCGTGGTCCAGCATCCGTTCCGCGGGTGGTTTTGCCTCATCCACGGGCTCGGGCGCGTCGTCCAGCGCAACACCAACCCGCTTTCTCTTGCGTAGCACATCGGCGCTCAGATTAAACGTGACACGATAGAGCCATGTGCTCACCTGTGCTTCTCCCCGGCGCCAATCCGGTGCGATCTTCCACAGCCTCAGCAGCGCTTCCTGTGCCACATCCTCCGCTTCCGCCCGATCCGCAAGCATTCGAAACGCGACGGCAAACGCGCGCGGCGCGTGCCGTCGGGTCAGTTCCTGGGCTGCCACGGCATCGCCCGTGGCATATCGTGCCAGCAAGTCCTCGTCCGAGGTCTCGTCCATTGCAACCGCTCGGCGAAACATGGTCAGAGAGCTAACCTGTCCCGCCGCCAGCTCCAAGGTGCCAGCACTGTCTCGCGCCACATTCGTTTCGCTTAGTTGGCGCGGCGTTTCTGATCGCGGTCGCGCATCCGCTCCTGGGCGGTGGCGAATTCCTCCTGTGAGATACCGCCGCTGCCGTCGGCATCAATGCGACCGAACATGCGCCCCTCGCCACGCGGCGGGCGCATCTCTTCCATGGCCAGCTGGCCGTCGGAATTCGCGTCCATGCGGTCCATCATGCGCGACGCCCGCTCATCCGCCCGCGTGCGCGCCTGAGCCTGCAGTTCCTCAAGCGACAGCATCCCGTCGCCGTTTGCGTCCGCCGCCTCAAAGCGCAGCCGGGCGACATTCTGCATTTCCTCGCGCGTGATCTCGCCGCTTTGATCGGTGTCCAACTGCTCGAACTGGATCGGTTCCAGCCCTGGCCCGCCCGCAGGCCCCTTGGCCAGCGCGATACCGGCACCCAGACTCAGACCGCCCGCGATCAGGCACGACATCAGAATTGCTCGTTTCATAGTCTCTTCCTTTTGTTGTCGGTCAAGCCCGCTCCGCCGCGGTCTTGATGGCAGTCCAACGCCAGCCTGCCCGCATTCCGTCGAAAAAAGAGAGGGCGGCTCGCGAACCGTGTTTTGCGACATCGCGCCGCAAGGACACCTTGGCCCCTTTCGCATCAACGCGCTCGGGTTCACCCTTAGGCCCAGCGAGGGATCCACTATGACAGCAGATCAAGTGACGGCGATATCCGAAAAATCCGACACGTCCGACACAAGGCCCCTCTGGCCCGCGCTGCGGAAGGGATGGCGTCGGCGCTGCCCCAATTGCGGCAATGGCCCGCTTCTGAAAAGCTATCTGAAGGTTGCCGACAACTGCTCGGTCTGTCGTGAGGATTTCACCCCGCAAAAGGCCGATGACGGCCCGGCCTATCTGACGATCCTGATCGTCGGTCACCTGATGGCGCCGCTGCTTCACGTGGCCTTTGTCAAATGGCGCCCCGACCCGCTGACCCTCTTTACGATCTTTGCGGTTGGCTGTGTCGCGCTCTCGCTTTACCTTTTGCCCAGACTGAAAGGGGTCGTCGTCGCCTTCCAATGGGCGCGCCAGATGCACGGGTTCGGCAAACCGACCTGAGGCCTGCCCCGCTAAAGGAGGGGGGCAGACATGAGCATCGACAAATCCGCGATCCGCAACGCATCCACCGTGATCGTCCTGCGCGACCGGGGCAGCACGCCGGCCATCCTGATGGGCCAGCGCGGGGCCAAGGCGGCCTTCATGCCCAACAAGTTTGTCTTTCCCGGCGGCGCCGTCGATGCCGCCGACCGCGCCGTTCCGCTGGCCGCCCCCCTGCCACAACCCTGCTTTACGCGTCTGGACGACGATGCCGAGGCGGGTCTTCAGACCGCGCTTGCCGCCGCCGCCATCCGTGAATTGTGGGAAGAGACGGGCCTCATCCTCGGTCGCCCTGGCACATGGTCGGGCACGGTGCCCGCCGACTGGCAGAGCTTCGCGGCCACGGGCCATGTGCCCGCTGCGGCCCCTCTGCAATTCGTCTTTCGCGCCCTCACCCCGCCGGGCCGTCCGCGCCGCTTCGATGCCCGTTTCTTCCTGGTGGATGCCGAAGAGATCCAGGGCGATCTCGACGACTTCACGCACGCCTCCGACGAGCTGTCGCACCTGCAATGGATCCCCCTCACCGAGGCGCGCCGCTTCGATCTGCCCTTCATAACCGAGGTTGTTTTGGCGGAAGTCGCGGGCCGCCTGAGCGATCCCAATCCGCCCGCCAGCGTGCCCTATTTCAAGAACAACGACGAGGCGAGCCTCTTTCTGCGCCTGCGCGGCCACCCCATGCCAGAAGCGGATTGAACCTGATCCGACAGCTTGCCCGGTCTTGGCACGCGGATGGAACACCATCGACCGGTGGGAACCACCCGGCAGCGCACGACCGCGCCCAGGGAGGGCGCTGTCCTCAATGAACCGAAAACCCGCTCTAGAGAACCAGCACCAGCCCCACGATGCTCGCGCCCAGCAATCCCATTCCCGCCACTTCCCGTGGCGTGATCTTCTCCCGGAAGACAAAGACCGAGGCCATCAGGCTCAGGATCAGTTCGACCTGCCCCAACGCCTTCACATAAGCCGCCGTCTGCAAGGCAAAGGCGATGAACCAGCAGAGCGACCCGCCCATGCTCATCGCGCCCATCCATACCGCCACCCGCCTTGCGCGCCAGACCGCCGTGATCTCTCCGGGCTCCCTCAGGGCCAGCCACACGCTCATGATCAGAACCTGCCAGCACACGACGACAGCCAGCGTCACACCGGCCCTTGCCACCGGATCCTCCAGCGCCAATTGCAGCGTTGCCCCCCGGTAGGTCACCCCCGACACCGCGAAAAAGAGCCCAGAGGCGAGGCCCAGGCCCGTCGCCCGGTTCGTCAGGTCGCGCCACCAGCTTTGGCTGACCGCCGGTGTCTTCGACAGCAAAAGCACCCCCGCCAGCCCCAGCAGGATCGCTCCGAAGCCCGCCAGGCTCACGCCTTCGCCCAGGACCACAATCCCCACCAGCACGGCCAGGATCACCTCGGTCTTCTTGAACGTGATCCCCACCGCAAAGTTGCGCTGCTTGAACAAAAGCACCACGCAGAACGTCGCCACCACCTGTGCCACACCGCCCACCGCCGCATAAGCCCAGAAAGCCGGCGGCAGCGGGGGCAGCGCCTGCCCCGTCGCGCCAAGGTAGACCGCCAGGGACACCAGCACTAACGGCGCCGCATAGGCGAACCGCGCGAATGTCGCGCCCGCAGCACTCAGCTGCGCGGTGCTCAGGTGTTTTTGCAGCATAAAGCGGATGGTCTGAAAGACCGCCGCCGCCAGCGTGACCGGGATCCAGAGGCTCATGCCGCCCCTATGCCCCCGATCCGCCGCCTTGACCAGTCCTCAGCGTGCGCGGGGGCGCCAGATCGGATGCGGCACCGGGTCCTTGGCCCGCCAAAGATAGCGGCGAAACACCTCCGCGTAGGAGGCAAAGAAATACCCGTCATTGCGCGCCAGATACCGGTCCTTGTTGGCCCGGTAGAGCGTGGGCAGGCGGTACCACGCCACCTTGGGGTGCATGTGATGCACCACGTGCAAGTTGTTGTTCAGAAAGAGAAACGCCAAAGGCCCGCGATCCTCGATGATCACCGTGCGCCCGCGCACCTTCTCGTGGGCCTGATGCTCCAGAAAGGTCCGGATGCGCAACAGACCCAGCCCGCCATAGGCCGCGATCAGATACGACCAGATCGGCATCCCCGCCGCCCCGACCAGCGCCAGAACCACCGCAGCCCCCGCCAGATGCAGCGCCCAGGCGCGGATCACCGCATGGTCCCCGGAACGGATCAGACGCCATTCATCGGCCATGAACACCGCCTGCCCGATGGCCGGACCCAACAGGATCCGCCCCATGAGGGTGTTGTTCAGCGCAAACAACCGTTGCTTCCAGCGTGGCATCGCCGCCCAAACCGCCGGGTCCAGATAGTTCGTTTCCGGATCGTCGTAGGGATCGGTCAGGTTCTCGTTGCGGTGATGCGCCAGGTGCAGATCGCGAAACCGCTCATAGGGGATGGCCAGGTTCAGCGGCAATTGCATCAGCGCCTCGTTGCCCCATTTGCTGCGAAACGGATGCCCGTGCAGCACTTCGTGGGTCAGCGATGCGTGCAGTGCAATCAGCCCGATCAGAGCCGGGACCGCCAGCCAGACCGGTAACAGCCACAGGGCCCCTGCCCATCCGGCGTAGGTCGCCGTGATCAATCCCAATGTCACCCATTCGATCCTCATCGCGCGATCGTTCGCCGCCGCGCTTGCGCGTGTCGTCATAAAGCCTCCAGATGCATGATCCCCGCATGGAGTGAGCCACAGACACGCAAATGTGACCATTCGGAATTCAGTAAACAAAAGTCAGCAAACGTGATATATTTCTCAACATGCTGGATAAAATCGACAAACGTGTTCGCGCGGAACGATTCACGCAACGTTTAAGCCGCGCCATGCAAGAGGCGCATTTGAACCAATCGGCCCTCGCGCGCGCCGTTGGTGTCGACCGCTCAACCATCTCGCAATTGCTCAAGGGAACCGATGCGCGGCTGCCGAACGCGCATGTGGTGGGCGCCTGTGCGCAGGCGCTGGGCGTATCGGCGGACTGGCTGCTGTCGCTCTCCGACCGGCCCGAAAGTGCGGCCGACCTCATGTCAAACGCCCTCACCCTGACCGAGGCGCCCCGCGCCCTGGTCGACGAGCGGATCTATGAATGGCATCGCGAGGCCGCAGGCTACAAGATCCGCCATGTCCCCGCCGCCCTTCCCGATATGCTCAAGACCCGGGCCATGCTCGAATGGGAATACAGCCCCCATCTCGGCCGGACCGCGCGCCAGGCGATCAACGCGTCCGAGGATCGGCTGAACTGGATGCGTTCGACCCAATCCGATTACGAAATCTGCATGCCACTCTATGAGCTCGACTGCTTCGCCCACGGCACCGGCTATTACGAGGGGCTGCCCCTGCAGACCCGCCTCGACCAGATCGACCGCTTCCTGACCTTGGCCGATCAACTCTATCCCCGCCTGCGCATCTATCTCTTCGATGCCCAGCGGCTCTATTCCGCGCCGGTGACGATCTTCGGCCCTCTGCTCTGCGTGTTCTATGCCGGTGGACATTATCTCGCCTTCCGAGATCGCGACCGGATCGAAACCTTCACCACCCATTTCGACACGCTCGTGCGCGAGGCGCGCTTCACCGCGCGCGACCTGCCCGACCACCTGCACGCCTACCGCACCGCACTGACAGACCCTTCTGTTTCGGAGCCGCCCCTCGCTTGAGACCGGACAGCCCGGCGCCGCGCGCAAGACAAATCTCCGAGGGGCCCCGCCCCGGCGGGGAGACGGTGATTTGTCTTGCGGGCGCGTGTGGGGGCTGGCAGGCCAAGGCTCGGGCATGGGGTGGGTCTGAAACAGACGGGTCTTTCTGTTTTGGTGAGCCCTGAAGCCGGGCCCAATAAAACATCGAATGCGCCGCAGGCGCTCCTTTTAATAGCAGCCCTTCACCCGGGCGCGCGGATCGCCCGTCCGGCGCCTTCGGGATAGGCCAGACCCGCTTGCGCTTTGGCAATCCGGGCCATCGCCGCTTCGATCTCAAAGGACGGCGCAGAGGGGCGCCGCGTTTCCAGGCTCACATGCAGCAGGAAATGCTCCCCCGTTGCCAGAACGCGCTCCCCCTCCCGCATTTCGTGAAAGAGATGCAGCTTCTTGCCCTCTCCCAACAACATCTGCGTGCGCACCTCGATGCGTGCGCCTGCATGGACCTCATCCAGATGCCGGATATGCGTCTCTGCCGTAAAATAGCTGCCGCCCTTCGCGATATAGGCCTTGTCACAGCCGATCAGTTCCATGAACCGGTCCGTCGCCTGGGCAAAGGCGTCCAGATACCGCGCCTCCGTCATATGTCCATTGTAATCCGTCCAGTCGAGCGGCACGGCCCGGTCCAGCGTCACGATGGGCTGGGCCAGATCTCCGGCGGCATCCAGCGACCTCTCCCCCGCAAGGCGCCGGTCCTGTGCATTCAGCACCGCGCCCGCGCCCCAATCCTGCCCCTTCAGCGCGCGCATCATGGCAACCAGATTGTTGTCGCGCGCCCGCTCAAGCTCCCGGATCGACAGATGCCCCGATTGCGCATCCGACTGCCCCGCGATCAGATCGACCAGCGCGTCGTCAAACTCCGGCACATCCATCAGCTTCGTCCAGGGCCATTTCAGCGCCGGGCCGAACTGCGCCATGAAATGCCGCATCCCCGCCTCGCCGCCCGCCACGCGGTAGGTCTCGAAAAGCCCCATCTGCGCCCAGCGCAGCCCGAACCCCATGCGGATCGCCTCGTCGATCTCCTCGGTCGTTGCGACCCCGTCCTTGACCAGCCAAAGCGCCTCTCTCCAGACCGCCTCCAGAAACCGGTCCGCCACATGGGCTTCGATCTCGCGTTTCAGATGCAGCGGATACATCCCCAGCCCCGTCAGGATCCCGCGGGCCTCTGCCACGCGGCCCGCACCGTTCGCCTCCGTCGTCACCAGCTCCACCAGCGGCAGCAGATAGACCGGGTTGAAGGGATGCGTGACCATGATCTGTTCCGGCCGCGCGGCCCCCGCTTGCAACTCACTCGGCTTGAAGCCCGAGGTCGATGAGCCCACCACCGCCTCCGACGCACAAGCCTGTTGGATCTCCGCCAGCACCCGGTGCTTGATCTCCAGCCGCTCCGGCACACTCTCCTGCACCCATGCCGCGCCGTCCACGGCCTCCGCCACGCGATCGTGAAAACTCAAGGTCCCCTCGTCCGGCAACGCCACCTCGCTCAATCCCGGCAGGGATCGGCGTGCATTCTCCAGCACCTCCGCGATCTTGCGCTCCGCCTCCGGATCGGGATCGAAGACCCTCACGTTCCAGCCGTTCAGCAGAAACCGCGCCGCCCAGCCGCCGCCGATCACACCGCCTCCAATGATTGCCGCTGCCTTCATGACCCATTCCTCACGTTCTTCGTTGACATCGTTCTCCAGCCGATCTAAGCGGCTGCTTATGAGCAAGATGGCCCGACATATCAGCTTCTATTATTGAAGTTTTCCTCACGCCGGATCCCGGCGTGCTGTGTTTTGTCCTACACGCCCCTTTTCCAAAACCTGCGCTGTAAGACACCCGGGCTCTCTCCCCCACAGTG
Source organism: Thalassococcus sp. S3 (assembly GCF_004216475.1). Taxonomy (GTDB): domain Bacteria; phylum Pseudomonadota; class Alphaproteobacteria; order Rhodobacterales; family Rhodobacteraceae. Next base: position 1,589,213 of record NZ_CP022303.1, on the reverse strand, counting down.
GACTGTAAATCCGCGGCGGCAAAAGGTGGGGTGGTGACCGCGAGAGGTTCGATTCCTCGGGAGCCCACCAATCCTACGCCACCGGCGCGCGCTTTACCAAACCCAGCTTCTCCCGGACCTCCGCCGGACCGATCACCCTTGCGCCCATCCGCTCGATGATCCCTGCGGCCCGCTCCACAAGCTGCCAGTTCTCTGCCAGCACGCCCTTTTCGAGCCACAGGTTGTCCTCCAACCCCACGCGCACATGTCCACCCGCCAGCACCGCCGCCGCGACATAGGCCATCTGGTTGCGCCCCAACGAAAAGGCCGAAAACGTCCAGTCCTTCGGCACGTTGTTCACCATTGCCATGAACGTATTCAGATCGTCCGGCGCGCCCCAGGGCACCCCCATGCAAAGCTGCACCAGCGCGGGCGCGTCTAGAACGCCGTCCTCGACCAATTGCTTGGCATACCACAGATGCCCGGTATCGAACGCTTCGATCTCTGGCTTCACGCCCAGATCCGTCATCATCCGCGCCATCGCCTGCAGCATTCCGGGCGTGTTCGTCATCACGTAGTCCGCTTCGGCAAAGTTCATCGTTCCGCAATCGAGCGTGCAGATCTCCGGCAGGCACTCCGCCACATGGGCCACCCTTTCGCTGGCACCCACCATGTCCGTGCCCTCCACCGTCGGCAGTGGCGTTTCCGTTCCCCCAAAGACGATGTCACCCCCCATGCCCGCTGTCAGGTTCAGCACGACGTCGACCTCCGCCTCTCGGATACGGTCGGTCACCTCGCGGTAGAGCCTCAGGTCGCGTGACGGCACGCCCGTCTCCGGGTCCCGCACATGGCAATGCACCACGGCCGCCCCCGCCTTGGCCGCCGCGATGGCGCTGTCGGCGATCTGCTTGGGCGAGCGCGGCACGTGCGGGCTGCGGTCCTGCGTACTGCCCGAACCGGTCACCGCGCAGGTGATAAAAACCTCTCTGTTCATCGCAAGCGGCATGACGTTCTCCCTCTGTCAGCGATCCGAACATGACCTGTCTTGGCAGGCATGACTTTGCGCATTACGGTCCAAAGTTGATGAAATCCGAAAAAACCATCCGTGTTGCCCTGTTGGTTCTCGACGCCTGCAACACGCTCACCTTCGCCTCTGCCGTGGACCCGATGCGGGCCGCCAACCGGCTCTCTGCGCATCCCGTTTTCGATTGGCAATATCTCACCGCTGTCGGAGCACCCGCCACACTAACAAGCGGAATTGTCGTTCCAGGCAGGGCTATTACCAGTTTTACTTCATGTGATCTCTGCCTTGTGCTTGCCGGGTTCGATCTCGACCGTCACGCTACGCCCGCCTTGCTGGCCAGCCTGCGCCGGATCGCTGCCAACGGGGCCGCGATGGGGGGCATCGACGGCGGCCCCTGGATCCTGGCGCGCGCCGGGCTGCTCGACGGTCATGCCGCGACCACCCATTGGGAAGATCTCGACCGCTTTGCCGCCACCTTCCCCGATATCGACACCGTGCCCGACCGCTACCGCATCGACGATGCGCGGCTCACCTCTGGCGGGGCGATGCCCGCCATCGACATGATGCTCGACCTCATCGCGCGCCGGATCAGTCCCGATCTCGCCGCCAAGGTGGCCGCTGTCTTCATTCACGACACCCCCTCCGCTCCGGCCCGCCCGCAAAGCCGCAGCGGCGATGCACGTCATTCGCCCCTCACCGCGCGTGCCGCGAAGATCATGGAGCAAGCGATTGAAACCCCGATTAAAATCCCGCAGCTCTGCGCACGCCTCGGCGTTGGCCCGCGCCTTTTGGAACAACAGTTCCGCGCCCGTCTGGGCACCACACCGCACGCCCATTACCTGGCCCTGCGGCTGGCCGAGGCGCACCGTCAGGTCCTCCAGACCGACCGCCCGCTCTTTGACATCGCCTTGGCCACCGGCTTTGGCTCTCAGGCCAGCTTCGCGCGAGCTTTCCGCGCGGCGTTCGGCACGTCCGCGCGGGCGCTGCGCAAGGCTCAGTAAGGCATCGGATGGGCGCGATGGGCTGTATCGATCTCGTCGAGGACCTCCTCGCTCAGGGTCACCTCGACCGATGACAGCGCGCGATCCAGCTGCTCCATCTTCGTCGCCCCAAAAATCGCCGAGGCCATGAACGGTCGCGTCCGACACCAGGCCAAGGCCAGATGCACCGGGTCAATCCCGTGTCGCTCGGCGATCTGCAGATAGGCATCCACCGCCGGGAAAACGCGTGGCGTGATGCGTCCGCCCAGCTCTTCGTTCAGAGACATGCGTGATCCGTCGGGCACCGCCCCGTCCTGATACTTGCCCGTCAGCAAACCCGTTGCCAGAGGCGAGAAGGACAGCAGCCCCACATCCTCATGCGCGCTGAGCTCTGCCAGATCCGTATCGTAATGGCGACAGAGCAGAGAATACTCGTTCTGGATCGACGCCACCCTCGGCCAGTCATTGGCCTCTGCAATCCGCAACCACTGCGCCGTGCCCCAGGCGCTTTCGTTGGACAGGCCGAAATGCCGGATCGTGCCCCGGTCCACCTCGCGTTGCAGCGCCTGCAGACACTCCGCCATGTTGTCCAGAACCTCCGCCGGGTTCTGATCCGACGGGTCATAGGTCCAGTTCTTCCGAAACATGTAGCTGCCGCGATTGGGCCAGTGAAACTGGTACAGATCAATGTAATCCGTCTGCAGCCTTTTCAGTGATCCCTCAACGGTTTGCGGGATGGTCTTGGCTGAAATCGGCGTCCCGTCGCGCACATGTTTCATGCCTTCGCCCGAATGCTTCGTCGCCAGGATGTACGCCCCCCGCCGCCCGCTTTTGGCATGCCAGGTGCCGATGATCTCCTCCGTCCGGCCCACGGTCTCGGCGCTGATTGGATTGACCGGATACATCTCGGCGGTGTCGATGAAATTGATACCGGCCTCCAGGGACCGGTCGATCTGCGCGTGACCTTCGGCTTCGGAATTCTGCGTGCCCCAGGTCATCGAGCCCAGGCACAGCTCGGACACCATCAGGCCGGTGCGGCCCAGCGGGTTCATTTTCATGGGAGAGGTCCTTTCTTGCAGCCCGGCAGACCCTAGCGGCCCCCGCGTGGGAGGCAACATCAAACCGGCATGTCGGATCCATTCATTCTCATGTGAACAGAAAAACGTGAACCTGCGTGCATGGGGCGCCGTCCAAAGAACGCTATACTCTCGGATATCGTTTATCGCTTTCCGGACCGCCGCCATGCTGACACGACGCCTATTTCTTGCCGGTCTCACCGCATTTCCCGCTTTGGCACAGGCCGCTCCCACCCGCTATCGGCTCGACCCTCAGGCGTCCACGGTGGGCTTTACCTATATCCTGAACGGCGTAGCGCAGCGCGGTACGATGCCCGTCAGCCGGGCCGATCTGCTGATCGACCCCGACAATCTCGCCTCTGCCCAGGTCGATGTCAGCGTCAGCGTCGCGCAGGCCTGGACCGCGCTTTTCTTCGCAACCGACGCGCTCAAGGGCGCCTCTGTCCTCGACGCGGCCAACCATCCCGAGGTGCGCTTTGTCTCCACCAGCATCCGGCTGGCCCAGGACGGGCGGCTCTCGGGCGGCGCGACCGTCACGGGCCGCGTGACCGTGCGCGGTGTGACACGGCCTCTCACTTTGCAAGCCGATCTTTTCCGCCTTCCCGGCAGCGCGCCCGACGATCTGCGCGCGCTGACCATCCGCCTGCGCGGCGCCCTCAGCCGCAGCGCCTTTGGCGCGTCCGGATTTCCCAATCTGGTCGCCGACACCGTCACCCTCGACATCAACGCCGCGATCCGCGCTGTCTGAGGCCGCGAAAAACGACCCCTCCTGGTCGAATTTCCGCTAGCCTTTCCACGCCGCGCTGTCATGGTGCGTCAGGCCATGCGCCTTCTGATTTCCTTCGCCGCCCTCTTTCTCTCCGTCTTCCTGTTGCAGCTTTCGTCCGGCGGTGTCGGCCCTCTGGACGCTCTGTCGGGGCTGGCGCTCGATTTCACCGCCGGCCAGATCGGCCTTCTGGGCTCTGCGCATTTTCTGGGCTTCTTCATCGGCTGCTGGTGGGCGCCGCGGCTGATGGGCAGCGTCGGGCACAACCGCGCCTTCGCCGCGTTCACGGCCGCAGGCGCGATTGGCCTTCTGGCGCATATGCTGGTGGTCGACCCCTATGCCTGGGCCGCGATGCGGGTGGCTTCGGGCCTCTGTGTCGCGGGGTGTTACACGGTTATCGAATCCTGGCTTCAGGCCAAAGTGACCAACGAAAGCCGGGGGCGCACGATGGGGGCCTACCGGATCGTCGATCTGAGCGGCTCTCTGGTGGCCCAGCTGATGATCGCCGTTCTGGAACCGGCCAGCTACGTCTCCTACAACCTTCTTGCGATCCTCTGCTGTGCCGCCCTTCTGCCGCTCACCCTGACCACTGCAAAGGCACCTGAGACGCCCGAGGCGCCCCGCCTGCGCCCGCGTCTTGCGCTCAGCCGGTCACCCCTTGCCGCGGCAGGCGTGATCGTAGCGGCACTCTCGGGCGCGGCCTTCCGTATGGTCGGGCCGCTCTACGGGCAAGAGGTCGGGCTGAGCGTCGATCAGATCGCCTGGTTCCTTGCTGCCTTCGTGCTGGGCGGCGCGCTCGCGCAATATCCCGTCGGTTGGCTGGCCGACCGCTATGACCGGCGGTGGGTTCTGATCTGGCTGTCTCTCGCCGCCATCGCCAGCTCCGGCGTCACCATCGGCACGCAGGGCCTTGGCATCACCGCGATCTTTCTCAGCGCCGGGCTCTTCGGGCTCACCACCTTCCCGATCTATTCCGTCTCCGCCGCCCATGCCCATGACTTCGCCGAGAGCCATGAGCGGATCGAGCTTTCCGCAGCTCTGATGTTCTTCTTCGCTCTAGGCGCCATTGCAGCGCCTTATCTGGCCTCGCTCCTGATCTCTCTCTTCGGACCCTTCGCGCTCTTTGCGATGATCGCCGTGGCCCATGCGGTGCTGGTGATCTTCGGCCTTGCGCGGATGCGGGCCCGGCCCACCAGCGAAGACCGGACGCCTTATGTCTATGCGCCGCGCACCTCGTTCACCATCGGACGGCTTCTGGGCCGCAGCCGCGACCGGCGCGACTGACTGGCCTCCGCGCGGGACTTGCGGTAAAGCAGCGCCAAATCACGAGGGGCGCCCCAAATGGCACGACATCTCATCACTTCGGCGATCCCGTATATCAACGGGATCAAGCATCTGGGCAATCTGGTCGGCTCCCAGCTTCCCGCCGATCTCTATGCCCGCTACAACCGCGCGCGCGGCCACGAGGTTCTGTTTCTCTGTGCCACCGACGAGCATGGCACACCGGCCGAGCTGGCCGCCGCCAAGGCAGGCAAACCCGTGGCCGAATATTGCGCCGAGATGCATGCCATCCAGTCCGAATTGGCCAAGGGCTTCCGCCTCAGCTTCGATCATTTCGGTCGCTCCTCTTCGCCCCAGAACCACGCGCTGACCCAACATTTCGCAGGAAAGCTGGCTGAGGCCGGGCTGATCCGCGAAGTGTCCGAAAAGCAGGTCTATTCCAATGCCGACGGACGCTTCCTGCCTGACCGGTATATCGAAGGGACCTGCCCCAATTGCGGCTATGACAAGGCGCGCGGCGATCAATGCGAGAATTGCACCATCCAGCTTGAGCCGACCGACTTGATCGACCCACGCTCGGCCATCTCCGGCTCCACCGATCTCGAAGTGCGCGAGACCAAACATCTCTATCTGCGCCAATCCGCCCTGAAAGACGATCTCGACGCCTGGATCGACAGCAAGACCGACTGGCCGGTCCTGACGACCTCCATCGCCAAGAAGTGGCTCCATGACGGCGACGGGCTGAAAGATCGCGGCATCACCCGCGATCTCGATTGGGGCATTCCGGTCAAACGCGGCGACGACGACTGGCCCGGCATGGAGGAGAAGGTCTTTTATGTCTGGTTCGACGCGCCCATCGAATACATCGCCTGCGCCAGCGAATGGGCCGAGGCGACAGGCGGTGACTGGGAACGCTGGTGGCGCACCGACAAGGGCGCGGACGATGTGCGCTACACCCAGTTCATGGGCAAGGATAACGTGCCCTTTCACACGCTCAGCTTCCCGGCCACGATCCTGGGCTCGGGCGAGCCCTGGAAGATGGTCGATCACCTGAAATCCTTCAATTACCTGAATTATGATGGCGGCCAGTTCTCGACCTCGCAGGGGCGTGGCATCTTCATGGACCAGGCGCTGGAGATTCTGCCCGCCGATTACTGGCGCTGGTGGCTTCTGAGCCATGCGCCCGAAAATTCGGATAGCGAATTCACCTGGGAGAACTTCCAGGTCTCCGTGAACAAGGATCTTGCGGACGTTCTGGGCAATTTCGTCAGCCGTATCACAAAGTTCTGCCGCTCGAAATTTAGCGAGGCCGTCCCCGAGGACGGCACGTACGGGCCGGACGAGGCCGCGCTTATCGATGCGCTCACAACCCGCATCCGGGCGTACGAGGCACATATGGATGCCATGGAAATCCGCAAATCCGCCACCGAGCTGCGCGCGATCTGGGTGGCCGGGAACGAATATCTGCAGAACACCGCCCCCTGGACGACTTACAAGAGCTATCCCGCGAAAGCGGCCGCTCAGGTGCGCCTGGGCTTGAACCTGATCCGCCTTTACGCGGTCCTCAGCGCTCCTTTTATCCCTGACGCAAGCGCCCGGATGCTGACCGCGATGAATGCAAGCGACGCGACCTGGCCCGACGACGTGCCCGCGGCGTTGTCCGCGCTGCCCGGCGGACACGGGTTTGCGGTGCCCGATGTGCTCTTTGCCAAGATCACGGATGAGGCGCAAGAGGATTGGCAGGCACGGTTCTCCGGCATCCGGGGGTAGGCAGATTTTGACACAAAATCTGCGCGGAAAACGTGACGTTTTCCGAACGCTAAGTCTGAGCCGCCTTTCCCAAAAAGAGCCGGATTTTGAGGCAAAATCCGGCCGGAAAACGTCGCGTTTTCCGGCGCCTGGTACCCGCGGCCGGACTCGAACCGGCACGGCCTAAGCCTGGGGATTTTAAGTCCCCTGTGTCTACCATTCCACCACGCGGGCAACGGCGCGGACCATACCTTGCGCTGGCGGCGTGTAAAGCGGCTTTCAGATATCTTCACCCACAGGCGCCAATGGACCACCCTCGGCGATCAGGCTGCGCTCGGAGAGCCAGGGGTTGAGCGTCAGCGCATAAGTCAGCGCCGCGCGGGCCTCCTCCAGACGGTCCAACCCCAAGAGCGTCAGCGCCCGTCCAGAGAGCGCCGCCACATGGTTGGGAGAAAGCGCAATGGCCCGATCGAGATCCTCGAGCGCCCCGGCAAAGTCGTGACGCAGGTAATTGACAAAGGCGCGCTGGTTGTAGCCTTCCGCGTAGTTCGGGCAATATGCGACTAGTCTGTCAAAATCCTGGATCGCGCCAAGGAAATCATAACTCGACCGCTTGGACATGCCGCGATCCAGCATCGCTTGCGCCTGCTCATCCGGTGCATCTGTCCAGATCGCCCACATTTTCTGTGACAAGGCCTGCGCCGCGCCCTGATCCGGTGCCATACGCGCGGCACCGATCAACGCCTGCAACGCTGCATCATGATCCGGAGCATCCGGGCACGTCTCCGCCAGAGCCGGCCCCGCAACGAGCGCACATATCAATACGAAATGCTTCATACCGATCGAACGTTGTGCGATCTGCCGGTCCGTCAAGTTAATTCCTGTGCGCCCCCGTCCTTGACCGACTGCATCGCCACATAGGTCGACGTGCTGGCAACATGGGGCAGCGTTGAGATTTTCTCGGCCAAAACAGTGCGGTATTCGGTCATGCTCCGGGTGCGTACCTTCATCAGATAGTCAAAGTTGCCCGCGATCATGTGAACCTCTTCGATCTGCGGCAACCGCCCGACCGCCTCGTTGAACGCGCGCAGGGCGGCCTCTCGCGTGTCATCAAGCCGAACCTCGACAAAGGCCACATGATCCAGGCCCAATCGGATCGGATCGATCCTTGCGTGATACCCGGCGATGAACCCGTTGGCCTCCAGCCGCTTCAGCCGGGCCTGTGTCGGCGTCTTGGTCAACCCGATATCGCGCGCCAGATCCGTCAGGCTGATCCGGCCATCGGCAGCCAGCACCGTCAGAATGCGCCAATCAAAGGCGTCGAGATCAGGATGCTCAAATGACACTGCGGATCCCCTTCAATTTAGGCGATTCGCCTACAGTTCATACGATTTCAGCCCAAAAGCCCAGACCGAAGCCCCTATATTGTCCATATGGCAGCCCGGAGGCCAATATGGCACGTGACATTCCCCATCCCCTTTCCTCTCACATCGACGCGCTCACATATACCGACCAGACGGCCATGATCGACACGCTCGTCGCCGATGCCAGCCTGTCCGCAACGGACCGCGACGCCATCTGCGCGCGCGCAGCGCAGCTGGTCCGGCAGATCCGCACCTCCGCCCATCCCGGACTGATGGAGGTGTTTCTGGCCGAATACGGTCTCAGCACCGATGAGGGCGTGGCACTGATGTGCCTGGCCGAGGCTTTGTTGCGGGTGCCCGATGCCGATACGATCGACGCCCTGATCGAGGATAAGATCGCGCCCTCGGACTGGGGCAAGCATCTGGGCCAGTCCTCCTCCGTTCTCGTCAACGCCTCGACCTGGGCGCTGATGCTGACAGGCAAGGTTCTCGACGAAAACGCTCCCGGTCCGGCCCATGCCCTGCGCAGCGCCGTCAAACGGGTGGGCGAACCCGTGATCCGAACCGCCGTCGGGCGCGCGATGAAGGAAATGGGGCGCCAGTTCGTGTTGGGCGAAGACATCACATCCGCCATGCGCCGTGCAGCCGGCATGGAGGACAAGGGCTATACTTATAGCTATGACATGCTGGGCGAGGCCGCGCGCACCGACGCCGATGCCAAGCGCTATCATCTCAGCTATTCCCGCGCCATCTCCGCCATCGCCCAATCCTGTGGGTCCGACGATATCCGCGCCAATCCCGGGATTTCGGTCAAGCTCTCCGCCCTCCATCCCCGCTATGAAGTGGCACAGCGTGACCGGGTCCTTGAAGAGCTTGTGCCGCGCCTGCGCTCTCTGGCGCTTCTTGCCAAATCCGCCGGCATGGGGCTGAACATCGATGCAGAGGAGGCCGACCGCCTTTCCCTCTCTCTCGATATCATCGAACTGGTTCTCGCCGAACCCGCCCTGGCCGGCTGGGACGGCTTCGGCATTGTCGTTCAGGCCTATGGGCCGCGTGCGGGGCGTGTCATCGACACCCTTTATGATCTGGCCCGAACCCATGACCGTCGGATCATGGTGCGGCTTGTCAAAGGCGCTTACTGGGACACCGAAATCAAACGCGCCCACGTCGCCGGGATGGCCGCCTTTCCCGTGTTTACCTCAAAGGCGGCAACCGATGTCTCCTATATCGCGAATGCCCGCAAACTGCTTGGCATGACCGACCGGATCTATCCCCAATTCGCCACCCACAACGCCCACACGGTGGCCGCGATCCTGCATATGGCAAGCGACACGCGCGTCTTTGAATTCCAGCGCTTGCACGGCATGGGCGAAGCGCTTCATGACCTCGTCAAGACGGGTGAGAATACAAGCTGCCGCATCTACGCGCCGGTCGGGGCGCACCGCGATCTTCTGGCCTATCTCGTCCGGCGCCTTCTGGAAAACGGCGCCAACAGCTCTTTCGTCAATCAGATCGTCGACACCTCCGTTCCGCCCGAAGAGGTCGCCGCCGACCCCTTTGCCGCGCTTGGTCAGGCCGTAGCGCTGCGCACCGGCGCCGACCTCTTTCAGCCCGAGCGCCCGAATTCGCGTGGGTTTGACCTCTCCCATGCCCCCACCCTCTCGGCGCTGGAGGACGCCCGCGCGCCCTTCTCCGGCTCGGCATGGGCGGCCACGCCGCTCCTGGCCGGACCCGCCGATCCCGAAGCCGCCGTGCCCGTGCAAAACCCGGCCCGTCCCTCCGATCAGCCCGGCACCGTCCGTTGGGCAAGCCGCGCGGATATCGCCGCCGCAATCGGCGCCGCATCCCCCTGGTCGGCGCCTTTGGACGACAGGCGGGCGATCCTCGCCCGTGCCGCGGACCTCTACGAGGCCAATCACGGCGCGCTTTTCGCGCTTCTGGCCCGCGAGGCCGGCAAGACATTGCCCGATTGCGTGGCCGAACTGCGGGAGGCCGTCGACTTCCTGCGCTATTACGCGGCACAGGCAGAGGCCGGATCGCCCGCCGGGATCTTCACCTGCATCTCGCCCTGGAACTTCCCTCTGGCGATCTTCACCGGGCAGATCGCCGCCGCGCTCGCCAACGGGAACGCGGTGCTGGCCAAACCTGCAGAACAGACCCCCCTGATCGCCGACCGGGCCGTGCGCCTCCTCCACGAAGCCGGTGTGCCGCCCTCCGCCCTGCAGCTTTTGCCCGGGGACGGAACGGTCGGCGCGGCCCTCACCCAAGATCCGCGTATCTGCGGGGTGGCATTTACCGGCTCCACCGAAACGGCGCTTAAAATCCGGGCGGGGATGGCCTCCAACCTGCAGCCCGGCGCTCCTCTCATTGCCGAGACCGGCGGGCTCAACGCCATGATCGTCGACAGCACCGCGCTGCCCGAACAGGCCGTGCAAAGCATCGTGGAAAGCGCGTTCCAATCCGCCGGTCAGCGATGCTCCGCCTTGCGCTGTCTCTATGTTCAGGACGACATCGCCGATGACCTGACGGCCATGCTGATCGGCGCCATGCGTGAACTCAGGGTCGGCGACCCCTGGTCGCTCAGCACCGATATCGGCCCCGTGATCGACCGCGACGCGCAGACGATCATCGCCGGCCATATCGCATCCGCCCGGAAAGAGGGGCGTCTGCTTCATGCCTGCGACGCCCCGCCCGATGGCACCTTCATCGCGCCTGCCCTCATTTCGATCTCCGGCATCTCGGATCTCGACCGGGAAATCTTCGGTCCCGTTCTTCACCTGGCCCGCTTCAGGGCCGATGCGCTCGACGCGGTGATCGATGCCGTCAATGCCAGCGGCTACGGGCTCACCTTCGGCCTTCACACGCGCATAGATGACCGGGTTCAGTATGTCTCCGACCGGGTGCGCGCGGGCAATATCTATGTCAATCGCAACCAGATCGGGGCGGTCGTGGGCTCTCAGCCCTTCGGGGGCGAGGGGCTTTCCGGCACCGGGCCCAAGGCGGGCGGGCCGCATTACCTGAGCCGCTTCAAGGCCCCCGACCGTCAGCACACGGCAGAGGGCTGGATGCAGGACGCCTCCGCCCTGCCCGGACCCACCGGTCCCGACCCTGCCGCGGAAACGTCATCGCTGCCCGGGCCCACAGGCGAATCGAACCGTCTGACCACGCTCCCCGGCGGCCCCCTCCTTTGCCTGGGGCCCGGTTCGGCATCGGCGGCCGCGCAGGCTGCGGCGGTCCATGCTCTGGGCGGCCAGGCCATCGTCTCTGACGGGCATATCGCCCCCGACGCGCTTCTGGACATGCCGGCGATCTCCGGTGTCCTGTGGTGGGGGGATGCCGACACCGCCCGCTCCTATGAAATCGCGCTCTCCCGGCGCCCCGGGCCGATCCTTCCCCTGATCCCCGGACAGCCCGATATCGGACATGTCCGGACCGAGCGTCATGTCTGCGTGGACACCACCGCAGCGGGTGGAAACGCGGCCCTTCTGGGGGCGGCAAGTTAAGCGCCGGGCTTGACCCCGGCGCGTCCGCCATGCACAGCCTGCCACCATGATACCCATCCGCGATCACAATCCGTCCGGACGGACGCCTTACGTCACCTATACGCTCATGGCCGTCAATATCGCGGTGTTCCTGAGCTACATGAGCCTTTTAGGCGATCCCCGTGCCTTGAACGCCCTCTTCTTCGACTGGGCGATCATCCCGATGCGCATCACCAGCGGCGACGGGTTCATGACGATGGTGACATCGATGTTCCTGCATGGCGGCTTCATGCATCTGGCCGGCAACATGCTGTTTCTCTGGATCTTCGGCGACAATCTCGAAGACGAGATGGGCCATACCCGGTTTCTGCTCTTCTATCTCGCCGCCGGTCTCGGCGCGGGGCTGATCCATGTCCTCTCCGCGCCCGGCTCCACCGTGCCCACCGTCGGTGCCTCCGGCGCCATCGCCGGGGTGATGGGCGGCTATCTTCTGCTCTTTCCCAAGGCGCGGGTCGATATCCTTCTGATCCTGATCGTCTTCTTCAAGATCTTCCCGATCCCCGCCTGGATCATGCTCGCCGTGTGGTTTGCCATGCAATTCATCGGTGGCATCGGGTCCGACCCGGACCTGGGCGGCGTCGCCTACTGGGCCCATGCCGGTGGCTTTCTCGTGGGCCTTGCCCTGACCGTCCCCCTCTGGCTGCGCCTGGGTGGCCCGCGCTTCTGGAACCGCACCCACGGCACCCCACCGCACCCCGAGGCGCGCTACACGCTCAGCTCCAGCCGCATCCCGAGGATCCCGCGCAAATGACCGACACGATACGTGCCTCCTGCCATTGCGGCGCCGTGGTGATCGAGGCGACGCTCAGCGCTCCTCTCTCCTCTGCCGCGCGCTGCACCTGCTCGTTCTGCAAACGCCGGCAAGCGGCCAATGTCACCGCCCGGTCCGACAGTGTGCGTATCCTTCAGGGGGCCGATCACCTCACGCTCTATAGCTGGGGCACCGGGACCGCGCAGCATTACTTCTGCAGGATCTGTGGCATCTACACCCACCATCAGCGCCGCTCCAACCCCTCCGAGACCGGCATCAATCTCGGCGCCATCGAAGGCGTCGATCCCAGCGCCTATGAGCCGCTGCACTGGGACGACGGCGTCAATCACCCGTCCGACCGCTAGCCCGAAGAGCGCTCCGCTCCCTCTTCATCTTGCCAGATAAACTCCCGCCGGAGGCTCCCGCCGCCGCAACGGGACCTATCCCCGGATCACCTTGGCGAAGCCATCGAAAATCGTCTCGTTCGCGCACAGAACCGATCCGCTCTCCAGCACGTCCTCTCCCGGCTCGACCGCCTGCACCAGACCGCCCGCCTCCTTCACGATGACGATGCCCGCCGCCAGATCCCAGGCGCTCAACTGCCGCTCCCAATAGCCCTCGTAGCGGCCCGCCGCGACATAAGCCATGTCCAGCGCCGCCGATCCCCAGCGCCTCACGCCCGACGCGACCGGCATCAGCCTTGCCAGGTCCTGCAGCGTCGCCGGTAGGTCTCCCTTACCCGCGAACGGAATGCCCGTCGCAAACACGCTCTCGATCATCTTGCCCCGGTTAGACACCCGCAGACGCTGATCGTTCATCCACGCGCCTGCCCCCTTTTCGGCAAAGAACATCTCGTCCTTGGCCGCGTCATAGACGACACCCGCCACGATCTGCCCCTTGTGCTCCAGCCCGATCGAGATCGCCCAATGCGGCAGCCCGTGCAGGAAATTCGTCGTCCCGTCCAGCGGATCCACGATCCAGCGCCGCGTCGGGTCCTGACCAGGGGTCTCTCCCTCTTCCTCGGCCAGCCAGCCATAGGTCGGGCGGGCGCCCAGCAATTCATCCTTCAGGATCGCCTCTGCCGCGATATCGGCTTTCGAGACGAAATCGCCCGCCGCCTTCATCGACACCTGCAGGTTCTCCACCTCCCGGAAATCCTTCACCAGCGACCGCCCCGCCTTGCGGGCCGCTTTCAGCATGATGTTCAGATTCGCACTGCCGACCATCGGGGTCACTCCATCTCTGCAATCCTGCGCGCGCACCTACACCTTGGCTTCTTTCTTGCCAAGTCCCGGACGGCGGACCTAGCGTCAAGGAAGGAGACGCGCACATCAAATCAAGGACTTAGACATGACGAAGACCGACATCGCCGCCGCCATTGCCCACGCCGTCGCTGCCTGCCCATCGCCAAACCTGTCCGAAAAAACCGCGAACAACGTTCTTTCCCGACGAACCGTGTTTTCCGGAGCCGACGTGAGCTGCATGAGCGGCAACGTCAGTTGCCAGAGCCGACCATTCAAGATCGCCTCGCCGCAGAATTCCTGCGAAACCGGGAACGGAAACAGCGGCGATTTCCCCGAATCACCGGCACGTCTGTCCGCTCCAGAGAGGTTGAGTCGTCCCGCCCGCATCGCCTCACCTCAAAATTCATGCGGACCCGAAAAGGGCGGCGACGGAGGCAACGATTTCCCCGAAGCCCCCGCATCTCTGTCCAAGTTCGGCAGCTTGACGGCGCATGCCCAGGTCGCTTTTCCCGAGATCTCCTGCCGCGCCGACGGCGCAGCAACCGGCATTCAAGCGTGAAGGAAGGCCCAGTCATGACCGACCAAATCCATCACGTCGCCCTCGCCAGCCGCCCCTCCGGCAGCCCGGTGCCCGAAAACTTCCGCTTTGAGCCCGCCCCCATGCCAGAGCTTCAGGACGGCGACGTTCTCGTCAAACTCCATTACCTCTCTCTCGACCCTTACATGCGCGGGCGCATGGACGACGCCGAGAGCTACATCGCCCCGGTCGAGATCGGCGGCACCATGCATGGCGGCGGCGTGGGTGAGATCGTGGCCTCCAAAAGCCCCGATTTCAAACCCGGCGATCTGGCTTACGGCATGCTCGGCTGGACCACCCATGCCGCAGCCCCTGCCGAAACCGTCAACAAGATCGAACTGAAACATGGCTCCATGACCAACACCCTTGGCGTCCTCGGCATGCCCGGTTTCACCGGCTGGGTGGGCCTGATGGAATACGGGCGCCCCAAGGCCGGCGAAACGCTGGTTGTCGCGGCGGCCACCGGCCCCGTCGGCTCCATGGTCGGCCAATTGGCCAAGTCTCTCGGCCTGCGCGTCGTCGGTATCGCCGGCGGAGCGGAAAAGTGCCAGATGGCGATCGAGACCTTCGGCTTTGATGCCTGCCTCGACCACCGGGCCCATGACGATGCCGCCAGCCTCACCGCCGCGCTGAACGCGGCCTGCCCAAGGGGCATCGACATCTATTTCGAAAATGTCGGCGGCAAGGTGCTCGAAGCCGTCCTGCCCCTGATGAACAGCTTCGGGCGCATCCCCGTCTGCGGCATGATCAGCTGGTACAATGCCGGCAATCTCGGTGAAAGCGTGGTCGAGGCTGGGCTCGCCGGTCCCAAGATCTGGCGCATGATCCTCGTCAACTCCCTGTCGGTGACTGGCTTCATCATCCTCGATCACTGGCACCGCTACCCCGACTTCGTGGCCGAGATCGGTCCGCGTGTCGATGCGGGCGAGATCAAGTTCGTCGAGGACATCGTCGAAGGGCTGGAAAACGCGCCCGCCGCCTTCATGGGCCTCCTCGACGGAAAGAACAAAGGCAAACAGATCGTCAAGATCGCCTGACCCCAACCGCGTCCGGCTGGTCCGGGCGCGCTTCATGCTGCCGCAGCGTCACTTGTTGTCATGCCCGCCCGCCCCCGGCACCCTGCGCCAAAATAGCGAGGAGGACCAAGACATGACCGACCAGATGCACCGCATCGCCCTGGCCAGCCGCCCCACCGGCGCGCCCACGCCCGACAATTTCAGCTTTGAGGCCGCCGACATGCCCACCCCAGGCGACGGAGAGATCCTCGTCAAGGTCCATTACATGTCGCTCGACCCATATATGCGCGGACGCATGGACGACGCCAAAT
This sequence comes from Thalassococcus sp. S3, assembly GCF_004216475.1. GTDB lineage: Bacteria > Pseudomonadota > Alphaproteobacteria > Rhodobacterales > Rhodobacteraceae. The sequence continues at coordinate 1,573,553 of NZ_CP022303.1, read as the reverse complement.
CCTACGCGCAGCCCGTGCCCATCGGCGGCACGATGGAAGGCGGCGCCGTGGGCGAGGTCGTAGCCTCCAACAGCGACGCGTTCCAGCCGGGCGATTTTGCCTTCGGCATGTTCGGCTGGGCCAGCCACGCCGTGATCCCCGCCAATCAGTGCCGCAAGCTGGACCCCGCCCATGGTCCCATCACCGCCGCCCTCGGCGTGCTCGGGATGCCGGGCTTCACCGGCTGGCACGGGCTTATGGAATATGGCCGCCCGAAGGAGGGCGAAACCCTCGTCGTGGCCGCCGCCACCGGCCCTGTCGGCTCCATGGTCGGCCAACTCGCCAAATCCTTGGGCCTGCGCGTCGTGGGCATCGCCGGGGGCGCCGACAAATGTCAGATGGCCACCGACACGTTCGGCTTCGACGCCTGCCTCGACCACCGCGCCTATGACGACGCCTCCGCCCTGCGCGCCGCCCTGAAAGAGGCCTGCCCCAAAGGCATCGACATCTATTTCGAAAACGTGGGCGGCAAGGTGCTTGAGGCGATCATCCCCCTGATGAACCCCTTCGGCCGCATCCCCATCTGCGGCATGATCGCGTGGTACAATGCCGGCGGCCTCGGCGCCAATGCCGGCGACGAGAAGGACAACCTGCCCAAGCTCTGGCGCACGGTCCTCGTCAACTTCCTGTCGGTCAACGGCTTCATCATCTCCAACCACTGGGACCGCTACCCCGCCTTCTTGGCGGAGGTTGGTCCCAAAGTGGCGTCAGGCGAGATCAAATTCGTCGAAGATATCGCCGAAGGCCTCGAAAACGCGCCCCAGGCGTTCATCGGCCTGCTCGAAGGGCGCAACAAGGGCAAACAGATCGTCAAGGTCGCCTGAACCTCACCGCAGGGGCGGGCCCTCGGCTCGCCCGTCTTGCCGGGGCGTGCGGACCCCTCTACCAAGGAGCGGTCCACAACCGATCGCACGAGGTCCAGATGATCATCCGCCCCGCCCGACTGGACGACGCCCCCGCGATGAGCGCCTTTCTCCAGGAACTCTCGGCCCTTGGCAAACGCACCCGCCGCAGCGACCTGGAATTCGTCCAAAGCCATTATGTCGAAAACCCGTCTTCCATCCGCTGTTCGGTCGCCGAAGACGCGGATGGCACGATCCTCGGCTTCCAGGCCCTGACCCTCGCGGGGCCGGACAACGAATTCGGCGTCGAGGCGGGGTGGGGCGTCATCGGCACCCATGTCAGCCCTCATGCCGCCCGTCGCGGCGTGGGCCGCGCGCTCTTCTCAGCCACGCGCGAGGCCGCGCAATCCGCGGGTCTGCGCAAGATCGACGCCAGCATCGGCGACGACAACGCCGAAGGTCTTGCCTACTACGAGGCGATGGGGTTCCGCACCTACCGCATGCCCGAAGGGCGGATCTGCAAATGCTACGAGGTGTCCTGATCCCGGCCTTACGCGGCCTGTAATTTCCGCGCCTCGATGCGGGCCAGGTCGATCAGTTCCCGCATATAGGGCTTATCCGCATCCTCCGACCGGATCGCCGCATAAAGCCGCCGCGTGATCCCCTGCTCAGTCAGCGGCCGTGTCACGTAATCCGAGCTGTATTTGACTTCCCGCACCACCCAGTCCGGCAGCACCGACACGCCCCGGTTTGACGCCACGAGCAGCAGGATCACCGCCGTCAACTCCACCTGCCGGATCGCCGCCGGCTCCACCTTGGCCGGGATCAGCAACTGGCTGAAGACGTCCAGCCGCGTCCGCTCCACCGGGTAGGTGATCAGCGTCTGCCCGCGAAAATCCTTCGCCTCCACGAACGGTTTCGCCGCCAGCGGATGCTGGGCCGAGGCCACGAAAACTGGGGCATAATCAAAGAGTTCGATGAACTCCACCCCCGGCATCTCCTCCGGGTCCGAGGAGACGACCAGATCCACCTCCTCCTTCAGCAGCGCCGGCATCGCCTCGAACGCGAGCCCCGGCTTGATGTCCACATCCACATCCGACCAGCTCTTGCGAAACCCCTCCAGCACCGGAAAGAGCCACTCGAAACAGGCATGGCACTCGATGGCGATATGCATCCGCCCCGCGCGCCCGTCGCGCAGGTTGGTGAACTCCTCCTGCAGCGCCTCGACCTGCGGCATCACCTGCTCCGCGAGCCTCAGCAGGCGCAATCCCGCCGCCGACAGCGTCATCGGCTTCGACCGCCGCACAAACAGCTCCACCCCCGCCTGATCCTCCAGCCCCTTGATCTGGTGGCTCAGCGCGCTTTGCGTGATGTGCAGCACATCCGCCGCCCGCGCCAGCCCGCCGCAATCATGAATGGCCTTGATCGTGCGCAGATGCCGGAATTCGATATGCACCTTCAATCTCGCTCATATCTGTCTTGAGGATTATGAAGTTGTCTCACAATGCTGCAGGTGCAACAAGGGATAAACAGCCGGAGTTGCCGCATGCCCGAGGTCTCGTTCGAATTCTTCCCACCGCAAAATCTCGAAGCCTCCTTCCGGCTCTGGGACACGGTGCAGACCCTCGCCCCCCTCGGCCCCCGCTTCGTCTCCGTCACCTACGGCGCCGGCGGCACCACCCGGGATCTCACGCGTGAAGCTGTCGCCACCCTGCACAAATCCTCCGGTCTCAAAGTCGCCGCCCACCTCACCTGCGTGAACGCGACCCGCTCTGAGACCCTCGCCATCGCCGACGATTTCGCCAAGGCCGGCGTCACCGATATCGTTGCCCTGCGCGGCGATCCTCCAAAAGGCACCGGCGCCTTCCAGCCCCACCCCGAAGGCTTCTCCGACGCCTGCGAGCTGATCACCGCCCTCGCAGAGACCGGCCAATTCACGATCCGCGTTGGCGCCTATCCCGACATCCACCCCGAAGCCGCCAACCCCCAGGCCGATATCGACTGGCTCAAGGCCAAGATCGACGCCGGCGCGCACGAAGCGCTCACCCAGTTCTTCTTCGAGGCCGATACCTTCTTCCGCTTCCGCGATGCCTGCGCCAAGGCTGGCATCGACGCGCCCATCACCCCCGGCATCCTGCCCATCGAGAACTGGAAAGGCGCCCGCCGCTTTGCCGAGCGCTGCGGCGCCCGCATCCCCGACTGGACGCTCAGCGCTTTCGAGACCGCCGAGCGGGACGGCCGCACCGACCTGCTCGCCACCGCCATCTGCACCGAGCTTTGCTCCGACCTGATCGAAGGCGGCGTCGAAAACCTGCACTTCTACACGCTCAACCGCCCCGAGCTGACCCGTGACGTCTGCCACGCTCTCGGCATCGTCCCCCAGGTGCAACTGGAGAACGTGGCGTAAGGCTTGCCGCAACGGCACCCGCTGATAGCGTCTTCCGCAAAGGAGACGCCCCATGACCATCGCCCAATCCCCCGCCGACCTGCTCTCCATGGCTGAATTGCTCGACATGTCGGGCCTCGATTTCATGCGTGGTATCGTCGAGGGGCGCCTGCCCGGCCCGCCCATCGGCCAAACCATGGGCTATAAACTCCACGCCGTCGATGACGGCACGGCCACCTTCCGCGGCACGCCGGAATTCAACGTCACCAACCCGATGGGCACCGTCCACGGCGGCTGGTACGGCACGCTTCTCGACAGCGCGATGGCCTGCGCCGTGATGACCAAAGTGCCGCGCGGCTCGGTCTACACAACGCTCGAATACAAGATCAATATCACCCGCCCGATCCCCCTGGGCACGCAGATCGACTGCACCGGCACCGTCGACCATTCCGGTCGCTCCACCGGCATCGCACATGGAGAGATCCGCGGCGTGGAAGACGGCAAACTTTACGCCACCGGCTCCACCACCTGCATCATCATGCAAATGGCCAAGGACTGACGCGCAGGTCCCCTGCTTCTTCTCGATAAAAATACGGAAAATCCCGTCGGGCGCCAAAAGCGCCGTCCCCTATTTTGAGAGTACCACACCTCTCAAACCTCCCGCCCGGTGGGCACCACCGGGCCGCGCCCGCCCAGGGCTCCGCACGTTCGCCTTTGAAACGCTCTCTGACAGCGTTTTCGGGATAGGGCTCCCATGCATTCCGCCCGTCCGCAGCTAAAACGACCTCCCAGACCGCTTCCAAGATGCCGCTCACCCCAGGAGTGCCACACCTCTCAACCCTCCCGCCCGGTGGGCACCACCGAGCCGCGCCCTCCGGGGGGAGGTCGGGCGCGGCCCTCAGCGCACTGATCGAAGCGGAGGAAAGATGATCACGAGCGAGGTAACTCGAAAGCACCGGTCCATAGGCACCCTTTCCAGCGGCAAGACGCGCCACCCGTGCCCTTACTCGCCTGCCTCACCGTTCCCAAAACGCCATGCGATAGCTCCACGCATTCCGGCACGGGGGTCTCTAAGGCTCCACAACCTTACACGCGACACAACTCACGCCCGCGCGCCCTCCAGTTCAGGCCCGCGTGGTGGCACCGTCTCGTGCAGGTGCTCCGATGGATCCACACCCACAACACGCCTCTTCCGCAGCAGGAAAATCTTGGCCCAGCCCCGCCACGTGCCGACCGAAGGCGCCTCCGGATCGCAGGGAAACCGCTCCCTCCAGCCCTCCGGCAGTGGCAGACCGCAGAGCTCCGCGCGCTCCAGCATCCAGACCAGCGGGATATTCGCCAGCGGTCGCGCCTCCTCGAACCCGCAAAGCTGCCCGCCCACATCGCCGTGCGTGCCCCGGAACCAGACTTGCTCCACCCGGCCCAGCCAGTCTTGCGGGCAGTCCCACATGATCGGCTCATAGACCAACCGCGTCTCGTCCAAGGCCACCGCGTGAAACCCGTTGCGCACCGTGGGTCCAAGCTGGTGATTGTGAAATGCGTGCTTCTCTCCGTCGAGCCGCCAAAGCAACGGCACTCTCAGCCCCAGCGCCTTCACCGTGTCCCATACGCCCACCATCTCGATCGGCACACCCTGATGGCAATAGGCCCGCACGAATGCCGTCGCGTGGGCACTTTCCGGCGCACGTTCGTAATGACGGTAGGCCTGCCGGATATTCCGCTCCGTCGCCGCATCCGCGCGCAAGAGCCCCACCCGGTCGATCACACCCGCCAGGGAGCGTACCGCATAGGCGCCTCTTGAATAGCCGATGAGGAAAATGCGATCCCCCGGCCTGTATCTCGACGCAAGGTACCCGTAAGCGCGCCGGATCTGACGGTTGATTCCGCGCCCCATCATCACGTCCAGCGTCTTGCGCCAACTGGGCCATTGCAGCCCCGCCTCGTAATAGACCGACACTTGCGGCCCCGCCTCCAGGCACAGCTTATAGACCGTGCCCGCATGGGTCTCCTGCCCCGGCTGCAGCGACGACATCGTGCCATCCAGAATGATCACATGCGCCTGCGGGCCCCGCAGCCGCTGCCGGGGAGAGGTCTGGGCCCGCGCGCGCCGGCCCCACCACTCCCTGACGAAATCATTCAGCCGCGATAGCATCATCCTGCAACAATTCCCAAACCTTCATCGGCGTAAACGGCATATCGGCCTGCCGGACACCCCGGTCCCACAGCGCGTCCTGCACCGCATTCGCGACCGCCGCCAAAGCGCCGACCGTGCCCGCCTCGCCACAGCCTTTCATACCCATGATATTCGCGGTGGACGGAACAGGTTCCGAGGTAAACTCAATCATGGGAACGTCATCCGCACGCGGCAAGGCGTAATCCATGAACGTTGCCGTGAGCAATTGGCCGTCCTCGTCGTAGACCACATGCTCCGTAATCGCCTGCCCGATCCCTTGCGCGACCCCGCCGTGCACCTGACCTTCGGCCAGCATCGGATTGATAAGATTGCCGAAATCGTCCACCACCTCATAGCGATCCACGGTAACGACACCCGTCTCCGGATCGACGACAACTTCTGTAACATGACATCCGTTCGGAAAGCTGCGCGCCGGCAGCGTCGCGCGCGCTTCATGGGTCAAAAGCTCCGTCCGGCCATCCGCGCGGGCCATCTCCGCCACGTCCAGCATGGTGGGCGTCAGGTTCGATCCCGGCGCGCGGAACTGCTCGTCATCAAAGGTGATCTCTCCCTCGTCCACGCCTATCTTCTCCGCCAGATAAGGCGTGAAAGCCGCGATCATCACCTCCACCGTCGCCAGCGTCGCATTGTTCTGCACCGTGACCGAGCGGGACCCGCCCGTCCCGCCGCCCTGGGCAATCCGGTCCGAATCCCCCTGCACGACGCTGATCCGATCTGCCGGAATGCCCGTCTGATCGGCCAAGAACTGCGCATAGACCGTCTCGTGCCCCTGCCCGTTCGATTGTGTGCCGACATAGATCGTCACCGTGCCATCCTCATTGAACTCAACCTTCGCCCCTTCCGAAGGATCACCCAAAATACTTTCGATATAGTAACAAAGCCCCTGCCCCCTGAGCAGGCCGCGTTTGGCGTCGGCTTCGCGCCGCTCAGCAAAGCCTTGCGCATCGGCCTCCTGCGCCGCCCGCGCCAGCACCTTGTGGAAATCCCCCACGTCATAGGTTTCGCCCGTGGCGGTGTCGTAGGGAAACTGCTCCGGCTTGATAAAGTTAATCCGGCGCAGCTCCCACGGATCCATGCCCAGCTCTCTCGCCGCGCGGTCCATCACCCGCTCCAGCACGTAAATCGCCTCCGGCCGCCCCGCGCCGCGATAGGCATCCACCTGCACCGTGTTGGTGTAATAGCCCTCCACCTGCAGCCACGTCGTCTGCACGTCGTAAACGCCCATCAGCACGCGGCTGAACAACTGCGTCTGAATGGGCTGCCCGAACTGCGAATTATACGCCCCCAGATTGCACCTGGTCCTGACACGGTAAGCCGTGATCCGGTGGTTCTCGTCAAAGGCCAGCTCCGCCAGCGAGGTCAGATCCCGCCCGCCATTGTCGCTCAGCATCGCTTCGGTCCGGTCCGACATCCAGCGCACCGGCTTGCCCAGCGCGCGGGCCGCGTGAGCCACCACGGTATATTCCGGATAGGCCATCGCCTTCATGCCGAACCCGCCGCCCACATCCGGATTGGTCACACGCACCTGCTCCGCCTCCAGCCCCAGGCTCTCGACCAGCTTGTCCTTCATCCCCCAGACGCCCTGCCCGTTGAACGCCAGATGCAGGCGCTCTCCGTCCCACTCCGCAAAGCACCCCCTCGGCTCCATCGAATTCACGATCACCCGGTTGTCGCCCACCTCCAGGCTGACCACCTGCGCCGCCTTGTCGAATGCCGCGTTCGTGGCGTCTTCATCCCCCATGCCCCAGTCAAAGGCCATGTTGTCGGCGGCCTCCGGATGCACCGTCTCTCCTCCGGGCGCCAGATCCATCTTCGCCGGCAATTCGTCATAGTCGAACGCGATCAACTCCGCCGCATCCCGCGCCTGCGCCATCGTCTCCGCCACGATCACCGCCACAGGCTCTCCCACATGCCTGACGCGCCCCTTGGCCAGCAGCGGCCGCATCGGCTTGGCCCCCTCGCTGCCATCGCGGTTTTTCACAACCGTCCCCGCCATCGCCAGATCAACGCCCGCCGCTTCCAGATCCTGCGCCGTGATCACCAGATGCACGCCCTCGGCCTCTCTCGCATCCTCCAGATCCAGCTCCGTGATCACCCCATGCGCCACCGGGCTGCGGAACACGAAGGCATAAAGCGCGCCCTCCGGCACGATATCGTCCACATACCGCCCATGGCCCGTCAGGAACCTCACATCCTCCACCCTCTTGACCGGCTGGCTTTTCCCGAACTTCTCCATGGCGTGCCCTCGCTTGCTCTTTCCACCGGCGACACTAGCCCCGCCGCCCCGCTTGTCCAGACGCCTTCTGCCCCTTCCCCTTCGGCCTCAGCTTCGCTACATCACCGCCCAAACCAAAGGGGCGCCCCGATGACCATGGACAAGACCTTCAACGCCGCCGAAGTCGAAGCGCGCATCTCCGCGCAATGGATCGACCGCAACTGTTTCGCCGCCGGCGCCAACGCCTCCCGGCCCGAGACCTTTTCCATCATGATCCCGCCCCCCAACGTGACCGGGTCCCTGCATATGGGACACGCCTTCAACAACACGTTGCAGGACATTCTCATTCGCTGGAAGCGCATGCAGGGCTACGACACGCTCTGGCAGCCCGGCACCGATCACGCGGGCATCGCCACGCAGATGGTCGTCGAACGCGAACTCGCCAAGGACAAATCCAACGCCACCCGCCGCGAAATGGGGCGAGAGGCCTTTCTCGAAAAAGTCTGGGACTGGAAAGAGAAATCCGGAGGCACCATCATCAACCAGCTCAAGCGCCTCGGCGCCTCCTGCGACTGGTCCCGCACCGCCTTCACCATGTCCGGCGCTCCGGGTGCGCCCGCGGGCGAGCAGGGCAATTTCCACGATGCCGTCATCAAGGTCTTTGTGGAGATGTACGAAAAGGGCCTCATCTATCGCGGCAAACGCCTCGTGAACTGGGACCCGCATTTCGAGACCGCGATCTCCGATCTCGAGGTCGAGAATGTCGAGACACCCGGCCATATGTGGCACTTCAAATACCCGCTCGCGGGTGGCGCCACCTATGACTACGTCGAAAAAGACGAAGACGGGAATGTCACGCTCCGCGAGACCCGCGACTATATCTCCATCGCCACGACCCGGCCCGAAACCATGCTGGGCGACGGCGCCGTGGCGGTCCATCCCTCCGACGAACGCTACGCGTCCATCGTGGGCCAGCTCTGTGAAATCCCCGTGGGCCCGAAAGAACATCGCCGCCTGATCCCCATCATCACCGACGAATACCCCGATCCGAATTTCGGCTCGGGAGCGGTCAAGATCACCGGCGCCCATGATTTCAACGACTACGAGGTGGCCAAGCGCGGCGGCATCCCCATGTACCGCCTGATGGACACCAAGGGCGCGATGCGCGCCGACGGCGCGCCCTATGCGGAAATGGCAGAGGTCGCGATGGCCGTCGCCAAAGGCGACCGCACCCTTGGCGAAGCCGAGGCCGATACCATCAACCTCGTCCCCGACGACCTGCGCGGCCTCGACCGGTTCGAGGCCCGCAAAAAGGTGGTCGACCAGATCACCACCGAAGGCCTCGCCGTCACCACACGCGCCGACGATCCCCGCCTGGGCAAAGCCGCCGCCAAACCCGACGAGGACGGGCAACCGGCCGAGGAGGTCCCCCTCATTGAGGCCAAACCCATCATGCAGCCCATGGGCGACCGCTCCAAGGTCGTGATCGAGCCCATGCTGACCGACCAATGGTTCGTCGACACCTCCAAAATCGTCGGCCCCGCGCTGGAGGCCGTCCGCTCCGGCGAGACCAAAATCCTCCCCGAACGCGATCAGAAGGTCTATTTCCACTGGCTCGAAAACATCGAACCCTGGTGCATCTCCCGCCAACTCTGGTGGGGCCACCAGATCCCGGTCTGGTATGGGCCAGGTGTTGTCGATGCAACCCCGTCCGATGTTGAGTACACCACGCACGCTTTCCATAAGCTTTCGTTTGATCCGGGTGATCTGGTTGCATTCTGCGCAACAAGCTTTGAAGAGGCAGAGCGTGCGGCGTTAGATTTCTACAAAAGCCGAAACATCGGCGGTGATGAGCTGGACGATTGTGTCGAGGTGCAACGCCGCGAAGATGCTGAACAGCTTGATGATCCAACCCGGATCGGTTTGTGGCGCGACCCAGACGTTCTCGACACATGGTTCTCCTCCGGCCTCTGGCCCATCGGCACGCTGGGCTGGCCCGAAGACACCGACGCCTTCCGGAAATACTTCCCGACCAACACCCTGATTACTGGCTTCGACATCATCTTCTTCTGGGTCGCCCGGATGATGATGATGCAATATGCAGTCGTAGAGCAGAAACCTTTCGATACCGTTTACGTCCACGCCCTCGTCCGCGACGAGAAGGGTAAGAAGATGTCGAAGTCGCTGGGCAACGTCCTCGACCCCCTGGAGCTGATCGACGAATACGGCGCCGACGCCGTCCGCTTCACTCTGACCGCCATGGCTGCGATGGGCCGCGACCTCAAACTCTCCACCCAGCGGATCGCCGGATATCGCAATTTCGGAACCAAAATCTGGAACGCGATGCGCTTTGCCGAGATGAACGAGGTCTTTTCGTACGAAACTCCGTACAAATCCCCCAAAGCGTCCCAAACAGGCCCGAACGGGGCCGCCCCCGGCACTCATGGATCGTACGAAATCGCGTACGAACCCACCAATGCCGTGAACAGATGGATCATCGGCGAAACCGCCAAGGTCCGCGCCGAAGTTGACGCAGCACTTGAGGCCTACCGCTTCAACGACGCCGCCAACGCGCTTTACGCTTTCGTCTGGGGCAAGGTCTGCGACTGGTACGTGGAATTCTCCAAACCCCTCTTGCAGGGCGAGGACGAAGCCGCCCGCGACGAGACCCGTGCCACGATGAAATGGGTTCTGGATCAATGCCTTATCCTGCTCCATCCCATCATGCCCTTCATCACTGAAGAGCTCTGGAGCGTCTCCGGCAGCCGCGAAAAACTCCTCGTCCACGCCGACTGGCCCACCTACGAGCCTGCCGATCTTGTCGACCCCGACGCCGATCGCGAGATGAACTGGGTCATCTCCTTCATCGAGGCCGTCCGCTCCGCCCGCGCCCAGATGCACGTCCCCGCAGGCGCTTATATTCCAGTGGCTTACACGGAGATGCTCACCAAAAACCGCGCCGCGTGGGACCGCAACGAAACCCTCATCAAACGCCTCGCCCGCATCGAAGTGCTGGAAGAGGTCACCACCTTCCCCAAAGGCACCGTGGCCCTGTCCGTCGAGGGCGGCACCTTCGGCCTGCCTCTCGCCGGTGTCATTGATATCGCAGAGGAAAAGGCCCGCCTCGAAAAGACCCTCGGCAAGCTCGCCAAGGAGCTCGGAGGTCTGCGCGGCCGCCTCAACAACCCCAAATTCGCCGCCTCCGCGCCCGAAGAGGTGGTCGAGGAAACCCGCGCCAATCTCGCCGCCCGCGAGGCTGAAGAAGCCAAGATGAAAGACGCCCTGGAGAGGTTGAGCGAGATTGTCTAAGCCACTGATTAGTGTTTATAAATGATGGCAGCGCCCGCCTCCGGATGGGCGCCCAACGCCCATCCGAAGCACCCGCCCGCGTGCGGGTCAGTCGGTCTGGCGTGCCTGCCACAGCATTCACGCCTAACTCACTGATACTTAATGCTATTTGAAAACAGGTGCCCGTTTCTGCATCTGTGCCATGATCACTTCCATCTGATCCGGCTTCCCGATCAGCTCCACCTGCTCAGCGGATTCGGCCATCAGCACCTCTTCCCGCTCCGCCGTTTCCGCCAATTCTATCAACCGCTTAGCCGCCCTAATTCCCGACGGACTCTTCCCCGCAATCTCCGCCGCCAGCGCCCGCGCCTCCGCCAGCGGGTCGTCAGAAACCGAGGTCACCAGCCCCCACCGCTCCGCCTGCTCCGCCCCCACGGCCTCGGCCGTATAGATCAGCCGCCGCAACACGTCCGACCGCACCAGCTTGGGCAATAGCACCATACCCCCGAGATCCGGCACGATGCCCCACTTCATCTCCATCACCGAGAACTTGGCCTCCGGATGCGCGATACGAATATCCGCCCCCAGCGCCAGTTGCAGCCCGCCGCCATAAGCCACGCCCTGCACCGCCGCGATGACAGGCACCGGCACCCTGCGCCAGACCATGACCAGCTCTTGCATCTTGTTCGTGTCGCCATGCGTCCGCTCCAGCAGCCACTGGCCGGGATCGACCTGGCCCATCTTGGCGAACTCCGACAGGTCGAGCCCCGCACAAAAGCTGCGGCCTTCACCCGACAGCACCACCGCGCGCGCGTCCGAAGCACCAACCTCTTGCCCTGCCTGCAAAATCGCATCGACCATCTCGGGGTCGAGCGCATTCATCTTGTCCCCGCGGGTGAGCGTCACGTGCGCCACATGGTCCCGATACTCGACTGAAACACGCGCCATCTTGATCCTCCTCTGATTGCCTTCGATCAGAGCGGATCGGGAATGCGAAGACCAGAGAGACGTCAGGTTATTCCGGCACGGTCAGCCGTCCGAAGCCCGGGCTGGCCAACGTGGTGATATAGAGGATGTCTCCGACAAGGCGCCCACCCGTGGTGATCCCCAACCGCCCCTCGGGATCCTGCAACGATGCAAGGATCTGTCCGTCTCCGTCAAAAAGTACCATATGCCCCTCTTCGATGGGCGCAGGCCGCACGAGGGGACCAAGGCGCCAGATCACTTTTCGCAGAAACGGATAGGGCATCAATGCCTCTGCCGGCACACGGGGGCTGGCAAAGGCCATCCAATAGGTGCCGTCCCTCATCGGCTCGATATTGTCGGGATAGCCCGGCAGGTTGTCGAGAAAGACCTCCCTCTCGCCCGCGCGCGGTCCATCCAGCCAGATCCGATGCACCTGTGCGCGACCCGAATCGGCAACCAGCAGAAACTCTTCGTTGGGCGAGAGTGCGACGCCATTGGCAAAGACAAAGCCATCCGCGACCATTTCGGTTTCGCCGTTGGGCAGACGCCGCGCGACGAACCCGGTCTGCGTCTGCTCCCAGATGGCCATGACGGATGTCGGCTTTGTTCCGCCCCGCGTCTCGGGATCAAATCGGGTTGTGGAGTTGGAAAAATAGATTGTTCCGTCCGCAGCAACATCCAGCTGATTGGCGTACATGATCTCCTGACCTTCGACCACGTTGGCCAGAAGCTGCAACTGACCGGCGCCACTCCACCGCATGAGGCCGCGGTAGCTGTCGGCGATGTAGAGCAGACCGTCGGGACCGATATCAAGGCCAAGGGGGCGGCCCCCCAAAGTGTCGATCACCCTCGGCACGTCCTCTTCGATCCGGTAAAGGCGCCCTGCGAGATCTGTGGTGTAGATCAACCCCTCCGCTGTCACGGCAAGGTCTTCCGGCCCCTCGGCCCCGTCCGGCAACGTCACGAATTCAGCCTCTGAAAGGGTGGAATTTCGCGCGTACTCCGCGACAAACCCGCGATCTTCGGGCGGGTCGTAGACGACTGGGTCCATGTCGACGGGCCAGAACAGCAGATAAGCAAGGCCTGCAAGCAGGATCAGAGCCAGAATGCGCATCTCGGGTCTCCTCTTGGCGCGTCAGGCGCAGAGTGCCCCGGTCTCTTGCGGTCCCGCAAGCCTTTCGCTTATCTGCCCACATGACCGGCCCCCGCTATACCCGCCTCGCCCATGCGCTGCCCGCGACTGTTCCGTTTGTCGGCCCCGAGGCCCAGGAGAGAGCACAGGGCGCACCTTTCCTGGCCCGTCTCGGCGCGAATGAGAGCGTGTTCGGCCCGCCCCCCGCGGCGATCGAAGTGATATCCCGCGAGGCCGGTGCCGTGTGGCAATATGGTGATCCGGAGGCTTATGATCTGAAGACCCTCATCGCTCGCCGGTTGAATGTGCGCGCTGAGAATATCGTGATCGGGGAAGGGATTGACGCACTCTTGGGGTATCTCGTCCGCCTGGTCATCGAGGCGGGCGACGCGGTCGTGACGTCGGACGGGGCCTATCCCACGTTCAACTACCACGTCGCAGGCTTTGGCGGCACGTTGCACAAAGTCCCTTATCGCGACGACCGGGAGGATCCCGAAGCGCTTTTCGCAAAGGCGCGCGCGGTTGGGGCAAAGCTGGTCTACCTGGCCAATCCCGACAACCCGATGGGCTCTTGGCACGACGGCGCGGACCTGAAGGCAGCGCTTGAAGATCTGCCGGAGGGATGCCTTTTGGTGCTGGATGAGGCCTATATCGAATGCGCCCCGCATGAGGCCGCGCCCGATCTGATGGCCGACGATCCGCGCGTCATCCGCATGCGCACGTTTTCGAAAGCTTATGGGCTGGCAGGCCTGCGCATCGGCTATGCGCTCGGGGCGCGGGACCTGATCCGGGCCTTTGACAAAGTCCGCAACCATTTCGGTGTGAACCGGCTGGCGCAGGAGGCGGCCATTGCCGCGATGCAGGCGGAGGACTGGATCCCCTCGTTGCGTGCGCGTATCGACGCGTCACGCCAGCGCATCGGGGAGATTGCCGGTGAGAACGGGTTACGGGCCCTACCCTCGGCCACGAATTTCGTGGCGGTCGATTGCGGTCGTGATGGCGCGTTCGCCAAGGCGGTCCTGGACGAGCTTGTCGCGCAACGGACTTTCGTAAGGATGCCCTTCGCTGCCCCCCAGAACCGCTGCATCCGGGTCAGCTGCGGCCTGCCTGAGGACCTGGATCATCTGGCCGAAGCCCTGCCCAGGGCGCTCGCCTCCGCGTCTCAAGCCGTGTTTACCTGACATTTGCCATTGCTGCGTTATACTGACGCAGGGAAGGTGAAGGAGAATACGCCATGGGCGAACGAAAACACGGCCAAGCACCGGATTTCACCGATGCGGCATTGACGATGCTCGGTGTCAATCTGCTTTGGATCTTCTTCACGATCTGGGTGATTTACGGCTTCATCCCGGTGCTGCTGCTGAGCCTTTTCATCTTCCACCTGGTGGAGCGCGTGGCGGAGCGGCGTGGCCTTGCTCCGGCGATGTCCTGGGTGCGGCGGCGCAAGGACTGAGCCGCCGAACGCGGTCAGATCCCATCCTTGGCCAGCACAGCGGCGGCCGCATCGATTGCGCCCTGCCCGCGCGGGATGTCAAGCGCGGACAGCCCGGCCTCGATCCCGCCGAGCAGGCCCAGCACCATCTGTCCGTTCACATGACCCATGTGACCCAACCTGAAAAAGCCGTGCCAGGCCGGATCATCCGGCGCCGCCATGCCCAGACCGATGCCGAGGGTCAGCCCCAGGTTCTGTTCGACCCAGTCCCGCAAGGCGGTGCCGTGGGGAGGCTCCAGCCGCAACGCTGTCACCGCATGGGACCGATGCGCGGGATCGTCCACGTTCATCTGGAAAGCCCCGTTCTGCGACCAGACCTCACAGGCGGCCCAGATCGCTTCGGCCAAACGGGCATGTCGCGCCCAGATATGCACCATCCCCTCTTCGTGGATCATGTCGAGCGCCGCGCGCAGGCCATAAAGATGGTGCGTCGGCGCGGTTCCGTTGAAATACTGGTAGAAATCGTCCGGGTTGGCGCGGGGCACCCAGTCCCAATAATTGGAGACGCGGGGCATGCGCGCCCGCGCATCGGCCGCACGATCATTGAAAAAGACGAACGCAGTGCCCGGTGGCACCATCAGGCCCTTCTGGCACGCCGTCACCATCACATCGACACCCCAGGCGTCCATCTCGAAGCGGTCGCAGCCAAGTGACGCGATGCAGTCGGCCATCAGCAGCGCCGGGTGCGCTTCGGCGTCAAGGACAGCGCGCAACGCCGGCAGGTCGTTCCGGATCGAGCTGGACGTATCCACATGCACGGCCAGCACCGCCTTGATCTTATGCGCCTTGTCGGCACGCAGGATGTCGGCGATCCGGTCCATATCAATCGGGGCGGATTTGCCGAAATCGATCAGCTCGACCTCGGCGCCAAGTCCCCGCGCCATCTCGCCCCAGCCAATGCCGAACCGTCCCGTCGCGGGCACCAGAACGGTGTCCCCCGGCGCGATTGTATTGGCAAGCGCAGCCTCCCATGCCGCGTGGCCATTGCCGATATAGATGGTCGCATGATGTTCCGTCCGGGCAACACGCGCCAGGTCCCGGACGATGCCAGCCGTCATATCGACCAGCTCACCCGCGTAGATATTCGGCGACGCGCGGTGCATCGCGCGCAGCACCGCGTCGGGGATCACGGATGGGCCCGGAATAGCAAGATACTGACGCCCCTGGGCAAGGCTGAGCGGATTTGACATGTCGGCAAGGCTCCTTCTGACTTGCGCGAGATTAGCTTCGGCGCGGCGGTGGTCAATCCGCTGATCCCTTGCGCGGGCCATCTGTGCGCTTTACATCGCGCTGACGCCTCTTTGCCGGAAGATCCAAGCTCATGAGCAAGCCACCCCCTCCTCAGACAGCCGAACGCAGCCGCGTGTTGCTGGGGTGGCTGTGGCGCGGCTATCTCCGCCGATACCTGGGTCTTTTGGGCATTGCCCTGATCTTCATGCTGATCGAAGGGTCGATGGTCGGCGCGCTCAGCTACATGATGCAGCCGATGTTCGATGAGGTCCTCGTGGCCGGCAACAGCAATGCGCTGTGGTGGGTCAGCGTGGCCATCCTTGGCATTTTCGTCATCCGCGCCTTTTCCGGGGTCATCCAGAAAGTGCTCTTGACCCGGATCGCGCTGCTGACGGCTGCGGATATCCGGTTTGATCTGCTCGACCGTCTGATCCGCCAGGACGGCGCCTTTCACCAGTCTCATCCACCGGGCTTCCTGATCCAGCGGGTCCAGTCGGACGTCGACGCCGTCAACATGGTCTGGCGGGCCATCATCACCGGTGCAGGGCGTGATGTGATCACGCTGGTGGTGTTGATGGGCGTGGCCATAAATATCGACTGGAAGTGGGCGGCCATCGCCTGTATCGGCACGCCGCTGATGCTTGCCCCCGCGCTTATGGCGCAGCGCTATGTCCGCAAGAAAGCAAGCCAAGCCAGAGATTTAGGCGCCGTTCTTGCAACGAGACTTGATGAGGTGTTTCACGGAATTGTACCGGTCAAGCTGAACGCGCTCGAACGGTATCAGGCAAAGCGATACCGGGAACATACCGACACGTTCGTCTACGCCGAAACGCGCGCGTCTTTCGGTACGGCCACGATCCCCGGACTGGTGGACATCATGGCGGGCCTCGGCTTCATGGGGGTGTTGATCTATGGCGGCTCCGAGATCATCGCCGGGGAAAAGACGGTTGGCCAATTCATGAGCTTTTTCACTGCGATGGGCCTTGCTTTTGATCCCCTGCGCCGGCTGGGCGCTATCAGCGGCCTTTGGCAAAGTGCCGCCGCCGCGATCGAACGGATCAAGGCGCTGATGGAAGCGCCAATCATGCTGACCTCACCCGACAACCCCGTAGCACCCCCCGCGGGCGTGCCGGAAGTCCGGCTGGATGGCGTCACCGTAAGATACGCCGATACGCCGGTGTTGAACGACGTTTCGCTAGTGGCGGAGGCTGGCAAGACGACCGCACTTGTCGGCGCTTCGGGCGCCGGGAAATCGACCATTTTCAACCTTTTGACCCGCCTTGTTGATGCTGAAGATGGCGAAACCCTGATCGGGGACGTCGACACAAAGGCGATGAGTTTAGGCGATCTGCGGGGGCTTTTTTCGGTTGTCAGCCAGGAGGCCCTGCTTTTCGACGAGACTTTGCGGGAAAACGTGCTTCTTGGCCGACAGGACGTGCCGGAAGAGCGGTTGAAAGAGGTGCTGGACGCGGCGCATGTCAGCGACTTCCTGCCAAGTCTTCCCGATGGGCTCGATACCGAGGTGGGGCCACGCGGCTCGGCCTTGTCGGGCGGGCAACGTCAACGCGTGGTGATTGCCCGCGCTTTGCTGAGGGACACGCCGATCCTCCTGCTGGATGAGGCCACAAGTGCCCTTGACGCGCAATCAGAGCAGGTGGTTCAGGATGCGCTTGACCGGCTTTCGGGCGGGCGCACGACGCTGGTGATCGCGCACCGTTTGTCAACGATCCAGGGCGCGGACAAGATTGTCGTGATGGATCGCGGCCGGATCGTGGACGAAGGCAGCCATGACGAATTGCTGGAGCGTGGTGGCCTTTACGCCGATCTCTACCGGCTGCAATTCAAGGAAGGCAAAGCGGTGGCCGAACCTTTGGGCAGCGCCCCGCCAAACGAGAATGCGATCGTCCCGCACTCTGATGCGACGGGCTGGCTCTCCCGACTGCGGGTCAGGCTTTTCGGCTGATCGTCAGTTCGGGCACGCTCGCCCCGGACGGTGTTGATGCTGCCTCCGGAGACAAGCGGAATGACGACAGGCTGGCCCGGACCGGCATGACCTGCGCCCCTTTTGGACAGATCGCTTTTGCGCCCACGTCCGAGGCCCGCAGAAGAAGCGGATGGTCCCGAGAGGGCGCGCCACTGACATGAGCCGACAGGTTGCGCGCCGAGGCCCAGATCATGGGTCGCAATCCGGGCGCGCGCAGATGGACCGGGCAGAAAGCAGGCGTGCTTTCAGACCTGAGATAGGCAGCCGCCGTTTCGGACCAACCCGGCTGAAGGATACAGTCCGGGCGCATGATCCAAAGCCATCGGCCCCGCGCCATCTTGATGCCGTTGCGGACCTGCGCCTGCCAGCCGGGCGCCCCCGACACGATTTCCGCCCCCGCCGCATCCGCCATTGCGAGCGTCGCATCACAAGACCCGCCATCACTGATCACAAGGTCGCGGATCAGACCGGCATGCAACCCTTCCATGAGAGCGGTCAGACAGGTTGGCAGATGGGGCTGTGCGTTCAGGGTGGGTAAGATGAAACTGATCTGGGCGACCATGGGCCCTCACGTGACAATCGTTAAAGGTTGCGCTGGGACATGACCCTATTATGTATTCGGCAGATATCAAAGGAGCGTCAACATGGCCAGCCGCCGCATTCTCAGCCTGACCGGCTCCGACGTCCACGAGTTCCTGCAAGGCCTTGTGACCAATGACGTTTCGGGACTGTCCGATGGTCTAGTCTATACCGCGATCCTGACCCCGCAAGGCAAATACATCGCCGACTTTTTCATGATCCAGACGGACGATGCCGTTCTCATCGACGTCGCCGAAGAGGCTGCGGACATGCTGGCCAAGCGGCTGACGATGTATAAACTGCGCGCGGATGTCTCCATCTCTGACACGGACATTGGTGTTCAGCGTGGCACCGGCCCGGTGCCGGATGGCGCTCTGCCCGATCCGCGCCACCCGGAATTGGGGTGGCGGGCCTATTCGGAGGGGCCCGAAGCCGATGACGGCACCGATTGGACCGCGCTGCGCGTCGCGCATTGCATCCCGGAAACCGGTATCGAGCTGACCGGGGATACCTTCATCCTCGAGGCGGGCTTTGAAGCGCTCAACGGCGTGGATTTCAAAAAGGGCTGCTATGTCGGCCAGGAAGTCACGGCCCGCATGAAGCACAAGACCGAGTTGCGAAAGGGCCTTGCACGTATCACGATCTCGGAACCGGTCCCCGTGGGCAGCGAGATCGAGGCAAATGGAAAGCTGGCGGGCACGGTCTTGACCCAAGCGGGCGGCGAGGCCATCGCCTATTTGCGCTTTGACCGTGCCAAGGGCGATATGCAGGCGGCGGGAGCACATGTCAAACGCGTCTGAGCGTCGATCCGTGTTCGGTGGTGCTGCGGTTTGCCAGCCGAACGGCGACACATGGACCAGCGCGAACGCTCGCCTGATCGGGTGTTCACGCGGTTAGACGGATACGCTGAACGCGGCTCCAATCACTACATCGATCTCACAGCTATTGCAGGGCTTGCCCTGCGTGAGACGTGAAGTCTTGCCATTGCCGTGTTTCGCGAAGAAACACCCCAAAGATGGACCGTTGCGAGGTCAAACGGTTCAATCAAGCAAATGGGAGTTTCGGCGAGAGGGATAACAGAAAAAGCACATTCTTGAAGCCAACGGAGAGGCGCAGGCCGAATTGACAGGCGGCAGGCACGCGGCGCATCCGCACAAGACCGGCCTTTGAAGGTCACCCAAAGGACCAGCCAGTTGCGGCTTGATCCCCGAGTTGAGATCAATGGGCGACGGCGTCTATCTGCTGATGCGGTGCCCACTTATTCCACAAATATCCTCCTGATCCGCGGAAAAGCGGCGGAGCCCGGAAAAACAGCCATATCGCCTCTGGCCATGTCGCAGACGTCGCTCTATATGACGCGAATAAGATAATTTCCTATCGGAAACAGGCGAGGAAGCGATGCCGGGCTACAACACCAAGTTCGAACTGAATGTCGAGGATATTGAACTGATCGAAACGGCTTTGCAGGCGCGCAAGTCGGAATTGTGCCTCAAACGCCTGGATATCGATGAAGATGGCGAAGAGGCCGAACAGATCGACGCCACCCTTGCCGATACGCATGACCTTCTGGGCCGGCTGCACAACCAAAAGGTGTTCTACCGCCCCAAGACCGTGCGCGGCGCCCCCTATATCGGCGGCTGACGCGCGGGCCTAAAGCTGTTCCATCACCTCGTCGGACGCTTCGAAATTGGTGGTGACGCGCTGCACGTCGTCATCATCTTCTAGAGCATCGATCAGCTTCATCAGCTTCTGCATGCTCTCCAGATCCATATCGGTGGTGGTGGTGGGCTTCCAAACCAATTTGGTGCTTTCGCTTTCGCCCAACTCGGCTTCCAGTGCGGAAGAGACGTCATTGAGGTCGGTATCCGCGCACCAGATGATATGGCCGTCTTCACTGCTTTCGACATCGTCGGCGCCCGCCTCGATCGCGGCCATCATGATGGTGTCGGCATCGCCGGTCTCGGCTGAATATGCCACCTCGCCCTTGCGTTCGAACATGAAGCCGACCGAACCGGTCTCTCCCAGGTTGCCGCCGTTCTTGGAAAAGGTGGAACGCACGGTCGAGGCGGTTCGGTTACGGTTGTCGGTCATTGCCTCGACGATCACGGCAACGCCGTTGGGGCCATAACCCTCATAGCGGATTTCCTCGTATTCGTCGCCGTCGCCCGCCTGGGATTTCTTGATCGCGCGTTCGATCACGTCCTTTGGGACGGAATTCGACTTGGCCTCTTTCACCGCAAGCCGCAGGCGCGGGTTCTTGTCGGGGTCGGGATCCC
Organism: Thalassococcus sp. S3; assembly: GCF_004216475.1. Classification (GTDB taxonomy): domain Bacteria; phylum Pseudomonadota; class Alphaproteobacteria; order Rhodobacterales; family Rhodobacteraceae. The sequence goes on along the minus strand of NZ_CP022303.1, from coordinate 1,552,930 downwards.
CCATCTTCGCGGCGACGGTGATCTCCTTGGAGAGTTTCGAGAACAATTTCGACCGCGCAGCGTCCTGACGCCCCTTGCGATGCTGAATATTTGCCCATTTTGAATGGCCCGCCATGAGGTCCTCACCCGTCTTTTCACGCTATCGCCGCTCTATAAAACAGGTTGGCGGCGGGGGGCAATCCCATGCGGGTCAGCGCTCAGGCGGTGGGCGGGAACGGCGAAACCAGGCATCGTTTTATCGAATGCATGGGCGGAGGACGCGGTAAAATGACCCTGCCGTTTCATGGCGGTTGCCGCGTCTGTGGCCATGGCATCACCAGGCTTTCCCAAAAAAGAGGCGTGACCCGATCCGGGGCCATGTCTAGAAACGCCGCCATGACCTTGGACCAGATTATTCTTTTTTCGCTTTTCGCAGCCGTCTTCGCCCTCCTGCTCTGGGGGCGGTTCCGCTATGATATCGTGGCCTTTTCAGCCCTCATGATCGGCGTCGTTCTGGGGGTCGTGCCGGTGGAGGACGCCTTTTCGGGGTTTGGCCACCCCGCCACGCTGATCGTGGCCCTTGTCCTGGTGGTTTCGGCCGGCCTGGTCCGGTCGGGAGCCGTCTTTCTCATCACGCGCACGCTTGTGGACAGCTCACGCAATCTGGGTGCGCATATCGCGCTGATGGGCGGGATCGGCGGGGTGCTGTCGGCCTTTATGAACAACGTGGCAGCCCTGGCCCTGCTGATGCCGGTCGACATCCAGACCGCGCGCAAGGCGGGCCGCGCGCCGGGTATCAGCCTGATGCCGCTAAGCTTCGCCACGATCCTGGGTGGAATGGTCACACTGATCGGCACGCCGCCCAACATCATCATCGCGTCTATCCGGCAGGAATCTTTGGGAGAGCCGTTTCGAATGTTCGATTTCGCCCCGGTGGGCGGGGTCGCGGCCCTTGCGGGATTGGCTTTCGTTGCGCTGGTCGGCTGGCGCCTGATCCCGGCACGCGACACCGCGGCGGGCGCTGTCGGTGACTTGGCGCAATACATCGCCGAGCTGACGGTGCCGACAGGCTCCAAACAGATCGGCAAACGCATCGCCGAGCTGGAAGAGACGGCGGAGAAAACAGACGTCGCCATTCTGGGCCTCATGCGGGATGGCAAGCGCCGCTATGGGAGGGCGCGCAATTCGGTGCTGCGCGAAGGCGACGTGCTGGTGCTGGAGGCCACGCCGGAAGCGCTGGACGAGTTCCGGTCGGCGCTTGGCCTCGCCTTCTCCGACGCCGCGCGGCAGGAGCAGTTGACGGCAGGCGGCGAAGGGTTGGAGGTGATCGAGGTCGTGGCGACCGAAACCTCCCGCATTACCGGTAAAACAGCGCAGAGCGTCGGCCTCACCTGGCGGCAGAGCACGGTCCTGATGGGGCTGTCGCGCAAGGGCAAGCGGATCACCAAGCAGGTGCGCAAAACCGTTGTGGAGCCGGGGGACATCCTGCTCCTTCTCTGCCCGCGCGACACCGCATCTGATGTGACTGACTGGCTGGGCTGCCTGCCGCTGGCGCAAAGAGGCCTGAACGTGACGGCGGATGAAAAGGTCTGGCTGGCCATCGGTCTTTTTGCGGGCGCTGTGGCGGCTGCAAGCCTGGGGCTGATCTATCTGCCCATTGCTCTGGGTCTTGTCGTGGTGGCTTACGTGCTGGCCAAGATCGTGCCCGTGTCCGAGCTCTACACTCACATCGAATGGCCGGTCGTGGTGCTGCTGGGCTCCATGATCCCGCTCGGCGCGGCGTTGAAAACCTCGGGTGGGACCGAATTGATCGCGGGCGCCTTGGTGGGCCTGACCGAAGGCCTGCCCGCCTGGGCGATCCTGACGGTGCTGATGGTGGTGACGATGACGCTGTCGGACGTGCTCAACAACACTGCCACCACCATCGTCGCGGCGCCGGTGGGTATCCAGATGGCGCAAAGCCTCGGTGTCTCCCCCGACCCGTTCCTGATGGCTGTCGCGGTGGCCGCGTCGGCGGCGTTCCTCACCCCCATCGGGCACAAGAACAACACGCTGATCCTGGGGCCCGGAGGGTATCAATTCGGAGATTACTGGCGCATGGGCCTGCCGCTGGAGATCATCATCGTGGCCGTGTCGATCCCTGCGATACTGCTTTTCTGGCCGCTCTGACCTTGCGGCACTTTCCGCGATGATCGGTTGAAGCCGACCGCACCCCCTGCCTAGTCTGACTGAAATCAGGCTTTGGGAGGGGTCTTTGTGGATATTCTGATCAACGTGTTTCTGCCGCTATCGCTGGCGATCATCATGTTTTCGCTGGGCGTCGGGCTGGAGGCGGCGGACTTCAAACGTGTCGCCCAACGCGGCCATGCCTTTCTGATCGGCGCCATCTCTCAGGTTCTTTTGCTGCCGATGACCGCCTTCGTCATCACGTTGATCTTCGATTTGCCGCCCGAGATCGCGGTAGGGATCATGATCCTGTCCTTCTGCCCCGGCGGGGTGACAAGCAACATTCTGTCCAAACTGTCGAAGGGAGACGTGGCCCTGTCGGTCTCCCTGACGGCGGTGATCAGCCTGCTCAGCATCCTGACCGTGCCGTTCCTTGTGGCTTGGTCGGTGGGTTACTTCATGGGCGACGCCGCGCCAGAGGTTTCCATTGCAAGCCTCGCCTTTGCCCTCTTTCTCATTACCACCCTGCCCGTCGTGATCGGGGTGGCGCTCAGGCATTTCGCCACCGGTTTCGCGCTGGCCATCGATCTTCCGCTGTCGCGGCTTGCCGTGGCCCTGTTCGTCATCATCGTGCTGGCGGCGCTTGCCACCAATTGGGACACTTTCGTCGAGAATGTGGCCGTCATCGGCGGCGCACTGATCGCACTGAACGCGGCGCTTCTGGTTATCGGGCTGGTGCTGGCCAAGCTGGGACGGCTGACCTGGCCCGAGATGAAGACGATCTCGCTGGAGACCGGCGTGCAGAACTCCACCCTCGGGATCGCGCTGGCGGCTTTGGTCACCGGCGTCACCGACGGGTTCAGCACCATGGCCTTGCCGTCGGCGGTTTACGGGATCACCATGTATCTGGTGGCCCTGCCCTTCATCGCATGGTTCCGCAGCCGGTAGAGGAGCGCGCATATGGATCAAGCAGACGCAATCATCGTGGGCGGCGGGCTGGCCGGATTGGTCGCAGCCGCCGAGCTAGGCGACCGGGGCAAAAAGGTGATCCTGCTGGATCAGGAGCCCGAGAGTTTCCTTGGCGGTCAGGCCTTCTGGAGCCTTGGCGGTCTCTTCATGATCGACACGCCCGAGCAGCGCCGCATGGGCATCCGCGACAGTCGCGCGCTGGCGCTCAATGACTGGATGGGCAGCGCGCAGTTTGACCGCGACGAAGACGCCTGGCCCCGCAAATGGGCCGAAGCCTTCCTCGACTTCGCTGCCGGAGAGATGCGGCCCTGGCTGCACGGCATGGGCATGCGCTGGTTCCCCATCGTAGGCTGGGCCGAACGTGGCGGCTCCTACGCCGACGGGCACGGCAATTCGGTGCCGCGCTTTCACATCACCTGGGGGACCGGGCCGGGCTCGATGGAGCAGTTCGAGCGGCGGGTACGCGAACATGTCAAGGCAGGGCTCATCGACCTGCGCTTTCGCCATCAGGTGGACCGGATCATCATGGAAAACGGTGCTGCCAAGGGCGTTGCGGGATCCCTGCTGGCCGAAGACACCGCAGAGCGTGGGCAGAAGACCAACCGCGAGGTGGTGGGCGATTTCGAGGTGCATGCGCCGTCGGTCATCGTCACCTCCGGCGGGATCGGCGGGAATTTCGAGATGGTGCGCAAGGTCTGGCCCGTGGACCGCCTTGGGCGCGCACCGAAAGAGATGGTGGCCGGCGTGCCCGCCCATGTGGATGGACGCATGATCGGCATTTCGGAGACGGCAGGCGGCCATGTCATCAACGGCGACCGGATGTGGCACTACACCGAAGGTGTGAAGAACTGGGATCCGATCTGGCCCAGCCACGGCATTCGCATCCTGCCCGGCCCATCCTCGATGTGGTTCGATGCGGAAGGCAACCGCTTTGCCCCGCCCTGCATGCCGGGTTTCGATTCGATGACGACGCTGCGGGAGATCCTGAAAACGGGTTACGAATACAGCTGGTTCGTGCTGACCCAGAAGGTGATCGAGAAGGAATTCGCACTTTCAGGGTCTGAACAGAACCCCGACCTGACCTCGAAAAGCTGGATGGAGGTCATCAAGGCACGCCTGCTGTCGGGGGGCGGTGCGCCAAAACCGGTGGAGGCGTTCAAAGAACGGGGCGAAGACTTTGTCGTGGCGCGCAATCTGGGCGATCTCGTGCGCGGTATGAACCAGGTCGCAGGCGGCGGGCTGATCTCGGAGGAAAAGCTGCGCAGCCAGATCGAGGCGCGGGATGCGCAGGTCGATAATCCCTTTACCAAAGACGCTCAGCTTATGGCGGTGCATGCGGCGCGCAATTATCGGGGTGACCGGCTGATCCGCACGGCGAAGCCGCACAAATTCCTGGATCCCGCCAACGGACCGCTGATCGCGGTGAAGCTGAATATCCTCACCCGCAAAACACTCGGCGGGCTGCAAACCAACTTGGACAGCCAGATGATCGGAGCGGATGGTGCGGTCGTGCCGGGTCTATTCGCCGCCGGAGAGGTCGCGGGCTTCGGCGGCGGCGGGTATCACGGCTATAACGCGCTCGAGGGCACGTTCCTGGGGGGCTGCATCTTCTCGGGCCGCAATGCGGGCCGGTCGGACGCAATCGCCTAGTTCGTGCCGTCAACGGAACGGTCGGCGATCCTGATGCGTTCGCTGCGGCTGTCGGCATTCATGCACGCCGCCATCTCAGGCGCATTCGGCGTTACGCCAAGACGCAGGCACGCGCTGCGATTGGCCTTTTGTTGCGCCGTCAGCTTGGCGTCATCGGTAACAGCCTGCGTCGGCTGCGTCTCGGCAACAGCAACGTGGGCCAGCATCAGCGCTGCACCCAGGGTCAGAAGTCGGTAGATCATCGCATCCTCCTGCATTTCTTTGGCTGAGGTAGCGGCAAACCCCGCAATGGCCAGCGCCTTCACGGAGGGTTGAGCCTAGCGTATGTCGCGAAAGAACGCCTTGAGCATCGCCTCTGCATCCGCGGCGCCGATCCCGTCGTAGATCTCTGGCACATGATGGGCCTGCGGATGGCTGAACACCCGCGCCCCATGCGCCACGCCCCCCGATTTCGGATCGCTGGCGCCGTAATAAAGCCGTCTGATCCGGGCCGCTGCAATCGCAGCAGCACACATCGCGCAGGGCTCCAGCGTCACGTAGAGATCGTGGTCCGGCAACCGCTCGGACCCCAGCGCGGCACAGGCGGCACGCAGGGCCAGGATTTCCGCGTGAGCCGTGGGATCGCTCATCTCTCGCGTGCGGTTGCCCGCCGCGGCCAGGACCTGGCCATCCGGCCCTGCGATCACTGCGCCCACGGGCACCTCGCCGCGCGCCCCCGCCGCGCGCGCCTCTCTAAGCGCTTGATCCATATGCGATTTGAAGACCATGCCGCAATCTGCCCCGGCATAGGCGCTTTCGCAAGGCCGCCAAATGCTCTAAGTCCGCCTCATGACCGCAACACCCCCTCCCGGCGACCGTATCGCCAAGGTTCTGTCCCGCGCCGGTGTCGCCTCCCGCCGCGAGGCGGAGCGCATGATCGAAGCGGGTCGTGTCAGCGTGAATGGCCGCAAAATCGACAGCCCCGCGCTGAATGTCACCGACACGGACAAGATTGCCGTCGACGGCAAGCCGATCAAGGAAGCCGAACCAGAGCGTCTCTGGCTCTATCACAAGCCGGCAGGTCTGGTGACCACGGAACGCGACGAGAAGGGCCGCCCCACCATCTTCGACGCCTTGCCCGAGGATATGCCGAGGGTCATGAGCGTTGGGCGGCTTGACCTGAATTCCGAAGGTTTGTTGCTGCTGACCAATGACGGCGGCGTGAAGCGCAAGCTGGAGCTTCCCTCCACCGGCTGGCTGCGCCGCTACCGTGTTCGGGTCAACGGCAAGCCGTCAGAGACGGATTTCGAACCGTTGCGACGCGGTCTGGCCATCGGAGAGGAGCGGTTCCAACCCATGACGGTGACACTCGACCGTCAACAGGGGGCCAATGCCTGGCTGACCGTCGCCCTGCGCGAGGGCAAGAACCGCGAGATCCGCCGCGCCATGGAGGAGATCGGGCTGAGCGTGAACCGCCTGATCCGGATCTCGTACGGACCGTTCCAGCTCGGCCAACTGAAATCGGGCGCTGTCGAAGAGCTCCGTCGGCGTGTTGTGCGGGATCAGCTTGGCCTCGACACAGTCACGCCCAAGCCCAAACGCGCCCCAAGGCGGCGAAAAAGCTGAAAATCCGGCAGAAACTTGCAGGCCTCTCGGCGGTTTTCATGGCTTTGCCCTAGCAAGCGGGCGGCTAATCGCATATTTTTCCCGGTAATGGAGCGTCCCGGGGGAAGCACATGAAAGGATCCGGATTGCAAAGCGTCGCATATGCGGCCCTGATGGTGGTCCTTTTTGGCGCAGCCACAGGCTGGCTTGGGGGGCTTTGAGCCGATGGCCAAACGCTATGGTGGCAAATACAGCCCCGACGGTTTCGACAATACACCGAAGAAAACAAAGAAGAAAAAGCGCGGCAGCTATGAAGGCGCGGACGTCGATCCCGCCGGGGCGAGCGCGAATGTCCTTTTTGTTCCGCCCATCATCCTGGTCTTCACCTCTCTCGGGGACGGCGCGATTGAGCTGGTCCTTGGCCTTGGCGCGGCGGCGCTTTTGGGGCTGGGGGCGTGGCTTCTGCGCGAGGGCCTCAGAGCCGAAGCGGCCTTTGCGGCGCGCAAGGTGGCGCGTCGCCCGGCCATGCCACGCAAGATCTTTGCGGGGCTGCTTGCCGGGCTGGGCGTCGCCGTGGCCACCTATCGAAACGACCCCGGACTGGTTGCCCCGATCTTATACGGTGGCGCGGCGCTTGGATTGCATCTGACAGCCTTCGGGATCGACCCGCTGCGCGACAAGGGGCTGGAAGGCGTCGATACCTTTCAGCAGGACCGTGTCGCCCGCGTGGTCGACGAGGCAGAAGCGCATCTCAAAGCCATGACCGACGCGATCCAGCGTGCAGGCGACCGCAAAATGGAAGCACGGGTCGAAGCGTTCCAGAGCACGGCGCGCGAGCTTTTCCGCACGGTAGAGGAAGACCCCCGCGACCTGACGGCCGCGCGCAAATATCTTGGTGTCTATCTTCTGGGTGCCCGCGACGCGACGATCAAGTTTGCCGATATCTACAGCCGCAGCCGGGATGACCAGGCGCGCCAAGACTATGCGGCGCTCTTGGATGATCTGGACGAGAATTTCGCGGCGCGGACGCGCAAGATGCTTCTGGAAGACCGCAGCGATCTGACGGTTGAAATCGACGTTTTGAGAGAAAGATTACAGCGGGAAGGCGTTCGCCTGTGACCGCGCAGCCAACATTGAAAGCGAGGATGCCCTCTGATGTCTGAAACTGTTCGCAAGAAAGCCGAGGAAACCCTCGCCATGGTCGACGAAGTGAATGCCGTCGTCCTGCCCGAACCCAGCACCGAGATCGTTCCGCTTGAACAGGCAGACGCTCCGGTCAGTGCCGAGATCCGCCGCCGCATGGACGAGATCGACATGTCCAACACCAATTCGATCGTTTCGTTCGGATCGGGCGCGCAGGCCGAATTGCAGCAGATCAGCCAGGCCATGCTGGCCGATGTCCGGAACAAGGATGTCGGCCCGGCGGGCGATAGACTGCGGGACATCGTGACAACGATCCGCGGGTTTTCAGTGTCGGAGCTGGACGTCCGGCGCGAGCGCAGCTTTTGGGAGAAGCTTCTTGGAAAGGCCGCGCCCTTTGCCAAATTCACCGCGAAGTTCGAAACGATCCAGGGGCAGATCGACAAGATCACCGATGACCTTCTGGCCCATGAGCACACATTGCTCAAAGACATCAAATCGCTCGACATCCTCTATGAAAAGACACTGAATTTCTACGATGAGCTGGCGCTTTACATCGCGGCGGGCGAGGAAAAGCTGAACGAGCTGGACACCACCCTGATCCCGGCCAAGGACGCCGAGGTGCAGGCCGCGCCGGAAGACGATCAGGTGATCAAAGCACAGGAATTGCGCGATCTGCGGGCCGCACGCGATGACCTGGAGCGCCGCGTGCACGATCTGAAACTGACCCGCCAGGTCACGATGCAGTCGCTCCCTTCGATCCGTCTGGTTCAGGAGAATGACAAAAGCCTTGTGACGAAGATCAATTCGACCCTCGTCAACACCGTTCCGCTTTGGGAAACGCAGCTTGCGCAGGCCGTCACGATCCAACGCAGCCGCGAGGCCGCAAGCGCGGTGCGGGAGGCAAACGATCTCACCAACGAATTGCTGACCGCCAACGCCGCCAATCTGCGCGAGAGCAACAAGGTCATTCGGGAAGAGATGGAGCGAGGCGTTTTCGACATTGAAGCGGTGAAGCAAGCCAATGCGGACCTTATCGGAACCATTCAGGAATCCCTTCAGATCGCGGATGAGGGCAAGACCCGCCGCGCGGCTGCCGAGGAGGATCTGCAGAAGATGGAGGCCGAGCTGCGCGATACGCTTGCGTCGGCCAAGGCACGGCGTGACGGGATCGGCGACACCGCGGGCACAGCGGTTCCGAACTGATCCCATGTCAGAAATACGCTTTTCAAGATCGGCGGGCAAAGCGGCCCGCTGGGCGAGTTGTGTGGCAGCCGTGGCACTGCTGTCTGCTTGCGATTTGCTGAACCCGGTCGATCCTGTTCCCATCCCGCCAAGCCGTCCGGCCTCGCTGGTGCCTGCCGCGGTGGTGGTGCCCCAGCGCTCTGTTCAGAGCGAAACGCTGCGGCGTTACTATGCACAGGTACAAAGCGACTTGCAGACCCGGGGCCTGTTGCGCACCGACGGGGGCGGGCCGGACACCCCCTTTGACGCCGAAGATCTGGTCCGGAATTTCGAGGCCATCGCCTTTTTCGACGAATATGCCAGAGGCACAGGCATCTCACAGCGGGGCGGAGGCGCAGGTCTTTTGCGGCGCTGGAGCGGCCCGGTGCGGATCGGCATGGAATTCGGCGCAAGCATTATGGACGATCAGGAACAGAAAGATCGCGGCAGCCTCAACAGCTATGCGGGACGGCTGGCCCGGGCCACGCAGCATCCGATTTCGGTTGGCGGAAATGGCGCGAACTTCCATGTCCTGTTCATGAGCGAGGATGACAGGGACGAACTGCGCATGCTGCTGCGCCGGCTGGTTCCGAATGCCAGTCAGCAGACGCTGAATATCTTCACCAACCTGCCGCGCTCCATCCATTGTCTGGTGGTGGCGTTCTCTGAAGGGGACAATCCGCAGGACTACACCAAGGCCGTCGCATTGGTGCGCGCGGAACACCCCGATCTTGTCCGGCTCAGCTGCATCCACGAAGAGGTGGCGCAAGGTCTGGGACTGGCCAATGACAGTCCGCAGGCACGCCCCTCTATCTTCAATGACGACGATGAATTCGCATTGTTGACCAACCATGACGAGTTGCTGCTGCGCATGTTATACGACCCAAGGCTCAAACAAGGCATGTCGGCGGAACAGGCCCGTCCCATCGCGCGGATCGTGGCGCGCGAATTGATGGGCCAGTCACTCTAACCTCCCGAAAGGACCGATCATGGGCATTTTCGATTTTCTGACCGGCGAGTTCATCGACGTCATCCATTGGGTCGACGACACCCGTGACACCATGGTCTGGCGCTTTGAACGCGAAGGCCACGAAATCAAGTATGGGGCAAAGCTGACGGTCCGCGAAGGCCAGGCGGCGGTGTTCGTGCATGAGGGGCAGCTGGCGGATGTGTTCACACCCGGTCTCTACATGCTGGAGACCAACAACATGCCGATCATGACGACGTTGCAGCATTGGGATCACGGGTTCAAAAGCCCCTTCAAGTCCGAGATTTACTTTGTCAACACGACCCGGTTCAACGATTTGAAATGGGGCACGAAGAACCCGGTGATCTGCCGGGACCCGGAATTCGGTCCCGTCCGGCTGCGCGCCTTTGGAACCTATTCGGTGCGGGTGTCGGACCCGGCGAAGTTTCTGGTGGAAATCGTCGGGACAGACGGCGAATTCACCATGGACGAGATCAGTTTCCAGATCCGCAACATCATCGTGCAGGAGTTTTCGCGCACCCTGGCAAGGGCCGGTATTCCGGTTCTGGACATGGCCGCCAATACCCGCGAGCTTGGCCAGCTTGTCGCCACCGAGATCGGCCCGAAGCTGGCAGAATACGGGCTGATGATCCCTGAACTTTATGTCGAGAATATCTCTCTGCCCCCCGCGGTGGAGGAGGTGATGGACAAACGCTCCTCAATGGGCGTGATCGGGAACCTCAACGAATATATGCAATTTCAGGCGGCCGAAGCGCTGGGGCGCGAAGGGACCGGCGCGGCGGCCATCCAGGCCGGCCTGGGCGCGGGGCTTGGCATGCAGATCGGTCAGACAGCTGCACAGGGTGGGCCTTGGGGCAGCCAGGCGCCTGAGCAGATCACGACCGCCCCGGCCGCGCGCCAATTGCCGCCACCGCCGCCGGTCGAACATGTCTGGCACATCGCCCGGAACGGGCAGACGACCGGTCCGTTCTCCAAGGCCACGCTGGGGCGCATGGCCGCCGAAGGAGAGCTGACACGGGAGACCTATGTCTGGACGGCCGGACAAGACGGCTGGATGAAGGCCGAAGATGTGCAGGAGCTCGCGCAGCTTTTCACGATCCTGCCGCCCCCTCCCCCACCGGGGATCTAGGCCGATGACCCGCCGCCGTGCCACGATCTTGCTTCACTGGTCGGTCTTTCTGCTGGCCATCCTGATCATGGCCACGTCGACCCCGCTGGCTGCGCTGAACTGGGCCTTCGCGATCTGCGGGCTTGCCATGGTGGCCATCGCGCTTGTCAAAGGGTTGATGGGTGGGCCTGGACCAAAGCTGCAGGGCGCGCTTCGAACCGCTCATCCCTGGATGCACCGTGCGCTTTACGCCGGTCTAGCCTATGCCTCGGTCGCGGCGGCCTTTTTCGAATTGGACCGTCCCCTTCCCGGGCCCGAGTTACCGAGGCTGATGTTCTTTGTGATCTCGGTTGCGTCGCTGCATGGCATCTTTCACCTCTGGCGTCATACCGCGCTTGGAGATGGCGCGCTTCGGCGCATGACGCCAAAGGCGGTCCATGGCATTCTCTGACGCCCCCGCCCCGGTCGAGGAACATCGGTTTCCCTGTGCCCAATGCGGCGCGGACTACCGGTTCAATCCCGCCTCTGGTGTGCTGAAATGCGATCATTGCGGTCATACCGACGACATCAATTCCGGCCCCTGGGGTGGCGCCACGCTAAAGGAATTGGATTTTCAGACAGCCTTGGCGCAGGACTTGCCGCAAGCGGAGATGGAAGAGACGCGCGTGCTGTCTTGCCCCAATTGTGCCGCGCAGGTGGAGTTCGACCCGGATATTCATGCCGCGGAATGCCCGTTCTGCGCCACGCCCGTCGTCACCGACACCGGGACGCACCGGCATATCAAGCCGCGCGGCGTCTTGCCCTTTTCGGTCGATGAGCGCACTGCACAACGGGCCATGACCGATTGGCTGGGCAGCCTCTGGTTCGCACCCAACGGCCTTCAGGACTATGCCCGCAAAGGACGCAGGATGCAGGGTATCTACGTGCCCTACTGGACCTTCGACACCGACACGACCTCGCAATACCGGGGCGAACGGGGAACGGTTTATTACCAGACACGTACCGTGATGCGCGATGGCAAGCGGGTGCAGACACAGGTGGCCAAGGTGCGCTGGCGCTCGGTCTCGGGCAGGGTCGCGCGCTTTTTCGATGACGTACTGGTGCTGGCGTCAAAAAGCCTGCCGAAGAAATACACCGACGCCCTGGAGCCATGGGATCTGCCGGCGCTTGAGCCCTACCGTCCGGAATACCTTGCAGGGTTCCGGGCCGAAGGCTACGCGGTCGCCCTTCCCGATGGATATGACGAGGCACGCGCGCATATGGCCCGCGTGATCGAACGCGACGTCCGCTTTGACATCGGCGGGGACCGGCAGCGGATCCACGCGCTGGATACCGATGTCAGGGACATCACGTTCAAACACGTGCTTCTGCCGGTTTGGCTCGCCGCGTATAAATATCGCGGCGAGACCTATCGCTTCGTGGTGAACGGACGGACCGGTCGGGTGCAGGGCGAACGGCCCTGGTCGGCCATCAAGATCGCCATCGCCGTTGTGGTCGGCCTTATCGTGGCGGCCGGCGTGGGCTTTGTCGTCGCGCAAACCCAGTAGATCGGGTCAGTCCCGCGCGATGTCGATGCGGCGCGCCGAGCTTTTGGCCTCGTCCGGCATCTTGGGCACCGTGATCTTAAGCACGCCATCCTTCATCGCAGCCGAGATCCCCGCCGGGTCCGCGTCCTGCGGCAGGCGAAAAGAACGGCGAAACGCACCATATTGCCGTTCGCTGAAATACCAGGTGTCCCCCTGTTCTTCCCGCTTGGTCTTTTTCTCTCCTCGGATCGTCACCACGCCATCCTCGACCGTCAGGTCGATGTCGTCTTCGGTCACGCCCGGAAGTTCCATGTTGATCGCATAGGCATCCTTGCCGCCCGAGGCCTCGGTGGCGGGGTTGAGCCAATCGGCCAGTCGCGCCCCGAAGGATCGGAACGGATCATAGAGAGACGGCCACAAAGATGTTTGATCTGATTTTTCCACCATCGTCCTTCCTCCTCTGACAATGTGTGTGAATCTCATTCTGCTAATGGAGAGCCGGGGGGTCTTTGATCCGCCTCAAATCGCGAGGTTCTTGCAGATCGGGCGCATCCCGGCCATGGTCCGCGCGGAAGGAGACATCATGACGGACCGCTACGTTGCCCTTGACGCCATTTATGACGCGCGCTGGTCGTGCCGGGCCTTCAAGCCTGATGCCGTGGCGGAAAAGGCCGTGTCCCAAATCGTCAGGCTTGCCCAGAAAGCGCCGTCCTGGTGCAATGCGCAGCCTTGGCAGATCACGGTGACCAGGGGCGCGGAAACCGAACGCTTCCGGTCCGCGCTGAAGGCAGAAGTGGCAAGCGGCGCACCAAAGCCCGACCTGGATTTCCCGACAACCTATTCCGGCGCCTATCAGGAGCGGCGGCGCACATGCGGCTGGCAGCTTTATGAAGCCGTCGGCGTTCAGAAAGGCGACCGTGCCGGATCGGCGCGCCAGATGATGCGCAACTACGATCTCTTTGACGCGCCGCATGTGGCCATTCTGACAAGCCCGGCGGAACTGGGCGCATATGGCGCGATGGATTGCGGCGGGTTTGTGACGGCCTTCACGACGGCGGCTGCCTCTTTGGGTGTGGCCACGATCGCCCAGGCCGCGATCGCCGCCTATTCGCCCTTTGTCAGAACCCATTTCGATCTGCCGGACGACCGGTTGGTGCTGTGCGCGATCTCATTCGGCTATCCGGATCTGGACCATCCCTCGAACGGATTTCGCACCGAGCGCGCAGCGCTTGGCGATGTGATCGACTGGCGTGGATGATCTGCTTGTGCGGGACCGAATAGCATGCGCGCATTGATCCAACGCGTGAAGCGGGCATCCGTCTCTGTCGACGATGAGAAGATCGCGGATATCGGGGCCGGCCTGCTGATCCTTGTCTGCGCCATGCAGGGCGACACTAGGGACCGCGCCGAGCAGCTTGCCCGCAAGATCGCAAAACTTCGGATTTTCAAGGATGACGAGGGCCGTATGAACCGCTCCCTTCTCGATGTCGGTGGCGCGGCGCTGGTGGTGAGCCAGTTTACCCTTGCCGCCGATACGTCGCGCGGCAACAGGCCCGGTTTTTCCCAGGCCGCCAGTCCCGAAGACGGGGATGCCCTTTATCAACACTTCGCGGCCTGTCTCAAAGCGGACGGCCTGGCGGTTCAGACCGGCCAGTTTGGGGCAGACATGGCCGTTGAATTGATCAATGACGGCCCCGTGACGATTTGGATGGATCAATGACACCACAAGAAAAACTGACCCACCTTTGGCGAACCGGTGTCGAGGCCGTTCTGGGCGATCAGGCCGTGGCGACCGCACTGAAGGACGAAACCGAAAGCCCTGATCAGATCCTCGCGGTCGGAAAGGCCGCGGCGGCCATGGCCCGGGCGGCCCTGTCGCGTTTTCCACAGGTGCCGTGCCTTGTGGTCACAAAGGACGGCCACGGCGCGGGCCTGCCCGACGGCGTGGAGGTGATCGAGGCCGCTCATCCGGTCCCCAATGCCCGCAGTCTGGAAGGTGGTGCGGCGCTTTGCGCGGCGGTCGAGGAGATGCCCGAGGGGTCACAGCTTTTGCTTCTGGTTTCGGGTGGTGCGTCGTCGCTGGCGGAATGCCTGCGCCCGGGTCTGGACCTGCCCGATCTGGCGGCCTTGAACGACCGGCTTTTGTCGGGCGGTCTGGATATCGGCGCCATGAATGCAGAGCGGCGCAAGATCTCGCGCATCAAGGGCGGCGGGCTTTTGTCCCATTTCAAGGGAAAACACGTGACGGTGCTGGCTCTGTCGGATGTCCCCCGGGACGAGGTCGAGGTCATCGGCTCCGGCATCGGGGCAGCGCCCGACGATCCCGGCTTTTCGTACCAGTGCAAGATCGTTGCCTGCAATGCCATCGCACGGGACAGCGCGGCCCGGGCCGCAGAGGACATGGGGCTGACGGTGCAGCACAACGAAGAAACGCTTTATGACAGCGTGGAGGCGCTTGCGCAGTCTCTGGGCCCCATGATCCGAGAGATGCCGGTGGGCGTTGCGATCTTCGGGGGGGAGCCAACCGTCACCCTGCCCCCCTCGCCCGGCCGGGGCGGACGCAATCAGGCGCTGGCGTTGGCGCTTGCCCGAGAGATCGAGGGGCGGGACGATCTGATGGTTCTCGTCGCCGGCACCGACGGAACCGATGGGCCGACGGAAGCCGCCGGCGGCCTGGTTGACGGTGCGATCTGGACAGACGGCGCCGAAGAGGCGCTCGCCCGCGCGGACAGCGGGAGCTATCTGGCGACGCGAGACGCGCTGTTCGTCACCGGACCGACGGGGACAAACGTGATGGATCTGGCGATCGTTCTGCGCGCTTGACAGACCGCTCCCGTGCGCCGAACAGTCTGACATATGTCAAAGATGAAGCTGCGCGAGATCGAAGAAGAGCCGGATCTTGGTATCGTGCTCAGCGATGGATGCCGCCTTTCGGCACGGGTCTGGCGTCCGGTGGACGCAGCCGAAGATCCCGTACCGGCGATCCTTGAATACCTGCCCTACCGCAAAAGGGATGGCACCTGCGCACGGGATGCGCTGACCCATCCCTGGTTCGCCAAGCGCGGCTATGCCTCTATCCGCGTCGACATCCGCGGCAATGGCGACAGCCAGGGTCTGATGAGCGATGAATACACCGAACAGGAGCTTTCGGATGCAGTAGAAGTCATCGCATGGCTGGCCGCACAACCCTGGTGCAGCGGCAAGGTCGGCATGATGGGCATCAGCTGGGGCGGTTTCAACGCGCTTCAGGTGGCCGCGCGGCGCCCGGACGCTCTGAAGGCGATCATCACACTCTGCTCGACCGTGGATCGGTTCGCCGATGACATCCACTACAAGGGAGGTTGCCTGCTGAACGAAAACTTCGGCTGGGGCAGCACGATGTGGTCCTATTCGAGCCGGGCGCCGGACCCAGCGCTCCGGGATGACTGGCGTGACATGTGGCTGGAACGGCTTGAACATGAACCCTTCCTCCCCTCTGTCTGGCTCCGACACCAACAGCGTGACACGTATTGGCAGCACGGATCGGTCTGCGACGATTTCGGGGCCATTGACGCGGCAACCCTTGCCGTCGGCGGCTGGGGCGACGCCTACAAGAACGCGGTGCCTGCCCTGGTGACGGAGCTGAGCGCACCGGTCAAAGGGATCGTCGGACCCTGGGTGCACAAATATCCCCACTTCGCCGTTCCTGAGCCCCGGATCGGATTTCTGGACGAAGCGTTGGTCTGGTGGGACAAATGGCTGAAGGATGTCCCCAACGGGGCCGAGACCCTGCCCGATTACAGAGCCTATGTAATGGACGGGGTCAGGCCCGCCACCTGGTACACCGAACGTGCGGGCCATTGGGTCACGTCCGATCCTGCCCAGATCAGATCGCCCCGACAAAAGCGCCTGTTCTTGGTGGACAAAGACCTAAGAGAGACGCCCGGCCCGCTTTCTGCGCAGATCAACTCTCCGCAGCATTGCGGCTTGGCCGGCGGTGAATATTGCGCGATCTGGCTGGGTCCGGAAATGCCCGGCGATCAACGCGCCGACGATGCGCTGTCTCTCTGCTTTGATGGCGCCCTGCTTGAAGACGATCTATCGCTTCTCGGCGCGCCGGAGGTCCGGCTGGCGCTGAGCGCTGACCAGCCACATGCACAGATTGCCGTAAGGCTTTGCCACATTCATCCGGACGGCGCATCGACCCGCATCACATACGGGGTTCTGAACCTGTCCCATCGGGAGGGCGCGGCCGATCCCAGGCCGCTGGTTCCGGGGGAGACCTATGATGTCACGCTCAAGCTTGACCATATCGGATATCGCGTGCCTGCCGGTCACCGTCTGCGCGTCGCCATCTCATCGACCTATTGGCCGCTTGTTTGGCCCTCTCCGACGCCTACCACGCTGACCCTCTCGCGGGCGGAAATCGCGCTGCCCTATGTCGACAATGCAAGCGAGGACGCCTGTGCCTTCCCGCCCCCCGATGGCGAGGCCCCTTGGCGAACCAGCGAACTCCGCCCTCCCAGCAATAGCCGCGTCGTCGAACACGATCTCTCATCCGGCAAAATCCGTCTGTGCATTGATGACGATTTCGGAAAGGTGGAGGATTGCGAACACGGGCTGATCAGCGGTTCGGTCGCACGGGAACGCTGGACCATTCATCCGGACGATCCCCTGTCGGCGCACGGACAGACACATTGGACAGATGAGTTGGAGCGCGGCGGCATCCGCCTGCGGACCGAGACCTATGCCGAGATGTCGTCGGACATCACGCACTTTCACCTTGTTGCCCGGATCGAAGCCTACGAAAACGACGTGCTGATCTACGAGCGGGACGTCAGGGACAGCATTGCACGAATGTAACGAATTTACGTCACCTTCGTGACACCTCTTCGATCGGCGAGACATATGCGAATATGACAGCCGCCGACGGAAAATCGGTGTGCAAAATACATATTTATCTGAAATATTATCAATAGAATCAGTATTCTAAATGGAAAAGCCGGCTACTTTTCCCACGGCCCTTCACATTCTGTTCATCTTCAACCCACGCACCCTTCATCTCCCCGAAAGGACGCTCATAGGCGCGTCGTGTCACAAAACCGCAAAGAAAACGTCATGAAAGCGGTACACCGATGGCACTGGATCAGGTCCAAGCGACACGTCAAGACAAGGCAATTGCCCCCTCGAAACTGCATCTGAAGCTTGCTGTTCTCGCGGTGGCACTGGTCGGTGCCTTTGCGCTTATGCTGGTCCCATCGGACGCGCTGTCGGTGCAGGGCAAGTTGTCGATCATCGTGTTCGGTGCGGCCGTTCTGGCGTGGAGCCTGACCACGCTTGACAGCACATATGTCGCCCTGATCGCGGCGCTCGCTCCGGTTCTGGCTGGTCAGATGCCTGCTGACGCTCTGTTTGCAACGCTGAGCGATCCGATGATCTGGCTGCTGATGTCGGCCTTTATCATTGCCGCCGCGTTCACCGGATCCGGCCTGGCTGGGCGCATGACACGTGCGTTGCTCAAGGGCAATATGACACTCGCCCGGATGTTTCCCCGGATCGTGCTGGCCGGCCTTGTCAGCGCGCTGGTCATTCCCTCGACCAGCGGACGCGCTGCCCTTTTCCTGCCGATCTTTCAAGCCCTGAAAGAGGGCGTGTCGGCCAAGGCCGCCAAAGCCCTATCGTTGCTTATCCCCGTGACGATCCTGCTGTCAGCGGCGGCCTCCCTGATCGGTGCCGGTGCGCACCTGGTGATGGTCGAACTTGTGGCCGGCATGGGCGGTGCGCGGATCTCCTATCTGCAATGGCTGATCCTGGGCGCCCCTTTTGCCCTGGCAAGCTGTGCACTGTCGGCTTTGGTCATCCTCTATCTCTTCACCGACAGTGACATCCGGCAGACCCCGTTCGAGGTGACCCCGATCCTTGACGAAAAGCGCTCGCTTTGCGGTGCCGAACGCGTGGTGCTTTTCACGGTCATCGCCCTGGTCACACTCTGGATCAGCGAACCTTTGCATGGTCTGCCCACCGCGCTGATCGCGCTGTGCGGTGCAGCCTTGGTGACCGCGCCGAAAATCGGCGTGCTGCCCCTGAAAAAGGCGCTTGGAGAGGTCAACTGGGCGCTGCTGCTTTTCATGGCCGCGACCCTTCATATGGGCGCCACCTTGGTGGAAAGCGGCGCTGCGGCCTGGATCGTCGCGGTGCCCTTCGCGACCATGTCGGGCCATGCAATCGCCCTGATCGCGATGGTTATCGCCGTCTCTCTGATGGCGCATCTGGTGATCACATCGCGTACGGCGCGGGCCACGGTTCTGGTTCCGATCATCCTGCTTGCCGCGACACCTGCCGGCCTGAACCCTGCCGCGTTGGCGTTCCTTTCGACCATCGCCGCCGGATACTGCCTGACCCTTCCCGTCAGTGCGAAACCTCTGGTCCTCTTCTCGCAACTCGACGGTGCAACCTTCAGCCAAGCGGACCTGCTGCGGCTCGGCCTTTGGCTGATCCCCCTGCATCTCGTCCTGCTGACCCTCTTTGCCTTTTTCGTATGGCCCGCCCTTGGTCTCGATCTCTTCGGGCCTGCGCGGATCACCGGGGCGAATTGACGCCCACCCACCCCCAAAAAGCAGTTAAAAAAGGAAAAATCGAGATGACATTGAACGTTCTTATTGCCCCTTCCGGTTTCAAGGAAAGCCTCGCAGCAGAGGATGTCGCCGCCTCGATCGCACGCGGTGTGGCCCGCGCCGCCCCCGAGGCGCAGATCCGCTGCCTGCCGATGGTCGACGGTGGCGAAGGCTTTACCAAGGGTCTCGTCGCCGCAACGGGAGGCAGCCTCCACGAGGTTGAGGTGACCGGTCCTGTCGGCCAGCCGGTTCAATCGCATTTTGGGTTTCTGGGCGAAAGCGGACCGCGCACCGCCGTGCTGGAAATGGCCGCGGCGGCCGGTCTACGCCTAGTGCCCACCGAAATCCGCGATCCGACGGTGACCACCACCTTCGGAGTGGGAGAGCTGATCCGGGCGGCGATGGATGCCGGCGCGGAAAGGATCCTGATCGGATGCGGCGACAGCGGCACGAATGACGGCGGAGCGGGCATGGCCCAGGCGCTGGGAATGCGCTTGCTGGACCGCAAAGGTCGCGAACTTGGCCCGGGCGGGCGGCATCTGCGCGATCTCCACCGGATCGACATGTCCGGTCGTGATCCCCGGTTGGATCACGTACGCATCGACGTGGCCTGCAACTGGCACAATGTCTTGTGCGGCCCCAAAGGCGTCGCACGGGTCTTTGGTCCGCAAAAGGGCGCCTCCCCCGAAACGGTGGAGGAACTGGAGGCCGCGCTGGATGTCTTTGCCGGCGTCATCGCAAAACAGCTCGGCAAGGATGTCAGAACGATGGCGGGGGGTGGTGCCTCCGGTGGATTGGGCGCAGGTTTGCATGCCATGGCCGGGGCTCATCTTCATCCACGCTTCAAGATTGTCGACCGTTACCTGAAAATGGACAGCCTTCTGCGCGAGGCCGATCTGGTCATCACCGGAGAAGGCGGGATCGACTATCAGACCCCGCGTGGCAAGATACCCGCCGAAGTGGCGCGCCGGGCCCAGAATTACGGTCTGCCCGTGATTGCGCTGGCCGGAACCATCGGCTCGGGCGCCGAGGTGAACCTGGGTCACGGAATCGCGTCTTATGCAAGTATCGTCGAAGGCCCCTGCTCGCTTGGTGAAGCGATGGAGGATGCCGAAGACCTTGTCACGCGTGCGGCCGAGCGCATGATGCGCCTGATTGGCGTTGGCCGGGTGCTCAAAGCCGCCTGACACACGTCGAGGCGCGGCTTTCTCGTGGCCGCGCCCGTCAATTTGCGGATCGGAAGCTTCCGCTACGTCAACATCGCGCGGATGTCGCGGCGGACACAGAAGCTTCATCTTTCTCTTGGAATCTCCCCTTGCGAGGGGCCTTGAAATGCGCAAACCTTGACTCGTCAATCAACAAAAAAGCGCTGCAAGACGCAGATCAACGGGAGAAACCTATGCAAGATCAACTCGACTATTTGTCCGGACGCGTCAGCGCGGGCAAGATGTCCCGCCGCGAATTCATGGGCAAAGCCGCCGCGCTGGGTGTCAGCGCAGCCGTCGCGGGTACGATGTTTGCCGACGCCGCGCAGGCAGCAGGTCCCGTCAAGGGCGGCACCTTCCGAATGGGCGTTCAAGGGGGCGAGAGCACCAACAGCCAGGATCCGGCCACGTGGGCGTCCGATGTGCCAATCGCCGGCGGTCAGCAATGGGCCGAGACGCTGGTCGAAGTGGGCCCGGACGGCACGCTGGAAGGCATGGTCGCGGAAAGCTGGGAAGGCTCATCCGACGCCAAAACCTGGCGCTTCAAGATCCGGCAGGGCATCGAGTTTTCCAATGGCAAAAGCGTGACCGCCGAAGACGCGCTGCGCACGATGGAACGGCACAGCAACGAAGAGTCCAAATCGGGCGCATTGGGCATCGTACAAGGCATCGAATCCATGCGTGCCGACGGTGACGTGCTGGAAGTCACGCTGGGTGTGGGCAACGCGGACCTGCCCTATCTGATGGCCGATTACCACCTGATGATCCAGCCCGACGGCGGGTTCGACAACCCCGCGGCGGCCATCGGAACCGGCGCGTACACGCTGGAGGCCGACGAGCCGGGCGTGCGCATGATGTTCAAGCGCAACCCGAATTACTGGGGCGGCGACGCGGTGGCGCACTATGACGAGACCGAGGTCATCGTGCTGAACGATGCGACCGCGCGCACGGCTGCGCTGCAATCGGGACAGGTCGATACGATCAACCGCGTTGAGCCGAAAGTGGCCCAGCTTCTGGACCGGGCACCGAATGTCGAGGTCCGAAACGTGTCGGGGCGCGGCCACTACGTCTTCATCATGCATGTCGATACAGCGCCGTTCGACAACAACGATCTGCGGCTTGCACTGAAATACGCGATCAACCGCGAGGAAATGGTCGACAAGATCCTGCGCGGCTATGGCGGGATCGGGAACGACATGCCGATCAACGCAGCCTATCCGTTGTTCGACGACAGCATTCCACAGCGCGAATTCAGCCTTGAAAAGGCCGCGGAGCACTACAAGAAATCAGGCCACGACGGCTCTCCCATCATTCTGCGCACGGCAGATGGTGCCTTCCCCGGCGCGGTGGATGCAGCAGCGCTCTTCCAGCAATCGGCGCAGGCCGCTGGCATCCCGCTGGAAATCAAGCGAGAGCCAAACGACGGCTACTGGTCCGAAGTCTGGAACGTACAACCGTTCTGCGCCTCTTACTGGGGCGGACGCCCGGTGCAGGACCAGATGTATTCAACCGCCTATCTTTCGAGCGCGGATTGGAACGACACCCGCTGGAAGCGGTCTGAATTCGACGAGATGCTGATGTCGGCCCGCGCCGAACTGGACGAAGCCAAGCGCAAAGAGACCTATTCCAAGATGGGTCAGATGCTGCGGGACGAAGGCGGCCTGATCCTGCCGATGTTCAACGACTTCATCGACGCGGTCTCAAGCTCGGTCCAGGGCTTTGAGGGCGACCCGAATGGGCCGCAGATGAACTGGTACTCGTTCAAAAAGACCTGGAAGGCATAAGCGGGCCCAAGGATGCATCCCGTTTTGACACTCGTCGCTCAGCGCCTTGCGCTGAGCGCCCTTCTGTTGCTGGCCGCATCGGCGCTGATCTTTGCAGGCACGACGATCCTGCCCGGCGATGTGGCTCAGCAGATCCTTGGCCAAGGGGCCACCCCGCAAGCGCTTGCCAATCTGCGTGAAGAGCTGGGACTGAACGATCCCCCCATCACCCGCTATTTCAACTGGCTGGGCGGGGTTCTGCAGGGCGATCTGGGCACAGCCCTTACCAACAATCGCGACATCGCCGAAAGTCTCGGCCAGCGGCTTGGGAATACGCTGTTTCTGGCCTTTTGGGCGGCGGTGATCTCAGTCCCGCTCGCCATCCTTCTGGGCCTGATCGCGGTGCGCTACCGCGACCGCTGGCCGGACAAGCTGATCTCGGGCGTCACGCTGGCCTCGATCTCGATTCCGGAATTCCTGATCGGCTATGTGCTGATCTTCTTTGTCGCGGTGCAGCTCGGCTGGGCCCCGTCCGTGGCGATGATCAACGACGGGATGAGCCTGTGGCAAAAGCTGAATGCCATCGCGCTGCCGGTCGCGGTTCTGACGCTGGTGGTGCTGGCGCATATGATGCGCATGACACGGGCGGCGATCCTGAACGTGATGCAATCGGCCTATATCGAAACCGCGGAGCTGAAGGGCCTCAGCCGGTTTCAGGTGATCTATCGCCACGCCTTTCCCAACGCCATCGCGCCCATCGTGAATGTGGTGATGCTGAACCTGGCCTATCTCGTCGTGGGTGTCGTGGTGGTCGAGGTGGTCTTTGTCTACCCAGGGATGGGTCAATATCTGGTCGATCACGTCTCCAAACGCGATGTGCCGGTGGTGCAGGCCTGCGGGCTGATCTTTGCCGCTGTGTATATCGTGCTGAACATGATCGCTGATATCGTGTCGATCCTGGCCAATCCTCGTCTGAGGCATCCCAAATGACGTTATGTTGCGATGTCATCTCACGCGGACTGAGCGGGTGCGGCTCACAAAGTCTCGCTTCCCGGCGCACAGTCGCAGCGGCATGCAAAGAAGCCCTCATGCACCGATTGCACCGGCAAATCAGGCCATCATCTGACAACATCAGCATCAGGTTGGCCGAACGGCGTGTCCGGTCGCAAAAAGGCCCCCTCCGGACGGAGGCAATGACATGAAAAACATCCCCATCTCGGCCATGATCGGCCTGTTCTTCACCGCGCTCTATTTCTTTATCGCCATCTTCGCGCCTCTCATCGCGCCCTACGGAATGGCCGAAGTCGTGGGCGACGTATGGGAACCGTCCTCCGCCGAATTCCTACTGGGCACAGACAATATCGGTCGCGATCTGCTGAGCCGGATGATCTATGGAGGACGGACCACCATCTGGATTGCGACGATGGCCACCATCCTCAGCTTCGTGACGGGGTCGGTTCTGGGTTTTCTGGCCGCCGTTTCAGGCGGTTGGGTGGATCAGGTCCTGTCCCGCTTTGTCGATCTGATCATGTCCATTCCATCACTGATCTTCGCGCTTGTCGTTCTGTCGGTGATGCCGGTCACGGTGACGGTGCTGATCATCGTGATGGGCCTGCTTGATTCCACCCGTGTTTACCGCCTTGCCCGCGCCGTTGCGGTGGACATCAACGTGATGGACTATGTCGAAGCCGCCCGGCTGCGCGGCGAAAAGATCCTTTGGGTGATCTTCCGGGAAATTCTGCCCAATGCGCTCTCGCCCCTGGTCGCAGAGATGGGGTTGCGCTTTATTTTCATGGTGCTTTTCGTTTCGACATTGTCGTTCCTGGGGCTGGGTGTGCAACCGCCGCAGGCAGATTGGGGCGGCATCGTGAAGGAAAACAAGGAAGGCATCGTCTACGGCATCGGAGCGGCCCTTTATCCGGCGGTGGCGATTGCGACATTGGCGATTTCGGTCAATCTGGTGGCGGATTGGGTGTTGAACCGGACCACCTCGCTCAAAGGAGGCCGGGGATGAGTACACCGCTGTTGAAGGTCAAGGATCTACGGATCGGAGCGACGGTGTACCCGCCTGGGGAACAGCCACACGACATTGAGATCGTGCATGGCGTGGATTTTGAGCTGGAGGCCGGCAAGGTGCTGGGCCTGATCGGGGAATCCGGTGCGGGCAAATCCACGATCGGGCTTGCGACGATGGCCTACGGACGCGGCGGGGTGAAGATCACCGGGGGCGAGGTCTGGGTCAATGGACGCGATGTGATGGCTTCGGGTCTGCGCGACGTGCGCCGGTTGAGAGGGGCGGAAGTCACCTATGTGTCGCAATCGGCGGCAGCCTCTTTCAACCCCGCCAAACGGATCATGGAACAGGTCACCGAAGCCGCGATCGGTCAGGGAAAGTTCTCGAAATCGGAGGCGGAAGCGAGGGCGATTGAACTCTTTCGAAAACTGGACCTGCCGGAGCCGGACAAGATAGGAGAGCGCTATCCGCATCAGGTCTCGGGCGGTCAATTGCAGCGCTGCATGACGGCGCTGGCCCTCTGTCCGGAACCGGATTTGGTCGTCTTCGACGAACCGACGACAGCGCTGGACGTGACCACGCAGATCGACGTCCTGAAGGCGATCAAGGAGGCGATCCGCGATACAGGCGTGGCGGCGCTCTACATCACCCACGACCTGGCAGTGGTGGCACAAGTCAGCGATGACATCATGGTGCTGAGACACGGAGAGACGGTGGAATACGGGCCCACCGATCAAATCATCAACGCACCGAGAGAAGACTATACGAGGGCCCTGGTCTCGGTCCGCTCCATCGAGCATGAAGAGAAGGCACCGGCGCAAGATGCAGTGTTGAAGGTGGAAAACATCACGGCCCGCTATGCGGGCACCACCTTTGATGTGCTGCACGATGTGAGCGTCGAGCTCTATCCGGGCCAGACACTCGCAGTTGTGGGGGAGAGCGGGTCAGGCAAGTCGACCCTGGCGCGGGTCATAACAGGCCTTTTGCCACCCAGGTCGGGTGAGATCAGCTTTGCCGGTCGTGGCCTCTCGGCCGCCCTGAGCGGGCGTTCTCGAGAAGACCTGCGCGAGTTGCAGATGATCTATCAGATGGCGGATGTGGCGATGAACCCACGTCAGACGGTGGGTACGATCATCGGGCGACCGCTGGAGTTTTATTTCGGGCTGAAAGGTGCGGAGAAGCGAAAGCGGATCGTTGAATTGCTGGATGAGATCGAGATGGGGGAGAGTTTCATCGATCGCTATCCGGCGGAGCTTTCGGGGGGGCAGAAACAGAGGGTCTGTATCGCGAGGGCCTTGGCGGCCAAGCCGAGGATGATCATCTGCGATGAGGTGACATCCGCGCTGGATCCTTTGGTGGCGGACGGCATTCTCAAGCTCCTTCTGGACCTGCAAAAGCAAGAGGATGTGGCCTATCTCTTCATCACGCACGATCTGGCGACGGTGCGCGCCATCGCGGACAGCATTGCGGTAATGTATCGCGGCAAGGTCCAGAGGTACGGCGGCAAGACCGAAGTGCTGTCACCGCCTTTCGACGACTACACTGACCTTTTGCTGAGTTCGGTGCCCGAGATGAAGCTTGGCTGGCTGGAACAGGTCATCGCCACCCGCCGCATGGAAAGCGCGGGGAACTGAGCGGGGCGGAATTTGTCACAAATTCCGTTTCGGAAAATGTTTCATTTTCCGACCGTTTTCCGACCCGGAAAACGGCACCCGGGTTCACCGGCAGCGCATGAGGATCAGAAGGGCCAAGCCTCTTCACCCAGACATTGCAGCGCGTCGAGGATCCTTTCGAAACTGGCCCCCGCCCGCGTCACGCTGTGACGCGCACGCAGATACCCGTGGATCAGCCCCGGTTCATTGATCCAATGCGCGCGTCCGCCGGCCGCTGTGATCCGGGCAGCGTAGTGCTGCCCATCGTCACGAATTGGGTCACAATCGGCGGTAAAGATCACGGTGGGAGGCAGACGAGAGAAATCTGGATCTGAGAGTGGTGCAAAGGTCGGATCGTCCTTGGGAACCGCACCGGCACACCGGATTTTCATGTAGTAAGCGATGTCGGCCCGCGTGAGACCCGGCGCATCGGCGTTTTCAAGGTAGGAGCCTTGGTCTGCATCCCCTCCCAGACCGGGGTAGATCAGAAGCTGCCCGACGATCCGCTGTCGTTTGTCGCGGTTGGCATGTGCAAGTGCTGCGGCAATGTTGCCGCCTGCGCTGTCTCCGGCCAGGACAAGCGGACCGTCGAACCGCTCAAGCGCCCAGCGTAGGACGGCAAAACCGTCCTCAAAAGGGGCCGGGTGCACATGTTCGGGCGCGAGCCGGTAGTCAACAGACAGGACGCGGTAGCCGGTGATCGCCGCGATCTCGGCGCAGATGTCGTCGTGGCTGTCGAGCCCGCCCAGAACAAACCCACCGCCATGAAAGTAGATCACCGTCACAAATGGCGCGCCGGCCTCGTAGAGCCGGCAGGGCACGCCACCGGCTGTCAGGTCTCTTACCGCCACGCCGGTGGGGCGAGAGACACGGAACGCCTCACAAAGACGGTCATAGACGCGGCGCTGTTCGGCAATGCTCAGGTCCGTGGCATCGTCCGGGTAGAAGCTGGCACTCCGCTCGATATAGGCTTCAAGATCGGCATCGAGCGGAGCGCGGGCTTGATCCATCGCGGTCAGGCGGCCCATTCCCAGGGACGGGTGTAAGCGCCAAGCACGTTGGCGACCTCGCCCTCATCCGCCCCGTTGCGCTCCAATTGGGCCACGAGACCCCGCTTTTTGTCGTCGACGACCGACACGACACGGGCCTGAATGGTCTTGTCTTCAAGTGCCTTGTTGTACACACGGATGATCGCGCTTTTCCGCAGATCTGGTTTGAAGACCTTACCGACCGCCGTCTTCGGCAGCTCATCCAGTATCTCCATGTGTTTGGGCAACGCCGCTCGCTCATGAATATGGGTCTTGCAATATTCCATCAGCTCGTCCGGTGATGTGCTGGCGCCATCCACGAGTTCGACGAAGGCACAGGGCAACTCGCCCGAATGGGCATCGGGCTGACCGACCGCTCCGGCAAAGGCCACGGCAGGATGGCCCAGCAAAGCTTCTTCGATCTCGGCGGGGTCGATATTGTGACCGCCCCGAATAATCAGATCCTTGGCCCGCCCGGTGATCCACAGATATCCGTCGGAATCGACGCGACCCAGATCCCCGGTCCGAAGGTATTCGCCGTAATAGTAGAGCTCTTTGTTCTTGTCGGTCTCGGTATAGGTATGCGGGTTGTTCACGCCCGGATTGGAGATGCAGATCTCACCGATCTCATCAACGTCCGCCTGCACGGGTCCGTCGTTGGTGGCCTTATAAATTTTCACATCCGTATAGGGGAACGGGATGCCGATGCTGCCGATTTTCTTTTCCCCGTCCACGGGATTGCAGGACACAAGACAGGTCGCTTCGGTCAGGCCATAGCCTTCCACGATGGTCACACCGGTCGCCTCTTCAAACCGGCGGAACAGCTCGACCGGCAGAGGGGCGGAGCCGGAGAAGGCGGTTTTCACGCTGCTCACGTCAGCATTCACCGGGCGCTGCATCTTGGCCGAAATGGCAGTGGGCACGGTGATGATGAAGGTGATCTTCCAGCGCTCCACCAGCTTCCAGAAATTGTCGAACACACCGTCGCCCCGATAGCCCTGCGGCGTGGGAAAGACGACATGCGCGCCCGAGGCGATGGCGCCCATCAGGATGACGTGGCAGGCAAAGACGTGGAAAAGCGGCAGAGGACAGATGACATTGTCCTCTTCGGTATAAAGCAGCGTGTCGCTGATCCAGCCGTTGTAGATCATGCCGGAATAGCGGTGCTGCGCCACTTTGGGCATGCCCGTCGTCCCACCGGTGTGGAAATAGCAGGCTACACGGTCGCCTTCGCTGTCCTTGAAGCTGAGCGTGACGGGATGTTTGCGAATCTCCTTGGAAAAGCTCTTGTAGTCGGCATGCGATTTCTTGGTGTCGAGCTTGGGCCGGATCAACGGCACGATCCAGGATTTGGGCGGGGTCAGGTAGCGGTTCAGATCCACCTCAAGCACGGTGTGCACATTGGGCGCATGCCGAACGGCTTCCGCGGTCTTTTCGGCCACGTCGGTTTTCGGAAAGGCCTTCAGGGTCACGACGATCTTGGCGTTGGTCTCCCGCAGGATGGCGCCGATCTGTTCGGGCTCGAGAAGCGGGTTGATCGGGTTGACAATACCGGCGGTGGCGCCGCCAAGCAGGGTCAACACCGTCTCGGTGCAGTTGGGCAGCACATAGGCCACGACATCATTCTCACCGATACCGAGAGACCGGAACATGTTGGCCGCCTGGGTGACCTGATCTTTCAGTTGAGACCAGTTGAGCGTTTCCGCCTTGTCGTCGGGACCGGAGAAGATCTGATAGCTGATCGCGTTATGACCGGGAAACCGGGCGGCTGTGTTGGACAGCATCTGGTAAAGCGTGGCGGGCACGTCCCGCTGCTCCCATGGCATTTCCTGTTCCATGGAATACTTGTCGGTAAGACCTTCAAAGGCCATCGGCTTCTCCTCCCCTGATCACCCATTCGGGCTGACATTCTGCAGGTAATATGGTGCCGCCAAACCGCAAGACGCGCAAGGTGGCTGGATTTGGCACGCTGGGTCACTTGTCAGGTGACGCTGCGCCAATCACGCAGTCCCGGGGTTTCATTTTGTGACCGAAGAGGCCGCTTGAGACCCATTTGAGCGCATTGCGCATGCGAACGATGTTTTCCGGAAAAAGCGGGCGGGCTGCAGGTGCCCCCTTTCCGTTCGTCCGCTTGACTGCATCAGCAAACGCCACCACCTCCCGCATCAATGTATCCGCAAACCGGAGACGGACCGATGACCGCGCCATCACCTCAGGCTGTTGAGACCTTGTTTCATCAGGCGGCTGAAGCACATCCGCATTTTGCTTTGGGTTGTGCGTTTGCCGATGCATCGGGACACATGACCGTGCTGGCGAAAGGGCCAAGACGCAAGGGCGGCGATGCGCGCGTGGCGACGGATGCGCACTGGCATATCGGGTCGATCACGAAATCGGTCACCGCGACATTGGTCATGAAGCTGGTGGAGCGCGGTCTTCTCGACCTCGATACGCCCATTGAGGAGGTGCTGACACAAGACGCCGGCCAGATGCACGCGGATTGGCGGGACTGCACCTTGCGCCACTTGTTGAGCCACAGCGCCGGGATTCAGGCCAACCCAAGCAGACGCCAGTTGCTGGCAAAAAGCAGCGGGGATCTGACACGGGATCGCCGGGAGGTGCTGGCCAGTTTCTGGACCCAACCGATGCGGGGCAAGCCGGGTACATTCACCTATTCCAACCTCGGCTACATGCTTGCCGGACTTGCGACAGAGGAGGTCACGGGCCAGGCCTGGAGCGCCTTGGTAAAGAGCGAGATAGCCGAACCGCTCGGCTTGACTTCGCTTGGCTTCGGGGCGCCGACAGGCGCAGGAGATCCCTGGGGCCACAGCTCCATTCTCGGCTTCAAACGCGCCGTCGACCCGATGGGAGACGGCGTGACCGACAATCCGCCCTGGCTGGGTCCGGCGGGCACCCTGCATTCAGCACTGCCCGATCTGCTAAGTTGGGGTCAGATGCATCTGAGGGCTGCGAGTGGCCAAGAGATCGAAGGCTTTATCAGCCCGGAAAGCGCCCGGATCATGCAGGCCGAGATCCTGGAAAGCTACGGGCTGGGGTGGGTCATCCAATCCGGCAATGAAACGATCGGACCTACGGTCTGGCACAACGGATCGAACACGATGTGGTACGCGCTGCTGATCCTGTCGCCTGTTCATGACCTGACCCTTGCGCTAACCACCAACGTCTATCAGGCCACGCGCATGGATGCCCTGGCTCGCGAAATGATGACGGCGCTGATCGAGAGCGGTGCAGGCAAAGACTGAGCCTGTCAGGCCGCCGCACTGCCATCGGTGAATTGCAACCGGGCGAGCCGGGCATAAAGGCCACCTTCCGCAACCAGTTGGTCATGGGGGCCCGTGGCAACGATACGTCCCTGATCCAGCACGACGATACGGTCGGCCTTTTTCACCGTCGCCAGCCTGTGCGCGACGATCAGCGTGGTGCGACCGGCGCTCAACTCATCAACCGCCTGCTGAACCGCCCGCTCGCTTTCGGCATCCAGCGCGCTGGTGGCTTCGTCGAGCAAAAGCACGGGCGCGTCGCGCAGGATCGCCCGGGCGATGGCGATGCGCTGCTTTTGCCCGCCAGAGAGCATCACACCACGCTCGCCGACATAGCTGTCATACCCGTCCGGCAGGGCCGCGATGAAGTCATGCGCCGCCGCCGCACGGGCCGCAGCCTCGACCTCGGCAGCGGTGGCATCGGGCCGGCCGAACCGGATGTTGTCACGCGCAGAGGCGGCGAAGATGACCGGGTCCTGTGGCACGAGAGCAAGTTCCTTGCGAAAGGTCGCCCGCTCCATCGCGGCCAGATCGACGCCATCGAGCAGAATGCGTCCCTGATCGGGATCATAGAACCGCAGAAGCATCTGAATGATCGTGGTCTTGCCTGCACCGGACGGGCCGACAAAGGCCACCGTCTCTCCCGGTGCGATCTTAAGCGAGACCTCTTGCAAAGCTGGCGTTTCTGGTCGGGACGGATAGTGGAAAGACACGTTATCGAACGTGATCTGACCGGTCACACGGGCGGGCAAAGCGGCTGGGTTCACCGGATCGCTGACACTGTCGGTGCTGTTGAGAAGCTCCACCAGCCGTTCGGTGGCACCTGCGGCACGCTGTAACTCACCCCAGATCTCAGACAGGGCGGCGACGCCCCCCGCCACCATGACCGAATAAATCACGAACTGAATGAGCGTGCCTGTCGTCATAAGCTCGGCCCGTACATCGCGCGCGCCGATCCAAAGCACGCCGACAATACCGGCAAAGACCAGAAAGATGACAATCACGGTCATCAGCGCCCGGGTCCAGATGCGCAGGCGAGCGGAGGTGAAACTCTGCTCGGTCACGTCGGCGAAGGCCGCGCTGCTGGGCGCCTCATGCGTGAACGCCTGCACCGTCTGAACCGAGCTCAACGCTTCGGAGGCGTTGCCGGAGGATGCGGCGATCCAATCCTGGTTTTCGCGGCTGATCCGGCGCAAGCGCCGGCCCAGTGTCAGGATCGGGACAACCACCGCCGGAACCAGAAGCAGGACCAGGCCGGTCAGCTTGGGTGACGTGATCAGCATCAGGGCGAGCCCACCCACGAAGATCAGGATGTTGCGCAGCGCGATAGAGGCGGACGAGCCAAGAACCGAAAGGATCAGCGTCGTGTCGGTCGTGATCCGGCTGAGCACCTCGCCGGTCATGATCCGTTCGTAAAAGGCCGGGCTCATCCCGATGACACGGTCGAAGACTGCCATGCGTATGTCGGCCACCACACGTTCGCCCAGACGGGTCACCAGCGCATAGCGCAGCCCCGTGCCCAGGGCGAGCAGCCCGGCGATACCCAATGCCGCCATGAAGTACCAATCGAGGATCGAACCGTCTTCGATTTCGAAATTGTCGACCACACGCCGCACCGCCAAAGGCAGGGTCAGCGACACCATCGCCGTCAGAACCAATGCCGCGATTGCCGCAGCGATCAAGCCCCGATAGGGCAGCATGAAGGGCCAGAGGGCCTTGAGCGCGCCGAAGTCCTTTGACTTCTCACGCTCTTCGGTCGCGTTGGGGGCGGCTGGCGGCGGTGTCGACTGGCGGGCCATCAGGGTCCTTTGTGCATGTCACGGAACTGCCGCGAAAAGCAGCATTGGATACGTTAATTGACCGCCAGAGCCCGGAGGGTCAAGCGACCTGTTGACGCAAAAAGGAAAGGGTCTGGAGCGGGTAGCGGGAATCGAACCCGCACCTTAAGCTTGGAAGGCTCTTATGATACCATTTCACCATACCCGCGCCGGAGCCCTGATGTATTCAAGCACGCGATGGCCGTCAAGCGGGATGAGGGTCAAAGGCCGCATTCAGTGCCTGGCGCGCCGGAGAATTGGCACCGATGAGTTCGGCATCGGTTGAAATCAAGGTAACTGCGGCCACGCAATCCCCCTGCAGATCCAGCACCGGAACAGCCAGGGCATAGAGGCCCGGAATGTAGGTCTCTGCCGCCGTGCACAGCCACCGGGACCGGATTTCGGCGCGTTTGCTGGGAAGATCTGAAACATCATGCACCAAGCGCTTAGGCAGCCAGCCCAGAAAGACCTGGCCCGTCGCCGAACGCTCAAGCGGCAGGACGGAGCCGACACCCAGCGCCGTGATCAACTGAGGACGCGCCCGTTCCCATCTGACGACGGTCGGACCCGCATGGCCAAAGACCGACAGCATCGCTGTTGCTCCGGTCAGGTCGACAAGCTCGGGCAGCATATCGGCGGCGCGGTTTACCGGCTCGACCCGCGAGACGGCAGAGATACCGATCCGCGCTGCGGCTGGGCCGAGGTCATAAAGCCCGCTGGGGCGCTGCGTGACCAGACCTGTTTCGCAAAGGCTGACCAGATAGCGATGCACCTTGGCGGGCGCCATATCCGCGGACGCGGCGATTTCCTTCAACGTCGTGGGACCGCCCGCGTTGGCAAGGGCTTCCAGAATGGCAGCGGACGCAGCCACCGACTGGACACCGCGCCCGCGTGGTTCAGACAGATCGTTCATGCTTGGCCTTGACATATGGTAGGCATACTTATGATTATGAATAACGTGATACGTTACGTATCGCAAGATATTGTCAGCGCAGAGCTAGGGAGGAGCAATGCGGATCACTATTCTGGGCGCGGGCCCCGCGGGCCTTTATGCCGCCATCCTCATCAGACGACTGAACCCAGATGCCAGGATCCGGCTCTTTGAGCAAAACGCGGCAGATGCGGCATTTGGTTTCGGCGTTGTCTTCTCCGATCAGGCGCTGGCCTTTCTGAGAGACGACGATCCGGAAACCGCCGATCTGATCGAACCCAGCATGACCCGGTGGTCCGACATCCACATCGTCCATCGGGGCGAGCGTATGGTGATTGACGGTATCGGCTTTTCGGGAATTGGCCGGCTGGAGCTTTTGCGGCTGCTCCAGCAGCGGGCCGCAGAGCTTGGGATCCTCCCCTCCTATGAAACGCGCATCACCGATATCTCGGCGCTGGAGGC
Source organism: Thalassococcus sp. S3 (assembly GCF_004216475.1). Taxonomy (GTDB): domain Bacteria; phylum Pseudomonadota; class Alphaproteobacteria; order Rhodobacterales; family Rhodobacteraceae. The sequence goes on along the minus strand of NZ_CP022303.1, from coordinate 1,519,853 downwards.
CGATCTGCTGATCGGCGCCGATGGCCTGAACTCGACAGTGCGAGCCAGCGGTCGGTTCGATGAGCAGATCAGCGCGCTGCAAAACCGGTTCATCTGGTACGGCACCGACCGCGCCTTTGATGCACTGACGCAAACATTCATCGACACCCAATACGGTCCGATGAACGCGCATCACTATGCCTATGCCCCGGGTAAGTCGACCTTCATCATCGAAATGGGGGCAGAGACGTTCGACCGAACGGGTTTTGCCAACCTGGCCGAACCGGACTATCGCCAAGCCTGCGAAAGGCTTTTTGACCAGACGCTTGAAGGGGCCGGGCTGGTCCCCAACAACTCGACCTGGCGGCGTTTTCCGAACCTGTCATGCGGACGCTGGTTCGATGGCAACCGGACCCTGGTCGGCGATGCGCTGCATACGGCCCATTTCTCGATCGGATCAGGAACAAGGCTGGCGCTGGAAGATGTCATCAGCCTTGTACATGCCTTGCGAGCCAGCGATTGGAATGTCGCAACTGCCTTGCCGCTCTATCAATCGACACGCCAGCCCGTGCTTGAAAAGATCGTGGCGGCGGCCAGCCGGTCCGCCGATTGGTACGAGGCTTTTGGCGCGCATATGACGGCCGATCCCCTGCCCTTCTCCCTCTCCTACATCCGGCGGGCCGGGCGGTTGGACGCATCCCGGTTGCGCGCTCTCGCACCACACTTTGCAAGCCAGCTCGAAGCGTCAGGGCTGAGCCTGGAGGATGCGGCGTGACCGATCCTGACATTTCATCACTGGCCGCTGCCATCGGGTTCGACCTGCCCGAAAACTACAACGCCGCGCGCCTGCTTTGGGACAACCTGGAAACGCGCGCGGAGAAGCCGGCGATTTTCCACGACAGCGGGACATGGACCTATCGGACACTGGCCGAAGAGGCGGGCCGGATCGGCAACTATCTGCGGCAGCTTGCCTCGCCCGGCGACCGCATCGTGATGTTTCTTGACGATGAGCCGGCATACCCGGCGGCCATCATGGGCGCACTGCGCGCCGGACTGGTGCCGATGCTGATCAACACGCTCTCGCCACCCGAATTGATCGCTTTCTTTATCGAGGATGGCGATGCAAAGGCCGTCATCACCTCCGACCCGTTCATGCCGCTTTTCGCCTCTGCCGGGGTCGCGATCCTGAACGTCGCCGAACGCCCCTGGGCGGATATTGCCCCGGATCTTGCCGAACACCCGACACGGCGCGGGGACATGGCGTTCTGGATGTATTCCAGCGGGTCGACCGGGCGTCCGAAAGGCATCGTGCACAAACATGAAGACGCCGCTTACACGGCCGAAAGCTATGCGCGCAGCGTTCTGGACCTGAAAGCCGATGATATCTGCTTTTCCGTGCCAAAGATTTTTTTCGCCTACGGCTTTGGGAACTCAATCACCTTCCCGTTTGCCGTAGGCGCGGCTTCGGTCCTTTTGTCGGGGCGGCCCACGGCGGAGCGTATCTTTGAACAGATTGCCCGGCACAGACCAACGGTCTTTTTCGGCCTTCCCACGCTTTACACCGCCCTCGCCCATGACCCCGCTGCTGACGCGGCCGATCTGTCTTCAGTCCGGTTGTGTATATCGGCGGCTGAAATCCTCTCGACCGAAATTGCCGAAGCCTGGAGTGATCGTTTCGGGCACCGGATTGTCGAGGGCCTGGGGTCCACCGAAGTTCTGCACATCTATCTCTCCAATCAGGCGGACATGCAGAAATCGGGCTCTGCCGGACAGGTCGTGCCTGGCTATGCGATACGGCTGCGCACGCCGGAGGATCGCGAAGCGGAAACGGGCGAAGAAGGGATCATGCAGGTGCGCGGCTTGTCAGCCGCCCAATACTATTGGAACAGGCCCGAGAAGACAGCAGAGACCATGCGGGATGGGTGGATCCACACAGGCGACCGTTTTGTCCGCGACGACGAGGGGTTCTATTTCTTCAAGGGACGGGCTGACGATCTGGTGAAAGTCTCCGGGCAATGGGTTTATCCGATGGAGATCGAACTGGCGCTGAACGAACACCCCAAAGTGTTCGAAAGCTGCGTTCAGGCCATCGAACTGCCCGACCAGCGCCTGACGTTACGGGCCTGGATCGCACTGCGCGACGGTGTGGCGGGGGATGCCGCTCTCACGTCAGAGCTGCAGGCCCATGCCAAGACACAGCTGCTGCCGCACAAATACCCGCGTGAGATCGTCTATCTCGACCAGTTGCCCAAGACCGGAACCGGCAAGATCGACCGACAGGCCATGCGCGATATCGGATGACTATTCCGCCACACGGGTGGCGGCAGGCACCAATCGCGCAGCAATGTAGTTGGCGACGTCCGCCTTCTGCTCGGGCGTCAGGCGCAGGCCAAGCTTTGTGCGGCGCCACAGAAAGTCCTCGGCAGAGCGCACCCATTCATGTTGTATCGCCCAGTCCAGTTCCCGGGAGGTCACGCCTGCGCCAAAGTCACGGCCCAGATCCTCTGCTGCCTGTGCCGGACCGAGAAGCGTCCGGGCATCCGTCCCATACGCCCGGACAAGCCGGCGCGCCCACACGTCCGACAGGAAGGGATAGTCGCGGCACAGATCCTTTGCCTGCTGCCCAGCCTGGTTCACCGGAAAGTCGCCGCCCGGTAAGGCGACACCAGCGGTCCAGTTGCCCGAAGTGCCCGGAAAGAAGGGCAGGATCTTGGCAAGGGCCGCTTCGGCCAGCTTGCGATAGGTCGTGATCTTGCCGCCGAACACATTGAGAAGCGGCGCGCCGCCGGTGGCATCCACGGTCAGGACGTAGTCTCGCGTGGCCGCCGTGGCCGATTTCGCGCCGTCGTCATAAAGCGGGCGAACACCGGAATAGGTCCACACCACATCCTTGTTGGTCACAGGCGTCTTGAAATACCGCGATGCGAAATCAAGAAGATAGTCCTTCTCTTCCGGTGTGCATTCCGGCGCCACCGAGGGTTCGGAATGTTCGGCATCGGTGGTGCCGATCAAGGTAAAGTCCGTCTCGTAGGGAATGGCAAAGATGATCCGCCCATCGGTGCCTTGGAAAAAATAGCAGCGGTCGTGATCAAAGAGCTTGCGCACCACAATGTGCGATCCGCGCACCAGCCGCACCCCCTCCTGCGAGTTTGAGCGGACCGTGTTGCGGATGATGTCGCCGACCCAAGGACCGCCGGCATTGATCAGCATCTTCGCGGTCACCGTCTCGCGCGCACCTGTTTCCTGATCCTCCACCTCGACCTCCCAGACGTCATCGGCGCGAGAAGCCGCGATCACCTTGGTGCGCGTCCTGATATCTGCGCCGCGGTCGCGCGCATCTCGCGCATTCAGAACCACAAGCCGAGAATCCTCGATCCAGCAATCGGAGTACTCGTAGGCGCGTTTGAACTGCGGTTGCAGCGGTTCCCCCGCCGGATCGCGGGTTAGATCGACGTTACGGGTTGCTGGAAGGATCTTTCGGCCACCCATATTGTCATAAAGAAAGAGACCCAACCGGATCAGCCAGGCCGGGCGGCGTCCTTTCATCCAGGGCATGATCCAGGACAGAAGCCGCGACGTCGGCGTGTCGCTGTCAAAGCGCATGTCCCGGTGATAGGGCAGCACAAAGCGCATGGGCCAGGAGATATGCGGCATCGCGCGGAGCAGGATTTCACGCTCGATCAGGGCCTCACGCACCAGCCGAAACTCGAAATACTCCAGATAGCGCAAGCCGCCGTGAAAGAGCTTGGTGGAGGCTGACGAGGTGGCTGAGGCAAGATCATTCATCTCGGCCAGGCACACGCTTAGCCCCCGGCCCGCCGCGTCGCGGGCGATGCCGCATCCGTTGATGCCGCCACCAATGATGAAGAGGTCATATGTCCGGTCAGACATCGTCACCCCCGTCCAACGTGAGAATTTCCGTACCCGCAGCCCGCGCGGCCTTAAGAAACTCGAACGGCGGCTGACGGTCGGTCACCACATAGTCGAGATCCGGCAAACCGCAAATGCGGACAGGCGCGGTGCGGTCGAATTTCGAGGCGTCGGTGACAAGGATCCGGGTACGGGAATTGCGCAGGATCGCCCGGGCAACCGACACTTCCCGAGCGTCGTAGTCCAACACGGCTCCATCGGCATCCAGAGCAGAGGTGCCGATCACCGCGTAATCCACCTTGTAACGGGAGATAAACTCGACCGCATCTTCACCCACGATGGCACCATCGGTCTGCCGCACCGCGCCGCCCACGAGGATCAGTTCCTTTGAGGGCGCGCCCATCAGGGCGTTGATGATGTTGATGTTGTTCGACAACACGACGAGGTCCTTGTGCTCGCTTAACGCGCGGGCCACCTGCTCGGTCGTTGTCCCGATGTTCAGCGTCACGGAACAATTGTGCGGGATCAGCGAGGCAGCCAGCGCGCCAATCGCCTCTTTCTCAGCGGCATTCTGTTTGCGCCGGTCGGTGTAGTCGCGATTCGCCGCCTGGTTCAAACGGCGGGCCCCGCCCCGAGTGCGGGCCACGAGCCCAGCTTCGGCCAGATCGCGCAGATCGCTGCGAATCGTTTGCGTGCTCACGTCGAATCGGGTCGCCAGATCCTCGACCAGTACCCGCTCCTGCATGCGCAGGAGACCCAGTATTTCCTCGTGCCGGCTTTCGATATTCACGCAAGGGCGCCTTTGATCCGAAGTTTCGCTTTGCTGCCTATTTAGACACAGAACCGCCATTCTCCATAGAAAACTTTTCTTTTGACTTTCGTTTTCTTTCAAACAACCATGATCATGCTGCATTTTGCCAGCCATACGAAACTAAGGGAGGTGAACGTAATGCGACGGGTTCTACTCTGTGCAGTTGCGGCGTCAGCCGTAATCGCAGGAACCAGCGCCTATGCCGACGAGGCCGCGGCGCAGAAATGGATTGATGAGGAATTCCAACCCTCCGTCCTGTCGAAGGAAGAGCAACTGGACGAGATGAAGTGGTTCATCCAGGCGGCTGAGCCCTTCTCGGGGATGGAGATCAACGTGCTGTCGGAAGGTATCCCGACGCATGGCTACGAATCGGACGTGCTGACCAAGGCGTTCGAGGACATCACAGGCATCAAGGTCAACCACCAGATCCTCGGCGAGGGCGAGGTCGTGCAGGCGGTGCAGACCCAGATGCAGACCAAGCGGAACCTCTATGACGGATACGTCAATGACAGCGACCTGATCGGCACCCATTCGCGGCTGCAACTGGCCTATAACCTGACCGAACAAATGGCGGGTGACTGGGCGGCGACGACATCGCCGACGCTGGATCTGGACGACTTCATGGGCATCCAGTTCACGACCGGGCCGGACGGGAACCTCTACCAACTTCCCGACCAGCAATTCGCCAACCTCTACTGGTTCCGCAAGGACTGGTTCGACCGCGAAGATCTGCAGGCCGCGTTCAAGGAGAAATACGGCTACGATCTGGGCGTGCCGGTCAACTGGTCGGCCTATGAGGACATAGCGGAGTTCTTCAGCGAGGACGTGAAGGAAATCGATGGTGTCGCGATCTATGGCCACATGGATTACGGCAAGCGCGCGCCCGATCTGGGTTGGCGGATGACCGATGCCTGGCTGTCGATGGCCGGTGCCGGATCGAAGGGCGAGCCCAACGGTGTGCCGATCGACGAATGGGGCATCCGGATGGAGGAAGGCTCCTGCAACCCGGCAGGCGCGAGTGTCAGCCGTGGTGGCGCCGCGAATGGCCCGGCCGCTGTGTACGCGATCCGCAAATGGGACGAATGGCTGCGCAAATACGCCCCTCCGGGCGCGGCAAGCTATGACTTCTACCAGTCCCTGCCCGCACTGGCGCAAGGTAACGTGGCTCAGCAGATCTTCTGGTACACCGCCTTTACCGCCGACATGGTCAAGCCCAAGTCCGAAGGCAACAACACCGTGGATGATGAGGGCATGCCGCTCTGGCGGATGGCACCCAGCCCGCATGGCCCCTATTGGGAAAAAGGTCAGAAGGTCGGCTATCAGGATGTGGGGTCCTGGACCTTCCTGAAATCCACGCCTTCGGATCGGGCCCAGGCGGCCTGGCTCTATGCGCAATTCGTGACCTCCAAGACGGTCGACGTGCGCAAATCCCACGTGGGTCTGACCTTCATCCGCGACAGTTCGGTCCGGCATGAAAGCTTCACCGAACGAGCGCCCAAGCTGGGCGGTCTGGTGGAGTTCTACCGCTCGCCGGATCGCACGGCCTGGTCGCCCACCGGCGTCAACGTGCCCGACTATCCGAAGCTCGCGCAAATCTGGTGGCAGCAGATTGGTGACGTGAATTCCGGCGCGTTTACCCCGCAGGAAGCCATGGACCGTCTGGCCGAAGAGATGGATCTGGTCATGGCGCGGATGCAGCGCGCGGATGAAGCACAGAACGTCTATGGCGGCTGCGGCCCGCGCCTGAACGAAGAGCAGGATGCGGAGTTCTGGTATGCCAATGGCGGGGCCAAACCGCCGCTGGAGAACGAGAAGCCGCAAGGCGAGACCGTGAACTACGACGAGCTGGTCGCCCGCTGGGCCGCCAACTGAGGTCGAGGGTTTTCCTCCCCAACTGCCGGGGCGCGCAAGCCTGCGCCCCGGCTCTTTTCAAGCAAGAACAATAGCCAAGTCATGGCCGGGCCGCACGCGGGCTCCGAGGGGTAGAGATGGCACTGGAACTGAGGAACGTCACCAAACGGGTCGGGGCGGAGACGCATATCTACGACACGACCCTGTCGCTGGACCCTGGCGGTTTCAACATCCTGCTGGGCGCGACAAGCGCAGGCAAAAGCACGCTGATCAAGCTGCTCGCCGGACTGGAGAAGCCTACCACGGGCGAGGTCTGGGTCGATGGCGAGAACGTCACCGGCATGAACCCGCAAAAGCGCAACATCTCCCTCGTGCACCAGTTCTTCGTGAACTACCCCCATATGACCGTCTTCGAGAACATCGCCTCGCCCCTTAGGGTCGCAGGCGTGCCGAAATCCGAAATCGCGGGCCGCGTCGAAGAGGCGGCGAACATCCTGCAACTGGGCCCGATGCTGCAGCGCCGCCCGCAAGAGCTGTCGGGCGGTCAGCAACAACGCTGCGCGCTGGCACGCGCCATCGTCAAGGAAAGCCGCGCGATCTTTCTGGACGAGCCGCTGGCCAACCTCGACTACAAGCTGCGGGAGGAGTTGCGGGAGCAATTGCCCGAACTCCTCGCCGGGCGCGGCACGGTGGTCGTCTACGCGACTTCCGAGCCGACGGAGGCCCTATTGCTGGGTGGCCATACCGCACTAATGCATGAGGGCCGCGTCACACAATTCGGCCCCACGGCCCAGATCTACCGCGCGCCCGCCAACCTCAATTCCGCCGCTGTCTTTTCGGACCCGCCGATGAACCTTGCGCAGGTCACCAAGGCGGGAGCGGAGATGCGGCTGGGCGACCGGCTGACCTGGCCGGTGATGGGCGAAGCCGCCGCGCTTGCCGATGGAAGTTACACCGTCGGCATCCGCCCGCATCACGTCACCCCGACCCCGCCTAGCGAGCCGTCGATCTCGGTGGAAGGGCAGGTGCAGATCACCGAGCTCAGCGGGTCCGAAAGCATCGCGCATTTCGAGATCGGCGCGCAAAGCTGGGTGTCGCTGTCGGCAGGTATCCATCCCTACGAGGTGGGCGAGGCGCATGTGTTCCACATGGTCCCGGCCCATTGCTACTATTTTGACGCAAACGGCGCGCTCGCCGCGCGGGGGGCTGCCCATGGCTAAGATCACGCTCGACCATCTGCGCCACGCATATGGGGCCAATCCGAAAAGTCCCGATGACTACGCGCTGAAGGAGATAAACCTCGACTGGAAAGACGGCGGCGCCTATGCGCTGCTCGGCCCGTCGGGCTGCGGCAAGTCCACCTTGCTCAACATCATCTCCGGTCTGCTGACGCCGTCCGATGGCCGCGTGCTCTTTGATGGGCAGGACGTCACCACCCTGCCCCCCGACCAGCGCAACATCGCGCAGGTGTTCCAGTTCCCGGTCATCTACGACACGATGACGGTCTACGACAATCTGGCCTTCCCGCTGCGCAATCGCGGCGTGGAGGCGGCCCGCGTCGATACCCGCGTGCGCGAGATCGCCGCCATGCTGGAGCTCGACGACCGCCTGGACACGCGTGCCTCGAACCTGACGCCGGACAACAAACAGAAGATCTCCATGGGACGGGGCCTTGTCCGCGACGACGTGAACGTGATCATGTTCGACGAGCCGCTGACGGTGATCGACCCCGCGCTGAAATGGAAACTCCGCTCGAAACTGAAAGAGCTTCACCAGAAGATCGCGGTGACGATGATCTACGTCACCCATGACCAAACCGAGGCACTGACTTTCGCCGATCAGGTCGTGGTGATGCAGGACGGCGTGATCGTGCAGATCGGCACACCGGTCGAGCTCTTCGAGCGTCCGCAACATACCTTTGTCGGCCATTTCATCGGCTCACCCGGAATGAATATCCTGCCGTGCGACGTCTCGGATGGCAGCGCATCGTTCCGTGGAGCGCCCGTAGCACTTGAAGGCCCGGTGACCAAAACCGGCGGCAAGACGGAGATCGGTGTGCGCCCGGAATTCGTGCGTCTGGCCGAGACCGGCATTCCCGCAACCGTGCGCAAGGCCGCCGATATCGGACGGCATATCGTGGTCGAGGCCATGGCCGGTGACACCGCCGTCAGCGCCATCGTCGAAGGGCAAGCGCCCGAACAGGGCGCCGAGGTCCACCTCGCCTTCGATCCCGCCCGCACCCGCGTCTATGCCGATGGCTGGATCGCAACGGAGGCCCGCTCATGAAAACCGAAAATCAACGTGCCTGGCTTTTCGTTCTGCCGGTTCTTGCACTCGTGGCCTTCAACGCGCTGATTCCGCTGATGACGGTGGTGAACTACTCGCTGCAGGAAACCTTTGGCGACAACCTCTTTTTCTGGCACGGCGTGGGCTGGTTTCAGGACGTCCTGCGCTCCGAACGGTTCCATGACGCGCTGGGGCGTCAGCTTCTCTTTACCGGCACGATCCTTCTGATCGAGATCCCGCTGGGCGTGGCCATTGCGCTGGCCATGCCGCGCAAGGGGGTGTGGGTGTCGGTCTGTCTGGTCCTCATGGCGCTGCCGCTGCTGATCCCGTGGAATGTGGTGGGCGCGATGTGGAACATCTTCACCCTGCCCGATATCGGCCTGCTGGGCTATTTCCTGAACAACGTGGTCGGCATCGACTACAACATGACGCAAAGCCCGCTTGCGGCCTGGATCACCATCATCGTGATGGATGTCTGGCACTGGACCTCTCTGGTGGTGCTCTTGGCCTATGCCGGGCTCGTGTCGATACCGGACGCCTATTATCAGGCGGCCAAGATCGACGGCGCCTCCAACTGGTCGGTCTTCCGCTATATTCAGTTGCCCAAGATGAAACGGGTGCTGACCATCGCGATCCTTCTGCGCTTCATGGACAGCTTCAATATCTATACCGAGCCTTTCGTGCTGACAGGCGGCGGCCCCGGCAATTCCACCACGCTGCTGTCGATTGACCTTGTGAAGGTGGCGCTTGGCCAATTCGACCTCGGCAACGCAGCCGCGATGTCGCTGATCTATTTCGCCTTCACGCTCCTGGTGAGCTGGCTCTTCTACACCATCATGACGAAGGACGAGCAATGAAACCCCGCGCGCTGGTTCCCATTATCTACATCCTCTTCCTGATGCTGCCGATCTACTGGCTGGTCGCGATGAGCTTCAAGACCACCAACGAGATCCTCGGGGGCTTTTCCCTCTTCCCGCAGGTCTGGACGTTCGAGAGCTACCGCACGATCCTGACCGACCCGACCTGGTACTGGGGCTATATCAACTCGATCATATACGTGTCTTTGAACACGGTGATCTCTCTGGCGGCTGCCCTGCCTGCAGCCTATGCCTTCTCCCGCTACCGGTTTCTCGGGGACAAGCATCTTTTCTTTTGGCTGCTGACCAACCGGATGGCCCCGGCTGCGGTCTTTGCCCTCCCCTTCTTTCAGCTCTATTCGGCGGTAGGCATCTTTGACACGCATCTGGCCATCGCGCTGGCCCATTGCCTTTTCAACATTCCGCTGGCGGTCTGGATCCTCGAAGGGTTCATGTCGGGCGTGCCAAAGGAGGTGGACGAGACCGCCTATGTCGACGGCTATTCCTTCCCCGCCTTTTTCTTCAAGATCTTCATGCCCACCATCAAGGCGGGGATCGGGGTCGCGGCCTTCTTCTGCTTCATGTTCTCGTGGGTGGAACTGCTATTGGCAAAAACCCTCTCGGCGGTAGAGGCCAAACCCATTGCCGCCGTGATGACCCGCACGGCCTCCAGCGCCGGATACGAGCTGGGGCTGCTGGCGGCGGCGGGCGTGTTGACCATCGTTCCGGGGGCCATCGTGATCTATTTCGTCCGCAACTACATTGCCAAGGGCTTTGCCCTGGGGAGGGTGTGATGCTGTCCTGGATGGCCTGGACCTGGCCCACCGCCGCATTCTTTGTCTTCATCTTCGCCTCCATCGCGCTGATGGCAGTGCTGGAAATCCGCCGTCCCGGGGGGGATGAGCGGCGCGGCGTGCTGGGGCTGACGACGACGCGGGGCGACCGGCTCTTTATCACGCTGCTAGGCTCGGCTTATATCTTCCTCGGCTGGCTTGGCCTCTTCGGCACGCCCCTTTGGGCGCCGCTGGGGCTGGCCATCGCATGGGGCGGGTTCTGTTTCTGGAAGGTGTAAGGCATGGCGAAATCCGGTTTGATCCTGGCGATTGACCAGGGCACGACGTCGAGCCGTGCGATCCTCTTTGACGACGGGCTAGCCATGCGCGCCACGGCACAGGAGGAGTTTCCGCAGCACTTTCCCCGCCCCGGCTGGGTGGAGCATGATCCCGAAGACATCTGGGCCTCCACTGCTGCGATGTGTCGTGCGGCGATCGAGCGGGCACACGCATCCTCGTCCGATATCGCGGCCATCGGCATCACCAACCAGCGGGAAACCACCGTGGTCTGGGACAAGGAGACCGGGCAGGCCATTTATAACGCCATCGTCTGGCAGGACCGGCGCACGGCCGACTATTGCGCGGGGCTGAAGGCCGACGGTCACGAGGAGATGGTGACCGCCAAGACCGGCCTGTTGCTCGACCCCTATTTCTCGGCCACCAAGCTGAAATGGATCCTCGATCATGTGGAGGGCGCCCGCTCACGGGCTGCGAAGGGGGAGCTTCTCTTCGGGACGGTCGACACCTACCTGATCTGGCGCCTGACCGGAGGCGAGGCCTATGTGACCGACGCCACCAACGCCGCGCGTACGATGCTCTACAACATCACCGAGGGGTGCTGGGACGCCGATCTGCTGGCGCTCTTCGACATCCCCGAAGCCATGCTGCCAGAGGTCAAGGACAGTGCTGCGGCCTTCGGTGAGACGCGCGCCGATCTCTTCTCCGGCGCGGGGATCCCGATCCTGGGCGTCGCGGGCGATCAGCAGGCCGCGACCGTGGGTCAGGCCTGCTTTCAGCCCGGCATGATGAAGTCGACCTATGGGACCGGGTGCTTTGCGCTTTTGAACACCGGGGACGCGCCTGTTTTCTCGACCAACCGGCTGCTGACCACGGTGGCATACCAGTTGGACGGCAAACCCACATACGCGCTGGAAGGGTCGATCTTCGTTGCCGGCGCGGTCGTGCAATGGCTGCGTGACGGGCTGGGCCTGATCCGCGACGCCGGTCAGACGCAGGGACTGGCCGAGACCGCCGATGACGGGCAGGACATCATCCTTGTCCCCGCCTTCACCGGCCTGGGCGCGCCCTACTGGAACCCCGATTGCCGCGGCGCGGTATACGGCCTCTCGCGCGGCACCGGCCCGGCTGAAATGGCGCGCGCTGCGCTGGAAAGCGTGGGCTTTCAGACGCGCGATCTGATGGAGGCGATGCATGCCGATTGGCAGGGCGCAGGATCGGACGCGGTGTTGCGCGTCGATGGTGGCATGTCAGCCTCGGAATTCACCATGCAGTTTCTCGCCGACATCATCGGCGCGCCGGTGGACCGGCCCACCAACCTTGAAACGACCGCGCTGGGTGCGGCGTGGCTGGCGGGGATGAAGGCAGGGCTTCTGCCCGATCAGGCGGGGTTCGAGGCAAGCTGGTCGCGCGACCGCCGGTTTGAACCGGCCATGGAGGCCGCCACCCGCGACGCACGCTATGCCCGGTGGAAAAAAGCGGTGGCCGCGACGCTTTCGGTCTGAGTTGTTACAAACCCGATGCGGTCTGTCGGGTTTCTGTCACATATGGCTGATATCCCCTCGCTGATAAGCGAACCAAGGGGTGTTCCATATGCGACTTTTGATGACTTCGCTGGCAGCGACGCTGCTGGCCACTGCTTCTTTTGCGGCGGATGTATCGGGCAAGCTGGTGCTCTACACGTCGCAACCCAATGCTGACGCACAGCGCACCGTCGATGCCTTCACCGCCAAACATCCGGATGTCGAGGTCGAATGGATCCGCGACGGAACCACCAAGGTGATGGCGAAGCTGCGCGCCGAATTTGAAGCGGGCGCACCGCAGCCCGACGTGCTGCTGATCGCCGACATGGTGACAATGGAAGGGCTGGAAGCCGAAGGGCGCCTGATGCCCTATGCAGAGGCCGATACCTCCGCCTACGACCCCGCGCTGATGGATCCCGAAGGGCATTATTTCTCCACCAAGCTGATCACAACCGGCATCGTTTACAACACCGCCGCACCGATGGTGCCAACCTCCTATGCCGATCTCCTGGGGGAGGAGGCCAAGGACAAGCTGGCCATGCCCTCCCCGCTGACGTCGGGGGCGGCGACGATCCATATGGCCGCGATCACCTCGCATCCCGATCTGGGCTGGGACTTCTACGAAGCCCTCGCCGATCAGGGCGCCAACCCGCAGGGCGGCAATGGCGGCACCTACAAAGCCATCGCCGGCGGTGAGAAGCTTTACGGCTTCGTCGTCGATTTCCTGCCGATCCGCGAAATGGCCAAGGGCGCGCCCGTGGCCTTTGTCTTCCCCGAGGAAGGCGTCTCGGCGGTGACCGAGCCGGTGGCGATCCTGTCCACGGCCCAGAACCCCGACGCCGCCAAGGCCTTTGTCGATTTCCTGATCTCGCCCGAGGGCCAGCAACTGGCCGCCGATATGGGCTATCTGCCGGCCCATCCCGCGATCAAGCCGCCCGAAGGCTTCCCCGCACGGGACGAGATCAAGCTGCTGGACTTCGACCCGGCCCAGGCGCTGGCCGACGATCAGGCCAACAAAGAGCGTTTCATCGACATCTTCGGCGGCTAACCTGCCCTCATGATCCGATACTTGCGCAGCGGCGAGGGTCTGACCCTCGCCGTTCTCATTGTCATCGCCCTTTGGCTCTTTGTCTTCCCTTTGGGCTTGCTGGCGCGTGTCGGGCTGACCGATGACGGTGCGTTCAGCCTCGGGCCGGTTCTCGACGCGCTCGACAGCCGGTCGGTGCCCCGCGCGCTTTGGGCGTCGCTTGAAAGCAGCGCGCTATCGGCGCTGATTTCGCTGATTGCGGGCACTGCCGCCGCCCTAATGATTGGTTTGACGGATGTGCGCGGCAAGGCTGTCATCACCTTTCTGCTGCTGATCCCGATGATGATCCCGCCCCATGTGACCGCCATCGCCTGGGTGCAGGCGATGGGACCGTCGAGCCCCATCCTGAAGACGCTTGGCATCGCGCCCGAGATCGGTTCCACACATCCGCTATACTCCCGCGAAGGCGTGATCTTTCTGCTCGGCATCCAGCACATGCCGATGGTCTTTCTGGTGGTGCTCGCCGCCCTGCGCTCCCTCCCTCGCGAGTTGAGCGATGCCGCGCGGATCGCGGGCGCAGGCTCCGCCCGACTGCTTCGCCGCATCATTCTGCCGTTGCTGGCGCCGACCCTCATCGCCTCCTTCGCGCTGGCCTTCGTCTCGGCCCTTGGCAATTTCGGCATTCCCGCACTGCTCGGCATCCCTGCGCGTTACATCACCTTACCGGTCCTGATCTGGCGACGGCTGGCAAGCTTTGGTCCGCAGGTGCTTACCGATGTTGCGGTGATCGCCGCGATCCTCGCCGGTGTGGCGATTGTCATCGTGGCGCTTCAGATGACCCTGATGCAGCGCGCCCGTAATCGGCTGATCGGCCCGCCGCAGCCGCCGCTCGACCTCCGCCTTGGGTCTGCACGCCCTTGGGTGGAGGGCGGGCTGATCCTTGTGATCGTGCTGACGCTGGTTCTGCCCGTCACCGCCCTCTTCGCGACCGCATTGGTGACCACCTATGGCCTGCCACTGACTGCTGAAACGCTGACCTTTGACAACTTTGCCGAAGTCCTCTTCCGCCAATCCGTCACCATCCGCGCATTCCTGAATTCCGGCCTCGTCGCAGGTTTTGCAGCGCTGACCATCGCCGGGATCGGCGTGTTCCTTGCACGCTACATCGCCGCGCCCACCCCGGGCCCGCGCCGCATCGGAACGGGTCTCGCGACCTTGGCCGAGATGACTTATGCCATTCCGGGCCTTGTCATCTCCATCGCCTTCATCCTCGCCTTTATTCGCCCCCTGCCCCTGATCGGCGTGTCGATCTATGGGACGCTGGGCATCATCTATCTGGCCTATATCTGCGCCTTTTTCTCCATCGCTTTGAAACCGATCAGCGCCTCTTACATGCAACTGGATCCTGCCCTTGACGAAGCCGCGCGTGTGGCCGGTGCCGGGTTCGGCTTCCGCATGCGCAAGGCCTTTGCCCCGCTGATCGCGCCCGCGGCAGCGTCCGGCGCGATCCTCGTGTTCCTGACGGCTTATAACGAGGTCACGGTGTCGGCGCTCCTGTGGTCGACGGGGAACGAGACCATCGGCACGACGATCTTCAACTACGAGGATGGAGGGTACACGACACTTGCGGCTGCGATGTCGGCGGTCACCGTGCTTGCCACGATCGCACTGATGGCCGCGCTGGACCGGTTCGGACGACACGCGCCGCGCGGGGTTGTCCCCTGGCGGTTTTGAGCGGCGCTCAGCCGGGCAGAAGCCAGCCGGTTCGCACGTTCAGTCCTATCCGCTCTCCGATGCCGACGGGCCGGTGCAGGTCAACCTCGACCGGATCGGTCGCGGCGTCGGACACGATACGCGCCTCCCATATGCCGCCACGATAAAGCACATCCTGGACCTGGCCTATCAGATGCGCGCCCTCGGGGGATGTCACATCCAACTGTGCGGGCCGCACAAACAGATGCCCTCGCCCCTCACGCTCTGCCCTGAGCGGAAGGATTGATCCATTCACGCGAACTGCGCCCTCTTGCAGGTCGACGGGCAAAATCGTCCCTCGTCCGATGAACCGGGCCACATCGGCGGTGGCGGGGCGATCATAAATCTCGTGCGGTGTGCCGACCTGCAGAAACCGCCCCTGCTGCATCACCGCCATCCGGTCTGCCAGCGCCATCGCCTCGCGCTGGTCGTGCGTGATGTAGACTGTCGTTGTCCCGGTACGGCGGTGAAACGCACGCAACTCCGCCTCCATCACGTGGCGCAGATGCGGGTCGAGGTTGGCAAGTGGTTCGTCCATCAGGATCGTCCGCGCCCCGCCCGCAAGACAACGCGCGAGCGCCACACGCTGCCGTTGCCCGCCCGACAGCGCCTCGGGCCGGCGATCCGCGTAGTCTTCCAGCGACACCGTGCGCAAGTGCTCCGCCGCGCGCGCGGCGGCCTCCTGCTTTCCGGCTCCTTGGGCCTCTGCCGGGAACGCCACATTGCCGGCCACCGTGAGATGCGGCCAGAGCGCATAGGACTGAAAAACAAACCCAACCTGCCGCGCTTCTGGCGGTATGAAGGTCTCGGGATCCGAGACGACCTGACCTTCCAACGCGATGCGACCCTCCGTCGGCTCTTCGAGCCCGGCAATCAGACGCAGCAGCGTTGATTTCCCGCAGCCGGATGCACCAACGATGGCAAAAAACTCATTCTCGGCGACATCGAACGAAATGTCGTCAACCGCCGCCGCCTGACCAAATCGCTTGGTCAGGCGCTGCACAGAAATGCTCATGATCGCGGCTCCGCCTGGCTGCTGCCTTTCGTGCCGACCCATGGGCGGATTCGCCTGTTTCGGTCAACCGTGCAGAGGATATGCCTTTGGCATCAGGCCGGACTGAAACCATTCCACGAAGCTGACCATCGAAAAAACAGGCACTCCGGTCGCGCGGGAAATGTCCGCCGCGTAGGGCGCCATGTTGGTGCATTCCAGCACGATGGCACCCGTTTCGGGGTGCGTCTGCAATAAAGCTTCCGCGGCGGCGACGTTGTCGGCGCGCGCGGCCTCGACATCCATGTGGTAGGCGTCGCCCAGGATCGATCGTGTAAATGTCATCCCGCCTTCGGTCGTACCCACCGGTGTTTCAAGCGGGACGTCTGCAGCGATCAGATGTTCGGGCGTCAGCGCAGAAGCGGAAATTGTCAGCACCGCGCATCGTTTCCCGGGGGGCAAAAGGCGATTGACCAAAGGCACCTGCATCAGAGAGGACGTTGCCACGGGGACATTCACCGCCTTGGCAATCTCTGTCTGGAAGATCGACAGAAAACCGCAGGTTGTCGTGATCCCGTCCGCCCCCTCGCTGACCATTTCCTGCGCCGCCGCGATGAAGGCCGGCAAGAGCCCTTCCGCCTTCTGCCCCACGACACGTTCGGGGGAGGCATCATGTACGATGCGGTAGAGAACCGGAAAGTCCCAGGTTTGGGCATTTCCGATGTCGCCGGGAATACGTGGGAATTGCGCGTCGAGCATCAAGATGCCGACGGATGCGCCGTAGACCGATTTTCCCCCAGGTACCCGCAATTCCACTATCTCCCAGTGTTAACGATGACATGCGGGGCCTATACACGCCACATATAATGTCCGGTTTGGCCGGCGGTGCGCGGGCGATAGACGATTTTGCATGCATATTCTGGCATTTGCACAGCTCGCGCGGTCTGGCGCAGGAGACCGGGGACGAGATCAGTGACATGGACCTTATCGGCCCCTGCACACCCGAAGCATTTGACGGGGTTGCCGCGCATTGGAAAGACGTGACCGAAACGCTGTGCGCGGTGATGATGTGATCTCGCTTATGAAGATGGAGCCGGACGCCTCTCCATCAGGCGGTGCCCTTCATCTGCGGCGTGATCTGACCGCTGAACAGCCTGCAGTTTTGAACCGGCTGCCTGTGGTGCCCCCCGATCGCGCCAGCATGATTGCAGCCCGTGTGGGCATTGCCGACATGTTCTTTCCTCGCGCGCAAGCGCTGTGTGTGCGCCAAACGAGTGCCCTGGCCCGAGGGGTTCGAGGCCGCAACGCGTCGATATCTTAAAACCCGGATCGGTGTTTTAGTCGAAGACGCTCAATAGGCGGTCGCAGCCCGCGCCGCCTGATCGTACTGCCCGGACATCAGCCGCAAAAGGGTCGAGAGCTTGCTGATCTGCTCGGGCTCCAACCCCAACTCGCCAACGGCATCGAGCAAAAGCATCTCTCGGATGTCGCGATACTTGCGGCAGGCCTCCGCCCCTTTTTCGGTCGCTTCGACGGTCTTTTCCTTGCCCTGACGTCCCTGCCGCACAAGCCCCTGCTGGGTCAGCTTCTTGATAGCGTAATTGACCGTGTGCGTATCCTCGACGTTCAGCACCAGGCAGATATCGGCAAGCTTCTTGGGCCGATCCTTGTGGCGTACCGTGTGAAGCACAAGCACTTCAAGCGCCGAAAGCTCGGGCTGACCGGCTGCCGCCATGGCGCGGACAACCCATCTGTTGAACGCATTGCCTGCGATAATCAGCCCGAATTCCATTTCAGACACTTCCGGCATGGAGCCCGCAGCAAGGTGTGCCGAGGACACAATTGGCCTGCTGGACATGCAGATGACCTCCATTCAAACACAAATTGTTAACATTTTGTTGACGTATTCTACGCTTCGCGCAGAATTGACGCAAGAGAATCACTTGCGGAGACGTCGATTTGCAACCGGGCACCACATCATGACACGGCATGTCGCCGTCATCGGTGCCGGTATTGTCGGCGTCTCGACCGCGCTGTGGCTGCAGCGTGACGGCATTCGGGTGACGCTTATTGACCGGGCGGGCCCGGGTGAAGGGACAAGCTTTGGTAATGGCGGCGTGCTCGCCTCCTGCGCGGTGGTGCCGGTGACGGTGCCGGGCCTGCTGCGCAAGGCGCCGCGAATGCTGATGGATCCCGACCAGCCACTGTTTCTGAAATGGCCCTACCTACCCCGGTTGCTGCCCTGGCTTGTGCCCTATCTGCGGCACGCCACTGACCGGGACGTCTCGCGCATCGCCTCGGCCCTCACACCCGTCATCGGCGACAGCCTTGCCGATCATCAAGCGCTTGCCGCAGGAACCCGGGCCAACCGCTGGATCACCCCTTGCGACTACCTCTACGTCTACAAGGACAGGGCCGGATTTGCCGCTGACGCCTTTGGATGGGACATTCGCAAACAAAACGGGTTTCGCTGGGACGAGCTGACAGCACCGGCCCTTTCCGCCTACGATCCCAACCTTGCATCGCATTTTGAGTTTGCCGTTCGTCTGGGCGGGCATGGACGCATCACCGATCCCGGCCAATATGTGAAAGATCTCGCCGCGCATTTCGAAGCGCAGGGCGGGCGTGTTTTGCAAGCCGAAGTGACGGACATTCTGCAGGAAAACGGCGCAGTCACCGGATTGCGTGCCGCCGGCGAAACGATCCCCTGCACCGACCTCGCGTTGACCGCGGGGATCTGGTCCAAGGCCCTGGCCCGGCAACTCGGCGTCTCTATCCCACTGGAGACCGAGCGCGGGTATCACCTGGAACTTTGGGAGCCCTCGTTCATGCCCCGCGCGCCGCTGATGATCGCCGAGGGCAAATTCGTCGCCACCCCGATGGACGGCCGGCTGCGCCTGGCAGGCATCGTTGAGTTTGGCGGGCTTGATGCAGCACCCGCACAGGCCCCGTTCGACCTGCTGCTCCGGCAAGTCAAACGCGCGCTGCCGGGGCTGACCTGGAAAGAGCAAACGCAATGGATGGGGCACCGCCCCGCACCCACCGACTCGATCCCCGTGATCGGACCCGCGCCGGATCTGAAAGGGGCCTTCATGGGCTTTGGCCATCATCACGTGGGCCTGACCGGCGGCCCGAAAACCGGGCGGCTTTTGTCGCAGATCATCACCGGAGCGCGTCCGAACATTGACCTGACCCCCTATGCGCCGTCACGCTTTGCCGCGGCTTAACCTCATCACCAACGGGCATCAGACCCATTTTCCAAACAGGGAGACTTCAACTATGAAAACATTCACCAACCTGCTGGCAGCCACGGCGCTGACCGCCGTCGCGGCGCCCGCCATGGCCGAGACCTGGGACATGCCCATGGCTTATTCGGCGTCGAACTACCACTCAGCCGTCGGCGCGGAGTTTGCCAAATGCGTGACCACCGGCACGGGCGGCGAGATCGAAATCGTGACACATCCCTCAGGCTCGCTCTTCCCGGGCGCGCAGATCAAGCGGGCGATCCAGACCGGGCAGGTTCCGATCGGAGAGCGGCTGCTGTCGGGTCACCAGAACGAAAACGCTGTTTTTGGATTCGACTCCGTGCCGTTCCTGGCCACCTCCTTCGAGGACAGCGCCAAGCTTTATGAGGCCGCCAAGCCCAAGATCGAAGAGATCCTCGCCGATCAGAACCTGACCCTGCTTTACGCTGTTCCGTGGCCGCCGCAGGGGCTTTATTTCAAGGATGAGGTCACCTCGGTCGCGGATATGGAGGGGATCAAGTTCCGCTCCTACAACAACGCGACCGCACGTCTGGCGGAACTGACCGGCATGCTGCCGGTGACCGTGGAAGCCGCTGAGATCAGCCAAGCCTTCGCCACCGGCGTGGCCGAGGCGATGGTGTCGTCAGGGGCCACCGGATATGACCGCAAGGTCTGGGAAAGCCTGAGCTATTTCTACGAAGTGAACGCCTGGTTGCCGCGCAATTACGTGATGGTGAACTCCGATACGTGGGAGGGCACCTCTGACGCGAACAAGGCCGTGATTACCGGCTGCGCGGAACTGGCCGAATATGCAGGCAATTGGCGCGCGCGGGAATATACCGGCTTTACCGTCGAGGGTCTGGCCGCAGGTGGCATGACTGTCGGCCCGGCAAGCGACGGTCTGACGGCCGAGTTGCAGGCCATTGGCGAGACGATGACCGCCGAATGGCTTGAAGCGGCAGGCGAGGATGGCGCGGCCATCATCGACGCGTTCAAGGCCGCTCAGTAAACCCTTGGATCCGGGCGCCATTGCGCGCCCGATCCCTGCCCCTTTTCCCGACATGGAGGACCAGATGCGCGCCCTGCGATCCGGCCTGGACGGCCTTTACATGCTCAGCGGCGTGGCCGCAGCCCTATGCCTGGTGACGATCCTGTCGCTGATCGTGGTCCAGATGGTCGCCCGCTGGACGGGCGAGGTCTTTCCCGGCGCGCCCGATTACGCTGGCTATGCCATGGCCGCCGCCAGTTTCCTGGCCTTCGCCAATGCGCTGAACCGGGGCGCGCATATCCGTGTCTCGCTGGTGCTGAACGCTTTGGGTCCCCGCGCCAAGCGGGTGCTGGAGATCTTCTGTTTCGGCACCGGGGCAGCGGTGATGTGGTACTTCGTCTATTACTGTCAGCGCTTCGTCTACTGGTCGTGGAAATTCAACGACATCAGCCAGGGTCAGGACCGCACGCCGCTTTGGATCCCCCAGACCGCCGTGCTGATCGGTGCGGTGATCTTCGCCATCGCGCTCACCGACCACCTGATCCAACTGATCCTGAAGGGCGATCACCGGGTCAAGCGCGACATTGTCGATCAGAGCTTCGGAGAATAGACCATGGAAGACGCCTCGATCATCATCCTCTTTCTCTTCGTTCTGTTCCTCCTGCTGGGTTCCGGCGTCTGGGTCGGTCTTGCGCTGATGGGCGTGGCCTGGGTCGGCATGGAGCTTTTCACCACGCGTCCCGTGGGCGACGTGATGATCACCACGATCTGGACCACCTCGTCGTCTTGGACACTGACCGCCTTGCCGCTCTTTATCTGGATGGGAGAGATCCTCTATCGCACCCGCTTGTCAGAAGACATGTTCCGCGGCCTCGCCCCCTGGATGGCCCCGCTGCCCGGCGGGCTTGTGCACACCAACATCGTCGGCTGCACCGTTTTTGCGGCCGTCTCCGGCTCCTCGGCGGCGACGCTGACCACAGTCGGCAAAATGTCGATCCCGGAGCTACGCCGCCGCAACTACCCCGAACCGATGGTGATCGGCACGCTGGCGGGTGCGGCCACTTTGGGCCTGATGATCCCGCCGTCCCTTGCTCTGATCGTCTACGGCGTGACAACCAATGAAAGCATCTCGGAGTTGTTCTTTGCAGGTGTCTTCCCCGGCATCATTCTGGCCGGCATGTTCATGGCCTATGTCGCGATCATGTCGCGCGTGTCGGCCAAGTGGAACCCGGATGCCGAGCCGCCGATGAGCCTTGGCCAACGTCTGGCAAATTCTCGCTTCCTGATCCCGGTCTTCATGCTGATCCTGCTGGTGATCGGGTCGATGTATCTGGGCTATGCCACCGCGACCGAGGCTGCCGCCTTCGGTGTGATCGGCGCGCTGATCCTGGCGGCGTCCCAAGGCTCGCTCAGCTGGTCGACGTTCACCGAAAGCCTGATGGGGGCCACGCGCACCTCGGCCATGATCGCGCTGATCCTCGCCGGCGCGGCCTTTCTGTCGCTGTCGATGGGTTTTACCGGCATTCCGCGCGGCCTCGCAAACCTGATCGCGGGGTGGGAGCTGACGCAGTTCCAACTGCTGATGGCCCTTCTGGTCTTCTACATTATCCTCGGCATGTTCCTTGACGGGATCAGCGCCATCGTGCTGACCATGGCCGTGGTCGAGCCGATGGTGCGCGAGGCGGGCATCGATCTCATCTGGTTTGGCATTTTCGTTGTCGTTGTCATCGAGATGGCGCAGATCACGCCGCCCATCGGCTTCAACCTGTTCGTCCTGCAGGGCATGACCCGGCATGAGATGGGCTTCATCACCCGCGCCGCCTTTCCGATGTTCCTGATCATGGTGCTGATGGTCTTCGTGCTGATCGCCTTCCCCGGCATCGCCACATGGCTGCCGGAGAATATCCGCGGGGGGCCGAGTTAATCCGCCATGATCCTCGACCTTCTGGGCCGGGTTGCGGATTACGGGCGAAGCTGCCTTGTGCTGGGGCTGCTCGCCGGTCTCACCCTACCCGACCTTGCCCTTGCCCTGCGCCCGTTTCTACCGGAACTGGTCGCCCTGCTGTTGGCCTTCACCGCCTTCCGCATCGGTCCGCGGGATGCGGTCGAAAGCCTGGGCGCCGTGCGCCGCAGCTTGGCGCGTGTACTGGGCCTACAACTCGCCTTGCCCTTGATCGCGCTTAGTGGTGCGCTGCTCATAGGGGCGAGCCCGCTTGCCCTGGTCATCGTGCTCCTGCTCTCGGCCCCCTCGGTCACAGGCGCGCCGAATTTCGCGATCATGATGGGCCATGACCCGGCGCCCGCCTTGCGGATGCTCATCGTCGGGACTGCGATCCTGCCCCTGACCGTTCTGCCGATCTTCTGGCTGATGCCGGGCCTCGGCGATCCGCTTGCCGGGCTGCAAGCCTCCGGTCGCCTGCTCGTGGTCATTGCTCTGGCTACCGGCCTCGCCTTCGCCCTACGCCACTGGGCGATGCCTAACCTGCGGGAGCGCCCGCGCCGGGCGCTGGACGGGGTCACCGCCATCGCAATCGCGATCATCGTCATCGCCCTGATGTCAGCCATCGGTCCGGCACTGCGGGATGACCCCCTGGCGCTCCTCGGCTGGCTGGCCGCAGCTTTTGCGGTGAATTTCGGTCTGCAGATCCTCACCTATCTGCGCAGTGGCGACGTGCCGCTCAGCCTCGTCGCCGGGAACCGCAATGTCGCGCTCTTTCTCGTCGCGCTGCCGCCTGAGACCACCGATCCGCTTCTCATCTTCATCGGCTGCTACCAAATCCCCATGTACCTTACGCCGCTTCTGTTGAAACGCTTCTATGCCCCAAGCTGACGCCCCCCTCATCCGCTCCGTTGGCCTGTCGGGCCTTCTGGTGACCTTTGCCGAACGGCTGAGCGAAGAGGCCAACCGCGCCGCCATCGCCTTTCGCGCCGCCATCGACGCCGAGGGGTGGGCGGAGGTAGAGGAGACATCCTCCACCCTCACCTCCACCTTCCTGAGTTACGATCCCCTCGGCATAGATGAGAGCGATCTGCGCACGCGCCTTCGCGCGCTTTTGGCAGAGCGCGACTGGATGGCCGCGCCCTACCCGGCAGGCTGCCGCCTTTGGACCATCCCGTGCGTCTTCGGCACCGATCTGGCGCCGCAACTGGGCGATGCCGCGAAGATTGCGGGGATGTCAGAGGCCGACGCCATCCGCCAACTCACCGCCGCCCGCCCTCGCGTACTGACCCTCGGCTTTGCGCCCGGACAGCCCTATCTGGGCCAGCTTGATCCGGCATGGGATATCCCAAGGCAGAGCGCGATTACATCGTCGGTGCCCGAAGGCGCGCTGGTGCTCGCGATCCGGCAATTCGTGCTCTTTGCCACCTCAGCCCCGACCGGCTGGCGACATGTCGGTCAGACCGCGTTCAAAGGCTACCGACCCAGCAGCGATACGCCCTTTGCGCTTAGCCCCGGCGACGCCGTTCAGTTCCGCGCCATCCGTCCCGAGGAGCTGGAGGAGATCCGATCCTACGACACGACCGGAGATGGCGGGGCCACGACGGAGCCGTTGGAGATATGAGCCTGCTCATCCATCAGATCGGCCCCGCCGTGACCGTTCAGGATCTGGGTCGTCCCGGCTATCTCTCTGTCGGCCTGTCGCGGGGTGGCGCCGCTGATCTGATGGCTTTAACCGAAGGCGCGGCCCTTCTGGGTCAATGCCCCGACTGCTCTGCCTTGGAGATGGCAGGCACCGGGGGCGTGTTCGAGGCGCAGACCGACACGCGCATCGCCCTGACCGGCGCCATGATGGACGCGACGTGTGACGGCACCGCCCTCGCCTGGAACGCCTCTCACGCTCTGAAAGCGGGCCAGCGCCTGACCATCGGTTCGGCCCGCAAAGGCGTCTATGGCTATCTGCACGTCGCAGGTGGCTTTCGCACCGAAGAAATCCTTGGCGCCCGCGCCACGCATCTGACCGCGCGTTTGGGGCGGGCGTTGCAGGCGGGCGAGACGCTCCCGCTCCTTCCCGATCCCGGCGGGCCCTTGGGCCTGACGATCGACGTGACCCCCCGCTTTGAAGGCGGTGAGATCCGCATCGTGCCGTCGATGCAGACCGACCTTTTCCCGCAAGATGTACTCGACCGCTTCACTGCCACCCGCTTCACCCGCAGCGCGCGGGCCAACCGGATGGGTGTGGCGCTCGATTTCGAGGGGGATGGTTTCACCGCCGAGGGACAACTCAATATCCTGTCGGAAATCATCATGCCCGGCGACATCCAGATGACCGGCGACGGTGCGCCCTATGTGCTGTTGCCCGATTGCCAGACCACCGGCGGCTATCCCCGGATCGGCACGGTCCTGCCCTGCGACCTGCCGCGTGTCGCGCAGGCGCCTTTAGGCGCACCGCTCACGTTCCGCTTCGTCACCCGTGACGAAGCGCTCGACGCCCATCGCCGCTTTGCCGCCTATGCGCCGAAGCCCCGCCCCCTGATCCGCAACCCCGCCGAGATGCAAGACCTTTTGAGCTATCAGCTCATCAGCGGCGCCGTATCCGGCTTTGAAGGAGAGCCCGCATGACCACATCCGTCGATCTGAACGCCGATATGGGCGAAAGCTTTGGCCCGTGGAACATGGGCGACGACGCGTCGCTTCTGAAAATCGTCACCTCTGCCAATATCGCCTGCGGAATGCATGCCGGCGACCCCGATGTGATGGCAGCGACAATGCGTCTCGCGGCAGAGAATGGCGTGGGCATCGGCTCCCATCCGGGCTTTGCCGATCTGCAGGGGTTCGGACGCCGCCGCCTGACCCTACCCGCCGAGACGTTGCAGAACCTCGTGCGTTACCAGCTCTCCGCCTCTCTGGGTATGGCCCGCGCTCTGGGCACAGAGGTGCGGCACCTGAAACTGCACGGTGCGCTGGCCAATATGTGCTCCGAAGACGAAGAGATGGCGCGGCTCTGCTACGAGGCGGCTCTGTCGGTCGATCCCGACATCATCATCATGGTCCTCGCCGCCACCGCGCAGGAACGAGCAGTCCGCGCCCTTGGCTGTGCCTGGGCCGGGGAGATCTTTGCCGACCGGGCCTATAACGACGACGGCACGCTGGTCGACCGCAGCCTGCCGGGCGCCGTGATCCACGACCCCAAGGTCGCGGGCCCCCGCGTCGTCGAGATGGTGCAGGAAGGCGCCATCGTCACTGCGGCGGGCAAGCGTATCCCCACAGCCATCGACACGATCTGTCTGCATGGCGACACGCCGACTGCGGTCGGGATTGCCCGTTCCGTCCGCACTTGCCTGACCGACAGCGGGGTCGAGGTGAAAACGTTCTCAGGCCGCAAGGGTTGAATTCCGTCGTCCGGACAGGGTAACGGCAGGCGCGATAAGCGGACTTACCAAGCGGAGGCGCCTTTGGACATCCACGCCATGCCCGGCCACCTGATCCGGCGGCTGAACCAGATTTCCGTGGCGCTTTTCGCCGAGCGGATGGCGGAGGCCGGGCTGACCCTGACCCCTGTGCAATTCGCGGCCCTTTCGGCGGTGGAGGCGCATCCCGGCGCGGATCAGGCCCGCGTGGCGGGACTTATTGCGTATGACCGGGCGACGCTGGGCAAGGTGATCGACCGTCTGGAAGACCGCGGCCTGATCGCTCGCAAGACAGCACCCCATGACAGGCGCGCGAAGGCGCTAGAGATCACACAGGACGGCAGGGACCTGCTGACCCAAGCCCGCCCGCTCGTTCTGGGTTTTCAGAATGACATCATCGCAGGCCTGACAAAGGCGGAGCGGGAAACGTTCGTGACCCTCCTCGACAAGGTCACAATGGCGGGTAATGACAAAAGCCGCGCCCCGCTGAAACCAATCAAGACAGGGTCCGATAAACTGTAGGGCGGGGTTCACCCCGCCGCCCGCTACCCAAGCTCATCCTCATCTTCCAAAGGTTCAATCAGGTCCGGCCCCTCTGCCCGGTTCGAGTTTACCTTCGTACCGACCCGGAAGAATTCCAGCACATGCTCTTTCCCCGGCACCATCAGCCGGGCCGCGCCCTTGCCCTGCTCCCCGAGCCAGAGCGCCCAGTCCTCGGGCTCCAGGATCAGGGGCATCCGGTGGTGTAACCCTTCGAGTTTCATGTTAGCTGCGGTCGTGACAATCGCGCAGGTCTCCTGCCGGGCCTCGTCGCGGCCCCAGCTTTGCCAGACCGCGGCGAAGGCAATCGGCGCGCCGTCGCTGCGGCGGAAATACCATGGCAAGCGGTTATCCTCGGCATCCTTGGTCCATTCGTAGAACCCTGAGGCCACGATCAGCCCGCGCCGTTGACGGCAGGCCTCCCGAAAGGCGGGCTTTTCCGCAATCGTCTCCGCGCGTGCATTGATCAAGAGCGGGCCGTCGGTGGGGCTCTTGTACCAATGGGGCAGGAAGCCCCAGCGGAGGCTCGCAATCTGCCGGCCATCAGGACCGGTCCGGATAAAATGCACCGGATTTGTCGGGCAGATGTTATAATTTGGCACGTCCGGCAGATCGTTCACCGGACGTGCATCGAAGAGCCGTGCAATCGCATCCTGCGGCAGTGTCAGGACAAAGCGTCCGCACATACTGCTACTTCTGGCTGATGCGACCGTCGGTGTAGGGCTGGTAGGCGCCTTGATCGGCCAGAAATTCCGCCGTCACATCGGCCAGATCGGGCCCGAAATCATAGGCGTTCTTGTCGTCGCCTGCGAACATCGCATAGCCGTCCCCGCCGTTGCGCACGTAGTTGTTGGTGGTCACCAGATAGGTTTTCTCGGGATCGAGCGGCACAAAGCCATCGCCCTCGGCCACCATGACCTCGACGATCCGGCCCTCGCCCGGTGCGACGCTGGGATCCCAGGTAAAGGTCATGCCCGCCACCTGCGGGAAGCGGCCCTTGACGTCTTCGACCTGGCTCACGCCATTCTCCAGCGCCTCGACCAGTCCCGCGCCAGTAATCTCAAAGGTGGACAGCGTGTTCTGGAAAGGCAGCACCGTGAGCACCTCGCCCATCGTCACCTCACCCGCGTCGATGCTCGCCCTCAGACCGCCCGCGTTGGCGATGGCAATCGTCACGCCCTGATCGGCCACGCGGGCCAGCATCGCATCGGCCACGAGGTTGCCCATCGCGCATTCCTGCACGCGGCAGACATTGCGGTCGCCCTCGATCGCCTCTGCCGTCTCTCCGATCACGCGCGCTTTCAGTTCTTCGATGGGACCGGCCAGTTCGGCCACGCGCGCCACGATATCGGCATCCGGCGTCACCGACGCATCCAGCAGGATCGTATCGCCCGTGGCCTCGGTCACCGCGCCGGCGTCATCGAATGTCAGCGTCAGATGGCCGAGATATTTCGAATAGGCATAGGCCTGCACCACCGGCACATCGCCCACCATCAGCGGATAAGGGCCCGCTGCATCCTCGTCACTGTTCGACAAAAGCGTATGGGAATGCCCTCCGACGACCGCATCGAGCCCTTCGACCGCTTCGGCAATGCGGCGATCATCGGCAAGACCCACATGGTTCAGCGCGATGATCTTGGTCACGCCTTCTGCCTCAAGCGCCGCGACATCCTCCTGCAGGGCCTCGATCTCGTCCTGAAAGACCACCGTCGGCCCCGGGCTTGATGTCTCTACCGTATCCGTGGCCAGCGCCGAGACCATGCCGATCCGCTCTCCGCCAACCTCTAGCACGACATGATTGGCGACCTTGCCCTGCAGCAGGTTCGAGCCGGAGAGATCCAGATTGCCGGAGATCACCGGAAAACTCACCTTGTCGATGAACTCCGCCAGCTTCTCCGGGCCGTCGTCGAATTCGTGGTTGCCCACGGCCATGGCGTCAAAGCCGATCTGTTCCATGAACTCGGCCTCGACCTTACCCTTATAGGTCGTATACATCAGGCTGCCCTGAAACTGATCGCCCGCATCCAGCACGATCACGTTCTCGCCTGCTGCCGTCAGCTCATCGCGCAGCGCGTTGATCTGAGTGGCCACCCGCGCCACGCCGCCAAAGCACTTCCCCTCGCCCTCATCCTCGGCACTACAGGTGCTGTCGAAGCGGTTGATCGGTTCGATCCGGCTGTGCAGATCGTTGATATGTAGGATGTGCAGCGTGTAATCGGCGGCGGCCATACCGGCCGACAAGCTCAGAGCAGCGGTAGAGAGCATCAGGGGGCTGAGGCGCATGAGAGATTCCTTGTCATTGCAGATCGTCGCATCGTGCTCTGGTTCATGTGCCCTGTCAAAGCCTGCCTTTCGCTTGACCAGGCGCGCACGGCATTGCATGAGCGGGCTATGCTGATTTTCAAGATTTTCCGCGCTGACGAATGGGCCACGCTCCAGGAGGCCGGAGAGACGGACGGCGCGCCTGTGGATTTGGCCGATGGCTATGTCCATTTTTCGACCGCAGAGCAGGCCGCCGAGACAGCAGCCAAGCATTTCGCCGGTGAAGACGGGCTGACTTTGCTGGCCTGCGAAGCCGACGCCATGGGGCCAGCGCTGAAATGGGAGCCGTCGCGCGGCGGCGCGCATTTCCCGCATCTTTATCGCAAGCTGCGGATGGAGGATGTGCTTTGGGCCAAGCCCCTGCCGCTGGCAGATGGAAAACACGCTTTTCCGGAGGAAGCGCGATGACCTTTGTCGATCCGGAGCGCGCCCAGTTCGAGGCCTTCAAGGACCTGCCCCGCGATCAGCCGATCGAGATGCTCAACCTCGTTCGACTGCGGGATGTGGCGGTCTATCCCGAGGATCACGCCTTGGCTGACAAAAGCCTGACCGGGGCACAGGCGTATGCGAGTTACAGCCACGGAAGCGGCCCGGTCTTCCAGCGCCTCGAAGGCAAGATCGTCTGGCGTGGCACCTTCCAGATCACGCTGATCGGACCGTCGGACGAAGCGTGGGATTTGATGTTCATCGCGCGCGATCCGGAGGCCAATCGCTTTTTCGCAATGGTCACCGACCCGGAGTATCAAAAAGCGGTCGTTCATCGGCAGGCCGCTGTCACAACCTCCCGACTGATCCGCTGCGCGCCGGCTGAGACCGGAGCGCTTTTTGGATGATCGAGGGGCTTGGCCTGACCGCCCTGCGCTCCTTCGACCCCGAAACGGCGCACGGGCTGGCGTTGCGGGCATTGCGAGCAGGGCTGGGACCTCGCGGTGGAGCGGTCAGCTCTGATCGTTTGCGCACGACAGTGGCAGGGATCGCGCTGCCAAACCCTGTGGGGCTCGCCGCGGGTTTCGACAAGAATGCCGAAGCGCTGAGACCGTTGGCCCGCACAGGTTTCGGGTTTCTGGAAGTGGGCGCCGCCACCCCACGCCCCCAGCCCGGCAATCCACGCCCCCGATTGTTCCGACTGAGCGAAGACAGGGCTGCGATCAACCGCTTCGGGTTCAACAACGACGGGATGAAGGCCATCGCCCCACGGCTGGCGGAGCGGCCCGAGGGCGCGGTCATCGGGCTGAACCTTGGCGCGAACAAGACAAGTGCCGACAGATCCGCGGATTTCGCAAAGGTTCTGAGCCATTGTGGCCCGCATCTGGACTTTGCCACCGTAAATGTCTCCTCCCCCAACACCGAAGCCCTTCGCGATCTACAGGGGCGGGATGCGCTGGCCGCGCTTCTCGACGGGGTGATGCGGGCCCGTGCGGATCTTGCTGCGCCAATTCCTGTTTTCCTGAAGATCGCACCCGATCTGACCAAGGATGAGATCGCGGATATCGCGGCGGTCGCGCAGGAGGCGCGGATCGACGCGATCATCGCGACCAACACCACGTTAAACCGAGCGGGTCTGCGCAGCGGGCAATGGCTGCAAAAAGGGGGCCTGTCCGGCGCGCCGCTCTTCGAACGCTCCACCCGCGTACTGGCTTATCTGTCGACGCTCACGGATATTCCGCTGATTGGCGTTGGCGGGATCGGCTCTGCCGACGATGCTTATGCCAAGATCCGCGCCGGTGCCTCGGCGGTCCAGCTTTATACCGCCTTGGTCTATGAAGGCCTGTCGCTGGTCCCGCGCCTTGCCGAAGGGATCGACCGACGCCTGAAACGGGACGGATTTGCCAGCGTGTCCGAAGCCGTCGGAACCGGACGCGACGCCTGGCTTTAGGCGCGTTCGGCCATGCGCTCCAGCGATGGGTATAGCAGGCCCAGCGTCACGCCGCGCGATATGAACGCGATCAGCAGGGCGAACCACAACCCGTGATTGGCAAGCGGGCCAATGACGATGGCGACAAGCACCCAATAGATCAGAAAGCTGACCACCATCATGTTGCGCATGTCGCGGGTGCGCGTTGCGCCCGCAAAGATCCCGTCGAGCATCCAGCCCGGTACGCCGAGGATGGCAACGGCCACGACCCAGGGCAGATAGGCACGCGCGGCCTCCTGCACCTCCGGCGCCTTGGCCATCAAGTCGATCAAGGCTGGACCGCCCAGCGCGAGGCCAAGCGCGATCAAACCGTTCAGCGTAATGCCCCAAAGACTGCTGAGCACCGATGCGCGCCTCAACGCTTGACGGTCCCGTGCCCCAACGGTCTTGCCCACAAGCGCTTCGGCAGCAAAGGCAAAGCCATCGAGCGCGCTGGCGCTGATCATCAGAAACTGCAGCAGCACCTGGTTGGCTGCCAGCGTGACATCGCCAAAGTCCGAGCCGAGAAACATGAACGAAACAATGATCGTCTCAAGCAGCAGAGAGCGGATCAGGATGTCGCGATTGACGGCAAAGATCACCTTGAGCCGCGTCTTGTCGAAAATGCGGGCCCAATCTCGCCATGCGGTCCCGGCAAAGCCCATGCGGCAGAACCAAAGACCGAGCAGCGCGCCGCTCCACTCCGCGATGAACGTGCCAAGCGCCACGCCCTCGACACCCCAGCCCAGGCCGAGGACGAACCAGAAGTCGAGCCCGGCATTCAGACCATTCATCCAAAGCTGCAGGATCAGCACCTCGCGCGTGCGTTCCTGCGCGATAAGCCAGCCGGTGATACCGTAGATTGCGATGGCGGCGGGGGCCGACCAGATGCGGATCTGCATATAGCCGGTGGCCAGCGCCTCAACCTCGGCACTGGCGGGCGCAACCAGAAAGGCGCCAGCAAAGAGCGGCACCTGAATCGCGATCAGCACCAAACCCGCAGTGAAACCGATCAGCAAAACCCGCGTCAACAAGGCGTGCAATTCCGCCCGGTCGCCCTGCCCGACCGCCTGCGCGGTCAGTCCCACGGTGCCCATGCGCAAAAAGCCGAACATCCAGTAGATGGCGCCGAGAATGATCGCGCCGATGCCGACGGCGCCGATGGGGGCTGCCTCGCCCATCTGGCCGACGACGCCGGTATCGACGGCGCCGAGGATGGGCACCGTTGCCGTTGAAATGACAATCGGTACGGCGACACGCAGAACGCGTTTGTGCGTGATGTCGGTCTGCTCAGCCATCCTGCCGGGGCGGCATCAGGAAATGTCCGGTCGCTTGGGCAAAGAGCTTGTCGCGATTGTCCTGCCAGGCCTCGACATGCACGCTGGCATAACGGCGGCCCGAGCGGTTGAGCCGCGCGCGGGCATATCCGTCGCGCGGCAGGCCGGAGCGGAGGTAGTCGACGGTGAAGTCAATGGTCTTGGGCAGGCGTGGCAGATCGCCGGCTTCAAGGCGCTCCACGTCAATGGCGCCGCTTTCGACATCCTCCCACAAGACCGACCAGCTGAGTGTCATGATCGCAGTGACTTCGAGAAAGGCCGCCGTCACGCCGCCATGCAGCGCTGGCAAAAGCGGATTGCCGATCAGTTTTTCGTCGAAAGGCAGCACGCCGGTCAGCTCATCGCCGCGCCGGTCAAACTCGATACCCAGAAACTGGATGTAAGGCACGCAATGAACCAGCGCCTTGAGCGCCGCATCGCGCCGCTGTTTGACCACCTGAACGGGTTCGGGACGGGGGCGCGCCATCTCAGCGCAGCTCCACCGTGAAGGCACCCGTGGCGGTGGCCACCGGGCGGTCGGTGTCTTCATCCGTGGCCGTGGCGCGCACGAACGCGACCGAACGGGTGATGTGATAGCAGGTCGCGCGGGTCGTGATGGCCTGTCCCGGCGTGGCTGCGCGCATATAATCGATGCGCAGGTCGATCGTCGCCGTGCCTGCAGGGGCGTCCGGATGTCTCATCACCGCGGCGCCGCAGCATGTGTCCATCACCGCCGAGACCGCGCCGCCATGGATGACACCGGTTTTAGGGTCGCCCACGAACCTGGGATCGTATCCCATCCGGATCTCGGCCGAGCCATCGCCGATATCGGTCAGCGTCATGCCCAGCGCACGCGAATGTGGGATTGCCTCAATGAATTGCCGGGCCAGTTTGGCCTTGTCCACCATGCTTTGCTCCGTCACCTGCACCGCCCCGGCGCCTTTATGAGCCTCGCATCCATCCAAGCGCAAGCCCGCCTGTTGAACTCCTCAGTTCAAAAGCCTACGCTTGGATCAAGAAGAAGAGGGTGACATGTCAGACACACGACTGTCGTTCAAAGAAATGTGCGCCGAGTTCGACGTGACCCCGCGTACACTTCGATACTACGAGTATATTGAGCTTTTGCAGCCCGATCGCGAAGGCCGTTCCCGGTTTTATGGCCCACGCGAATGCGCGCGGATGAAGCTGATCCTGCGGGGACGAAAATTCGGATTTCAACTCGAAGAGATCCGGCAGTGGCTTCTGATCTACGAAAACGAGGGCAACGAAGCCCAGATGCGCGCTTTTCTGGAGATGGCGGATCGGCAGATGCTGGAGCTTCTGGATCAACGCGCCCAGTTGCAGGAAGCCATGGACGAGCTTCAAAAGCTGCGGGATCAAACCGCCGCTGGCCTACCGAGCTAAAGAATCGCTCAGGGCGCAAGACGGCGCCTTTGCAAGTCTGACGGCCTCTATCGCTCAAATCGTTTCTATGAGGCGTGCAGCTAAGGTACGGATTTCCTTACCCTTTTAAGGCGCCGGATTCCGCGACTGGGTTATTTTCTTGCGATTTACGTAGGGTGACGTTGATTGATCTTACGTCAAGCTAAAAGTGACGTGACGTAGAGCTTACGTCAACGTCAAGCAGAGTTGTAAAACGCTGCGGAGTTCCGCACCTAACGGTCATCCCAAAAAGTTGACGAGAGTGAAGATGATGAGTTCTGACACGATGACCATTCGTGAGATGTGCGACGCCTTCGACGTCACCCCGCGCACCTTGCGATTCTACGAAAGCAAAGAATTGCTCTTCCCCATCCGGGACGGGCAGAAGCGTCTGTTCACCAAACGTGACCGGGCGCGGTTGAAGCTGATCCTGCGCGGCAAGCGCTTTGGCTTCAGCCTAGAGGAGATCCGCCAGCTTCTCGATCTCTATCACATGGGCGATCAGCAGCTCACCCAGCTGTCCCGCACCTATGAGATCGCACAGAACCGGCTGGCTGATATGGAGGCCCAGCGTGACGAGCTGACCCAGGCGATCGACGACCTGAAAGAGCAGCTCAAATGGGGCGAGAAGATGATCCACTCGCTCAACACGCCGAAACGCGCGGCCGAATAAACAAAGTCTGAGAACGACCTTAATTCCTAGGGAGATCCCAATGCCAACATATACCGCACCTACGAAGGACATGCAGTTCGTGCTGCATGACGTTCTGAATGTCACCAAATCCGACATTCCCGGCTATGACGAGCTGGAGGCCGATTTCACCGGCGCCATTCTCGAAGAAGCCGGCAAGATCAGTTCCGAAGTGCTGGCCCCCCTGAACGTGGTGGGCGACACCGAGGGCTGTACGCTGGAAAACGGCGTGGTGCGGACACCCAAGGGGTTCAAAGAGGCGTTCGAACAAGTCAAGGAAGGCGGCTGGCCGGGGCTGGATATGCCCGAACAATATGGCGGCCAGAACATGCCCTATGTCATGGGCACAGCGGTGGGCGAGATGTTCTCGGCCTCCAACCAAGCCTTCACGATGTACCAGGGCCTCACTCACGGAGCGGCTTCGGCCATCCTGGCCCACGGCACTGAACAGCAGAAAGACACCTATCTGCCCAAGATGGTCAGTTGTGACTGGACGGGAACCATGAACCTGACCGAGCCGCATTGCGGGACCGATCTGGGGATGATGCGGACCAAGGCGGAGCCTCAGGCAGATGGGAGCTACAAGATCAGCGGACAGAAGATTTTCATCTCGTCCGGCGAGCATGACATGGCGGATAACATCATCCACCTCGTGCTGGCAAAGATCACGGGCGGCCCTGAGGGGATCAAGGGCGTGTCGCTGTTCATCGTGCCGAAAATTCTTGTGAACGACGATGGCAGCCTCGGCGCACGCAACGGCGTATCCTGCGGCAAGATCGAAGAGAAGATGGGCATCCACGGCAACTCGACCTGTGTGATGAACTATGACGAGGCCACCGGCTATCTGCTGGGCGAGGAACACAAAGGCATGCGCGCCATGTTCACCATGATGAACGAAGCGCGTTTGGGCGTGGGCATGCAAGGCCTGGCCCAGGCTGATGTCGCCTATCAGAACGCGCTGGAATACGCCAAGGACCGCTTGCAGGGCCGCGACGTGACTGGTGCGAAAAACCCCGATGGCCCGGCCGATCCGCTGATCGTTCACCCCGATATCCGCCGGTCGCTGATGGACCAGAAAAGCTTTGCCGAAGGCGCACGGGCCTTCGTCCTTTGGGGCGCGACCCTGATCGACCAGGCGCACCGGTCCAAGGACAAGGATGCGGACGGCCTGATCTCGCTGCTGACCCCGGTCATCAAGGGCTTCCTGACGGATGTCGGCTATGACATGACCATCAAGGCCCAGCAGGTCTATGGCGGCCATGGCTACATCGAGGAATGGGGCATGTCGCAATATACCCGCGACGCTCGGATCGCGATGATCTACGAAGGGGCCAACGGCGTTCAGGCGCTGGATCTCGTGGGCCGCAAGCTGGCCCAGGACGGCGGCAAGCACGTCATGGCCTTCTTTGAGATGGTCAAGAGCTTCATCAAGGAAAATGCGGGCAAGGACGCGGACTATGACCGCGACTTCATCGAACCGCTCAAGCAGGCATCCAAAGACCTGCAGGCGGCGGGCATGTATTTCATGCAGAACGGCATGAAGAACCCAAACAACGCTCTGGCCGGCTCTTACGACTTCATGCACATGTTCGGCCAGGTCTGCCTGGGCCTCATGTGGGCGCGCATGGGTCTGGCTGCGAAGACGGCTCTGGACGGAGGCACGTCCGACGCGGCGTTCTACGAGACAAAGCTGGCGACGGGCCGCTACTATATGGCACGGCAATTGCCGATGACGGCCACGCATCTGGCACGGATCGAGACGGGCGCAGAAACCGTAATGGCGCTGGACGCGGCAAACTTCTAAGGGTCCGGGGCGGGGTAAACCCCGCCCTACCCTCCTTTTCTGGCATTGGGGGAGTGATGCCAAAACGCTTTCGCCTGACCCGCCGGTTCCCGGTCGCGATGACCGAGGACGGATATCGTCGCTTGAAACGCTTTGCCGATGAGGCCGGGCTGGACGAGGGCGAGGCGCTGTCGTTTCTCTTCGAGCATTTCGACAGCGTGACCGATGCCGACAATCTGGGCCATCGCCTGCGACTCTTTAACAGCGAGCTCGAAGATCGCAAACGCTGATCCGCGCCAAGGGAGGACGCCATGAAAGACATGTTTTCGGCCAGCTCGACCTGGATGACCGAAGAGCATCGCATGATCGCCGATATGACGGCGCAATTCATCGACAACGAATGGGCGCCGCATTTCGACAAATGGCGCCAACAGGGCCAGATGGACCGCGGCATCTGGCAACAGGCGGGTGAGCTGGGGCTGCTTTGCCCCTCGGTGCCCGAGGCATATGGCGGCGCCGGAGGGGACTTCGGTCACGAGGCGGCGATCCTCATCGAAGCGAGCCGCGCCAATCTGGCAAGCTGGGGCGTTGCCATCCACGGACCGATCGTGGCGCATTACATCCTCGCCTATGGCAGTGAAGAGCAGAAGAAGCGCTGGCTCCCCCGCCTGGTCTCGGGCGAACTGGTGGGCGCGCTTGCGATGACGGAACCCTCGACCGGATCGGATGTGCAATCCATCCGTACCAAGGCCGTGCGCGAGGGCAATTCCTACAAACTCTCCGGCCAAAAGACCTTCATCTCGAACGGCCAGCACGCCAACCTGATCATCGTCGCCGCCAAGACCGACCCCGGCCAGGGGGCCAAGGGCGTGTCGATGGTGGTGGTCGAAACCGACGGGGCCGAGGGCTTTCAGAGAGGCCGCAACCTCGAAAAGGTCGGCCTGCATGCTGCTGATACGTCCGAGCTTTTCTTCGACAATGTCGACATTCCGCCGGAAAACATCCTTGGCGGCGAGGAAGGGCGCGGCTTTTACCAGATGATGGAGCAGCTTCCACAGGAACGCCTTGCCATCGCCTGTGGCGCGGTAGGTGCGATGGAAGGCGCGGTGGAGCGGACAATCACCTATTGCAAGGAACGCGAGGCTTTCGGCGGGCCGCTGACCCAGTTCCAGAACACCCGGTTCAAACTGGCGGAATGCAAAACCAAAACGATGGTGGCACGCGCCTTCCTCAACGAATGCATCGAGGAGCATCTGCGCGGTGCGCTTTCGGTCGAAAAGGCCGCGATGGCCAAATACTGGCTCACCGATACGCAAGGCGAGGTTCTGGACGAATGTGTCCAACTCCATGGCGGCTACGGGTTCATGATAGAATACGGCGTGGGCGAGATGTGGGCCGACGCGCGGGTGCAGCGGATCTATGGCGGCACCAACGAGATCATGAAAGAACTGATTGCGAGATCGCTTTGAAAAGCCTGATATCAGCGCCCTTTGCCAACCGCGGGAGCCTCCGGCGGGAGTTTATCTGGCAAGATGAAGAGGGGTGGTCCACCCCGCTTCCCAAGGGCGGCGATATACCGAGGCCTGGGAAGCGGAGCTTCACCTTGCACGCCGCTCAGCTCTCCAGCCTGCGACGCAGGACAAGCATAAGCGCATTAACGTTAATGAGGGGTGAAGAGGCTACCTCTTCATCTTGCCAGATAAACTCCACGGGGGTGTGGGGGTGTGAAACCCCCACTCCGTCTTCCACAACACGCGCCACGGGAGGGGCAGCGCGCCAATGACAATCCAACTCTATTGCTTCGGTGAAAGCGGCAATTCCTACAAGGCCGCCATCGCGCTGCAACTCTCCGGCCTCGATTGGGAGCCGGTCTTTGTCGATTTTTTCAACGGCGCGGCGCGCACACCTGAATATCGTGAGATCAACGCGATGGGCGAAGCCCCCGTGCTGGTGGACGGAGATACAAAACTCAGCCAATCGGGCGTCATCCAGGACTATGTTGCCGAAAAGTCCGGCAAGTTTGGCGGCAAGGACGCCGCCGAGCGCCGCGAGGTGTTGCGCTGGGTGCTGTGGGACAACCACAAGCTCAGCTCGATGGCGGGTGTGACGCGGTTTCTGATGAACTTCCTGCCCGAGGACAAACGCCCGCAAGAGGTGATCGGCTTCAACCAGGGTCGGCTCAAGGCGGCCTATCAGGTACTTGATGCACATCTGGAAGGCCGCGACTGGATTGTGGGCGACGGTATCACGAACGCCGACCTGAGCTGCTGTGGCTATCTCTACTACCCCGAGCCCTTTGGCTTTGACCGTGCCGATTGGCCTCACATCGATGCCTGGCTCACGCGTCTTTCCGATCAGCCGGGCTGGAAGCATCCCTATGATCTGATGCCCCGCTCCGTGAAAGGGAGTGCTGCGTGAGCCATGCTCAGCCACCTCTCCCTCCTGCTTATCCATGGCTATCAGCAGGTGCTGTCGCCACGGAAGGGCTATGGCTGCGCCTACAGGCTGGCCTATGGCGGGACAGGCTGTTCTGGCTTTGCCACGCTGAGGATACGCGAAGTCGGGTTGATCGCCGCCCTGCCCGCAATCCGCGATCGGTTTCGGGCCTGCAAGGCGGCGGCAGTCGCGCTCGGCCGAGACGAAGAAGACGACAACAAGAAACACAAGACCCGCTGGTACGATTACTGCGACGCGTGCAGCTGCTGCGGCTCGGGCAATATGCCCGGCTGCGGGCGACCACGTGGCGGTGGTGACGGTTGCGATGGCACACCGGACTGCACACCTGATTGCTGCGGCCCCTAGAGACGAGACGAACACAAGGAAGGATCACAAAAGATGACCGACGCCTATATCTATGACGCTCTGCGTACCCCGCGCGGCAAGGGCCGCAAGGACGGAGCTTTGCATGAAGTCACCGCCCTGCGGCTCAGCGCGCAAACGCTGAATGCCGTCAAGGAGCGCAACAACCTCGAAGGTCATGCCGTTGAGGACGTCATCTGGGGCAATGTCACCCAGGTGATGGAGCAAGGGGGATGCCTCGCCCGCTCCGCCGTTTTGGCCTCCGATCTCGACCAACGTATTCCGGGCCTGGCGATCAACCGCTTTTGCGCCTCGGGCATGGAGGCGGTGAACCTGGCAGCCAACCAGGTGAAGGGCGGCGCGGGCGACGCCTACATCGCCGGCGGGGTCGAAATGATGGGCCGGGTGGCCATGGGCAGCGACGGCGCGGCGATTGCAGCCGATCCATCGGTCGCGCTCGACACCTATTTCGTGCCGCAAGGCATCAGCGCTGATATCATCGCCACAAAATATGGCTTCTCCCGCGATGATGCGGACGCGCTGGCCGTCGAATCCCAACGCCGCGCGAAAGAGGCGTGGGACGACAACCGCTTCTCGAAATCGGTCATCACCGTGAAAGACCAGAACGGTCTGCCGATCCTCGATCATGACGAATACATGCGTCCCGGCACCGATATGCAAAGCCTCGGCGCGCTGAATGCCTCGTTCCAGATGATGGGCGAGCAGATGCCAGGCTTCGACAAGGTCGCGATGCTGAAATACCCAGAGCTGGAGCGGATCAATCACATCCACCACGCCGGCAACTCCTCGGGCATCGTGGATGGCGCCGCCGCCGTTCTGATCGGCAACAAGGAATTCGGTGAGAAATACGGCCTGAAGCCCCGCGCGCGGATCAAGGCCACGGCCAAGATCGGGACCGAGCCCACCATTATGCTGACCGGACCCGTCCCGGTGACCGAGAAAATCCTGAAAGAT
This sequence comes from Thalassococcus sp. S3, assembly GCF_004216475.1. GTDB lineage: Bacteria > Pseudomonadota > Alphaproteobacteria > Rhodobacterales > Rhodobacteraceae. Next base: position 1,480,512 of record NZ_CP022303.1, on the reverse strand, counting down.
CACGGCATGGAGATCGGCGATATCGACCTCTTTGAGGTGAACGAGGCCTTCGCATCGGTCGTCCTGCGGTTCCAGCAAGCTTTTGACGTCGATCCTGCAATGGTCAACGTCAACGGCGGCTCCATCGCGATGGGTCATCCGCTGGGTGCGACCGGGGCGATCATCATCGGCACGCTGCTTGATGAGATGGAGCGGACCGACAAGGAAACCGGTCTCGCAACGCTCTGTATCGCATCGGGGATGGGGGCGGCGACGATCATCGAGCGCGTCTAAGCCATGTCAGGGTTTCACGCAGAACCTGACGCTCTGCTTCTTTATCAGGATGCGCTGGACACACTGGCCCGCGCGATCCTGGAAGGGGATATGCAGACCGTCAGCGCATGCGTGAAATTGCCCTGCCTGCGCCAAACGTTGAGCGCCCGGACGATCATCGAAACCGAAGAGGACCTCCTCGACGGCTGTCGGGCCTTTTCACAATCGCTGAAGGGGCAAGGCGTCAACCAGTTGATCTGCCTTGCCTCGGATGCCGAATTCCTGAGACCCGACTTCATCCTCGGCCACCACGTCACCCACACCCTTCGGAATGCCACGCGGATCATTCCAAGCTACACCAGCCGGATCGTTCTTCAGATGCACGAAGAGACATGGAAATTTGCCGAAGTGCACAGCGCCGTCTCCAGTCCCGGCTGGCCGTTGCTGACGGGTCATGTTCCGCAGGACGGAGGCAAATTGCTGCCGTTCCAGCAGATCGAGGGGGATATCCGCCGCTCACAAGCTGAGCCGATGACCCTTTATCAGGGCTTTATCGACGCACTGACCCAAGCCAGCCTCGACAATGATTTCGAAGCCTACTGTGCCCTCTGCCGTTTTCCCTATACCGCCCATGGCGAGGTACATGACAAGGTGCTGAAGAGCCCCGCTGACATCCGCCCCTTCTTTGATATGTTGCTGGGTCTGATCCGCGACTACGAGATCGACAGCTTCGTCCGCGAGGCTGCACAGGCTGAGTTTCTCAGCGGCAACCTCATCTGCGGATATCACACAACAACCATGAGCAGCCGGGGTGAGGTGATCGTCGGCCCGGTGCGCAGCCGCATGATCCTCGAACGCGAGGGGACCACGTGGCGCATGACATCGGCCACCAACGCCGTGGCCAACACCGAATTCCCATACACGTCACCAGAGCCGTCCGAGACGCTGGTGACCCTCAGACAAATCCAGGAAAGGACCCGGACATGACCGATTTCACCATGAACAAAGGCGACGATGGCGTCGCCATCATCACCTGGGACGTGCCCGGAAAGTCGATGAACGTGATGTCCATCGACGGGCTGGGTCAGCTGAATGACCTGATCGACGACGCTTTGGCCGATGAGGCCGTGAAGGGCATCGTCATCACCTCCGGCAAGGACGGCTCTTTCGCGGGCGGCATGGACCTGAACCTGCTGGCCAAGATGAAAGAGGATGCGGGCGACAAACCGGCCAAGGGTCTCTTTGAAGGCACGATGCAGATGCACGCCCTCCTGCGCAAGATCGAGCGTGCGGGCATGGACGCCAAGACCAACAAGGGCGGCAAGCCGATCGCTGCGGCCCTGCCCGGCACTGCCGCCGGCATAGGGCTGGAGCTGCCGCTGGCCACACACCGCATTTTTGTCGCCGACAACCCTAAGGCCCGCATCGGCCTGCCGGAAATCATGGTCGGCATCTTCCCCGGTGCTGGCGGTACCACCCGCCTCGTGCGCAAGCTGGGCGCCGTGGGTGCGGCACCGTTCCTTCTGGAAGGCAAGATGGTGGAACCCGCTAAGGCCAAATCCGGAGGTCTGGTGGACGAGGTCGTCGCCGACCCTGTCGCTGCCGCGAAAGAGTGGGTGCTGAACGCCACCGATGCGGATCTGGTCAAGCCGTGGGATGCCAAGGGCTACAAGATGCCGGGCGGCGCGCCCTACCATCCCGCGGGCTTCATGAATTTCGTGGGCGCCAACGCGATGGTGAACGGCAAGACCCAGGGCGCTTTCCCCGCTGCCAAGGCGCTGCTGAGTGCCGTCTATGAAGGCGCGCTCGTGCCTTTCGACACCGCTCTGAAGATCGAGGCGCGCTGGTTTACCAACGTGCTGATGAACCCCTCCTCCGGCGCAATGATCCGGTCGCTCTTCCTCAACAAAGAAGCTCTGGAGAAAGGCGCTGTGCGACCCGAGGGCGTACCGGATCAACGGGTCAAGAAACTGGGCGTTCTGGGCGCCGGCATGATGGGCGCGGGCATCGCGCTCGTCTCCGCCCAGGCAGGCATGGAGGTTGTCCTGATCGACCGTGACCAGGAAGCGGCCGACAAGGGCAAAGCCTACACCGAAGCCTATCTCGACAAGGGGATCGCCCGCAAAAAGGTCACGCCCGAAAAGAAAGAGGCGATGCTTGGCCTGATCACCGCAACGCCGGATCTGGAGCACCTGAAAGGCTGCGATCTGATCATCGAAGCCGTCTTCGAAGATCCCGGCGTGAAGGCCGAGATGACCAAGAAGGTCGAGGCGATCATTCCCGAAGATTGCATTTTTGCCTCCAACACCTCGACCCTGCCGATCAGCGATCTGGCCAAGGCATCGAGCCGGCCTGAGCAATTCATCGGCATCCACTTCTTCTCGCCCGTCGAAAAGATGCTGCTGGTGGAAATCATCAAGGGCAAGGAAACCGGCGACCGGGCGGTGGCCAAATCGCTCGATTACGTGCGCCAGATCCGTAAGACGCCGATCGTGGTCAACGACGCACGCTTCTTCTACGCCAACCGTTGCATCATTCCTTACGGCAACGAAGCCACGCGGATGATCACCGAAGGCGTGGCTCCGGCCCTCATCGACCATGCAGCACAGCAGCTTGGCTTCCCCGTGGGACCGGTGCAACTGGGCGACGAGACGTCGATTGATCTGGCGACCAAGATCATGCGCGCCACGAAAGCCGCCATGGGCAATGCCTACCCTGCTTCCGAAGCCGACGATCTGATCGTCTGGATGGAGGAGCAGGGCCGTCTGGGCCGCAAGGCCAAGGCCGGCTATTTCGATTATGACGAGAAGGGCAAGCGCATTGGCTATTGGAAGGGCATCCACGACAAGTACCCGCTGGCGGACGAACAGCCCGACCTGATCGAGGTGCAGGAACGCCTGATGTTCGCACAGGTTCTCGAAGCGGTGCGCGCGCTGGAGGAAGGCGTGCTGGAAGACATCCGCGAAGGCGACGTCGGCGCGATCCTGGGTTGGGGTTTTGCCCCGTGGTCGGGTGGCCCGTTCAGCTGGCTCGACATCATCGGCGCACCCTATGCGGCCAAGCGGTGCGATGAGCTGACCGAGAAATTCGGCGAACGTTTCACCTGCCCGCCGCTGCTCCGGGAGATGGCCGAGAAAGGCCAGACCTTCTATGGCAGGTTCGGCCCGGCCGAAGCCGTTGCTGCGGAGTAAGGAATGGATCAGGGGCGCTTCGGCGCCCCTTTTCTTTTCAGGTCAGCTGCGGCGTGCCCTGGGCCGTCATATCCTCGATCAGCATCGTTGCTGCGGGCATGTCGAGCACCGTATAGAACATGTCGAGCGCTTGGAAATCGTCGCGCACGATACAGCGCGGGCGGGGGCAATAGGCCAAGAGCCCGCCTTCGGCATAGATGACCTCGTCCGTGTCAAAAGACAACACGATGATCTCGCACGGGTCGGACGGCACCATGGGGGCGATGCCGTGATAGCCATTCAAAGCCCGCGCCGGTACGATGGCGAACGGATCTCCCAGCACGTCCACAACAGCATCGCTTTCGATCATCACGCCCTGATCGGGCATCAGTTGCATATCGACCCGGTTGCCCAGCGCCCCGCGCGGCACATGCATGGGCCAAAGCGCGCGTGCAACGCGGTCGGGAACATCCCAGAGGACGTCCCGCTGAATGTCGGTGACCACCTGCATTCCATTGTCGAAGGTCAGAACCTTGTCGCCCAGCGCAAGCGTTTCGACATTCGTCCACCCCAGGTTCGACGCCACGCGCGTGCCCGTCATAAACCCGGTCGGCGCCGCCATGTATCCGCCGTCCTGAGCGCCCCCAGGCTCGGCCAGGCGCCTGTTTACAGCTCTTTTCGTCTTCCAGCCAAACATCTCACACCCTGCGGTTCACGAATTCTTAAAATTGGTTAACGACACCAGATGGTCGGGAAATGTCCCTGATAAGGCAGAACTCAAAAACATTGTGGCATTTTCAGGGCATCGCATCTGCCCTGTTCAGCCAAGATATCCCTGGTCGAAGTCATAGCCAAACCGGTCGATATCTTCGGCGCACGCATCCTGCACCGCGGCACGGGCTGTATCGGTATAGTAGAGCCTGTAGTCCGAATCCCGGTCTGAGCTGTTGGCCTTTGGAAGAACAAGATCAAATCCAAGGTGATCGACCACCGGCTGCACGTCGCTTTCGAAATGCTCCAGCCGGATGTAGGCCGCACATTGCTCTACCCCATCGGCCCGACGCATATAGGCCGATGCGGGCGCATCGCGGAAACTAGCCTGGATCACCGGATGCGTGACGAAGGCCGGAAAGTCCCGGCTCTTGGCAAGCGTCACCGCCGCATGATCGAAGGTCTGGGTCTGCAGCCAGTGATAATAGCTGACCGCCCTGTCCCAGGGATTGCGAACCAGTGTAAACGCGCAAAGGCCCGCAAGATCCTGCAGCGACACAAGACCGTCGATATCGGCGAGCGTGGAATGCTTCCACAACCGCCCCCGCGCCTGCACCGCTTTCAAGCGATTGCGCCGCTTCTTGGCCTTGGGCGTATCGCCCAGCATCATGTCATCTTTCATCGCCCGTGCCTCTAACGCCAGCGCAAGAGCGGTTCCTCCGGTCTTGGGTATATGGACAAAAACATAGCCGCGACCGCGTGAGATAATCATACCCGAAAGGCTATCCTATTTCGAACGAAGGGCAATAACGCCCCCGGCCAGCGCGATACAGAAAATGCCCAGGATCTGCATCTGAGTGACTGCCTGATCGAACACGAGAAACGCAAAAAGCGGCCCGAAGATCATGACCGAATATTCGAAAACCGACACGTAGGACGGTTCGCCCAGCTGGTAGGCCTTGATGATCAGAAACACTCCAATCACCGACCCAGCAGCCTGCACAGCAACCCAAGGGGCGGATTGCCACATGGGCCAGACCCAGGCGCGGGTGACAAAGCCGGCAGCGCCCGGCTCAGGCGCTGCGGGCCATAGGGAGAGCACGAAAAGGCCAACCAGACCCATCGCCCCAAGGGTCAGCCACATGCCCGCGAGAAGCGACATCGTGCTTTCGCCACCGCAAAGGCTGCGCGTGGCAACCGCGCCGAGGGCATAAAAGAACCCACCGGCGACCGGGATCAGGGCGACAACATCAAAGCGCGACGGATCGGGCTGCAGCACCAGAAGGATGCCGACAAACCCGATGGCCACCGCGAGAACGCGCCACGGACCCACAGGGTCCTTCAAGACAAGCGCGGAGATCAGCAATATGAAGATCGGAGAGGTGAAAAGACCCGCCAAAGCCTGAGCGATCGGCATAAGGGCGAGCGCCGTGAAGTAGAAAAGCATCGACGTTGCCACCAGCGCACTGCGCAGGGCGACGGCCCACAAGCGTAGCGGCCGCAACGCGCCGAACCCAAGGAGCGACATCGCCACGACCAACGGGATCGCCAAAGATGCCCGTGTGGCATGGAACTGCCAAAGCCCGATCTCGGCCGCGATCAGAGGAATGACGTTGTCGATCACACCGATGACCGACATCGCAGCCACCATCGAGGCCGCGGCCAAAAGCGGTCGCGTTTGAAGGATTGGCGTTTGCATTCCTAATCCGTCGCTCCATTATCCCCGTCAAAATGCAATTGCGCGGAAAGCGAGGGAGGATGCAATGGGTTGGTTGGCGGATGAAACCGGTCTGGAGAAAACGGCTGCGAATTACGTGCCTTTGACACCCCTGTCACACCTGAGGCGCGCCGCTCATGTCTTTTCCGATCACACGGCGGTCGTTTACGGCGCGCATCGCAAATCCTACGCGGAATATTATGACCGTTGCACGCGCCTCGCCTCGGCCCTTGCGGGTATGGGCGTGAAACCGGGCGACGTGGTGGCAACGCTCATCCCGAACCTGCCCGCCCAGGCCGAGGCGCATTTTGGCGTGCCCGCCTGCGGCGCTGTCCTCAACACGATCAACACCCGGCTTGATCTCGACACCGTGTCTTACATCTTTGGGCATGGCGCCGCGAAGGTCGTGCTTGCGGACACCCAGTTCCTGGAGCTGGCCGAAGCCGCCAAGGACCGCATGGAAGGCGACGGCCCCCTGATCATCGAAGTGCCGGATCCGCATGCGGGATGGCCCGCCAGTGGCCGGCACCCGCTTTATGAGGATATCCTGGCCGAGGCCGATCACGACTTTGACTGGATCCTGCCCCGGGATGAATGGGAAAGCCTCGCGCTCAATTACACCTCGGGCACCACGGGACGGCCGAAGGGCGTCGTTTATCACCATCGCGGCGCTTATCTGATGACGATGGGCACTGTCATATCGTGGCGTATGGTGCTGCATCCAACCTACCTGGCCATCGTGCCGCTGTTTCACTGCAATGGCTGGAACCACACCTGGATGATGCCCGTGCTTGGCGGTACGCTGGTCTGCTGCCGGGACATCACCGCGCCGAACATCTACAACGCCATCGCCGATGAGGGCGTCACCCATTTCGGCGGCGCGCCGATTGTTTTGAACATGCTTGTCAACGCGCCCGAAGACGAACGTCGCAGCTTTGCCCATACGGTCGAGGTCTTCACCGCCGGGGCGCCCCCGGCCCCCGCGACGCTGGCCAAGATCGAGCCGTTGGGTTTTCACGTCACCCAGGTCTACGGGCTGACCGAAACCTACGGGCATGTCACCGAATGTCTTTGGAAGGGCGGCCAATGGGACGCGCTGGACACCGACGGGCGGGCCGCGATCAAGGCCCGCCAGGGTGTCGCCTTCCCGATGATGGACGATATCACGGTGCTTGACGAAAACATGCAGCAGATCCCCAAGAACGGATCCGATCAGGGAGAGATCGTGATGCGTGGGAACTCCGTCATGAAGGGTTATCTCAAAAACCCCGAAGCCACCGCGGAAAGCTTCAAAGGCGGGTACTTCCATTCCGGCGACATCGCCGTCCAGCATCCCGACGGTTACATCCAGATCGCCGACCGCGCCAAGGACATCATCATTTCGGGTGGCGAAAATATCTCCTCGGTCGAAGTGGAGGGGGTCCTCATGGCGCATCCGGACGTGCTTTTGGCCGCGGTTGTGGCAAAGCCGGATGAGAAATGGGGTGAGGTGCCCTGCGCGTTCGTCGAGCTGAAAGAGGGCGCAGATGCAGACGCGGCAGCGCTGATCGCCTTTAGCCGTGAAACACTGGCAGGCTTCAAGGCGCCGAAGTCCGTTGTGTTTCGGGAGCTTCCCAAAACATCGACGGGGAAGATCCAGAAATTCGAACTGCGCAAACTGGCGGCCAATCTGACGTAGGCCGCCCCATCCCCCAAGGAGTTTGCTCTTGAGGCGACGCCCATGATACGCTTGCCTTAAAATAAGGCATGAGCAGATCCCGAGCCTATGACAGCTCTGACACAGTATCAGCGGTTGGAAGCCACCGCCCTTTGGCGCGATACCCCCGATGGCCAGCGTCGGGAGGTGATCGTGTCCATCGGGGATGCCACGCTGGTGATCAGCGATCTGAAGGATCAGGCCCTGGCCCATTGGTCGCTGGCCGCCCTTGTCCGTCTCAATCCCGGAGAGCGCCCTGCCATTTACAGCCCCGATGAAGATGCCAGCGAAGTTCTGGAATTCTCGGAAAACGAAGCGCAAATGATCGATGCCATCGAAACCTTGCGGACCGCAATCGACAAGGCGCGGCCGCATCCGGGGCGTCTGCGCTGGCTGTCCGGGCTGGCGATCAGCCTTGCGATTGCAGCACTGGCCCTCTTCTGGCTGCCGGGCGCGATGAAACGGCACACGGTGTCGGTCGTACCCGACATCAAGCGTGAAGAAATCGGAGAAGCGCTCCTTGGCCGGATCGAGCGTGTTTCGGGCGCGGCCTGTGATTTTGCCGACGCAAGACCTGCGCTTGCCGAACTGGCCAGCCAGACCGGGACCGAGCGTCTGGTGATCCTGCCCGCCGGGGTCCGGGACAGCATGCACCTGCCCGGTGGCATCATCCTTTTGAACCGCGCGATCATCGAGGATCATGAAGAACCCGATGTCGCGGCCGGCTATATCCTGGCCGAGCAGATCCGGGCCGACATGACCGACCCTCTTGCCGCCCTGCTGGAAGGCAGCGGTCTTTGGGCCGCCTTTCGGCTGATCACCACGGGGCGGCTGAGCGACGAGATCCTTGATGCCTACGCCGAAGCCCTGCTGATGAATGCAAGGCCGCCGTTAAACGACGATGTTCTGCTCGCAGGCTTCGCGCAGGCAGAGCTGCGTTCGTCCCCCTACGCCTATGCGCGCGACATTACCGGCGAAACCGTTCTTGGCCTGATCGAGGCTGACCCGATGGCCGGGCGCGATACGACGCCGCTGATGAGAGACAGGGACTGGCTTTTGCTGCAAAGCATTTGCGAGGGTTAAAGCCGGGCCTCCTGCGAGACCCGGAAGCTCATACTAGCGGATATAAGCATCCTTGAAACCAGCCTGGCGCGCCACCCGCAACGCGTTTTGAGCGTCGCGACTGTTTGAAAACGGGCCAACCATCACAAGGCGATAGGACGTGCCGCCGCGTGTCAGTGTCCCCATGCGGACAGGAAGCCCGGTGCGCCCCATACGTTGGGCTGTCGCTTCGGCGTTACGGGGCTGGCCGAACACACCAACCTGCACAAAATGCTGGCCCGACTTCACCTGGGCCGCCTTCTGTGACACGCGCTGTTTTGTGGACACGGTCGGTGCTTCGGGACGCAGGCCCAGCTGTGCGGGAACATGCACGGTAGGTTGCTTTGACCGCACCCGGCGGGTCGGGTCGGCCAGACGGCGTGGCATTTGGTTGGTCCAGATCTGCTGCGTCTGGGCGTGGCCCTGCAGCGTCTGCTCCGCCCGGCGCGGGTTGAGACGGTCATCCTCCCAAACCCGGCGATAGCCTTCGGGAACCACGACATTCGTGGTGTTCTGGCGCTTGATATAGACATGCTTCGGCACCACGCGTGTTCCTGATCTCAGCGTGTCGGCCTCGGCAAGCTGGTATCCGTCCGCTCCCGGCGCAAGCGAGATGCTGTCGCCCGGCAGTGTCACGGGCGCTTCTCGCTGAGGGCCGCAGCGTACGGGGTAGCGGCTGCCATCGTTGATGTACCTCTGGCTGATCGCCGACGCGCCCGGACACCGTCCTGACCGCTTGATCGTCACAGGCGCCGTTTGTCTGGGTTGCTGTATTGTCACCGGCTTTGGCGCCGGCGCAGGCTTGCGCTGGGTCACGGGCGCGCGCCGGATCACGGGTGCGGGTGGCTTCGTCGTCGTTGCGATTGTGGGTATCGGCGCCCGGCGCTGGGTCCGCACGACGCGCTGCGTAGGTTGAGGTGTGCGCACCACGCGCTGCGGCGCGGGCCGTGCGGTCGCGGCAGGTTGTGCATTGGGCGTGATCTGCACCGCTCTCGGAGTTGGCGCGGCGGTGGCCGTTGTCCCCGCCGAACGGGCCAGTGACGGCCGCGCGCCGCACACCTGCTGACGGTTCCGGCTTACCCTTGGCACCCAGGTCACGTTGCCGTCGATACCTGCGCGGATGAACACACAGCCGCGGCTGTCAACATATTGATTTCCTGTGAAAGATGCTGGCGGGAACTCCGCCGGCGCGGTATTTCCCCGCAGCGATTGGGCCGACGCCGCGGTCCATCCAAAACATGCAACTGCAAAACTGGCAGCAATAATTCTTGTAAACTTCATCTGTGCCCCCACAAGATATGGCGGCGAGGATGCAGCAAAAGACTGGCTGAGTAAAGCGCGCGGGCTTAGTTATTTGGTGCCGAACATCCGATCGCCCGCATCGCCAAGACCGGGCATGATATAGCCCTTTTCGTTCAGCCCGCGATCCAGCGCGGCGGTGACGATGGGCACGTCCGGATGCGCCTCTTTCATCCGCGACACCCCCTCCGGCGCGGCAAGCAGGCACATGAACCGGATATTCCTCGCGCCGGCCTTCTTCAGCAACTCCACCGCCGCCGCGGAACTGTTACCCGTCGCCAGCATCGGATCGACGGCAATCACGAGCCTGTCTTCCAGGGCATCCGGCACCTTGAAATAATATTGCACCGGCTCAAGCGTCTCTTCATCGCGGTAGAGCCCGACGAACCCCACCCGTGCTGACGGGATAAGCTCCAGCACCCCGTCCAGAAGCCCGTTGCCTGCCCGCAGGATCGACACCAGCGCCATCTTCTTTCCGGCAAGAACCGGGGCATCCATTTCTTCCATCGGGGTGTCGATGGGCTTGTGGGTCATCGGCAATTCACGGGTGATCTCATAGGCCAGCAGCTGGCTGATTTCCTTCAATGTCTGACGAAACACCGCCGTCGGCGTCCCCTTGTCCCGCATCAGCGTCAGCTTGTGCTGCACCAGCGGGTGATCGACGATCGTCAGATGCTCGGCCATGAGACACTCCTTTGCTGCCGCGCCTTCTCTGCCTCGCACCGCGCGGAGAGACAATCCCCCATCTCAACCCCACCCCGCTTCTTTGGGTTCGAAATATCCCGGGGGAGTCCGCCTCCGGCGGACGGGGGCTGGCCCCCTGCCCGGTCAGTCAAGAGGCGTGACACCCAGGTGCCGCGCCACCAGGCCCGCCACATCGTTGAACCCGATCAGCCCCAGCTCGCCCCCGCCCTGCCCGGCGATCAGAACCGGAACCCGCTCCCGGGTGTGATCGGTGCCCACCCAGCTTGGATCGTTGCCATGATCGGCGGTCAGCAGCAGCATGTCGCCTGCCCGCAACTGCGGCAGCAGCTTGCCGATCTCCGCATCGAACCATTCCAGCGCCCGCGCATAGCCCGAGATATCCCGCCGGTGACCATAAAGGCTGTCGAATTCCACGAAATTGGCAAAGGTCAGGCTTCCATCCTCGGCCTCGGCGACAAGGTCTGACAGATGCCCCATCAGCACCGCATCAGAGCCTTTGCGCACCTCGTCGATCCCCGTCATCGAGAAAATGTCGCCGATCTTGCCCACGCCATAGACCCGCCCGCCGGCCGATTGCACCCAATCGGTCAGAACCGGCGCGGGCGGGGCAATGGCGTAATCGCGGCGGTTCGTGGTGCGGGTAAAGCCGGTTTCCGGCGTCCCCACAAAGGGCCGCGCGATCACCCGGCCCACCTTCATCGCATGCAGGTCCGGCGCAAGCGTCTCGCAGAGATGCAGAAGCCGGTCGAGGCCGAACACCTCTTCATGAGCCGCGATCTGAAAGACGCTGTCGGCGGAGGTATAGCAAATCGGCCAACCGGCTCGCAGATGCTCCTCTCCGAAAGCCTCGATCACAGCCGTGCCGGAGGCATGCCGGTTGGCCAAGGTTCCCTCCACGCCCGCGATCTCCGCCACCCGGCGCATCAGGGGCTCGGGAAAGGCCGGGACGGTATCCGGAAAATAATGCCAGTCCCACGGCACGGGCAGACCGGCCAGCTCCCAATGGCCTGACGGCGTATCCTTACCCGGCGACACCTCTGTCGCGGCCCCCCAGCGCCCTTTCGGCTCCGCTTCAAGTCCGGGCGCCGCGCTGCCGGAGGCGAGCCGGATCGCGGCCCCCAGACCCAGCCCGTCGAGCACCGGCAGGTGCAGGGGGCCAGAGCGTCCCTCCTCCGCGCGTCCTTGCGCGCAGGCTTCGGCAATATGCGCAAGCGTATTGGCGCCCGTATCCGGCGTGTCGCCGTTAAAGAACCGGTCGGCATCCGGCGCGCCGCCGATCCCGACGGAATCCATCACCACAAGGAAGGCGCGCGGCATCAACCGATCCTTTCGTGGATCAGCGGCGGGATGTCGAGTGGCGTGTCGCGTAAGCGAATGGCGCGGCGCAGCGCCTCCTCTGCGTGCCTTGCCGCATCTTCGCGGCCTGCATGGATCACGGCCAACGGCTCCCCCCTGGTCACGCGCTGGCCAAGCCGGGCGATGCCCGAGAGGCCCACGGCGGGGTCGATCACGTCGCTTTCCACCTGCCGCCCTCCGCCCAATGCCACGACAGCAAGGCCCAGCGCCTCCCCATCAATGGAGGTGACGATCCCGTCGGAAAAGGACGGCACCTCGCGGATGATGTTCGCTTCGGGCAGAAACCGCGCCCAGTTGTCCACGAAAGCCTTGGGCCCGCCAACGGTGGCGATCATCTTGCCGAACCGTTCGGCAACCCGCCCCTCCCGAAGCGCAGCAACGATCCGGTCAGCGCCGTCCTGAACATCCTCCGCAAGGCGGGCATCGGCCAGAACCACCCCGCCCAAAGCGGCCGTGATCTCCACCAGGGGGCCGTTCACCGGGTTGGTGAGGCACTTCATCACCTCCGCCACTTCCAGCGCGTTTCCCAAGGCCGAAGCCAAAGGCTGGCTCATGTCGGTCATCACCGCCGTTGTCCGGCATCCGGCCTTGTTCGCGGTTGCCGTCAGTGCCTGGGCAAGCGCGCGCGCCTCCTCGGGCGTTTTCATGAACGCGCCGCTGCCCACCTTGACGTCCAGAACCAGCGCATCCGGGGATGCCGCCAGTTTCTTCGACAGGATCGACGCGGTGATCAGATCCAGACTTTCAACGGTGGCTGTGACATCCCTTATGGCGTAGAGCCTTTTGTCCGCGGGTGCGATATCCGCCGTGGCGCCTACGATTGCACAACGCGCCTCGTTCAGCACGTCGCGCAAACGGTCTGTATCAAACGATGTCGATACGCCCGGGATCGCATCAAGCTTGTCAAGCGTCCCGCCCGTATGTCCCAGGCCCCGACCCGAGATCATGGGCACATATGCGCCGCATTCAGCCAGCGCAGGCGCCAGAAGAAGGCTCACGCAATCGCCGACGCCACCGGTGGAGTGTTTGTCGAGCACAGGCCCGTCCACATCCCATTTCAGCACCGATCCACTGTCGCGCATCGCTTCGGTCAATCCGGTCCGCCCGGCCTCGCCCAGTCCGTTGAGGCAGACCGCCATGGCGAAGGCGCCTGCCTGCGCATCACTGACCGTGCCATCTGCCAACCCCCGGGCAAACCAGCGCAAGGCATCGGCGTCCGGCGTCTCGCCACGGCGCAGGGTCGCAATAATCGAACGGGCGTCCACTGTTTTACTCTTCCGCCATGTGGTCTTGCGTGAATGCGCCCGGCAACAGCTCGGCCAGCGTCATCACCTGTTCGACACCACCGGTTGTGGCCATGGTGACCCGAACGTCGGATTTTCCGAATTCCGCCAGCTTTTGCCTGCATCCCCCGCAGGGCGTGACCGGCATCGGGCTGCCCGCAACCACGTAAACCTCGGTCAGTTCGGTCTCTCCCGCCGCGACCATCGCCGCAATCGCCCCGGCCTCGGCGCATGTTCCCTCGGGATAAGCCACGTTCTCGACATTGCATCCCGCGTAGATGACACCCGATCGTGCCTGGATGGCCGCTCCGACCTGGAAATTCGAATAAGGTGCATAGGCGTTGGCGCGCACCTTGAGCGCCGCCTCTTTCAAACTCATGTCAGAACCTCGGTTTTGAATGCGCCCGGCAGCGCGACTTCGAGCAGCTCAACATCATCCGTCGGCTCGGCAAGGCGGGTCTTCATCGCCGGAGGGATCACGAAAGCATCCCCCGGCGCAAGCCTGTAGGGCACCTTTCCCTCTCCCTCCAACGTGACACCGCCTTCCATGACGAAGGTAAACAGAATGTCGCTGTCATGCCGTGTCCACGCCGGCTGACCCTCACCCCGCCGCAGGACATGAACGCCTGCGACGTCGCCGGTATTCCGGGCAATCGTGGTATCACGGGACCGGTAGCCGGGCAGCCGATGCGACTGCCAGATCGCCTCCTTCGCCTTGTGATGGACGAAACGTTGCCCCTGAAACAGCCGGTCCGGGTTGGCTGGCCCGTTTGGCAAGCTCATGTCGTGATCAATGGTCGTGATATGCTCGGCCGGAACGCCAATCTCGACCACTTCGATATTCTCCGATGCATAAAGGACCTTGTGCCGGATTTCCGGGGGCTGGATCACGCAATTGCCCGCGTGAAGCCGAAACGGCTCTCCCTGATCCTCGTAGACCAGGTCGACCCAGCCTCGATAGCAAAAGATGAGCTGGAAGCCGACCGTATGGTAATGCACCATGTCGGGCACCGGGCCACCGTCCGGGATGCGGATGTGGCTTGCGATGATCGAACCGCCCAGCCGGTCGGGGATCAGATCCCTGTAATGCATGCCGGCCCGTCCGATGACCCACGGGGCCTGATCCGCGAGCCGTCGCACGACAAAGGCGTGTTGTGACGCGGGCAGGACAAGAGGCGGGTTTGCCTCCTCTATCTCCACCCTGGTGCCATTCGGCGCCGTCAATCGGCGCTGCCCGTTTGCAAAGGATCCGGGTTCATCCGTGAGGATCCGCAGCGTGCCCGGCGGCTCTGACGCGCCCTGCTCGATCCGAAGGCGCAGACCGTGCCCCGACAAAACCGCAACGCGCGGATCGTCCGCCGGATAAATCATGTCGAGCTGCATGCCCAAAGTCTTGGTGAAGAACGGAATATCGTCGCGCAACGCGTCCGTGGGCAAGCGCATTTCGGCCTTGGTTGTCGACATTGGTTCTCCACTTTGCGGAGCGAGAGTGGCCGGGGGTTCACGATTTTGCAAGACACCCCTGCGACATCTGCAGCAAAACAGAGTATTTCGCGCATTTCAAAACTAGTTTAAAGCTAAACTAGTTTTCTTGGGGAGGAGCTATCGAATGTCGGATACACCATCGCTGAAACAGGCGGCCTTGGCCTATCATGCGAACCCAAAACCAGGGAAGCTTGAAATCCGCGCGACGAAACCGATGGCCAATGGCCGCGACCTTGCGCTGGCCTATTCGCCGGGCGTGGCGGAGGCTTGCCTGGAAATCAAGAAAAATCCAAGCGAAGCAGCACACTACACGGCACGTGGCAACTTGGTCGCGGTCGTCTCTAACGGATCCGCGGTTCTTGGCCTGGGCAATATCGGCGCGCTTGCATCCAAACCGGTCATGGAAGGCAAAGCGGTTCTTTTCAAGAAATTTGCCAATATAGATTGTTTTGACATTGAACTAGATGAAACCGACCCCGAAAAACTGGCAGACATCGTCTGTGCGTTGGGGCCGACATTCGGCGCAATCAATCTGGAAGACATCAAGGCCCCGGATTGCTTCATCGTCGAAAAGCTCTGCCGGGAGAGGATGAATATCCCGGTCTTTCACGACGATCAGCATGGAACGGCCATCGTCGTCGGCGCGGCGGCGAAGAATGCGCTTCATGTCGCGGGGAAGGCATTCGACGAGATCAAGATCGTCTCGACCGGAGGCGGCGCTGCCGGAATTGCCTGCCTGAACATGTTGCTGAAGCTTGGCGTGCGGCGTGAGAATATCTGGCTCTGCGATATTCATGGCCTGGTCTACGAAGGCCGCACGGAGGATATGAACCCTCAAAAGGCCGCGTTCGCCCAATCCGCCGACCTGCGAACGCTGGATGAGGTGATCGAGGGCGCGGATCTGTTTCTGGGTCTCAGCGGACCGAATGTGCTTACGGGCGACATGGTGGGCCGGATGGCGGATCGTCCGGTAATCTTTGCCCTTGCCAATCCCACACCGGAAATCCTGCCGGAACTGGCCCGCACCGTCTCGCCGGATGCGATCATCGCAACAGGACGCAGTGATTTTCCCAATCAGGTCAACAATGTGCTGTGCTTTCCGTTTATCTTTCGGGGCGCACTCGATGTCGGCGCGACAGAGATCAGCGATGCGATGCAACTGGCCTGCATCGACGGCATCGCAGAGCTTGCACGCGCCACGACAAGCGCCGAGGCGGCCGCCGCTTATCAGGGCGAACAACTGACCTTTGGACCGGATTACCTGATCCCAAAGCCCTTCGATCCGCGCCTGGTCGGTGTCGTATCGACCGCCGTCGCCCGCGCCGCGATGGAGACCGGTGTCGCAACCAGGCCGATCGAAGATCTTGAAGCCTACAAACAGAAACTCGATGGCTCCGTCTTCAAATCCGCGCTTCTGATGCGCCCGGTTTTCGAAGCAGCGGCGACCGCATCCCGTCGGATCGTCTTTGCGGAAGGCGAGGACGAGCGCGTGTTGCGCGCATCGCAGGCCATGCTGGAAGACACGACCGAGAAGCCGATCCTGATCGGTCGCCCGGAGGTGATAGAGACAAGGTGCGAGCGGTTGGGGCTCACGATCCGTCCGGGGCGTGATTTCCAGATCGTGAACCCCGAGAACGACCCGCGCTACCGCGATTATTGGGAAACCTATCACACACTGATGGCAAGGCGCGGCGTCACCCCGGATCTTGCCCGTGCCATCATGCGGACCAACACCACCGCCATCGGTGCCGTGATGGTCCATCGGGAAGAGGCGGACAGTCTGATCTGCGGCACGTTCGGCCAGTATCGCTGGCATCTGAACTATATCGAGCAGGTTCTCGGCACCTCCAATTTGCGCCCGCATGGCGCACTCAGCCTGATGATCCTGGAAGACGGGCCCCTGTTCATCGCGGATACGCATGTCCGCTCGGAACCCTCCCCGCAGGAAATCGCCGAGACGGCAATCGGGGCCGCACGCCACGTGCGCCGATTTGGGATCACGCCCAACATCGCGCTCTGCGCACAATCTCAGTTCGGGAATTCGGAGTGTGAAACCGGTCGGAAGATGCGCGCCGTGATGGAGCTGCTCGACGCCAACAGCGTGGACTTTGCCTATGAGGGCGAGATGAATATCGACGCCGCCCTCGACCCGGATCTGAGAGCGCGGATCTTTCCCGGCAGCCGGATGGAAGGCGCGGCGAATGTGCTGATCTTTGCCCATGCCGATGCCGCCAGCGGCGTGCGCAACATCCTCAAGATGAAGGGCGGCGGACTGGAAGTGGGTCCGGTCCTGATGGGCATGGGCAACCGCGCCCATATCGTGTCCCCGTCGATCACGGCAAGGGGGCTGCTGAATATGGGCGCGATTGCAGGCACACCGGTCGCCCAATACGGCTGACCGAATCTGAAAGGGCGGAAAAGATACATCCCGCGAGCGTCTTTGCAAAATTTGCAAAGTATCGGCATTTGCTTCGTTTTACTGAATACCTGCAAGCACTTTGCAAAGGTTTGCATGACGTGATCGCGATTTTTTGCAAAGCAATTGCGCTATTGTGACGCGACGGCACAGTCCGTTATTGCCGCAAGCGTTCGGCCTTTCCTAACACGACGGGCAACATCAAGGAGGAGGGACAGCCATGAGCTATCGCGAGATCTATGAAGCCTGGAAACAGGACCCGGAAGGTTTCTGGATGAAGGCGGCGGAGGCGATTGATTGGGATAGCAAACCCTCCAAGGCGCTGACAGAGAAGGGCGACGGACTTTACGAATGGTTCGCCGATGGCATGGTCAACACGTGCTGGAACGCGGTGGATCGTCATGTCGAAGCCGGGCGCGGCGATCAGATCGCCATCATCCACGACAGCCCGATCACCCACACCAAGCACGAGATCACCTATACTGAACTGCGCGACCGCGTGGCTTCTCTGGCGGGTGCGCTGAGGGCCAAGGGGATCGAGAAGGGCGACCGCGTCATCATCTACATGCCCATGGTGCCAGAAGCGCTGGAGGCGATGCTGGCCTGCGCGCGGATCGGGGCGATCCATTCGGTCGTTTTCGGTGGATTTGCAGCAAACGAGCTGGCCGTACGCATCGACGATTGCGCGCCGAAGGCAATTATCGCCGCCTCCTGCGGTTTGGAGCCCGGCCGGGTGGTGCATTACAAACCCCTGCTGGACGGTGCGATTGAGCTGGCTAACCACAAGCCCGATTTCTGCGTGATCTTCCAGAGAGAACAGGAAGTGGCGCATCTGGAAGAGGGGCGCGATGTGGACTGGCACGCGTTTCAGTATGGCGTGGACCCCGCAGAGTGTCTGCCGGTCGAGGGCAATCACCCGGCCTACATCCTGTATACGTCAGGCACGACGGGCGCGCCCAAAGGCGTCGTGCGCCACACAGGCGGTCATCTCGTCGCCCTGAACTGGACGATGAAGAATATCTACAACGTCGATCCGGGAGAGGTGTTCTGGGCCGCTTCCGACGTCGGCTGGGTTGTAGGGCATTCCTATATCTGCTACGCGCCACTGATCCACGGCAACACCACTATCGTGTTCGAAGGCAAGCCTATCGGCACGCCTGACGCCGGCACCTTCTGGCGCGTGATCTCCGAGCACAAGGTGCGGTCCTTCTTTACCGCGCCCACTGCGATCCGGGCGGTGAAACGCGAGGATCCCAAGGGGGAGCTGACAAAGAACTACGACCTGTCGGGCCTCAAAGCGCTCTATCTGGCAGGCGAACGCGCTGATCCGGACACGATCGAATGGGCACAAAACATCCTGAACGTGCCCGTGATCGACCATTGGTGGCAGACCGAGACAGGCTATGCCATCGCCGCCAACCCGCTTGGGGTAGAGGCGCTGCCGGTCAAGATCGGCTCCCCCTCTGTCGCGATGCCGGGCTATGATGTGCAGATCCTCGGGGAAGACGGACACCCTATGCCAGCAGGTGAGTTGGGGGCGATTGCGGTGAAACTCCCCCTGCCCCCGGGCACGCTGCCGACCCTTTGGAATGCCGAGGAGCGGTACAAGACATCCTACCTCAACACCTTCCCCGGTTACTATGAAACGGGCGATGCGGGCATGATCGACGAGGATGGATATCTCTACATCATGGCGCGTACCGATGACGTGATCAACGTGGCCGGGCATCGTCTCTCCACCGGCGCGATGGAGGAGGTGCTGGCCGCTCATCCCGATGTCGCCGAATGCGCGGTCATCGGCGTGACCGATCAGTTGAAGGGCCAGATGCCGCTTGGCTTTCTGTGCCTGAATGCAGGCACGGAGCGTCCTCATCAGGACATCGCAGCGGAGACCGTGAAGCTGGTACGTGAAAAGATCGGACCGGTTGCGGCCTTCAAGCTGGCCGTGGTGGTGGATCGCCTGCCCAAGACGCGGTCGGGCAAGATCCTGCGGGGCACGATGGTCAAGATTGCCGACAGCGAAGACTTCAAGATGCCGGCGACAATCGACGATCCGGCCATCCTGGATGAAATCAAGACGGCGCTGCAAACCATCGGCTACGCGCAATAAGCACTGGCACCCCTCCCCGCCTGACCCTAGGGTCGGATGGGGAGATAGATCATGGCTCAAGATTTTTGGCGCCTCAGCGCCACAGACCTTTCGAAACAGACACGCGCGGGCGATATCAGTGCCGAGGCGACCGTCGAGGATGCGCTGACGCGGATGGAGGCGGTGAACCCGGACCTCAACGCCGTCGTCGCGCCACTGGCCGAAGCCGCGCGGGAACGTGCCCTTGCCTTGGACAAGTCCCGCGCAGGGGGCGCGCCCCCCGGCCCACTGCATGGCGTGCCCGTCACGATCAAGGTCAATGTCGACCTGACGGGCGAGGCCACGACAAACGGTGTTACCGCGCTGAAAGACATGATTGCGCCCGGCGATGCGCCCATTGTGAAAAACCTGCTCGATGCAGGCGCGGTGGTGATCGGGCGCACCAATACACCGGAGTTTTCCTTTCGCGCCGATACCGACAACCCTTTGCACGGGCGCACGCATAACCCCTGGGGGCGGCATGTCTCCCCCGGCGGCTCTTCGGGTGGCGCAGGTTCCGCGGTGATGGCGGGGATCGGCGCGCTCGCCCATGGCAACGATATCGGCGGCTCCCTGCGGTTTCCGGCGGCGGCGAACGGCGCCGTGACGGTCAAGCCGGGATTGGGGCGTGTGCCCGCCTGGAACCCCAGCCAGAAAGCCGAACGCGGGATGCTTGCGCAAGCCATGTCGGTTCAGGGCCTGATCACGCGACATGCCTCCGACCTGCATTTGTCGATGCCAGCAGCTATCGCCCCTGACCCGCGCGATCCGTTTCATGTTCCCCTCTCCTGGCGGGGGGAGGCACTGGAGGGTCCGATCAAGGTTGCCTTTACCAAGAACACGTTCAACTTCGATCTCCACCCCGATGTTTCCGCCGCGCTGGACGCGGCGCGCGAGGCGCTGACGGATGCGGGCTATCAGGTGGAAGAGGTCGAACCGCCCTTGGTGCAGGAGGCCGGTCTTGCCGGATATCGGGCGCTGATGGGCGAGGTGAAGGCCCTGATGGGTCCCGATCTGCGCGCCTACGGCTCGGATACGCTGAACGCGATCTTCGATGAATACTACAGACAGTTCACGCCTTATGAAGGCACCGATCTGCTGACCATGATGGCGCAGCGCAGCCATTATGCGCGGGAATGGTCCCTCTTCCTCGACACATATCCGCTGGTCTTGACCCCTTTCCTGCCGCAACCTTTCTTCGCGCCCGGGCGTGATGAAGAAGGGCCCGAGGGGGTGCGCGACGCGCTGGGATCGGCGCTTTACTCCTATGCGATGAATTATATGGGCCTGCCTGCGGGGTGCCTGCCGACACGGCTCGCCGATCTGCCGCAAGGCCTGCAGCCCATCAACGTTCAAATCGTTGGCCGGCGCTGGCGCGAGGATCTGGTCGTTGACGCGATGGAGGCCATCGAGGCGCGCATCGGCAGCTTCGCCCCTACCCTCTGGGACCGCATGGCGCAGGGTTGACGGCGCGCCCCCTCCCTTTGCACGCTGTCTACACAGCTTTGGGAGGAGCCTCATGCAGATCACGTCCGTCCTGCGCCGCGCGGCGCAGGTGAACCCGCAGGGTGCAGCCACGATTTTCAAGGACCGCCAGCAAAGCTGGTTGAACCTGCTCGACCGCGTCGCGCGGCTGGCGGGTGCCTTGCAGCACGTGGGTATGAAACCGGGTGATCGGGTGGCGCTGCTGTCACTGAATTCCGACCGGTTCATTGAATATTTCTTTGCCACCGTCTGGGGCGGCGGGGCGATGATGCCGATGAATATCCGCTGGGCGCCCCCGGAATGCGCCTATGCACTGAACGATGCGGGGGCCGGGATCCTGCTGGTGGACGACGCCTTCGTCGAAGCGGTGAGCGCGTTTCAGACAGAGGTGAGCGGATTGAAAACGCTGATCTATTGCGGTGACGGTGACACGCCCGAGGGCATGCTGAACTATGAAGACCTGATCGCGAGCGCCGTCCCCGTGCCGGATGCCGGGCGCAGCGGGGACGATCTGGCCGGCATCTTCTATACCGGTGGGACGACCGGATTTCCCAAGGGTGTGATGCTAAGCCACACGAATTTCTACGTGGGCGGCATCTCCAATTCCGAAACGCTCGATGCCAAGGACGGCACGGTTTATCTGCATGCGGCGCCCATGTTCCATATCGCCGATCTGCTGTGGTTCATGGCAATCACCTTCGCCGCCGGCACCCATGTTGTGATCCCCGCCTTCACCCCCGAAGCGACGCTGGAAGCCATCGCAACTCACCGCCCGTCTCATGTGTTGCTGGTGCCGGTGATGCTGCAGATGGTGCTGCACAGCGACGCGATGAAAGGGGCTGACACCTCTTCGCTCAAACTCATCGCCTATGGGGCCTCGCCGATCACGGAGGGCCTTTTGAAAGAAGCATTCGAAGCCTTTCCGGGCGTGCGCTTCCTGCAGGCCTTCGGGCAAACCGAGCTGAGCCCGGTCGCCACCATTCTCGGCCCGGAATATCACGTCATCGACGGGCCGAACGCGGGCCGCCTGCGTGCGGCGGGTCGGGCCACGCGGGTCTGTGAAATCCGGATCGTGGATGCGGAGGGGGCCGAGGTGCCGCGTGGCGAGGTCGGAGAGATCGCGGTAAAGGGCCCGATCACCATGCTGGGTTATTGGAACAAGCCAGAGATCACCGCGAAGACTCTGCGCGACGGATGGGTTCACACGGGCGATGCGGGCTACATGGACGACGAAGGCTTTGTCTTCCTGATGGACCGGATCAAGGACATGATCATCTCGGGCGGCGAGAATGTCTATTCGGCTGAGGTGGAAAATGCCCTCTCGCAACATCCCGCTGTTGCGACCAGCGCCGTGATCGGCATACCGCATGAAAAATGGGGGGAAAGCGTGCACGCGATCGTGATCCTTCATCCGGGCGCATCGGCGACACCGCAAGACTTGATGGATCACTGCCATACGCGGATCGCAGGCTATAAGTGCCCCCGCAGCGTAGAGTTCAGAACCGAACCCTTTCCCCTTTCGGGCGCGAACAAGGTCCTGAAGACGGAGCTTCGCAAACCCTTCTGGGACGATCAGGATCGACAGATCTCCTGAAAATGGGCCGGGCGCGGCTTTGGGGAACCGCGCCCGGAGCGATCGACCTGATACTCATGACAGTCATACTCACTACCGCCTCGGACACCTGAGGCAGGGATAGACGGTGATCGCGTTCGCAAACAGGCAGCCCAACGCAAGCAGAGTGTTGTGGGCGCGCCCCGGGACGAGGGCGCGCCCAAACAAACCCGGGCGAGATGGGGATGGTACGCCGCCAATTGGGATGGCGGGTGCCCGGGTATGTCTATCGCGGCGCGGGTCGTATTGGGGTCGACCCGCGCCCATGGCTGTAATTGCCAAAGTGTCGTTCTGAAATCTGCGTCTTGTTATGCTCTGATCTGTCTACGAGATCTGGTATATCCGTACTGAGTCCACACCGTATGTGAACGACGTCACACAACCCGAAAAAAGTGCAGAGAATTCTCCGGATTTTCGCGGTATCAGCTCCGGTGCGAGCTGCGTCCGATCCGAAAAGGGGAAGACTTTTGTTTTACGTCAGAGCGTTACAAGAGAACATCGGTTCCCTGGCAGACCTATCCCGACTTTTTGGATCACGTGAATTGCTCTGCAATCAATCGCTCTTCCAGACCATGCCCGGGGTCAAAGAGGATACGATGGCTGATCGCGGGCTCCGACCGTATCTCGACCCAGTCGACATTGGCAAAGGAATGGGAGTCTCCTTCGGCCATAACCGGGCGCTTTTCGGGTTCCAGCACATCAAACCGGACATGGGCGGTTTTGGGCAGCAATGCGCCACGCCACCGCCGCGGGCGAAAGGCAGCCACCGCCGTCAGCGCCAGAACGTCGGCGCCAATCGGTAGGATCGGCCCATGTGCCGAATAATTGTATGCGGTCGATCCGGCAGGGGTGGAGACGAGCGCGCCATCGCAAACCAGCTCTTGCAGGCGCAGCCGTCCGTCAACGGTGATGCGCAGTTTCGCGGCCTGGGGCCCGGCGCGCAGCAGCGAGACCTCGTTGATCGCAAGTGCCTCGTGCAGCGTGCCGGCCTGATCCATGGCGCGCAAGGACAGCGGATTGATGATCTCTTGCTCCGCAGCGGCAAGACGATCCCGCAGATCCGTCTCGCTATAGCTATTCATCAAAAAGCCGATGGTCCCGCGGTTCATACCGTAGACCGGCGCCGGCAGATCCTGCGTGCCGTGCAGCGTCTGGAGCATGAAGCCGTCGCCCCCCAGCGCAACGATCACATCCGCGTTTTCGGGGTCGGCATCCCCGTATCGTCCGATCAAAGCCGCGCGGGCGGTCTGCGCCACCGGTGCCGGGCTCGCCATAAACGCGATTTTCTGTGTCATGGCGATCTGTTTCCGGTCCTGCGCATTCGGTTCCGAAACAACCACACCTTTCCATGTAAGGCCAGCCTTGCCGCGCCGATCCCGCATTGCGTCGCTTTACGGCCTTTCGCGCCGGGCCGGTTTCCGATAGGAAATCCGCCAATTGAGATATCAGAGAGCGGAGACTGCCATGAATGCGCCTCATCGCGATAACGGATTTTTCACCGAGGGCCTTGCCTCTCGCGATCCTGAGCTGTTCGGCTCCATCACATCGGAGCTGGGTCGTCAGCGGGACGAGATCGAGCTGATTGCGTCGGAAAACATCGTCTCGGCCGCCGTGATGGAGGCGCAAGGCTCTGTCATGACGAACAAATACGCCGAAGGGTATCCGGGCCGGCGCTATTATGGCGGATGCCAGTTCGTAGATGTGGCTGAAAACCTCGCCATCGAACGCGCGACCAAATTGTTTGGCTGCGGGTTTGCGAATGTGCAGCCGAATTCAGGCAGCCAGGCCAATCAGGGGGTGTTTACGGCCCTCTTGAAACCGGGCGATACGATTCTGGGGATGAGCCTTGATGCGGGCGGTCACCTCACCCACGGCGCGGCGCCCAACCAGTCGGGCAAGTGGTTCAATGCGATCCAATACGGCGTGCGCAAGGAAGACAACCTTCTTGACTACGATCAGGTCGAGGCGCTGGCCAAGGAACATCAACCCAAACTGATCATCGCAGGCGGTTCGGCGATCCCGCGTCAGATCGACTTTGCCCGCATGCGTGAAATCGCCGATATGGTAGGGGCTTACCTTCATGTCGATATGGCCCATTTCGCGGGCCTTGTGGCGGCGGGCGAACACCCCTCCCCCTTTCCGCATGCCCATGTGGCGACGACCACGACGCACAAGACCCTGCGTGGCCCGCGTGGCGGGATGATCCTGACGGATGACGCGGCTTTGGCCAAGAAGTTCAACTCGGCGATCTTCCCCGGTATCCAGGGCGGGCCGCTCATGCATGTGATCGCCGCCAAGGCCGTTGCCTTCGGCGAAGCGCTGCGTCCGGAGTTCAAAAGCTACATTCAGAACGTCATCGCCAATGCCCAAGCTTTGTCGGATCAACTGATCAAGGGTGGTCTCGACACGGTTACGCACGGAACCGACACGCATGTTGTTCTGGTGGACCTGCGGCCCAAGGGCGTAAAGGGCAACGCGACGGAAAAGGCCTTGGGCCGGGCGCATATCACCTGCAACAAGAACGGCGTCCCGTTTGACCCGGAAAAGCCAACCATCACCAGCGGTATCCGCCTTGGATCGCCCGCCGGCACAACACGCGGATTTGGAGAACCCGAATTCCGCCAGATTGCCGACTGGATCATCGAAGTCGTCGACGGGCTGGCCGCCAATGGTGAAGATGGCAACGACGCGGTCGAAGCCAAGGTCAAAGCCGAAGTCGCGGAGCTCTGCAGTCGTTTTCCGATCTATCCGATGCTCTAAGGCACTTGTTTTCAAGCCTTGGACGGATCCGACCGGACCTGTCCGAGGCCCGAGAACACGTGAGGAATGACCAACACCCGCAGCCTTGAACGCCGCCTTGGCGACTGGATGCGCGCAAGACTACCTTTTGCGCTCACCGAGTTCGTTATGTTCGTTCTCAAACAAGCCTGGGCCTGCCTTTTTGGCACGCTTTTGCTTGTCGCGTTGATCGTGACGGATCTTATCTGGTCGCCGGATTGGGCCGTCGCCCGCTATGACGCTTTGCTTGTCTTTGCGGTCAGCATTCAGGCGCTCTTGATCTTTCTGCGGCTTGAAACATGGCGAGAGGTGCGCGTCATCGCGCTTTTCCACCTCACCGGCACGGCCATGGAGCTGTTCAAGGTCAATGCGGGAAGCTGGTCCTATCCCGAGCCGGCCCTGATGAAGGTCTACGGCGTGCCACTTTTTTCGGGGTTCATGTATGCGGCTGTGGGCAGCTACATGGCCCGTGTCATCCGCATTTTCGACATGCGTTTCGCACCCTATCCACCTTTCTGGACCACCGTGGTTCTGGCCACCGCAATCTACGTCAACTTTTTCGCCCACCACTTTGTACCCGACATCCGGCTGGGTCTTTTCGCGGCAACAATCCTTTTGTTCGCGCGCACCCGGATCTGGTTTCGCATCGGTCAGAACGATTACTGGATGCCCCTGCCCATTGCCGCGTTCCTCTCCAGCTTCTTTCTCTGGGTCGCCGAAAACATCGGCACAGGCACCGGCACGTGGCTCTATGCTGGCGAAAGCCGTCTTGATTGGGTCAGCCTGGCCAAGATGGGATCGTGGTATCTTCTGCTTTACGTCAGCTTTACCACCGTCACGCTGGTCTACAGGGACGTCTTGTTCAAAGAAACCCTCTCCAGATCAGCACCACAAGCAGCAGCACAAAAACAACGATCAGGTTGAAGGAAAGCGCCCCGAGAAGGCCAAGAATGGCGCCTTTTCGGCGGTCCTTAAGATCAATCGCCTTCAGGTGGGTCAAAAGCCGGTCGGCGGCCGCCTCCAGCGCCGCATTGTCCAAGGTCAGGGCCAGTTTGGGATGGCCCGCCAGATGGGACGCCTCGGCCAGGCGCACTGCATCCCGGCGCAGACCACGCGGCAGGCGGTGGTTGTATTTGCGCACGGCTTGCGGCAAGGAACGGCCCTTCATGCCCAGCTTCTCTGCCATGAGAGCCTTCACATCCGCCATCTGTGCCTGAAGTTTGCCGTTCACAATCAATCCCTTGCTGGTGAGCGGACCCTAGCTGTCGTGGTCCCCGCGCTCAAGCCCTCTGGCCCCCGTGCTGATGGCCCGCTACACCTGAGCCCATGTTAAACGTCATCCGCCACGGCACCCCGACCGACCGTCCCCCTGTATTGATCGCCCACGGCCTCTTTGGCTCGGCGCGGAATTGGAATATGATCGCAAAACGGCTTGCCGATGAACGCGAGGTGATCGCCGTGGATATGCGCAATCATGGCGCAAGCCCCTGGTTTGAAACGCAATCTTACCAGGATATGGCGGGCGACCTGGCGGAGATTCTGGACAGGCCCACAGATGTGCTGGGCCATTCCATGGGCGGCAAAAGCGCGATGATGCTGGCCCTGCTCCATCCCGAGCAGGTTCACCGTATGATCGTGGCCGACATTGCTCCGGTCGCCTATGGACACAGCCAAATGCAATATATCGACGCCATGCGTGCTGTGGACCTGACGCAGGTGGCGCGGCGCTCGGACGCCGTTGCCCAATTGGCCGATCTGGGCGTGGCCGAGATGGAGCAGAGTTTCCTGACCCAGTCACTTGACCTACCCGAGAAACGCTGGCGACTGAACCTCGACACGCTTGCCGCCGAGATGCCGAAAATCCTGTCCTTTCCGCAGGTTGAGGCGCAGTTCGAGCGTCCAACCCTGTTCCTCTCCGGGGCGGCCTCCCATTACGTGCAGCCTGAATATCGGCCCCGGATCAAAACACTCTTTCCCGCCGCGCGCTTCGCCAAGCTGCCGGGCGCGGGGCATTGGCTGCATGCCGAAAAACCCCGTGAGTTCGAAGCAGCGGTCAGGACGTTTCTCAACGCCGCATGAGAGGGCGTTATACGTGCGCCAAAGGCGCGTTCACGCCTCTTCATGCAGCTTCTTGGCCACCAGCCAACTGACCGGGAAGGCCACCAGAAATCCGATCAGCGCGCCTGCGATGATGGCCGGCGTGGTAAAGAAGCCCGCGACAAGCGCGGCGATCACGCCAGTGCCGGCAAAGGTGGAGCCGATGAAGATGTGCAGGATCAGGGCAAGACGAAACATTGAAGTCCTCAGGGGTCAGGGCGCGCGTCCGGGCGCTTGATCGCACGCCCGCGACAGCGGGGCTTTGATCTGGGTCAGACTGGACGAGACTTGACCGCGATGCTGCACTGCGGCGAAACTTGGGCATCGGTTTAAAGGAGATTGCCCATGTTCCCCCCTTTCGACATCTGGTCCCCCATCTTTCGCGGCCCGCTTTCGGGCGATGTGGTCCAGCAGATCTCACCCCATATCCTGTCACCCGAGATTGCCGGCAGCGCCGAGGTAGAGCGGCGCGTGGTCACGGAGGTGGCGAGCTACGGCAAGCAGCTCGGCAAGGTGATGGATGCCCTGCAGGTGCTGGCCGAAAAGGCGGGCGTAGATCTGCCCGAGATCGACGCGCTGGTGGAGGGTGTGGCCGAGGTGAAGGCCGACAGCAAGGAGGAGTTGCGAGCAGAGGCCGAACGCGCGCTGCGGCGGTTGCGCGACGTGGACGAGGAGGGCTGGCGCCGGCTGATTGGCCGGTAGGCACGGGAACCGTTCGGGCTCGGGCGGCGTTAGCTTGAAAACAGACACCAAATGGAGCAGACACATGACCCGCATCGCCGCATTGATGATCGCCCTGACCACACTCGCCGCCTGCGAAACCGCCGAAGGCTTCGGGCGCGACGTGGAGGACCTTGGAGAGAACATCCAGGACGAGGCGGACTAAACGCCGGACAGGCCGTGGCCTGTCACACTCAGGGGTGAGTGGACGGGGGTCGCATGGGGGTGCGGCCCCCTTTGCGTTGAGGGCCGGTTAACCCTGTTGGGCCATGATTAAGGCCATGCCGAATTACCGCCGGCCGAAGGTCACTGGGGCCACTATCTTTTTCACAGTCGCGCTGGCGCGGAGGGGATCGGACTTGCTGGTGCGCGAGGTAGACCGACTACGGCAGGCCGTCGCCCAGACGAAAGCGGAGCGCCCCTTTGGCATCGATGCATGGGTGGTGCTACCGGATCACTTGCATTGCGTGTGGACATTGCCCGCCGGAGACCAGGATTTTTCGGTGCGATGGGGCGTCATCAAGGCGCGGTTCTCGATGTCTTGCCGTAGGGCGGGGTTCACCCCGCCGGCGCCGGTGGGGTTCGAGAATGGCGGGGTGAACCCCGCCCTACGGCGCAAGGGAGAGATTGGGTTGTGGCAACCGAGGTTTTGGGAGCATCACATTCGGGACGAGGCCGACTATTGGGCGCATGTGATGTATTGTTGGTTGAACCCGGTGAAGCATGGGTTTGTGGAACGACCCGAGGATTGGGCGTACTCAAGCATGCATTGGGATGTGCGGTTTCGGGTGAGGGTGGATTTGGTTTTGTAGGGCGGGGATTCACCCCACCCTAAGCTCTCTTTCCCCGTCAGGCGGCTTTTGTCCTCTCCACCTGGATCCTCGACCAGATCCTGTTTGTTGTACGCACCATATCTTCCAGGTCAGATACGCCGTACTTTGGAACGTCATCAAACACGATTGGTCGCGCTACTCGGCGTTTGCCATCACCTTCACCAAATTGAAGTGCCATCATGCCCACCCCTGCGAAGTACGGGTCTTGTTCGACAATAAAGTGATGGTTGATGGCAAAAACAAAATCACACCCCGCCTTGGTCAGCCTACTGCTCTTCCGGAAATCTGGGAAAACTAGAAATGGGCGAGATAGATAGTTCAAAATAAACGGTGATGCGTAACTTAGTTTATCATGCGCACCAATACGAACACTAGAAATCGCTTCGCTGCGTGCCGTAACCTCGTTAGCAACAACAAAATCTGCAATTGCGTCGCATATGGTCAGATTTGCTATACGCTCATGTTTCCCACGTTTACATGCGCGCGCAATGGCTCGTCTCGTTTTTTTATAGTTCTCCGGCGAAAACTGCTCGAACAGAGGCAGGGTAGAATTCAGTAGCGCACCAAGATTGCGCCTCGTAGGTTCGTAAGAGAAGGGTGCGTACGAACTTTGCATCCTATTCAATTCGATCCACTGATCTGCTGTCCGTTTTACGGCAATGTTCGCAAAGTCAGTCGCTGGCAAAGGGCGAAATTTCATCTTCGGAGAACCTTTCTGGCTCGGTCGATACAGGTCGGATTCGGTCGGATTCCAAAATTACCCGATCTTCAATGCGCATGCCAAGTACAATATCTGTTCTACCCTTGTTCACCGTTCGGTCCCACGCGCCACCGCGCTTGTGTGACAACCCGACCAGTTGAGGTCCATCATATGCACTAAGTGCTGAAACAGTCGCATACACGGCCTGTCTTGCGTGCGTATTACGCATCTGTGGTAAACTAGTTCTCTTTCCTGTCAGCAAATCTGTTGATGATGCAAGCTTATCAATGGGTCTGTCGCCATAGCACTTAAATTCGCGATACAGTGTTGGGTGGACAGGTCCATGTTTCCAAGCTTCAAAGTACCCACCGACTAGGGGTTCTTTAGTCTTTCGAAGCCAATCAGCATGGCAAAAGAAGCTTAGTTTCTGAATTTCTAGCTGCGTAGTTAATATACCTATCCCGTCCCTAATAGACAGAATAAGGTTAGCTAATATCCTTGGGTCATATGGTGGATTATCATCCATCCATCTTCAGCGCGCTAATGAATGCTTCCTGCGGAATATCCACCTTCCCGAACTGACGCATCTTCTTCTTCCCGGCCTTCTGCTTGTCCAGCAGCTTCCGCTTCCGCGTCGCGTCTCCGCCGTAGCATTTCGCCGTCACGTCCTTGCGCATCGCCGAGAGCGTCTCGCGGGCGATCACCTTGCCTCCGATGGCCGCCTGGATCGGGATCTTGAACATGTGGCGGGGAATCAGGTCCTTGAGCTTTTCGACCATCGCGCGGCCGCGCATCTCGGCGCGGTCGCGGTGGACCATCATCGACAAGGCATCGACAGGCTCGTCGTTCACAAGGATCGACATCTTGACCAGATTGTCCTGCCGGTAGCCCGTCAATTGGTAATCGAAACTCGCATAGCCCTTGGTCACCGATTTCAGGCGATCATAGAAATCGAAGACGACCTCGTTCAGGGGCAGATCATAGACCGCCATTGCACGGGTGCCGGCATAGGTCAGGTCCTCCTGAATGCCGCGGCGGTCCTGGCAGAGTTTGAGGACGTCACCCAGATATTCGTCGGGCACCAGGATGGTGGCTTTGATCCGCGGCTCCTCCAGATGGTCGACATGGGTGAGGTCGGGCATGTCGGCGGGGTTGTGCAGGTCGATCTGCGTGCCGTCGCGCATATAGACGTGATAGATCACCGAAGGCGCCGTGGTGATCAGTTCGATATTGTATTCCCGCTCGATCCGGTCGCGGATGACCTCGAGGTGGAGAAGGCCGAGGAAGCCGCAGCGGAAGCCGAAGCCGAGGGCGGCGGAGGTTTCCATCTCGAAGCTGAAGGACGCATCGTTGAGGGCCAGTTTCTCGATGGCGTCGCGCAGATCCTCGAATTCGGCGGAATCGACCGGGAAGAGACCGCAGAAGACGACCGGCTGGGACGGCTTGAAGCCCGGAAGTGCGGTGGTCGCGCCCTTTTTCTCGTGGGTGATCGTGTCGCCGACACGGGTGTCGCGAACCTGCTTGATGGAGGCGGTGAGAAAGCCGATCTCTCCGGGGCCAAGCTCGGAGATCATCTCCATCTCAGGCCGGAAGACGCCGATGCGGTCGACATGGTGGACCGAGCCGTTCGACATCATGGTGACGCGGTCGCCCTTTTTCAGGACACCGTCCATGACACGGACCAGAACGATCACGCCGAGATAGGCGTCGTACCAGCTGTCCACCAGCATCGCCTTGAGCGGCGCGTCGCGGTCGCCCGAGGGGGCGGGAAGCTGGTGGACGATGGCCTCCAGCGTCTCGTGGATGCCCACACCGGTCTTGGCGGAGACCTGGATGGCACCCGTGGCGTCGATGCCGATGACGTCCTCAATCTGCTCGGCCACGCGGTCGCAATCGGAGGCGGGCAGGTCGATCTTGTTGAGCACCGGCACGATCTCGTGATCGGCGTCGATGGCCTGATAGACATTGGCCAGCGTCTGCGCCTCCACGCCTTGGGTGCTGTCCACGACCAGAAGAGAGCCTTCGACAGCGCGCATGGACCGGGAGACCTCGTAGGCGAAGTCCACATGGCCGGGCGTGTCGATGAGGTTGAGCACGTAAGCCTCGCCATTGTCGGCGGTGTAGTCGATGCGGACGGTGTTGGCCTTGATGGTGATGCCGCGTTCGCGTTCGATATCCATCGCATCGAGCAATTGCTCTTTCATGTCGCGATCCTCGACGGTGCCGGTCTCCTGGATGAGCCGGTCGGCGAGGGTGGATTTCCCATGGTCGATATGGGCGACGATGGAGAAGTTGCGGATATGGGAAAGCGGTGTCATGGACCGGGATATGTATGGAAGGTCGCGATGGGTCAAGCGTCTCTGAAGGGTCAAAAGATTTGGCGCGGCGGCAATCCTTATATATGTTAAGCAAAAGCGAGCAGAGCGAGCGCGAAACGCGCCGGTTAACGATGAGGCAGGTATGCCGGACTATTCCCTTTTTGTGCTGGATGAGAGCGATCTGACCATATCGGGCGGCGTTGTGCTGGACGGGGTGAACCAGGGTGACGGATCACATCTTGTGGGCCAGACGATCACTTTGAATACGCCCGCCTGGACGGAGATCCAGATCCGCGACGACGATACGGATTTCAGCGACAATGACTCGTCCCAGAGGCTTGATGGAGCACAGGAGGTCGACGGGACAGTCTATGCCGACAACACCACGCTGGAGGCGGAGTACGGGCTGACGCTCAGCGATGGCGTAAACACCTGGCAGGTCGTGGGCTTCAACGTCAATAACAGCAGCACGGCCTATGCCACGGTGGAAGGCCTGGCGTTTATCGGCGGCCCTGGCGGGTTCCCTCCGGTCGGCGTGCCCCTGACGGTGGTCAGTGCGCAGGAGGGCCCGGATTACGAGGTTGCGCAGTATGCGACGCCTATCTGTTATGACCGCGGCACACTGATCGAGACCCGCAGGGGGCTGAGGCCGGTGGAGACGCTTAAACCGGGGGTGAGGATCCGAACGGCAGAGGGACGTTTTCGCCCGCTCCGCTGGATCGAGGGGCAACATGTGATCGGTGTGGGGCGGTTTGCACCGGTTGAGATCCCGGGCCGACTGACGGGGACGGGGCGTAGCCTGCGCGTGTCGCAGCAGCATTGCCTGGCTGTGCAAGGACCGGATGTAGCGCTTTTGTTCGATGCCGAGGAGGTATTTATCAGGGCGCTTCATCTTGTCGGATATGAGGGCGCGCGCCTCTGCAACGGGGTAAGAGCGGAATATTTCCACGTCCTGCTCGATCACCATGAGGTGATTTATGCCGAAGGCCTGGCCAGCGAAAGCCTGCATCCGGGAACGACAGATGACCTTATGGCTCAACATATAAGGGCGATGCGACCGGACCTGGCGAAGGATTACGGCCCGACCGCACGCCGGGTTTTGCGCCGGCACGAGGCCGCGCTGCTGATGCAGCGCGCAAGGTTGATTGATCTCGTCGGGGGGCTGCGCCATAGTGCCTGACAAACGGGCAGTTTGACCGAAACCAGCGACGTCGAGATCGCGGAACAAGGGCAGAACGAACCATGCGGGCACTTCTATGCGTATCAATTTTTGCCGTTCTGTCGGCATGCGGAGGCGGTGGACGAGAGAGTTCCCCCGGCGCAGTGACGCGGGTGGCATCAGGGCCCATCGCCTCGGCCTGCATGGCGGCAGGACGCAGGGGCGCAACGAGAGAGAAATGCGGGTGCATCCAGTTCGCGGCGGATCAGTCGCTGTCGTCGTCGGACCAGCGGCGGGGCGCCTCGTTTTTCGGCAACCCGGAACTGGCACAGGACGTGAGGCTGTCGGACACACCGGCGGCAGATGCGTTCTGGGAAAGGTGGTCGAATTTCGGGAAAGCCGCGCGGCAGATCTGTGATTGAGCGGTGGCGGGGTGAACCCCGCCCTACGGCGCGGACCGGGCGAAGCGAACGATGGCTGAGGTCAGGCAGTCGAGGCTGTCGGTAACAGGCAGCATGCGAGGTAGGTCAAAGACCATCAAAGACAATTCGGTACACGCGACGAGGATGTGATCGCAGCCACGTGCGGCGAGCTTTTCCATTTCCCGGACCAGGAGGGAGGCATCGACGGGCTGTCCGGCTTTGACCGCGCGGATGACGGACAGAACCGGAGCATCGTCTTCGGGAAAGACGGCAGTGATCCTCTGCGCCCGGAACGACGGGCCGAAGGCGTCGGTGAGCCGCACGGCGGGGGAGGCCAGCATCCCCACGCGGGCCGCCCCCTTTTCCGCGAGGTGGGAACTGGTCAATTCGATCATGTTGAGGAATGGAAGGGGCGTGGCGTCCTCGACTGTCGACGCGTAATGATGCGCGGTGTTGCAGGGCATGGCGAGGGCCTTTGCACCGGCCTGCGCGAGGTCGTGGGCCATTTGGGCCAGCACAGGGCCGGGATCGGTCCCCTGCCCTTCGATCAGTGCGGCGATGCGGCTGGGGACCTGAGGGTTCTGGTGGACGATCAGGGGGATGTGGTCGGCATCGTCCCGGGCAGGCACGGCGGCGAGGACCTTCTGCATCAGGAGGATGGTCGCTTCGGGGCCCATGCCACCCAGGATGCCGACGGGGGTCATGGATGGGACCCGCCTTGGCGCGCCAGGGGTACGTTCGGCAACCAAGCCGCCGCAACCCCGTCGTGGGAGCGTTTCAATTCAGGGGATGATCGACGCATGGCGGGATCATTGGGGTGAACAATCCAAAGATCCGATCTGTGATCGCTGAGGGTCAAGCCCATCCCCTTTTCGGCGCGCTGAAGATCTGAGTACATTTGTCCCCGCTCAGGCCTTCGCGGCCACATCGAATTCGTGGGTGTATCCCGTTAGCCCGATGGCACCGCCTGTATGGAGGAATACGACCGTTTCCCCCTTCTTGAACTGGCCCTTGCGGATCAGGTCGATCAGGCCCGCGGCCCCCTTGGCGGAATAGACCGGGTCGAGCAGGATCGCCTCGGTCCGGGCAAAGATGTCGATGGCCTCCAGCGTGTCGGCGGCGGGGATGCCGTAGCCGGGGCCGACATAATCGGTGTTGGCCACCACATCCTCGGGCGCGACCACGCCGGGGCAGCCGAGTTTCTCGGCGGTTTTGACGGCGAGGTTATAGACATTCTCCTCCTGCTTGAGCTTGGGCGCACGCACCCCGATGCCTAGAAGGGGGATGTTAGCATTGGTGGCCTTGAGGCCGGTCACAAGGCCCGCCTGGGTGCCGGCGGAACCTGTAGCATGCACGATATGATCGACCTTGAGGCTGGTGGTGACGAACTGGTTCAGCATCTCCAGCGCACAATTCACATAGCCCAGGGCGCCGGTGGCGTTGGAGCCGCCGCCGGGGATGGTATAGGCATTGCGGCCATCGGCGCGCATCTTGTCGGCGACATCCTCCATCTCGGCATTCATGTCGAGGTCGGGGCCGCGATGTTCGATGGAGGCGCCGTGAAGGACATCAAGAAGGACGTTGCCGTTGTACTTGTAATTCTCGTGATTATAGCCGGTGCGGTCTTCGAGCAGGATGTGACAATCCATGCCGAGCTTCGCGGCCGCTGCTGCCGTCTGGCGGGCATGGTTGGACTGGGTGGCGCCCTGGGTCAGCACGATGTCGGCGCCCTGATCCCGCGCCTCGGCCATGAGGAATTCGAGCTTGCGGGTCTTGTTGCCGCCGGTGGAGAGCCCCGTGCAATCGTCCCGCTTAATCCAGATGTCGGGTCCGCCCAAAGCCTCGGTCAGGCGGGGCATGAATTCAAGCGGCGTGGGCAGATGCGCCAGATGCACGCGGGGAAATTGGGCGAGGTTCATGGATTATCCTTTGTCATTTGCCGCCAGTTTCATAGGCGGCGTGCGTTTGGCAAGCCGGATGTCGGCGGTGCGGGCGTGACCCTCCATCCCTTCCGCGCGGCTGATCGTGGCGGTGGCTTGCGCAAGGGTCGGGAGGGCATCTTCGGACACGGTCTGCCAGGTGACGGTTTTGAGAAACTTATGGACCGACAGACCTCCGGTATAGCGCGCAGCACCGGAGGTCGGCAGAACGTGGTTCGGGCCGGAGGCCTTGTCACCGAAGGCCACGGTGGTGTTTTCACCCAGAAAGAGCGAACCATAGGCCGAAAGATGTCCCTTCCACCAGTCAAGATCGGCGGCCTGAACGTGAAGGTGTTCGGGGCCGATCCGGTCGGAGGTCGCGGCCATTTCCTCCCGCGTGTCGCAAAGGATGACTTCGCCGAGTGCATCCCAGGCGGTGCGGGCCTGGTCGGCGTTCAGATCAGGAAGCTCGGCGATGCAGGTAGGGATGAGGGACATCACCTCTCGCGCCAGCGCTTCAGTGTCGGTGACGAGCCAGACGGGGGAGTTGTAGCCATGCTCGGCCTGGCCTACGAGGTCCCAGGCGACGGTAAGCGGGTCGGCGGTTGCGTCGGCGAGGATCAGGCTGTCGGTGGGACCGGCAAACATGTCGATACCGACCGGCCCAAAGAGCTGGCGCTTGGCCTCGGCCACGAATTGATTGCCGGGCCCCACAAGAATGTCGGCGGGCGGGCTGCCAAAGAGGCCTTGCGCCATGGCAGCGACGCCCTGCACACCGCCCAGCGCCAGGATGCGGTCGGCACCGGCCAGCGACATTGCGTAAAGGATGGCGGGCGGCACGCCCTCGCCCGGTTTGGCGGGAGAGCAGGCAACGACATGCTCCACCCCGGCGGCCCGGGCGGTGGTGATCGTCATCAGCGCGGAGGCGATATGGGCATAGCGCCCGCCGGGCACATAGCAGCCAGCGGTGGCCAGGGGGATCTGGCGTTGACCGGCGACCAGACCGGGACGCAGCTCGATTTCGATGTCGAGTGCCGTGGCACGCTGCGCCTCGGCAAAACGGCGGATATTGTCGTGCGCGTAGGCGATGGCCTCCCGCAGGGCGGGGTCGATGCTACGGGTGGCCGCCTCGATCTGCGTATCGGAGACAATGATTTCGTCGGTCCAGCCATCCAGGGTGCGGGCGTAGTCGCGCACGGCATCCTCCCCGCCTTCGGAAATGCGGGCCAGCATGATCTGGACGGTATCGGAGGTGTCGGCCAGCGTTTGAGGAGGCAGGCCGGGGGCGGTCTTTAGATGGCGCGGGGGCATGGCGGCGTTTCCTTGGGCGATGCCTCTTGACCCAAAGGGATGCCAGTTTCAAAAAAGGTGAAACTGGCAGGAGCCAAGAGATGTTGATGAAAGGTGTGACCTTGCGGGGTCTGGAGGTGTTCGAGGCGCTGGCGGGCAGTGGATCGGTGGCGCAGGCTTCGGAGATGACGGGGCTGAGCCAGCCCGCGGTGAGCCAGCAGCTGCGCAATCTGGAGCGCGCGCTGGGAGTGGATCTGGTCGATCACGGCAAGCGGCCCATGCGGCTGACGCCAGCGGGGCGCGGCTTTCTGCAGCGCACGGAGGCGGTGCTGAGCGAACTGAGGCTGGCCCAGAGCGAGTTGACGGTTATGGACCTGACGCATTTGAGCACGCTGTCGATCGGGCTCATCGACGATTTCGACAATGACCTGACGCCCCGGCTGGTGACGATCCTGGCCGACAGCCTGACGAAATGCCGCTTCAAGCTGATTACGGCGGCCAGCCATGAGATCAGCCAGGCAATGCAGGAGCGAAAGCTGCATATCGCGGTGGCCGCAAGCCCTGGAGAGGTGCATGACGGGATCGTGGAATATCCGCTCGTGCGCGATCCCTTCATTCTGGTCGCTCCCCGGGACGCGGTCACGGACAGCACTGATATCATGGGGTGTTTGGAGGGCTGGCCCTTCTTGCGCTATGATCGGGAGCAATTGATCGGGCGTCTGATCGAGGCGCATCTGGCACGTCAGAAGATGAGTTTCGAGGAGCGTTTCGAAGTGGGCAGCCATCTGGCGCTGATGGCGATGGTGGCCCGGCGCATCGGATGGGCCGTGACCACACCGCTCGGTTATATGCGGGCGGCCAGATTTCATGACGAGATCAGCGCCTATCCCCTGCCCTTCAGTGGGTTTTCGAGGACGATATCGCTTTTTGCTGCTGCGGATTGGGCGGACCGGGTGCCAAGGGATGTGGCGCAGACGATCCGGCGCCTGGTACAGAGCCAGATGATCGACCCGGCGGTCGGGCGCTTGCCATGGTTGAGCGGTCAGTTGCGGGTGATCGAGCCCTGAACGGAGCCGCTCCTCCGCCCTTGTGGGCGTCCTCGCATTTGGGAAGAGGGGGTCAGGCAAAGGGATATGTCAGTTCAGGGTTAAATCTGGCGTTGTCTCTTAGAAAGAAAGAAAACGCATGACGCGCAAGAGTGTGCGGGCAAGATATCGCAACTGCGATCAGGAGTTTTGGAAATGCTTAAGTGAGCGCCCGCGACAGACCTTGCGCCGCCTCTTCGATGAGATCGAGCGCTCCGTCAAAATCACGGGTGTAATAGGGGTCGGGCACCTGATCCATCCCCGCAGCCGGCGCGAATTCGGTAAAGAGCCGCACGGGCGTGGCCTGCCCGTTGGCCCGTTGGCGCTCCACCGCGGCCCGGTTTTCCGCGTCCATCACCACGATCAGATCGAAGAGGTCGAAGTCAGCAGGCGTGAAGTGTCGGGCCCGCAGCGCCGAGAGGTCATATCCGCGGCGCGCCGCGGCCTCCTGCATCGGACCATAGGGCGGCGCGCCGACATGCCAGTCCCCGGTCCCGGCGCTGTCGATCTCAAGATCGGGGCGATGGTGGCGCATCACGGCCTCGGCCGTGGGGGAGCGGCAGATATTGCCGAGGCAGACAAAGAGAATACGGCTGGTCATCGAGCTGTCCTTTTTGTCAAAAAGGAATAAAGGAGGGAGCCGCTATGGAAAAGATCGTCATACTGACCGGTGCCGGCATCTCTGCGGAAAGCGGTCTTGACACGTTTCGGGACGAAGACGGCTTGTGGAGCAGACATCGCATCGAGGATGTCGCCACGCCCGAAGCCTTCGCACGCGATCCCGGCCTTGTTCAGGCCTTTTATAACATGCGTCGACGGGAGGCCGCCAAGGCAAGGCCAAACGCGGCTCATGAAGCGCTGGCCCGCCTCATGCAAGCCTATCAAGGCGATGTGGTGCTCGTCACCCAGAATGTGGACGATCTGCATGAACGCGCAGGCAGCCAGGGCGTGATCCATATGCATGGACATCTTCGCGGGGCCCTGTGCGCGGCGTGCGGGCATCGCTGGCTCGCACCAGAGGAGATGGCGACCGGAGAGGCCTGCCCGTCCTGCAATCAGGCCACCGCGCGGCCAGACGTGGTCTGGTTTGGCGAAATCCCGTACCAGATGGATGAAATCTATGACCATCTGTCCGAGGCCACGCTTTTTGCGGCGATCGGAACATCCGGGCAGGTCTACCCTGCCGCGGGGTTCGTGATCGAGGCGAAGGCAGCAAGGGCCTATACAGTGGAGCTGAACCTCGAGACCTCGGATGTCACATCCGCCTTTGCCGAAATTCGCACCGGTCCCGCCACCCAGATTGTTCCGGCCTGGGTGGATGACCTCCTAAGCGACCGCACCTCTTAGCCCGGGGACTTCTTTCTGTTGACCCGCTGATTTGGCAGGCCTCCCGCGTCACCATGAGCGGTATCGCGGGAGTCCCATTTCAGTTTCAGCCTCTTGCAAAGCCCTGGCGCCGGACACCCGTTACCTCCAAAGAGGTCTCGTTCGCAAGGCGTGTTGCGGTCTGGTCCTAGCCGCCGTGACCGCCATGGCCGTCCTGACGCTCCAGATCGACGGGGATCTGAACACTCATCTGACCGGCCTTTTCGAATGTCAGCGTGACATCGATCATATCGCCCTGTTCAAACGGTTCCTTTATGCCCAGGAACATGATGTGATCGCCACCGCGTTGCAGCATGTGGGTCTCACCTGCGGGCAGGAAAAAGCCGTCCTCGACCTCGATCATCCGCATGACGCCGTTTGGATCTTCGAGATGGGTGTGCAGCTCGACCCGTTCGGACACGTCAGACGTTGCGGCGATCAAGCGGTCGTCCTCGGTCCCGGTATTGGAAATTCCCATGAAGGCCGCGCCAGAGGCGGACATCGCCGTCGACGCGCGCGCATAAGGATCGACGATGCTAACTGTCATATCCTCTGCATAGGCCTGGACGGCCAGAAGGGTCGCGGTGGCCGTGGCGAGCATCTTTTTCAAAGGCATTT
This sequence comes from Thalassococcus sp. S3, assembly GCF_004216475.1. Lineage (GTDB taxonomy): Bacteria > Pseudomonadota > Alphaproteobacteria > Rhodobacterales > Rhodobacteraceae. The sequence goes on along the minus strand of NZ_CP022303.1, from coordinate 1,440,792 downwards.
TGTGACATCTCCCTGTTAATGTGGTTCATTTCGCAGCGCGCTGGCGCGCCACATCAGGGATTTGATGTAGGGATAAACACGTCACATAAAAGGCAAAAGGCCCCGCTCAGATCAGCGAGGCCGGATTTGCAAAAGCGTGGCAGAGATCAGGCGGAGGCTTGCGCCTTGGCGATCTCTTTTTTCACTTTCAGCGCGTTGGGCGACAGCTCGTCATCCTTGGCTTTGGCCAGGTAAGCGTCAAGACCGCCGCGATGATCTACGCTGCGCAGGGCCGCGGCCGAGATGCGCAGCTTGATGCCACGTCCCAGTGTTTCGGATTGAAGCGTAACGTCGTTCAGGTTCGGCAGAAACCGACGCTTGGTTTTGTTGTTGGCGTGGCTGACATTGTTGCCAGTCATCGGCCCTTTTCCGGTCAGTTCGCAACGGCGCGACATGAGGGTATCCTTTGTACTGGTGGCAAGAGTAAGGTCTGTCTCCACACCCGACTGCCAAATGAGCAAGGGCGCCGCCATTGGCTGCGCCCGAAAACGTGTTGGGTGGCTTTAGGGGGAATCGCGAGATGGGTCAAGCGGGAAACCCGCGTTCCGAGACGTGGCGTTGTGTTTGCCGTGCTCCCTTCATCCGGCCAATCTGACCATGGATCAATGGGAGGAGCCACATGTCCGTCACTGGGAAAGATCTGATCGTTAATCGTGCACAACTCGACGATGCCGCTTTCGTCGAAAGCACCTTCCCCGACACTCCGCCAGACGGGCAGGCCCTTCTGAAAATCGGTCATTTCGCGTTGACGGCCAACAACATCACTTACGCGGTTGCCGCCGATCAGCTGGGCTATTGGAACTTCTTCCCGACAGAGCGAGAGGGGTTTGGCCGCATCCCTGTCTGGGGCTTTGCAGACGTCGTTGCCTCAAGCGCACCGGGGGTTGAGGTGGGGACGCGCGTCTACGGCTACTTTCCGATGTCAACGCACGTGATGGTTGAACCGGGCCAGATCAAGCCTCATGGCTTTATGGATCAGGTCCCCCATCGTCAGCCGATGTCCCCTATCTACAATCAATACAGTGTAACGGGTGCCGATCCTTCATACGCGCCCGAACGGGAAGGTCTGATCAGTCTTTTCCGACCGCTTTTTACGACCTCGTTCCTGCTGGACGATTTGCACCGCCGCGAGGCCTGCTTCGGCGCGAACGCGGTGCTTTTGTCCAGCGCCTCCAGCAAGACGGCCATCGGGCTGGCCTTCCTCCTGGCCCAGGACAAAAGCGACGGTGCGGAGATCGTAGGGCTGACAAGCCCAAGTAACATGGCGTTTGTCGAGAGCCTTGGGATTTATGACAGGGTTGTCAGCTATGATGCTGTGTCGGATCTGGCGGTCGCGCCCGCCGCATTTGTCGATATGGCCGGCAACGGGGATCTGCTGCGTGCAGTGCATGAACATTACGGCGACGCGCTGAAAAACAGCTGTCGTGTCGGCCTGACCCATTGGCAGGAGCGGGAGCTGCGTGTCGATGGCCTGCCCGGCCCCCGGCCGGAGTTCTTCTTTGCCCCATCTTACGCTCAGGAGCGGCTGAAGGAATGGGGTAATGCGGGCTTTCAGTCGCGCCTGGGCAAGGCCACGGCCGACTTTCTGGACTGGGCCGCAGGATGGGTCAATCTGCGAGAGGCCTCGGGACCGGATGCCGTGATGGCGGCATACCGCGACATGCTCGCCGGCAGCATCGACCCCGCCGACGGCGTGTTGTTGCAAGTCTAGCTGGCGCCTTTGGTGCAAGTGCCCACGCACCGCGACAGGACGCAACCAAGCATGTACCGACTGAAACCCGGGATCAAGACGGACCCAAAGCGCCGGTGGGCTTTGCCCGATCGCATCTTTTTCGGGTATGGGGCGTGTCACATCCTCGCCGGTGTTTACCTGGCGCGCCCACCGCTTGACGGGTTCTATGCCGAGCGGATCGTTCCCAAAGACGGCTTTGCAGGCAATCATATCTTCGTCACGGACGGGGCAGTCGCATTTGACTACCACGGCTATTCCGCGCGGCGTGCCCTGCTTGAACATCACATGGCGGGATGGGCTGCGCAGTATGACCGAAAGTGGGCCTGCAGGATCGAGCATGTCACATTCGATCTGCTGAGCCGCTCCGATCTGAATGCGCGCAAAATGCTCGGCCCCGATCAGTATTTTAGTGATCCTGTTGCAAGGGCCAACGCCTTCATCAACCGGATCGACCATCTTGTTGCCTACGAAAAGGCAACGCTGACGCTTTAGCGGTCCCACGCACCGAACTACCTGCAAATCGGCGGGATCGCCCTGAAACTCACCCAGTGTGACCGATGGCTTGGCCAAGCAAATAAGCCTGTTCGTTGTCAGAAGAGTCTTGCCACGCCTTCTATGCTCTTCAGGGCGGTATCGAGCTTTTGCCCGCGCTCCGTCAGGCCATAGGTGACCTTTGGCGGTATCGTCGGCTCGTATTCCCGGAATACGATGCCTTCGGTTTCCAGCATGCGCAGACGATCCGTGAGCACCTTGGACGAGATGCCTTCGACAAGGCGGCGCAGTTCGCCGTGGCGGGTGGGCCCATTGCGGCTGAGCACCCAGAGGATATGCGATGTCCAGTCCCCGGCCAGCAATCTCAGAACTTTGTCGAGCGGGCATCCCCGAGGCAGGCGAAAGTCATCATTTCCCGACGTTTTGGTCATCGTCAGTGCCTTACTTACCAAATAGTACCTACTTCACACCTGATCCCAGCACACCCATCTGCGTCAAGACATTATGACCCGGCGTCAAGCACGACATCACAGCGTGGTTTTTTGCTTCAACCTGACTTGCACATTGGGAGAGCCCATGACCAAAGCCCCTGATCTTCTCACCCCCGAAAACTGCCAGCTGATTTTCATCGACCATCAGCCGCAGATGGCCTTCAGTGTTTCGTCCATCGACATACAAACCTTAAAAAACAATGTGGTTTTACTCGCAAAAGCTGCAAAGCTTTTCGGTATCCCCACAACGATCACGACGGTCGAAACCCAAGCTTTTTCCGGATACGTCTACCCCGAACTCCTGACCGTTTTCCCGGATCATCCGATCCTGGAACGGACATCCATGAATTCCTGGGACGATCAGAAAGTCCGCGATGCGCTGGCCGAAGCGGGGCCCGAGCGCAAGAAGGTTCTCGTCTCCGGCCTCTGGACCGAGGTCTGCAACAACAGCTTTGCGTTTTCAGCCATGGCAGAGGGCGGGTACGACCTGTTCATGCTCGCGGATGCGTCAGGGGGCACGTCGGTCGCGGCCCATGACTACGCGATGCAACGCATGGTGCAGGCTGGCGTGGTTCCGATGACGACCTTGCAGACGGTGCTGGAATGGCAGCGCGACTGGGCCCGGCGCGACACCTATGACGATTTGATGGCGCTCTTTCAGGAGCATGCCGGAGGATACGGCATGGGTATCGATTATGCCTATACCCACGTGCACAAGGCCCCGCCGCGCGCGACGGGAGGCGAGGTGCTGGACCCCGTTCCGGCGGCATCCGACCCTGTCGCCGCACAATAAAGCATCCCGTTCCACATAAACGGAGGCATAGCATGCCGATCCGCCGTCGCACGTTCATTCGGGGTGCCGCCGCCGGCGCCACCCTTTCCGCCCTCGGACCCCGCCTTGCACGGAGCCAGACCATGACCAGTCGCCAAGACCTGATTTTGCACAATGGCCGTATCACCACCCTTGATCCGGGTCAGCCGGATGCTCAGGCCATCCTGATCCGCGAAGGTGTGGTCGACGATATCGGCATCGACGCCGACATCATGGCACGGGCCGGCGATGAGACGGTCGTGATTGACCTCGCCGGACGGCGCGTGATCCCGGGGCTGAATGACAGTCATACCCACCTGATCCGCGGCGGGCTGAACTACAATATGGAATTGCGGTGGGAAAACGTGCCGTCGCTGGCGGACGCGCTGCGCATGCTTCGCGAACAGGCCGACCGGACCCCCGCGCCGCAATGGGTAAGGGTGGTCGGCGGCTGGTCGGAATTTCAGTTTGCCGAACGGCGCATGCCAACGTTGGAGGAGATCAACGCGGCGGCACCGGAAACCCCGGTCTTTATCCTGCATCTTTACGGGCGGGCCCTTTTGAACGGCGCGGCCCTGCGCGCTTTGGGCATTGATCGCGATACTCCGAACCCGCCGGGCGGCACGATCGAGCGCGGCCCGAACGGAGAGCCCACGGGACTGCTGCTCGCAACCCCTTCGGCCTTCATTCTCTATTCCACGCTTACGCAGGGGCCACGCCTGCCTGTCGAGGATCAGATCAACTCCACCCGTCACTATATGCGCGAGATGAACCGGCTGGGCATCACCTCGGTCATCGATGCCGGTGGCGGGGGGCAGAATTTCCCCGATGACTACGACGTCATCCAGCGGCTGCATGAGGATGATCAGCTCACGGTGCGCATCGCCTACAATCTCTTTGCCCAGACCCCCGGTGAAGAGCTGAGCGATTATGAACGCTGGCTGGGGATGACCGAACCCGGAGCGGGTGACGCGATGCTGCGCATGAACGGCGCGGGCGAAAACCTGACATGGTCAGCGGCGGATTTCGAGAACTTCCTCGAGCCGCGCCCGGATCCCGCCCCCACGATGGAGAGTGAGCTGGAGCCCATTGTCGAAATGCTGGCCACGAATGCCTGGCCGTTCCGCATCCACGCCACCTACGACGAAACCATCGACCGCTTCCTGACGGTGTTCGAAAGGGTGAACGGGCGTAGTCCGTTTGAGACGCGGTTCATCATTGATCACGCCGAAACGATCAGTCCGCGCAATATCGAGCGGGTCAAGGCCCTGGGCGGCGGGATTGCCGTTCAGCATCGCATGGCCTTTCAGGGTGAATATTTTGCCGACCGCTATGGCGCGCGGGCCGCCGAAGCCACCCCGCCCGTCGCGCGGATGCTGGACATGGATCTGCCCGTCGGGCTGGGCACGGATGCAACGCGCGTGGCCTCTTATGACCCCTGGGTTGGGCTTTATTGGCTGACGACGGGCCGAACGCTGGGCGGTTTGCGGCTTTATCCAGAAGCGCAGACGTTGGACCGGCAAACGGCACTACGCCTCTATACGCACGGGTCGGCATGGTTCTCGGGAGAGCAGGACGTAAAGGGCACGCTCGCGCGCGGCCAATACGCGGATCTTGCCGTGCTCTCGGCAGACTATCTGTCGGTCCCGGCCGAGGAGATCCGGCAATTGTCTTCGGTTCTGACCATTGTCGGCGGAAAGATCGTCTACGGCGCGGGCGACTATGCGGACTTTGATCCGCAGATGCCTCCGGCCTCCCCTGACTGGAGTCCGGTCAATGCATTGCCAAGCCCGGCAGAACGAACGGCCGCTTTGCAGCCGGAAACACAGTTTGCGCGGGCCTGTCATGATGGATGCGCCAATGGATGCGGACTTCACGGGCATGATCACCAGATTGCCTGGACCACGCCGCTCCCGATCCGGGAGGACGCGAAAACGTCTTTCTGGGGTGCCCTTGGATGTTCCTGCTTCGCAGCCTGAGCAGAGCGTTGTCGGGCCCGACCATTGGTTAGGCCCGGACCGGGCAATCCCGAAGACCGCAAGCGCTGCCGTGGCGCCGATCTTCTGCGCTGCCGCCCTGATCAGCGTCGCGATCTGCAAGGGCGCATCGGGCAATCATCCGTCGCATTGGCGGGGAGGGACAGAGAATGACCGACGCTTCACCGCGCTCTGAAGCCGAAGCCACCAGCGCCTGGGCCCCGTTCGGCCGCGCGCCATTTGCTGTATTATGGGTCGCCACCGTCATCTCGAATGTCGGCACCTGGATGAACGATGTGGGCGCGGGCTGGCTGATGACCGAGCTTTCCCCCTCGCCCTTCGTCGTGGCCGCTGTTCAGGCCGCCACGACGCTGCCGGTTTTTCTCTTCGCTCTGCTGGCGGGTGCGGTCGCCGATATCGTGGATCGTCGCAAGATGTTGCTGCTGGTCAACCTTTTGCTTTTTCTGGTCGTTGCGGCGCTGGCCATTCTTGTCGCGCTGGACGCAATGACGCCGGCACTTTTGCTTGCTTTCACGTTCCTCATCGGAACCGGGGCTGCCTTTCTGGCGCCCGCATGGCAGGCTATCGTGCCCAAGCTGGTGCCCCGCTCCGAACTGCCATCCGCCATCGCGCTGAACTCCATGGGGATCAATGTCAGCCGCGCCATCGGGCCCGCCCTGGCTGGCGCATTGATCGTCAGCATCGGGCTTTATGCTCCGTTTGCCCTGAATGCCCTCAGCTTTCTGGCAATCCTCGCGGCGCTTCTGTGGTGGCGCCCGGCCTCTGCACCGTCCCCGCGTTTGCCAGCCGAACACGTGCTTGGCGCCGTGCGCGCCGGGTTGAACTATGCCGTCTACAGTCCGCCCCTGCGCGCCACCTTGGTGCGGGCCGCCGCGTTCTTCGCCTTTGCCAGCGCGTATTGGGCCATGCTGCCTTTGATTGCCCGCAGCATCCTTGATGGCGGCGCCCCCCTTTACGGCATCCTTTTGGGCGCGGTCGGTGCGGGCGCCGTGGCAGGCGCACTGGTACTGCCGAAAATCCGCAGGAGACTGGACCCGAACCAGATCGTCGCGGCAGGCACGATCGGGACCGCCACGGTTCTGGTTCTCTTTGCCGTTGTGCCTAGTGTCGGCGTTGCCATCGCGGCATCCGCCCTGGGTGGCGCAAGCTGGATCGCCGTGCTTTCCACGATGCATGTGTCAGCGCAGACGGCCCTGCCCGACTGGGTGCGTGCGCGCGGCTTGTCCATCTTTCTCACGGTCTTTTTCGGCGCGATGTCGGGCGGCAGTCTGATCTGGGGACAGGTTGCAAACCTTTACGGCCTGCCCATTGCCCTGCTTGCAGCGGCCCTTGGCGCGATAGTCTTCATCCCTTTGTCCCGGCACGCGAAACTTGGCCAGGGCGCGGATATGGATCTGGCTCCGTCCATGCACTGGCCCGAACCGGTGCTGGATGTCGAGGCGCCCGCGCAACGGGGTCCGGTCATGGTGCAGATCACCTACGAGATCGCGGCTGAGGATCAGGACACGTTCCGCGCCCTTATGTCGGCCTTGGCCGATGCCCGCCGGCGGAATGGCGCCTTTGGCTGGACCCTGATGCAAGAGGCGGAGCATCCGACACGTTTCGTCGAGACCTGGTTCGAAGCATCATGGAAGCAGCATCTGCGTCACCACGAAAGGGTGACGGGCGACGACCGCGCCCTGCAAGACCAGATCAGGGCCCTGCATCGACCAGATGAGGCCCCGAACGTGCGCCACTTCATTGCCCAGACAGCCGCCGGCGCAGAGACATAAGACAACCTCCCGCGATCAGCCTCTGCCCCCTAGCGTGATCTGAACCGGCCCGACTCGCTGCGCTTTCGATCATTCGGGATCGTCGAGCAGCGTCGGCATCAGCCGCACGATCAGGGTGATCAGCAAAGATGTGCTGATCCCGAAGGTCAAAAGACCGGTGATCGACGCGAAGGTGCCAAAGACCCGAAGGTCCTGGCCAAGAACCAGATCACCGTAGCCCAACGTCGTGTAGGTTGCCGTGGCAAAATAGAAGCTGGCCTCAAAACTCTCGAAGCCCTGGAAAACGAAAAAGGAGAGCGCCCAGGTCCAGATCTGCACTGTATGCGCGAACGCAATGACCAGCACGCCAAAACACAGCATTACCGCAATGCGACGGGTCGTCCATCCGGGATCAAGCATTTCGAACAGCTTTTGGAACAAGGGGATGCTGATCGCGACGATGCCGATATGCGCAACAGCGCAGGTGGCCAGAAGCGCCGTGCCCCACAGAACCTGAAATCCCCAATCCATGCTTGGTCTCTCTTCTGTTTACAAACACCCGTCACCCTGCAACTCTTTGCCCAAACGCGCAAACACGGGACAGCTTATGAAACGTTTGGTTTTGGCGTCAGTTCTCGCAACTGCATTTCTCTGGCCTGTCGGCAAACTCGCGGCACAAGACGTACCTCGACCGGCGAAAGTGGTCACGGTTCAGCAAACCTCCTCAGAAATCCGGAGAAGTTATCCCGCGCTCGTTTTGCCGTCGGCCGAGGTGGAGCTGTCGTTCCAGGTCAGCGGGCGGGTCATCCAGCTTCCGGTGCGGGGCGCGATGCAGGTGGCCGAAGGAGATCTGATCGCGGCCCTTGATCCGCGCGATTTCGAAACACAGGTCGTGCAGCTTGAAAGCCAGAGAGATCAGGCGAATGCCGAACTCAGCGCCCTACGGACGGGCGCGCGCGCGGAAGAGATCGTGGCGCTCGAGGCTGCGGTGGCCTCTGCCCAGGCGCAGGTGGACCAGGCCCGCGATCAGGCGGTCAGAACACGGGAACTGGCACAGCGGGGCGTGGTCGCATCCGCCCGGCTTGAGCAGGACGAGGCCAGTCTGCGGGTGGCAGAGGCCAATCTGCAGGCCCAGATGGAGCAGCTTCAAATCGGTCGCGCAGGCGGAAGACCCGAGGAGATCCAGGCCGCCGAAGCCGCCATTCGGGGACTTGAGGCGCAGTTGCAGGTGGCCCGGAACAACCTCGACTATACGACGCTCGAAGCCCCGTTTGACGGGGTCATCGCGCGCAGGGATATCGAAAATTTCTCGAACATACAGGCGGGTCAGAGCGTCGCGTTGCTGCAAGCGCTGAATATCGTGCACCTGTCTTTTGACGTGCCGGGCGCGGATGTCACCCGCCTCACGGCCAACGGACCCGACGCGATTACCAACCAAGTGGTCTTTGACGCGTTGCCGGGGCAGGTTTTCGACTCCGAAACCGTCGAATTCTCGGTTCAGGCAGATGCCGCGACGCAGACCTACAGGGGACGTGTTGCGGTGACGATCCCGGAAAACGCATTCATTCTGCCTGGCATGGTGGGCCGGGTGCTGGCCTCTACGCCGGGCAACCTGAAGGATCTGATGATCCCGCTGACCTCGGTCGCGGCGGGACCGGACGGAGAGCCGTTTGTCTGGATCGTCGGCGAGAACGGCAGTGTTGCGCAAAGATCCGTCGAACTGGGCGATATGTCCGGGGACCGCGTCGTGGTGAAGGACGGGCTTGAAGCCGGTGAAACGATCATCGCCGCCGGGGTCAGTCAGATCATTGACGGCATGACCATTCGTCCCATCACGCATATCGGGGGATAAGCATTGGATCTCGCGCGTTTCGCGATCGAGAAGCGGCTGATTTCAGCCGTCTCGACCGTTCTCATTCTGGTCGCTGGCTATTTTGCCTACATGAACCTCCCTCGCTTTGAGGATCCCGAATTCGTGATCCGGCAGGCGCAACTCATCACCCCGTATCCGGGTGCAGGGGCCGAGGAGGTGGCCGAAGAAGTCACCGAAGTGATTGAAAACGCGGTGCAGCAGCTCTCTGGCATCAAGGAAGTGCGCTCCGTCTCCTCTCCGGGGCGCAGCAATGTGACCGTTGAGTTTACCATCGCGGCCACGCCGGATTATCCGGAATTGAACCAGAAATTCACCCAACTCAGAGCAAAGGTAAGCGACGCACAGGCCGATCTACCGCCCAACGCTTTGGCAACCCAGGTTTTCGATGATTTCGGCGACGTCTATGCGCTTTACTTCGCGGTGGTCGGCGAAGGCTATTCCATTGCCGAGCTTTATGAGTATGCCAAGGATCTTCAGCGCGAACTGGTGACGGTGGGCGGCGTATCGAAGGTGGTGCTGAACGGGGTGCATGACGAGGTCATCTATGTCGAGTATTCCCCGGCCCGCCTGATCGAGCTTGGCCTGGCACCGGGCGAGATCGCCGACATCCTGGAAGGACAGAACCTGGTCACGCCGGCAGGTTCCATAAAGGCCGGTCAAACCCGCCTTGAGGTGCGCCCCGAAACGGCTGTCCGCTCGACCGATGCAATCGGGAACCTTTTGATCACCAACCCGCAGAACGGCGTGGCCTTCCGCCTGGCCGACATCGCGACAATCTCGCGGGGCTTTGAAGATCCTGCCACAACGCTTCTATTCCGCGATGGCCGGCCCGCGATCGGGCTGGGCATCTCGAACAGTCTTGGCGGCAACGTGGTGACCATGGGCGAGGCGGTGAAAGCCCGGATGGACGCGCTGATCACCGAGCGGCCCATTGGGATCGACATTCTGCCGATCTCGGATCAGTCCGAAACGGTTGCGACCTCTATCGACGATTTCGTCATGAACGTTGTGCTGGCCCTTGTCATCGTTGTCGGTACGCTTCTGGTTTTCATGGGCTTGCGATCCGGTATCCTGATGGGGGGCATTCTGCTGGTCACGGTCGCGGGCACGCTGTTCGGGATGTATATCTACGGGCTGGATATGCAGCGCATCTCGCTAGGTGCGCTGATCATCGCGCTTGGCATGCTGGTGGACAATGCAATCGTCGTCGTAGAAGGCACCCTGGTGCGCGTCCAGAATGGCGAGGACGCGTCAGGCGCCGCGCAATCCGTGGTCGCGCAAACCCGATGGCCGCTCCTTGGCGGAACGATCGTGGGACTTTTGGCCTTCTCTCCAATCGGCTTCTCACCCGACAATACAGGCGAATACGCAGGAAGCCTGTTCTGGACGATCTCCATCGCGCTCCTCTTTTCCTGGCTGGTCGCGATCTGGCTCACCCCCTATTATTGCCAACTGCTTCTGAAGCCCCAACCCGAAACCGAACACCGTGAAGGTGTGATCCTGCGGTCCTATCGCGGGCTTCTGGGGCACGCGATACGGGTCCGTTACCTGACGGTCGTGCTTATCTTCGGGCTTTTCGGGTCGGCCATCGCGCTGTTCAGCTTCGTGCCGCCCGGTTTCTTTCCGTCGTCGACGCGTGCGCAATTCGTTGTCGATTACTTCTTGCCGCAGGGCACTGACATTTCGCAAACGCAGGCGGATATCCTTCGGATCAGCGAACATGTGCGGGGGCTGGAAGGTGTGACCGGCACCAATACGATTGTCGGCGGCGGGCATCTGCGCTTCATGCTCATCTATGAAGGCGAGAACCAGAATTCGGCCTACGGTCAGATCCTGATCGATGTGGAGGAGTTCGAGCAGATCGACGGGCTGCGGGCCGATCTGCAGGACTGGATCGACACCGAGTTTCCCGCCGCCAATGCCAAGGTCTGGAACTTTGTTCTCGGTCCGGGGGCCGGTTCGAAAATCGAGGCCCGTTTCTTTGGCGCCGATCCGGTCGTTTTGCGCAACCTCGCGGATCAGGCAAAGCAGATCATGTCCGATGCGGGTGCCATCGCGATCAAGGACAACTGGCGGGAGCAGATCCAGGTGGTGCGCCCGGTGATCAACACCGAAAACGCCCGGCGTCTGGGCCTCACGCAGGGAGAGATCTCGAACGCGCTCTACACGCATCTGCAGGGCGCGCGGCTGGGCGTCTACCGGGAAGGGGACGAATTGCGTGATGTCATCATGCGTCCTTTCGAGGCGGACCGCGACGATGTCGGAAAGCTGAGTGACGTGCAGGTGTTCAGCCAGATCGCCGGCGGTTACATCCCGATCACGCAGGTCGTGGATCGTTTCGAGCTTGTCTTTGAGGCTGGCAATCTCAGACGCATCGACCGGAAACTTGCAATCACCGCGCAGGCGGATAACCCGCCGGGCGTGCTTTCCGGAGATCTTTTTGCCGAGGTGCGCACGCCAATCGAGGAGATCCCCCTGCCACCCGGCTATACGCTGGAATGGAAAGGGGAGTTCGGCGATTCAACCGAGGCCAATGCAGGTCTTGCCGGCACCATGCCCCTCGGCTTTGGCGCGATGTTTCTTGTCACGCTCTTTCTCTTCAGTGCCTGGCGGCAGACGATCATCATCTGGATGGTCGTGCCCCTTGCGCTGATCGGGGTGATCTATGGACTTGCAGGCAGCCAGACGCCCCTGGAATTCATGGCGATTCTTGGCATCCTGTCGCTGACAGGCATGCTGATCAAGAACGCCATCGTGCTGCTGGACGAGACGGACACGCAAATCGCCACCGGCAAGATGCGGATGCAGGCCGTGCTCGACAGCGCCGTCAGCCGCGTCCGTCCGGTCTCACTCGGGGTGCTGACAACGGTTTTGGGGGTCGTACCGTTGCTGTGGGATCCGTTTTTCAAATCGCTGGCCGTCGTGATCATCTGCGGACTTAGCTTTGCGACGGTGTTGACGCTGATCGTCGTGCCGACGCTTTATACGATCTTCTTCCGGATTACCGCCGACGAGACATGAGCGGGCACTATGCAAGGGGCGGCAAGCGCTTTGCTTTAGGCCTGCAAAAGAGAGTGCGCGGAACAAAAGGTCGACGATCTCCCCCGTCGCCGCTAGCTGGCGCGCCGGGAGCCGGTTTGACCTTGCTCCAACCGTTCGAGCATTTGCTTTGCTCCTGCCGTGGGCGACAGAACCCCGCGCGTGACGTCCTGGGCGATCGCGTCCATATCGGCCCGGGCATCCTGATCGTCCAGGCGTGACAGAAGGGCTTGGCGCACCTCCTGTTCGAACCAATACCGCGCCTGAGCCGCGCGGCGTGCGGACCAGTGCCCCTCTGCCCGGCGCCATTTGGTGAGGCCCTGCATCTCGGCCCAGGCGGTGTCCAGCCCCGCTTCATCCAGGGCCGAGACCATCATCGCCTTGGGAAACCCGTCGGGATCCTGAGGGCGTTTGCGCAACAGCCGAAGAGCCCCGGAATAGTCCGCGCAGGTGCGCGTGGCGGCCGGTTTCAGATCGCCATCGGCCTTGTTGATCAGGATCATGTCGGCCATCTCCATGATGCCGCGCTTCACGCCCTGCAACTCGTCCCCACCGGCTGGCGCCAGCAGCAAAATGAAAAGATCCGACATTTCGGACACCACGGTTTCCGACTGCCCAACACCTACTGTTTCGATCAGAACCACATCAAAGCCAGCCGCCTCGCAAATGGCCACAGCTTCGCGCGTGCGGCGGGCCACCCCGCCAAGATGCGTCTGGCTTGGGGAGGGGCGAATGAACGCGCCCGTTTCCCGGCTCAGCCGGTCCATGCGCGTCTTGTCGCCCAGGATCGAGCCGCCGGAGCGCGACGAGCTGGGATCCACCGCCAGAACCGCAACCCGCAGCCCCTGCGCGGTCAGCATCATTCCGAAGCTTTCGATGAATGTCGATTTCCCGACCCCAGGCGTGCCAGACAGCCCGATGCGTATCGCTTCGCGTGAGGAGGCCGAAAGATGATCAAGAAGCGCTGCCGCATCCTCGCGGTGATCAGGCCGGCTGCTTTCCACCAGCGTGATGGCCCGCGCAAGCGCCCGCCGGTCGCCATTCAAGATTTTCTCACCGAGCTGCGCAATATCCATCGCCGTATCCTTGAGGTCCGTCGCTGTCATGCCTCGCCTGCCAAGCCTTTGTCCAGACACGACCGACGTTGCCTTGTCGCTTGGCGTGTCCTTGACCACGGAAAGACCGCCCCAGACCAAGCGGCAAGCGTCGTCCGGCTGATCCTCCGGTAGACGCGACTGGTCGCTTTGGCGATAAGCGGCAGGATGACGGACCGCCTGCCAATAGATGACACCCTGCCAGAACTGCTGGACGCGGTCCGCGCACATGGCCGCGCGGTTCTGCAGGCGCCGCCGGGCGCGGGCAAGACCACCCGCGTACCGCTGGCGCTGATCGGATGGCGCCAAAAGGATGCGGTGATCCCCGATGGCCGGATTGTCATGCTCGAACCACGCCGTCTCGCGGCGCGGGCCGCCGCCGACCGCATGGCGGAGAGCCTGGGCGAACATGTCGGCGAAACGGTCGGATACCGCATTCGCGGCGAAAGCAAGGTCGGCAAATCGACCCGGATCGAAGTCGTGACCGAGGGTATTCTGACACGGATGCTGCAATCGGAGCCGGACCTGCCCGGTGTGGCCGCTGTCATTTTCGACGAATTCCACGAACGTTCCCTGAACGCCGATCTGGGCCTCGCGCTTTGTCTGGAGGTCGCGGATGCCCTGCGTGAGGATCTGCGGCTCATTGCAATGTCCGCGACCCTGGATGCAGAACCCGTGGCCGCTCTGATGCAGGCACCGGTGGTGACCTCTGCCGGGCGGGCCTTTCCCGTCGAGACGCGATGGCTCGACAGACCCCTGCCGCCCAAGACCCGGCGCGATCAGGCGACCGCGGATCTTGTGATGCGGGCAGAAGCCGAAACACGGGCCATCGACGGCGACATTCTTGTCTTTCTGCCCGGAGAAGGAGAGATCCGGCGCGTCGAGAGCATGCTGTCGGGGGGATTGCCCGGGCATTGCGTGATCCGTCCGCTGTTCGGCGCGCTCGACCACAACGCACAGCAAGCCGCGCTTGCCCCCGTGCAGCAAGGGCGTAAAATCGTGCTGGCGACCGCCATTGCAGAGACCTCCCTGACCCTGCCGGATATTCGCGTCGTCGTGGATGCAGGACAGTCCAGACGCGCCCGGTTTGATCCGGCATCAGGCATGTCGCGCTTGGTCACGGAACGGGTCACCCGGGCGGAAACCATCCAACGGCAAGGGCGCGCGGGTCGGGTGGCCGAAGGGGTTTGCTATCGACTTTGGACCAGAGGCGAAGAGGGGGCGATGGCCCCCTACCCTCCGGCTGAGATCGAGGCGACGGATCTCAGCGGGCTGGCTCTTGAACTCGCGGTCTGGGGCGCTCAACCCGGTGATCTTGCGTTCCTCAGCCCTCCCAACAGCGGCGTCTACGCTGAGGCGCAGACCCTGTTGCGGATGCTGGGCGCACTGGACGAACAGAACCGTATCACGGCCCATGGTCGCGCACTGGCGCGCGTGCCGCTTCATCCGCGTCTTGCCCATATGCTCATCGGTTCCGGCCGGGACGCTGCGCCGCTCGCCGCACTTATGGCCGAGCGGGACGTGCTGACCCGCGCGCCCGTGGATCTGTCGTTGCGACTGGCCGCCCTGCGCGATCCAAAGCGCTTTGCCGCCGAACGTCCCTATGGGCTGCGTAGACCCGCGCTTCAACAGGTGCGTGCCGAGGCGCGGCGTCTGTTGCGCTTTGCAGGCGATGACACTGATCTGAGTGCCGCAGCCATGGCCGCGTTGGCCTATCCCGACCGGATCGGGCAACGCCGAAAAGGCGATGCGCCGCGATACGTTCTGTCGGGCGGCAAAGGCGCGGTCCTGCCGGCGTCCGACCCCTTGGCGGGGCAGCCCTATATTGTCGCAACCGATCTCGATGGTGATCCGAGAGAGGCGCGCATCCGGCAGGCGCTGAGCATCGGCGAGCGGGAGATACGTGATCTTTTTTCCCAACAGATCCGTTGGGTCGATGTTTGCGAATGGTCCAAGCGTGACAGACGTGTCGTCGCACGGAAGCAGGAAAGACTTGGCGCCGTGCTGCTTGACGATCGCATATGGCGCGACGTTCCCGACGAGAGGGTGGCCCGCGCGATGCTGGACGGCGTGCGCGAGCTTGGTCTGAGGCTGGACGGCGGGGCCGCGCGTCTGGTCGCCCGTGTCGCCTTGGCCCGCGCTGGTGGCGCCGATCTGCCGGACATGTCAGAGGCCGGGCTGATGGCCACGCTCGAAGACTGGCTTCTGCCGATGCTGAGCGGTGTGCGCACGGCCGAGGATTGGAAACGGTTCGATCCGATGCCCGCCTTGCAGGCTATGTTGAGCTGGGATGAGACCCAAACGCTCGATCACGCAGCACCGCCACATTTCATCACACCGCTCGGGCGCAAAGTCGCCATCGACTATGATGGGGAGGTGCCGGAAATCGCCGTGCGCCTGCAAGAGATGTTCGGGCTGACCCGGCACCCCGAAAGCGCGGGGGTGCCGCTGAAGATCACACTTTTGTCGCCTGCCCAGCGCCCCGTTCAGGTTACGCGCGATTTGCCCGGCTTCTGGGCCGGTTCCTATGACGACGTGCGCAAGGACATGCGCGCGCGATATCCCAAGCATCCCTGGCCCGAGGATCCCACAAGCGCCAATCCCACACTGCGGGCCAAGCCCCGCCAGAAGTAACACACCGGCATCGTCCCGCCGATCTCTCATATCGGCGATATTTCGCCCACAACGTGCATTCTACTGATCAAGTTAACGGATAGGTATTCTCAATAAACGCCGTTCGGGGTTACGCTACGTTACGGAGCGCGCCACTCACCCCTGCTGGGACCGTTCAACCCTAACTCGAAATCAGCCAACACCAGCCTCGTTCGCCTCGGCGGCGC
Source organism: Thalassococcus sp. S3 (assembly GCF_004216475.1). Taxonomy (GTDB): domain Bacteria; phylum Pseudomonadota; class Alphaproteobacteria; order Rhodobacterales; family Rhodobacteraceae. Next base: position 1,424,633 of record NZ_CP022303.1, on the reverse strand, counting down.
AAACAGGTCGCGCGCCGTTCGTCGCGACCGGGAACAGACACGGCTTGGAACGGTCGGCAGAGGGTAAAGAAGACGAGGTGTGGAATGGCCGATTCCATCATGGGCGGGTTGATCATTAACGAAGTTCTGGTTGATCCGAACGGCGCGGTCAATTTCGATACAGACGGCAGCGGTAACGCGAATGCCCGGGACGAGTTCGTCGAATTGTATAATTCGTCCAACGTTCCGATCGACATTTCAGGTGTGGAGCTTTGGGATGCTGGAAGCGGAAATTGGTTCACGTTTCCGGCAAACACCATTCTGCAGCCGGGCGGCCATGCGATGGTTATTACGGCGGTGCAGAATGGCGGCTCCCTGCCAACCGGCGGGCCCAACGATCTGTTCTTTGATGCCGCACGAAATGCACCGCTGCTCAACAATGGCGGCGACAATATCGTGGTCTACGATCCCGGCTCGAACGAATATATTCAGGCCCGGTTCAATGGCGATCCGCTTGATGACCCCCCGAATGACTATAGCGGCTTTCCGGCCGGTGCGCAGAGATCCGGGAATGGAGAGGATTTCGGCTTTGACCAGGATGGCCGTTCGATCCAGCGGGTGCCGGACGGGTCGGATAACTTCGTCAATTCCGAAGCACCGACGCCCGGAACCACAAATGTCTGCTTCGTCAGAGGCACGCGTCTTGAGACTGACCGCGGTGCCCGCCCGGTCGAAACGCTGCGCCCGGGCGACCTTGTGCTGACACAAGACCGGGGTCTTCAGCCGATCCGCTGGGCCTGGCATCACACGCACCGCGCGGGCGCCCTGATCGCGGATCCGCGCCTGCAGGCCGTTCAGATCACCAAAGATGCCTTGGCGCCAGGGATCCCGCGCCGCACCCTGCAGGTCTCGCGGCAGCATCGCATTTTGATTTCATCGAAGATCGTCCATCGCATGTTCGGAACGTCCGAGATCCTTGTTCCGGCGAAGGATCTTCTGGCCATACCCGGCGTCCAGATGGCGCCCGTAACAGGCGCATTGAGCTATCATCATGTCCTGTTGCGGCATCACGAAGTGCTTTTGGCAGAGGGTGTTCCGTCCGAAAGCCTTTTTCTCGGTCCGGTCTCCTCTGCCGAGGTCAGCTTGACGCTGCGCCGGGAGATCTGTGCAAGCGCCGCAGAGTGGCACAGCCGCGCGCGGCCCTTCCAGCGAGGGGCACGGGTGCGCAATCTGGTGGCCCGGCATCTCAAGAACGACCGCCCCTTTACGGCGACGGCAAGCTGGGACAAAACCCCGCGCCCGGCCTAGTCGCCATGCCAGGGTCCATGACGCGGGCCCGATCCATCCTGCATGAAAAAGCCATGCGCCCCAAAGCGATCGCGCAGTGCCTGGATCATGTTCGCATTCCCCCTCGCCTGCGCCATGCTGTCTTTCCATCCCAGCGCGGCGGCCAGAGACGGGACGGGCAAGCCCGCGCCGATCGCCATGGACACCACCCGCCGCAAGGCAGGCTCTGCCCGCGTGGTAAGCATCGCAATATGGGGGGCAAGGATCAGGTGACCATGGGGCGGGTCGGCGCGGAAGGCATCGGCGATGTCATCCAGCAGCGCGGACCGAATGATACAGCCTGCACGCCAGATCTCGGCAATCCGGGCCAGATCGAGGGACCAGTCATAGACCTCGGAGGCGGCAGACAGCAGACGGAAACCCTGAGCATGGGACACAAGACGCCCGGCCAGAAGTGCTTGCGCCAGAACGTCACGATCAGGAGGCGGGAAGCGGTTCGACTGGGACAGAAGACCTGACGCCGCCTGACGCGCCCGGGTTTCGGACGACCATGCGCGCGCCCCGACCGCGGCTTCGATCGTGGAGGCGGATTGCCCGAGCTTCAACGCTTCGATCACGGTCCAGCGCCCGGTTCCTTTCTGTCCCGCGCTGTCGAGAATGCTGTCGAGAAGTGCATCACCTGTCGCAGGATCGCTGGCTTCGAGCACCTCGGCGGCGATCTCGATCAGGTAGGAAGCCAGGGGTCCGTCGGACCAGTCCCGGAACAAGGCTGCGATCTGCACCGGAGACCACCCGACACCGTCTCGCAGAAGGCCGTATATCTCGGCAATCATCTGCATGTCGGCGTATTCAATTCCGTTATGCACGGTTTTGACGAAGTGGCCCGCCCCGTCGGGCCCCAGATGCGCCACGCAAGGTGATCCTTGATACTGGGCGGCGATGGCCTCTGCCATCGGGCGAAGGCGGTTCCAGCTTTCACCGGTGCCGCCCACCATCATCGAGGGTCCGGTGCGCGCGCCCTCCTCCCCGCCGGAGACACCCATGCCCACGAAATGCAGGCCTTGGGCCGAGAGCGCCGCCGCGCGGCGTCTGGTGTCGTGGAAGTCGGAATTGCCCCCATCGATCAGCGTGTCGCCGGCGCTGAGATACGGTTGCAAAGCAGCAATCAGATCATCGACCGGGGCGCCCGAGGGGATCATGAACAAGATCATACGGGGCGCCTTGAGAGACGCGACAAAGTCGTCCAGTCCGGCATGGGCTGCGATACGCGCAGAGAGCGAGCCTGCTTCCGCCAGAAAGGGTGCCAGCCAGTCCGCTTCACGATTGGAAACGGCAACCTCGAAGCCCTTCTCGGCCAGGTTGAGCGCCAAGGCACTGCCCATCGTGCCAAGCCCGTAAACTCCGATATCCGCCTGAACCACCCCGGCACCCCCCTGTCATTGCCTGCTTAAGCTAACGGGATGAAGGGCTGGTGCAAGTGTCAGGGGCGCAGATCGGCGGGAGCGAGGTGGGGAGAGCCCTGCCCCGACGCCTCAGCCTGACGAATGAGCGCGGCAATCCGCGTGTTGATCGGCGTGGGCACGTCATGCCGCGCGCCGAGCGAGATGATCTTGCCCTGCAATGCATCGATTTCGGTTTTACGGCGCACGGAAAGGTCATGCGACATCGAGGCACGCGCGGACGGATCGATGGTGAGCATCTGCGCGGCGATCCGCCGGAAGAGAGGCGTGGGAAGGCGGAGGATGTGGGGGATCAGGCGCGCGGGCACCGGTGTGGTCGATCTGACGGGAAGGCCAGCACTGCGCAGGACACGCAGGGCTTCGGCCATCTGATCCGCCATGACAAGGCGCCAGGCCCGGTCTGAGAATTGCGCCTGGAGCGTGAGGCCCGACAAAGCATTTATGGCATTGTTGAGATTGAGCAGCAGCTTGCCCCATTGGATCGCTGTGATCTGGGCGCTTTGGGTCGTGGTAAGGCCGGGCACGGTCAGGGTGCCGGAGAGGTCGACGGGGCCGGTGCCGATCACGATATCGCCGCTGGTCGCGCGGTGGAAATTACCGGGCGCGGCTGGCACGACGTTGAAAGGCACCATGCCGGCGCGGATATCCCGATCCGGAAGCTCTGTTCTCAGCATGTCGATGGCGTCGAGGCCGTTTTGAAGGCTGATGACAGGTGTGGATACCGGGGCATGGGCGGAGATGGACCGGGCGATCTCGCAGGTTGCGCCGGTTTTGACGCAAACGAGGATCAAATCGGCCCCGGCAAGGCACGCGGGATCGTCCGTCAGGTGCGCGGGCTGGACCGAGACATCGAGGCCGGAGAAATCGGTGAGGCGCAAGCCATGAGCGCGGATGTCCGCGATGAGACGAGGCCGACCCAGAAAGGTGACGGGCCGGCCGGCGGCCTCCAGAAGGCCGCCCACGAAACATCCGATCGATCCGGCGCCCGCGATCACGATCATACCGGGCAGCTCCTCCGACCTTGCGGGCGTCGTCGCGGCTTAGACATCGAGGCACCAGCGCATGATAGCCTTTTGGGCATGAAGGCGGTTTTCGGCCTCGTCGAAGATGACCGAATTTGGGCCGTCCATGACCGAGGAGGTTGCCTCCTCCTCCCGGTGGGCGGGCAGGCAATGCATGAACAGCGCGTCAGGCTTGGCGTGGGACATCAGCTCATCATTGACCTGATAGGGGCGCAGCAGATTGTGGCGGCGTTCGCGGGCGGATTGGGCGTCATGCATCGACACCCAGGTGTCGGCAACGACGAGATCCGCGCCCTGGACGGCTTTGACCGCGTCGCGTTCGATTTCGATCCGGCTGCCTTTGCGGCGGGCGAAATCCATGAAGACCTCTTCGGGATCAAGCTGGTCGGGGCCGGTGAAGGTCAGATCAAAGCCGAATTGGCCCGCGGCATGGAGGAAGGAGGCGCAGACATTGTTGCCGTCGCCGGTCCAGACCACCTTTTTGCCGGCAATAGGGCCGCGGTGTTCTTCGAAAGTCATCACGTCGGCCATGATCTGGCAGGGATGGGAGCGGTCGGTCAGGCCGTTAATGACGGGGACGGAGGCATATTCGGCCATTTCTTCGAGGATCGACTCGTCGAAGGTACGGATCATGATGAGGTCGACGTAGCGTGACATCACGCGGGCGGTGTCCGCAATGGTCTCGCCATGGCCAAGCTGCATGTCCTTGCCGGAGAGGACCATCGTCTCGCCGCCCATCTGCCGGACCCCGACGTCGAAGGAGACACGGGTCCGGGTGGAGGGTTTTTCGAAGATCAGCGCCACCATATGGCCAGCGAGGGGCTGATCGTCATCGGGCGTGCCCTTGGGGCGACCGGCACGGGCCGATTTCATGGCACCGGCCTGGTCGATGATCTGCCTGAGCGCGGTGGGGTCGGTTTTGTGGATGTCGAGGAAGTGGTTCATGGTTCTGGTCTTTTTGCAAACGGCGGAACCGGGGGCCAGCCCCCGGACCCCCGGAGTTTATCTGGCAAGATGAAGATCAGGCCGCTTTGGTGGTCAGGGCCGAGGCGGCGAGGTCAAGGCGGGTGAGGGCCTCGGCGATCTCCTCATCGGTGAGGGTGAGCGAGGGAAGCAGGCGGATCACATTGTCGGCAGCGGGCACGGTGATGATCTGGTGTGCATAGCCTGCATTCACCACGTCGGTGTTGGGCGCCTGGCACTTGAGGCCCAGCATAAGGCCGGAGCCGCGCACGGCCTCGAACACACCCGGGTGGGAGGCGACGAGGCTTTCGAGCTTCTGACGGAACAGGCCGGCCTTGCGGTTAACCTCGGCCAGGAAGGCCGGGTCAGCGACAATGTCCAGTACGGCGGAGCCGACCGCACAGCCCAGAGGATTGCCGCCATAGGTCGAGCCGTGGGTGCCGGCGGTCATGCCGGACGCGGCGTCTTCGGTGGCGAGCACGCAGCCCAACGGGAAGCCGCCACCGATGCCTTTAGCCACCATCATGATGTCGGGCTCGATGCCGGCCCATTCATGGGCGAAAAGTTTGCCGGTGCGGCCCACACCGCATTGCACCTCGTCCAAGATCAGAAGGATGCCGTGCTCGTCGCAAAGATCGCGCAAGCCCTTGAGGCATTGGTCGGGGAGCGGGTTGATGCCGCCCTCCCCCTGCACCGGTTCCACGAGGATGGCCGCAGTCGTGTCGGTGATGGCGGCATGCAGCGCGTCGTGATCGCCCCATGCGATATGGACGAAACCGGGCAGGAGCGGGCCAAAACCCTTGGTCATCTTCTCGGAGCCCGCAGCGGCGATACCGGCGGAGGAGCGACCGTGGAACGAGCCGGAAAAGGTGATGACATCGGTGCGGTCGGGCTGGCCTTTGTCGAACCAGTATTTGCGGGCCATCTTCACCGCAAGCTCACAGCTTTCGGTGCCGGAATTGGTAAAGAACACCGTATCGGCAAAGGTCAGGTCCACCAGCTTGTCCGCCAGAGCCTGCTGTTGCGGGATCTGGTAGAGGTTCGAGGTATGCCAGAGCGCATTCGCCTGCTCGGTCAGCGCCGAGACCAGGGCGGGATGAGCATGGCCCAGCGCGTTCACGGCGATGCCAGCGCCGAGGTCGAGGAAACGTCGCCCGTCCTGCTCGATCAGCCAGCTGCCTTCGCCTTTGACGAAGGTCAGCGGTGCGCGGGAATAGGTTGGCAGGATGGACGGGATCATCGGATCCTCCTTTGCAAGAATGAGCCTTTTGATTGCCTTATCGGGGCGGGCTGCGTCAACGATTTGAAGAAGGGATGCACCTGAAAAGGCGCCGGGTGAACAGGTGGATGGATTACGCGCGTCGGCGTCGGGTGGTGATATGCATCGCGGTGTTCATGACCTCGCAATAGCGCAGCGATCACGAAAAGGAAAGCCCGTGTTGTGGCCCTCTGCCCGATCATGCACAGATTGCGGCACTGCTTGCAGAGGAGATGCCGCGATGAGCGAAACCGAAAACTACACCCCGCCCAAGGTCTGGACCTGGGACGCCGAGAGCGGCGGACGCTTTGCCAAGATCAACCGTCCCATTGCCGGGCCGACCCATGACAAGGAGCTACCGGTCGGAGAGCACCCATTGCAGCTTTACTCCATGGGCACGCCGAACGGCGTGAAAGTGACGGTTATGCTTGAAGAGTTGCTGGCCGCCGGTCACACGGGCGCGGAATACGACGCGTGGATGATCGAGATCGGCGAAGGCGATCAATTCGGCAGCGGGTTCGTGGAGGCCAACCCAAACTCGAAGATCCCGGCACTGATGGATCATAGCACCGATCCGGCAACGCGGGTGTTCGAGTCCGGTGCCATCCTGCTTTATCTTGCAGAGAAGTTCGGGGCCTTCCTTCCCGAAGATCCCGCGTTGAAGCCGGAATGCCTCTCCTGGCTTTTCTGGCAGATGGGCAGCGCACCATATCTGGGCGGCGGTTTTGGCCATTTCTATGCCTATGCGCCGACCAAGCAGGAATATCCGATCAACCGTTTCGCGATGGAGGTGAAGCGGCAGCTCGATGTGCTGGATCGGAACCTGGCCGACCGGCGGTTCATGACCGGCGACGACTACACGATTGCCGATATGGCCATCTGGCCCTGGTACGGCGCGCTTGTGGCCAACCTGGTCTACGAGGCGGCGGAGTTCCTCGACACAGCCTCTTACGTCAACATGAACCGCTGGACCAACGAGATCGCCGAGCGGCCCGCCGTCAAACGGGGCCGGATCGTGAATCGCACCTGGGGCGCGCCGGAGAACCAGTTGCGCGAGCGCCATGACGCCAGCGATTTCGATCTCAAGACCGCAGACAAGCTGACCGGCACAACGGAGGAATAAGTGCATGAACGATGTTTCGCGCCTCTTGATTTCGCGAAACATCGTTCTGCCCTGAGATTGACGCATGCCTGAGCGCAAAGCCTTGATCTTCAGGCGTTCAAGCAGGGCCCCACCCGAACCCAGCGTCATCGGCAAATTTCAACCAAAGCCTTGGCGAAATCCTGCTAGAACGCTGTTTATAAAACGAAAATCAGACTTTTCCCAAACAGCGCGACTGCTATGGTCGCGCCGGGCTCAGCGAGGTTCCGCTGAGCTTTGACTTCAAGAGAGCCTTGTTTCCGGAGCATTTATGGCGTTTCCAGTTTCATATGAACGACCTGCCGCCTGGCCGGTCCAGCTTGGCAAATAATCCGTCAGCGAAAATCGTCACAGCTCAAGGCCACGGGCACCAATACATGTCTATGGCAAGGCTCTGACGGATGATCAGGGCAGGCTTCGACCTGCCTCACCATAGCCCAGAAAAACAGTGCTGCTTCGGCGGCACCTTTTGAACTCGAAAAGACCAAGACAACTGCATCCGCAGTTGAACAGGCGTGGTTTTGACGCGCCTGAACACCGAATTCTACACCATCGCATGGAGAGACGAGATGGCCCTTACATTCCTAGAACAGACCGACACCGGTGTTTCGATCCGAGATGAGCCCGGCCCGTTTGTCATTACCGACACGACGATTATCACGAACTTCGCGGGCGGCTTCACCTCGGCGGTCGCGTTGGAAGATCTCTCGAACACCAGCTTGACGAATTTTGGTATCATCGACGGAGAGGGTACAGGCATCGCCGTCCGCGACGGAGCCAACGTGCTCATCAGCAATCAGGGCGGCACAATTCTGAGCACCGGCACTGGCATCAATGCCAGAACAACGAACAGCGAAATCATCAATGGACCCGAATCGGTCATTCGCGGCGTTGTCGGTATCTCCAGCTCGGGGATCGCGGCCACGATTTCGAATTCCGGTGAAATCGAAGGCTCGTTTGAAGGAGCCGGCATCTTTCTCGGCGGTCTTTCAGATCTGGTTCTGAACACCGGGCGCATCTTCGGCGGGATCGGAATTGAAGTGAGCGCGGAGGACACGGATATCATCAACCGCGGCACCATCGAAGGCACCAGCGGTGCAATTGTCTTTGACCCGTTCTCAAACAACGGAACCGTCCGCAACCTCGGCGAAATCATTGGTGATGTGCAGGGCAGCGACGGCAACGAGCAGATCTATAACAGCGGCGAGATCCGGGGCGCGGTGGAGCTGGAGGGCGGCAACGACCTTTACGATGGCCGAGGAGGCGTCAGCGGCCCGGTCTTCGGCGGTTCGGGAGACGACACGCTGATCGGTGGCAGCGATATGGACTTTCTTTTCGGAGAAGGCGGTAACGACAGCCTGGACGGCGGACGTGGCGATGACAGCCTTGCCGGCGGCGCCGGTAACGACACGATCTCAGGCAGAGACGGCGACGACATGATGCGGGGCGGAAGTGGAAGCGACCTGCTCTCCGGTGGCCGGGGAGAGGACAGCATCAACGGCGGTGCGGGCAACGACCGCATCTTTGGTGGCGATGGGAACGACCAGCTCAATGGCGGCGGCGGCGTTGACCGCATCAGCGGTGGCAACGGCAACGACCAGATCTTGGGCGGTATGGGTCAGGACACGCTGACCGGCGGCGAAGGGGAAGATGTGTTTGTCTTCAAGTCCGCGCAGGAAAGTGGCCCTGGCGCGAACCAAAGCGATATCATCACCGACTTCACGCAAGGTGAGGACCTGATCGACATCACCGGAATGATCGACTTTGGCGTCACGTCTTTCGTGCAGGAATTCAGCGGGTCCGGCGTGGCCGAAGTGCGGGCTCAATCGCTCGACGATGGCAACTCGCTCGTGCTGATCGACGTGGATGGCGACGGACAAGCCGACAGCGCGATCAGGGTCCTGGGCGTGAACACCATCGACGTCAACGACTTCCTTCTCTGACGCACGACCAAAACCAAGGTGCACCGAAAACACTCCGCGTGAGGCGCCCCGTCAAAAACGGGGCGCTGATCCATCGGTGCACCTCACCAAAGACCCCTTTCCTATTTGGATACGACCGGTCAATCGCACCGGCCTTCCATCCCACCCACGCGTAAATTCTCAATATAACGGAGAGAGATGATGACACTCAGATTCCTGGACTCAACCGATACCGGGCACACGATCGAAAACGAAACAGGATCTTTTGTTATCCGCGACACTGAAACGATCACCAACTTCGACGGTGGCGCCCAACCGATATTTATGAGGGATGTCACCAACCTGGACCTTACAAATTTCGGCAAAATCGAGTCTGAAAATGATGCAGTAAGGATTGAAGGGGGAAACGGACGCAACCTTGTCCTTCATAATCAGGGCGAAATCATCGGTTTTAGCGGGATCGTCGTTCAAAGTGCGGGATCGGGAACGATCATCAATGGTGCTGGTGCCACGATCCGCGCGCGTTTGGATGGGATTACGAATACAGGCCTCAACACCGATATCATAAATTATGGCGATATCATCATAGAAGATGACGCTCCAGCCAGGAGCACGGGGGTCATTATCGGTGGCAATCAAAACGATCTTGACAACTTTGGAACCATCTCTGCTGATATCGGGGTGGAAGTTTTCGGCGCGAACTCAGAAATCAAAAACAGCGGTGTGATTCAAGGAAATCGGATTGGCATCAAGGTCACTGATTCCGCGCTGGGTATAGAAATCCATAATTCTGGAGAGATCATCGGCGGAATCGTTACCAGCAACTTTGCCGATGTTGTCTATAACGAGGCCAGCATTTTAGGGGCGGTTCGTCTTAACGGCGGGAACGACCTCTACGATGGGTCATCTTCTTTCGAAAGTGACAAGGTCTTCGGCGGATCAGGAAATGACACACTCCTGGGGGGGTTCGACAACGATCAATTCTTCGGTGACAGTGGAAATGACAACCTTTCGGGCGCGTCCGGCGATGACCAGCTTTCAGGGGGCGCTGGCAATGACCTGATTGGGGGCGGCGCTGATAACGACAGCCTTGTCGGAGGAAGCGGCCAGGACCTCATCTGGGGTGGAACCGGTAACGACCACATCGAAGGGGGCACCGGCAAAGATACCCTCAACGGTGGCCGGGGCAACGATGAGATCTTCGGCGGTGGCCAGGACGATACGATCAATGGCGGTGCCGGAGACGACTTGATCCGCGGAGGCAGCGGAAACGATATGATCGACGGGGGAACAGGCCGTGACACCCTTTTCGGGGGCGAAGGCAGCGACGTGTTTATCTACACATCGGCCAATCAAAGCACTCCGGACAACCAAGCGGACATCATCGCTGATTTCACCAGAGGAGAAGACTTGATCGACATCACGGGCATGAGCGATCTGGGCGCGTTCTCCTTTGTCGACGCATTCAGCGCCTCCGGGCAGGCAGAGGTCCGCGCCCAAGCCTTCCAGAGCGGCAATGTTGTCGTCTTTATCGACGTCGATGGCGACGGCCAGGCTGACAGCGCGATCAGAGTGCTGGGTCAGGACATGCTCGATATGAACGACTTCATACTCTAAGCCGACCTCGACACCTACCCTGCGGGTCTGGGGATACGATCACCGGACCCGCCTCTTAAGAAAACGCTGTTTGCGCTTTCGTCAACATCCGTTTTTTCAAGCTCACTGCTGCCACGCGGGACAGCGCCACAACATAAGCGACTTGCCGCTAGAACACTGTTTTAGAAAGGAAAATGAGTATTTCCCGCAAATCGCCTCGGTGCTATAGCTCCATCCGCTGAGGAAGATCGGCGTGACTTTCGCGCAAACTTTTGAGGAGCATTAAGGGCGACCTGCCGTCTGCGACGTTCAAGTAGACCTGGGAGCTCGGGAAGGCGGCGAATACAACCGCCCGACGGGCCAAATGTCCGATGCGGCAATCGCAAGAATACCTGAAAACCGAACAGACCTGAGACCCGCCCGTTTCCGGGCGGCCCGGAATGGCTGACGCGCGTGTGTCAAGCCAGGGGTCGCTCTGTGACGAAAGGCAACCGAAACACCCGCAGCAACCCGGTCCGACGACGTCAGAACCGGGAGAAAAAACAGCCTTCGGGCAAACACCAGACTGAACTCTTCATGGAGAACGATATGAGCACGCAATTCCTGAAATCGACGGACAAAGGGCTCTTTTTCGAATTCGACGCAGGGCCATTCGTCATAGACCAAGACGTAAAAATCACCAACAAAGAAGGATCGAAACCGGCTGCCCTGGACATCAACTCGATCACCGGCGCAAGCGTGACCAACTTTGGCGCCATCGCGGGGGAAGGCAAGGGCCTGCGCGCCTTCGTGTCTGAAAGTGTGATCTTCAACGACGGTGGCACCATCTCGGGCACTGATGTCGGAATTCACATGAACGGTCTCGTCAACTCGATCATAAATGCGACATTCTCCAAGGTTTCCGGCGACACGGCGATCAAGAATGTCGGCTTTAACTCTGTCATCAATAACTTTGGGACAATCGAAGGTTCGCAAACCGGTGTTGGCATTCGTGATGAGGGCCGCGACAATCTCATTTTGAACTACGCCGCCATTTTCGGTGGAACCGGGATCGAAGTTGCATCGGAAGATGTGGAAATCATCAACTACGGACAAATTGCCGGACAGACAAATGCAATTGTTTTTGAGGAGGATGCCGTTGGAGGCGTCGTTCGGAACAACGGCACGATCACCGCGATCGACGAGGGCACGCCGGTTGCAATCATCGGTAACGATACGGCGCAGAAAGTCTATAATTCCGGCTTCATCACCGGCGAAACAAAGCTGAAGGGCGGCGATGATCTGTTTGACGGGCGCGATGGCGAAAGCGGTGACGTGTTCGGCGGCAGCGGCAATGACACCATCCTGGGCAACGACACGTTAAACGTCTTCTTTGGCGAAGGCGGCGACGACAGCCTGGAGGGCGGCAGCGGTCTCGACAGCCTGTTCGGCGGTGCGGGCAACGACACTCTGAAGGCGGGTGCCGGCGATGACGAAATGCGCGGCGGAAGCGGAAATGACCAATTGTTCGGTGGTCAGGGCCAAGACTTCATCAAAGGGGGAAAAGGCAACGACAAGATCCTCGGCGGCAACCAGAGCGATACACTTGACGGCGGTGCCGGAGCCGATGTGATCCGGGGCGGAAAGGGCATGGACCAGATCACAGGGGGCGCGGGACAGGATACGATGTTCGGCGGTCTGGGCGATGACGTCTTTGTCTTCTCTTCGGTCAACGACAGCAAGGCCGCCCGGTCCGACAGCGATGTGATCGCCGATTTCGAGCGGGGAGAGGATGTGATCGACGTCTCGGCTTTGGTGGAACTGGCTCCGCTCTCTTTCGTGGACGCATTCAGCGCATCGGGGGAGGCAGAGCTGCGGGTGCAGTCGATCCAGAACGGTGACGCGCTCGTTCTGATCGACGTGGACGGAGACGGAGAAACCGACAGCACGATCATGGTGCTGAACGTCGGCACGCTCAACGCGGACGACTTTATCCTCTGAGATCTATCCGTTACGAAAGGCGCCCGGACATCATGTGCCGGGCGCTTCTTCTTTCGAATGAGGCAGTGTTCTTCATTGCGGCTGCCCAAGGGCACAAAGATGCGAGCAGTCCAACATTGCCCTCCCCATCAAGGTTGTTCTGGACGGATCACTTCTAGGTCTTTTCACTTTCCCCATTGCCCGCGTCAGGCCGCTGCCAGAGCGGAACGCCCGTGCGCAACGCCGCACGGCCGATCATGTGGCCGGCAATTGGCGCTGTGAGCAAAAGAAAGACCACGATCGCCACACAGCGGAGCACAACAGGACCCGTCGCAAAGGCCACCGCGACGCCTGCCATGATCAATCCGCAACTCAGCGTGCCGACCTTGGTTGACGCATGCATCCGGATCAGGATGTCGGGCAGGCGGAGCAGCCCAAGGGCCGCGATGACCGCCAAAACGCCACCGAGCAGCAGGAAAACCCCGGCCACGTATTCCATCATGACCGTTTCCTTTCCGCAGCTTCTTCCAGGCGATTTTTGCGACGCTCCGCAAAGCGGGCGAGAGCGACGGTCGCCAGAAAACCCACAAGCGCCAGCACCAACGCCACATCCAGAAACGCCTGATCGTCGGCCCGGATGGCGGCAAGGCCACAAAAGGCGAGAATGGCGATCGTCATCATATCGAGCGCCACCACACGGTCCGGCAGGCTTGGCCCCAGGGCCAGCCGCACAAAGCCCAGCGCGACTGAAAGGATCACCATTCCAAAGCTCAGATCGACCGCAAGGTCCAGAAATTCCGCTCCACTCATCAGGTCTCTATCGCCTCCATCACCCAGCGTTCCATTCCGGATTTCAGTTGCCGGCAGATCTCCTCGGGGTCATCCGCGAACATCGCGTGTACCAGCAGTGTTTTGCGGTCATCCGACACATCCAGGCTCAGCGTGCCCGGGGTCAGTGAAATCAGGTTCGTGACCAAAAGGATGCCCGCGTCGCTTCTGACATCAAGCGGCATCTCGATCACCGCCGGTGTTGCCAGGTGGCGCGGGGTGATGACGTCCCAGATCACCTGCAGGCTGGAGACCACCAGTTCGTAATGAAACATCACGATCAGCCGTAACCAGTAATAGCTGCGCAGGAAATAGTTGCTGGGCCCGCCAATCAGGGGCTGAAGCAGCCAAAGCACCGCAAAGCCGAGCACAAAGCCCGTGGCCAGAGAGCCGATTGTGAAGCTGCCCATCAGCGCCGCCCAGCACACAGCCAGCAGGAAGTTTGTGACAAGCATGTTCATTCGCTTTCTCCCGTCGCGATCTGGTCCGGCGTGATTGCGGCCTCACCCAGCACAGCACCAATATAGGCCGATGGATCGAGAAGCTGCGCCGCCGATGCCTCGGCAAAGGCAACAAATGGCTGAGGGAAGAACCCGATGATGATCGTGAGCGTCGCAAGCCCTGCAATCGGCCACAGAAACGCCGCGCGGGTCGGTCCGTCGATGCGGTCCAACTTCGGCTCGATACGGTCGGGATGGGGCTTCCAGAACGCGGCGGCCCAGATCTTGGTCATCGAATAGATCGTCAGCAACCCGACCGCGAGCGCCACGCCCGCGATGACCCAGCCCTGCACATCGAGAGCAGCCTTAACCAGCAGATACTTGGCCCAGAACCCCGAAAGCGGCGGGAAGCCAGCCAGAGAGAAGGCAGGGATCAGGAACAGAACGGCCAGCAGGGGCGCAGATTTGTAAAGTCCGCCAATGCGCGCCAGTTCTGTATCACCGGTCAGACGCTGCCCGACCCCGGCGATCAGGAACAGGTTCGCCTTCACCACGATATGGTGCACCAGATAGAACACGGCCCCCACAATCGCCGCAGGCGTAAAGAGCGCGAGGCCAAGGATCATATAGCCGATCTGACTGACGATATGGAACGACAGGATCTTGCGAAAATCGCTTTGCGCCGCAGCGCCCAGAACACCGGTGACCATAGTGAACCCCGCCACCCAGAGCAGGATCTGGTGAGTAAAGCCGATATCATGATCGAAGACCAGCGTGAACATGCGGATCAGAGCATAGACGCCGACCTTGGTCAGAAGCCCGGCAAAGACGGCGGAAACCGAAAAGGCGGGCGTGTGATAAGCGGCGGGCAGCCAGAAGAACAGGGGAAAGACCGCGGCCTTCACCCCGAAGGCGATCATGAACATCACCGCGACAAGCGTCAGGAGGCCCTGATTTTCCACCTGATCCACGGCCAGCGACAGATCCGCCATGTTGAGCGTACCGGTCATGCCGTAAAGCAGGCCAATGCCAGCCAGGAACAGGATCGTTGAGACCAGGTTCAGCGTCACATATTTGATGCCGCCGTCGATCTGCTCTTTGCGTCCACCCAGGATCAGCAGGCCGAATGAGGCAATCAGCATCACCTCGAACCAGACATAAAGGTTGAAAAGGTCGCCGGTGAGAAACGCACCGGTCACCCCGGCGATAAGCACGTTGAAGAGGGCGTGATATCCAAGTTGCTCCATCCGTGCATCGACATCCGCCAAGGCATAGATCGCAACGGCTAGTCCGGTGATGGCGGTGATCACGACCATCACGGCACTCAGCAGATCGGCCACAAGCGTAATGCCAAAAGGCGCGGGCCAGCTGCCCATCTGACCGGCGATCACTCCGTTTTGAAGCGTTGCCACCATCAGCATAGACGCCGCCCCAAGAAGAAGCGCAGAGCCCACAACACTGATCCAGCGCCCGGCCCGGCGATGCCGGAACAGGAAGGCGAAGATTGCCGTGAGAAACGGCAGGACAAGGGGAAGGGAAAGGATCCAGCTCACGAAACGGACTTCTCTTTGGGTTCGGCGACGCGCATCTCGTCGGAATTCAGGGTGCCAAGCGTCGTATAGGCCCGGAACACGAGGACCAAGGCAAAGGCAAAGAGGCCAAAGCCGATCACGATGGCCGTCAGCACCAATGCCTGCGGCAACGCGTTGGCCACGTCGGCGGCCGGAAAATCAGAGCCCTCGGGGATCAGCGGGGGGGAGCCTTCGGTCAGCCGTCCGCCGGTGAAAATGATCAGGTTGGCCGCGTTCGAGATCAGCGCCAGCCCAAAGATGAAGCGCAGCACGTTGCGCGCGAGCATCAGATAGACGGATGCGGCGACCAGTGCGCCAATGGTGACAGCGAGGAGCGCTTCCATCTCAGATTTCCTCTTCCATCGCGAAGACAAGCGTCAGGATCGATCCGAAAACAACCAGATAGACCCCGATATCGAAGACCAGCACCGTCGAAAGGGGCAGCCCCTTGTCGTCCTCCGTCTCTCCGATAAAGAGCCATTGCCCGGTAAAAAGCGGCTCGGCGAAGACCGCCGCCCCCAGACCTGCCAAAAGCGCGATCCCAAGGCCCACCATGGCGATCACCTGGGGTTCGATCCGAAGCGACGCGCGCGCCTCGGCGGTGCCGCAGGCCAGGGTGTAGAGGATAAAGCCGGTGGCGCCGATCAGGCCGCCGATAAAGCCGCCTCCCGGCTCGTTGTGACCGCGCAGCAGCATATACACCGAAAAGATCAGAAGGATGCCGACAAGATAACGGGTCCCGGCCCGAAGGATGATCGAATTCATTGTTTCTTGTCCTTTACGGTGGTGCGCAGAAGCGCATAGGCCGACAGGGCCGCGACGACGACGACGGCAATTTCTCCAAACGTGTCAAGCGCGCGGAAGTCGACGAGGATGACGTTCACGATGTTCCGGCCAAAGGCTTCGGGCCAGCTCGCCGTCTCGAAATAGTCGGTCAGTCGGGTATCGAACGGCGTCCCGATGACGGCCAAAATGGTCACGGTCACCACGGCGCCCACACCGATGGCAAGAAGCGCGTCCACGGGGCGATGATCGCTCTGTCCTGGAGGATCAAGGAAGGGGAGCCGCAACATGGCGACGGCAACCAGGACAACGACCAGGGTTTCAACCAAAAGCTGTGTGATCGCGACATCGGGCGCGCTGAAGACGATGAAAATGAGCGCCACGCCAATGCCGACCACGCCCAAAGCGGCCACGGCAGCGATGCGCGACCGTGTCACCACCATCACAGCTGCGCCTGCCACGATCAGCAACAGGATCGCCCAGTTGCGCGCCGCGACGTCCGAGAAATCAGGTGCGCCTTCCCAGACGCCACGCGCCAGGATCGTACCGCCCAGTGCCAGAACGACAGTCAGGAAGACGGTGAACAGATAACGCCGCAAGACGCCGGATTGCAGCAGACGGGTCTGCCAGTTCGAAACCGCGACGAGCCCGGCCAGCACGTTGTCCCAGCCACGGTCGAAATTTGGGCTGCGCGCATCGAGATCGGCAAGCCCGCGGCGCAAGGGGCGGTGCAGCAAGTAGATCACAAAGCCCAGAACGAACGTCGCAATGCTCAGAAAGAGCGGCAGGTTCACCCCGGCCCAAAGCTTCAACTCCTTGGCTTCGCCGGGATCTCCGAGGAACGTCGCAACGGTCGGGTTCACCAGGGTCGATTGCAAAAGGTCGGGATTGATACCGAAGATCGCCCCCGCCGCCGCCAGCAAAACCGGGCCAGCGAGCATCTGCCAAGGCGCCTCGTGCGGTGACTTCGGCAATTCGCCGTCCGCGCGGCGCCAGAAAGGACGGAAGGCGACCACGCCTGCCACCGCGAACATAAGCGCATTTGCCAAAAGCACCGCGCCTGCAACAAGCATGGGCTCGGACGCGACCGCGAGGGCCCCAGCATATTTCAGCTCTTTCCCGATAAAGCCAAGAAACGGTGGAAACCCGGCCATCGACAAGGCCGCCACAGCAGCGGCCACGGCAGTGATCGGCATCGCCCGCCCAAGTCCGCCGAGGATATCCGCCTCGCGCGTTCCCGTGGCGTGGTCAATGCAACCGACCACAAGGAACAGCGCCGCCTTATAGAGAGAATGCACGATCAGGAATGTGACGAAAGCCGTGATGGCATAGCCCGACTGCTGACCTAAAAACAGCGTCAGCGTGCCCAGCGCCATCAATGTCGTATAGGCAAGCGCCTGTTTGAGATCCGTCTGGCGCAGCGCCAGAACGCTTGCGAAAACAGCCGTAACAGCGCCAAAAATCGTCAGCGTCCAAAGCCAGACATCGGTGCCGGAAAAGGCCGGATGCATCCGAGCCAGCAGATAAACGCCCGCCTTGACCATCGTGGCCGAATGCAGAAACGCGCTGACGGGCGTGGGCGCCGCCATGGCGTTGGGCAGCCAGAAATGAAACGGGAATTGCGCCGATTTCGTAAAGGCCCCTGCAAGCAGCAGGATCAGGATCGGCAGGTAAAGCGCGTGCGCTCGAATTTCGTCCCCCTTGGCCAGGATCTCTGAAATCTCGAACGTCCCTGCCGTGACACCCAAAAGGATCAGTCCCGCCAGCAAGGCGAGCGCCCCTGCCCCGGTCAAGAGCAGCGCCTGCAAGGCCGAGCGGCGGCCTTTCTCGGTTTCATGGCCAAAGCCGATCAGCAGGTAGGAGGTGATCGTCGTCAGCTCCCAGAAGACGAACAGAGAGATCAGGTTGTCCGCCAGAACCAGTCCCAGCATCGACAGCATGAACGATGTCAGGAAAAGCGCGAAACGCGCATATTGCGGATGTCCTGCGAGGTAGGTGTTGGAATAAAGCATGACCAACGTCCCGATCCCGCTGATCAGCAAGGCGAAGGTCAGGCTGAGGCCATCGACCAGGAACGACAGGCTGATGCCCAGCGACGGCACCCAATCATAAACCAGCCGCAGCACATTCCCCTCTGCCACGGCGGGAACGAGCGTTGCGAAATATGCAAAAAGACCGGCCGCGATGAGGGTTGGCAGCCAACCGGACAGGCCATTGCCGGCCGTTTTCGTAGATGTCTCGCCCATATGTTCTGTCCTCTTGCCTCTCTGCCTACTCGTTCGAGCCAGGCTTGGAGGGTGATGTGGCCGCGGCGGATTTCAACGCTTCGAGCCGCGCGCTGAGCCCTCCGCCCACGGCATCGGCCTGGTCGCGCACGATATCGAGCGCCCTGATCAAATTTGGATCACGCTGCGGAAAAAGAGCCAGCGTAGCAGTCAGTGCAGGATCTTCGCGGCGCGCGGCATCATTTGCTGCATCAAGCGCGGTGCTCAGCGCGCTTAGCGCGGCGGTCAGCGAGATCGTCTTGCCGGCACCTGCGGGGCGCGCCTCTGGCTCCGGCTCTTTCCCCAGTTGAGCTTGCAGATCGGTGAGCGCTGCCCTGACATCCGCACTCCATCGCAGTCCCGCCGCGTCGGCCTGACGCGCGGTCTCCACCTGCGGTTTGATGCTCTCCAACTGACCGATCAGGCGGCTCAGCGACGTCTTGAGCTGAAGAACACGCCCATCATCCGTTTCATTGTGCAGATCGTCTTCCAGGACCTGCGCGGCCTTCACATGCAGATCGAAAGTTTGCGACAGTAGGTCCGTCTCTGCCCGTGCTTCGTCCAGATGCCGCTCTGTCTCGGTCATCCTTCGGGACATGACACCGCATTCCCTCAGGATCACGGCACGTTGCGCGTCCGAAAGGTGGGCGGTGGCGCAGGACCTGACAGCCGCACCGAAATCACGTGCGGTTTCCGCAACGCGAAAACGCTGCCAGGGTCGCAGACCCGGCTTATCGGCCTCGTCCTGCATTAATGCCGCGCGCCGCTTCCGCTGGTCCCGGCTTCCACCGGCGAAACGAAGTTCGGCGGTTTCACGGCGATGACAGAACAGGTGACACGGTTCAGGATGGTCTCCGCCGTGTTGCCGATAATGACCCCGGCGATGCCTGTTCTTCCCACCGTTCCCATAACAATCGTATCGATATGCTCCGCCTCGACAAAATCGGGGATCACATCGCCGGCGACCCCTTTGACGTGATGCACGTTTATCCGTTTCCGGTGGTTTGGGAACAGAGACATTAACGTTTGAAGGCTTTCAGCACTTTTCCGGTGCTCCTGGGCGACGATGGCATTTACGTCTTCATCGGGGATCTTCACCAATGTGTGACGCAGGGTCGATTCCTCCTGCACCCGCCAAACGTTCATCACCGACAGGCGGGCCTCGTCCTGATCGGCCAGAGATGTCGCCAATTCCATGACCGTGCGGCTTAACGTATCGTCTGCAACCCCCTCCTGATCCGGATCCACGGCAGCCAGGATATGACGCGCCTTTGGATCGCTTTTCGATTTTAGGATCCAGACCGGGCACGGGCATTTCCGCATCAGATGCATGTCGAAGCTGCGGGAAAGCATGCCGTCGCGCCCTGCCTCGGCACCCTTGATCACCAGATCGTGGTTCTCACTCAGAACGCGGCGGATGACCTCCAGAAACCCGATACCCTGCTCGACGATCTGGGTGACCGGTATGCCATCCGCGATCAGCGGGGCGGCCAGTTCGCCCAAACGCGTGCGGTGAACCTCCAGCACCTGCTCCTCGACGGTCGTGCTTTGCGCGCCGGGCAGAGCCGCCAGCAGGCGCGACAGCGCCCCCGGTTCTGCATCGACCACATCCATCAACGTAACAGCGGCGTCATTGGCCTTGGCCAGCCAGCGAACCCGGTCAAAGGCATTCTCGTAGTCGCTCTTCTCATCACAGACGACAAGAATGTTCTTGAAGCGTTTCATCGGCGGCTCCGGAAGACACAGCGGGATGATTGGCAGATGGGGCGCATAACCCATTGTTCAAATCTATTCTCAGGCTATCTTTGATAGATAAAATCAATCAATCTGCAGATCTATGCCCACAATCCAACAACTCCGCTACCTTGTTGCAGTCGCCGACACCTTGCATTTCCGTCGCGCTGCGGAGGCCTGTAACGTCACTCAGCCAACGCTGAGCGTGCAGTTGAAGGAACTTGAACAGAAGCTCTCCGTACAGTTGGTTGAGCGAAGCCGGTCGAGGGTGATCCTTACCCCGCTGGGGCGGCGCGTGGTGGACAAGGCGCGCGACGTGCTACGCGACATGAACGAGATCCGGGCCATGGCAAAGGCCGGTCAGTCCTTGCTGGAGGACACGATCAAAATCGGAGTGATCCAGTCGCTAGGCTCCTATCTTCTGCCTTTGATCGTACCGGATCTGCATGAAAACCACCCTGATCTGCGCCTCTATGTCCGCGAGGAATTGCCGGACAGGCTGGTGCAGAGCCTCGAGGGCGGCACGCTGGATCTGCTGTTCTTCCCCCTGCCCGTTCCACGGGCCGATCTGGTCAGCGCACCGATCTTCCGCGAGGACCTGCTGGTTGCCGCACCGCACGATCACCCGATTGCGGAGTTGTCGAAGGTCGACCCGCAAGTCCTTGAAAACGAAATAATCATGACGTTGGAGCCGGGGCACAAGCTTTATGAACAAGTGCGGGGTTTCTGCGACGATTACGGCGCTGCGCTGTCCCATGACTATGAAGGCACCAGCCTCGATACGCTTCGGCAGATGGTGGCGATGGGCATGGGCCTGTCGCTGCTGCCCGCGCTTTATGTCAAATCGGAAGTCGCGCATCAGGACATCGTGATCGCGCGCCCGTTCAAAGGGCGGGCGCCATCCCGCATGATCGGCATGGTCTGGCGGCGCGGGACGGCACGCGAAGAAGAGTTTCAGACGCTCGCGGACCTGATCCGCGGTATCCTGAAGGTGCGCGCGTCCGAGATCACGATCTTGAATTGAAGATCCGGGCCAGCCCGAAAGGACGCGCCAACACGCCGGGCGGTATATATTCGGACTAATCCTTGATGGCCGCCGTTACGATGATCTCAACCTTCAGCACATCGCGCGCCAGACGGGCCTCTCCGCAGGCCCGCGCCGGGGCATGCCCCTCGGGCACCCAAGCGTCCCAAACAGCGTTCATCTCTTGAAAGTCCGCCATATCGGCGAGCCAGACAATCGCTTGAAGGATATGTTCACGATCCGACCCTGCCTCTTGCAGAAGGGCATCGACCCGCGACAGGCAATCACGCGTCTGTTCGGCCACGCTCTCGCCTGCTCCGACTTGACCGCAAAGATAGGCCACGCCGTTGTGTTTGACGATCTTGCTCATCCGCGCGCTGGTGTGCAGCCGTTCGATCATGGCTCTGCGTTCCCTGGTTTGGTCATGTTGGACCCGCTCTAGGCGGAAAGCGTCCGCGCGTAAACCGCGACGGGCGGTACTAGCTGTAGGTCTCGTCCTCACCGGGGAAGGCGCGCGACTTGACGTCCGCCGCGTATCGTTCGACCGCCTGCCCGATCAGCGGACCGATCTCGGCGTAAACCCGTACGAATTTCGGGGTCCACGGGTTCATACCCAACATGTCTTCAAGCACGAGGATCTGGCCATCGCACTCTGCCGAGGCGCCGATGCCGATGGTCGGAATATCGACCTTTTCAGTGATCTTCGCGGCCAGCGGTTCGACCATGCCCTCCAGAACGACGGCGAACGCGCCCGCCTCTGCCACAGCCTCTGCATCCGCGATATGTCCCGCCCAGCTTTCAGCATCGCGCCCCTGGGTCTTGAAGCCCCCCATAATGTGACTGGATTGCGGGGTCAGACCGATATGGGCCATCACCGGAATGCCGCGTTCGGTAAGGAAGCGGATGGTTTCAGCCATGCGGGCACCCCCCTCCAGCTTGACGGCGCCGCATCCCGTTTCCTTCATGATCGTGGCTGCGTTCCGGAACGCGATGCCCGGGCTTTCTTCGTATGTCCCAAAGGGCATATCGACGACGACCAGCGCTTGCTTCGTTCCACGGACGACCGCTTTGCCATGTGTGATCATCAGATCAAGAGACACGCTGACCGTGCTTTCCATGCCGTGCATCACCATGCCCAGACTGTCGCCCACCAGGATAAAGTCGGCATGTGCATCGACGATGGCGGCCGTATGCGCGTGATACGAGGTCAGAGACACAATCGGCTCTCCCCTCTTGCGGGCCCGGATCTGAGGAACCGTCACGCGGCGAACCTTGTCCGTTTGTGTGCTCATAACTCAGCCTCCATCTGGTCAATCAGAAGAATGTCGCCGAAAGCAACCGAAAGCATCATGCCGACGACACCTTCGGGATGACCCGAAACCGGTGCAAAGGTTACCGCATCCACCATGTCCACAGCCTCCAGCCTGGCAAGCGGTTCGGCGGCGATCTGTTCGGCGATCAGATCTGCCGCATCTTCGATGCTGGCCCCCGCCATCAGACGGGCGCGTGCCTCGGTCAAAGCGGTGTGAAGCACCGGGGCAGCCCGACGCTGCGCGGGCGACAGCCGCACGTTCCGGGAGGACAAGGCAACACCGTCGTGATCGCGCACGGTATCGATGCCATGAATGCTCAACGGCAAATGCAGATCGTGGACCATGCGGCGAATGACGGCGAGTTGCTGATAGTCCTTCTTTCCGAAATATGCCGCGTCCGGCTGCACGATGTTGAAAAGCTTGGTCACCACTGTCGCGACGCCGCGAAAATGACCCGGTCGAACGACACCGTGAAGAACATTTGCAAGCTGCGTGGTCTCGACGATGGTCTCGGCACCTTCGGGATAGATTGCATCAGCCTCCGGCAGGAAGACGCCCGCCACGCCGGCCGCGCGCAAAGCCGCCAGATCCGATGCCTCATCACGCGGATAAAGCAGAAGATCATCGGCGTTTTCAAACTGCGTCGGGTTTACGAAAATCGACACGATCGTGCTGTCATGCTGCGCCCGAGCCCTGCGGATCAGCATGAGGTGGCCGTCATGAAGGGCGCCCATCGTAGGGACAAAGCCGACGCTGCCCGTCTGTTTGAGGTCAGCAATCAGCGCACGTATCTCTGAGATGGATCGACAAATCTTCATAGGGTGCCCTCGGTTTGGGCGGCAGCGATACTGGATCGCTGCATCTGCCTCAACCGGTCAAAAAGGTGCATGACCGGGGCACGCAGCGTTATCCGCCCCGCATTGCGATGAGTTCGGAACGACGCTCACCACTTAACACTAATAAAATCAATTTATTAGATGAAATCCGGATCTCTCGGGCATGCCTGACGTGCCATCAAATGCAGGCTCCCGCACGGGCTGTCATGCACGGGTTCGTCCGCATCGTGGATCCGACACTTTTTCGCCCCAGCGCCATTGACGACCTTTGTTCTTCACTTAGATGCCTACCGAACGGTCGGAAGACTTGCTTGAGAAACAGGAAACGCTGCGATGAGATACTCTGCCCGGTTCAACGCGCTCCTCGGCGCGCTCTTTTCAACGATCCTTGTCACTTCGCCGGGCGCGGCTGAGGACGGTCGCAACGTCGTGCCGTCGGTGCGCCTGATAAAGGCGGATGAGCCCAGGACACGCCAAACCCGCCAGTTTTTTGGACGGATCGAAGCGCGAGAGACGGTGGAACTCTCCTTCGAGGTGAGTGGTCATATGAATGTGGTGAACGCCACAGAGGGCGCGCGGGTTCCAAAGGGCGCCGTTCTCGCAGCTTTGGATCCCGTTCCGTTCGAACGCGCCGTACGCCGGGCGGAATTGTCGCTGGATCAGGCAGAGCGGGACCTTCAACGCGCCCGCACGCTGGCGCAAAGCAATGTTGCGTCCCAGGTGCGGGCTCAGGATGCCGAAACGGCCCGCGATCTGGCAAAGGTCGCCCTGCGGGAGGCGCGCGATGCCCTTTCCGACACGCAGATTGTGGCCCCGTTTGACGGCCTTGTCGCCCAAAGACTGACCCCCAATTTCACCAACGTCCCGCAGGGGCAGCCCATCCTGCGGCTCCACGACATGTCCGAGGTGCAGGTCTCGTTCGAGTTGCCCGAGCGGCTCTTGGCCCGCGCCGTAGCGATCGAAGGCATCACGTTCGAAACGCGTCTTCCCGGTTTCGAAGACCCGGTGCCGTTACGCTATGTAGAGTTCCATGCAGAAACCGGTCGCATCGGTCAAAGCTATACTGTCAGCCTTGCCTTTCCCAAAATCGAAAGCCCCTTCCTGGTTCCGGGCGGTACTGTGACCGTCACCGCTTCGGTGCCCGTCACACGGGACGGCATCGAACTGCCGGTCTCCGCGCTTCTGTCCGGCGCGGACCGGTCAGCCTCGGTCATGGTGTTCGACACGACCGGAAACGACCGCGCAAAAGTGCGCCGACACCCTGTCGAGGTCCAGAGTGAGACCGGAACAAGCTTTGTCGTGACCGGGATTGATCCAGGCACCGAAATCGTCGCTGTCGGAGGGCATCTTCTGACCGACGGCCAGACCGTACGCCGCTACATCGGCCTCACCGTGGAAGAGGATTGAGCGGATGAAGATTGCACGCCTGTCAATTGAAAAACCGCTCTATACGTGGCTCTTGATCCTGTTTTGTCTCTTCGGTGGCGCAGCGGGATACATGTCGGTGGGCAAGCTGGAGGATCCGGTCTTCACCCTTAAATCCGCCCTGGTGATCACGCCATTTCCCGGCGCCTCGGCAAGTGAGGTTGCGACGGAGGTGTCCGAGGTGCTGGAAGCCGAGATTCAGCAACTGGACGAGGTGAACTATATCCGCTCTCGCAATACGCCGGGCCTGTCTGTCATAACCGTCGAAGTCAAGGATATCTACGACGGGACAGAGCTACCTCAGATCTGGGATGATCTGCGCGACCGGGTCGAGAATGTCAGGCCCGACCTGCCGGACGGTGCGGTCACACCGATCATCAATGACAGTTTTGGCGACGTTTTCGGCCTTTACTATGCGATCACCGCACCCGGCTTCTCGGACGCGGAAGTTTGGGAGATTGCCACCTTCCTCAGGCGCGAATTGCTGAGCGTTCAGGGCGTTGCGAATGCCGAGGTTCTCGGACTGCCGGAGGAGGTGATCTATGTCGAGCCATCGAGCCAGTCACTCCGCAGTCTCGGCGTTTCACCCGGTGTGTTGCTTGATGCCATCGGCGCGGCGGACGCGGTCGTCCCAACAGGCACCACCGACAACACCACACGCAATGTTCAGGTCGAGGCCCCAAAGGCCGATGACAGTGTTTCAGAGATCCAAGCCCTGAATTTCGGGGTCGCGGGCGAAGTGATCAATCTGACCGACATTGCCCGCGTCTACCGAAGCCGCGATGACGAGCCTTCGCATATCGTGCGCCACAACGGGACCGAGGCTTTCACAATCGGCGTCGCTGGACTGACCTCCGAAAACATCGTGACGGTCGGGGAACGGGTCGAACAGCGGCTGGAAGAGATCAAGCCCCTGCTGCCGCTCGGCGTCTCGCTTGACCCGATTTACGAGCAGCACCGCGTGGTCGAAACGGCCAACGCCGACTTTCTGCAAAGCCTTGCCTTGTCGGTGGGGGTGGTGATCGGTGTTCTTGCGCTCTTCATGGGATGGCGCGCGGCGATCGTGGTCGGTGTTTCTCTGCTGCTGACAGTCAGCTTCACGTTCTTCTTCATGTCGCTTTTTGATATCAAGGTGGAACGGATCAGCCTGGGCGCCCTGATCATTGCCATGGGGATGCTGGTCGACAATGCCATCGTGGTCGCCGAAGGCATGCAGGTGGAAATGCGACGCGGGCGCAAGGCCCGTGACGCCGCCGAAGAGGTCGCCCGCAGAACACAGATCCCGCTTTTGGGTGCAACCATCATCGGCATCATGGCGTTCGCCGGGATTGGCCTTAGCCCGGACAGCTCTGGTGAGTTCCTGTTCTCTCTCTTCGCGGTGATCGGTATCTCGCTGATGTTATCGTGGCTTCTGGCGATCACGGTCACGCCGCTTCTGGCCAGCTATCTGTTCCGTGTGACCGAAGGCGGCGCACGCGATCCTTACGACACGTTCTTTTTCCGCGCCTATGGCAAGGTCGTTCGCGGTGCGTTGCGCATCCGATGGCTGGTGATCGTGGCTCTTGTTGGTGGCACCGTTGCCTGTCTGGCGGCATTTGGCATGGTGCGCCAGCAGTTCTTTCCACCCGCCAACACGCCGATCTTCTACCTCAATTATCAGGCCGCGCAGGGGACATCCATTCACCAGGCCTCTCGCGACCTCGCCGTCATCGAGGATTGGCTCCTGACGCGTGACGACGTCACCGACGTCACCAGCACAATCGGCCGCAGCGTGAGCCGCTTTCTCCTGACCTACGAGCCGGAGGAGGAAGATCCGGCCTATGGCCAGCTGGTCATCCGCGCCTCCGCGCCGGAGGCAATACCGGCGCTGCGCACAGAGCTTGCGGCCTTTGCCCTGCAAGCTGTGCCATGGGCCGAAACACGGGTGCAGCAAATCATCTATGGACCACCCGTGGGGGCAGATGTGGAAGCACGCTTTTCCGGCCCGGATCCGGACGTGCTGCGCGCCCTTGCGCTGGAGGCACAAAGAATTTTCGAGACGCAAACCGATCTTCTGCAAACCGAGCGTATCGACTGGCGAGAGAGAGAGCTTGTCACACGACCGGTATTTGCCACCGAGCGGGCGCAATCTCTGGGCGTGACACGCAGTGACGTGGCCACAGCAATTGCGCTGGCCAGCGATGGGATCCCCGCGGGCGGCATCCGGGAGAGGGAGCGGTTGATCCCGGTCGTCATCCGCACCCCCCGCGATGAAATGACAGAGGACGGCCAGATCCTTGACCAACTGGTCTATGCGCCATCGGCCGAGGCATATACCTCGCTTGCCCAGGTCATCGACAGCTTCTCTGTCCTGTCGCGCGACACCTTGATCGAACGGCGCGACCGGCAACCAACCGTCAGCGTGCAAGCCTTTGCAGCGCCGGGTATCCTGCCGCCCACGGCCTTCGCCGAAGTCCGACCAGCCATCGAAGCGCTTGAACTGCCGCCAGGTTACCGCCTGGAATGGGGGGGTGAGTTCGAAAGCGCGAGCCAGGCGCAGGCCAGTCTCGGCCAGCAGATGCCCCTTTCCTTCGGCACGATGCTGCTGATTACCGTGCTGCTTTTTGGCAAGCTCCGCCAGACCGCCGTGATCTGGACCATCGTACCAATGGCGGTAAACGGCGTGGCTTTGGGGCTTCTTTTCACGAACCTGCCCTTCAGTTTCACAGCCCTTCTGGGTCTGCTCAGCCTTTCGGGCATGCTGATCAAGAATGCCATCGTCTTGGTCGAGGAGATCGATGCGCAAAAAGGCGAGAACGGGCTGGCCCAGACCGAAGCCATTGTCGTCGCCTCGGTCAGCCGCCTGAGACCGGTGATCCTGGCCGCAGCAACCACGATACTTGGCATGGTCCCCCTGCTTTGGGATGCCTTCTTTGCCTCGATGGCGGTTTCCATCATGGCGGGCCTTGGGTTTGCTTCGGTGCTCACCCTGATCGGCGTGCCGGTGCTTTACCACACGTATCTGCGAAAGGAGCGCCGTGCAGAAGCGCAGGACGCGCGCGCGCGCCGATCCGAAAGCGAGGCGGGACAGGCCTCTCCCGATCTGCGGGTCGCGGCCGAATGATCCGGCGGCACCCGCGCCTTGCCGTCGGACACTTGCGCAATTTCAAACCGGCGTCCGCCTTCGCCCGGCGGGGGTTCGCCGACAGGAACGGGCCGATTTGAAGCAGGACCAGCGGCATCCTATCGTCAAGGCGAGTTTTTGAAGTCCACCGGAGGCATGACGTGATCCGAACGCCCGTAGTAGCCCTTGCTCTCCTCCTCGCGATCACCGCGCCGGTTCTGGCGCAGAGCAGTTCCGAGGCGGAAGAGACCGAACCGACGCTGTCGCCTGCGGAAACCCTGAACGTCTATGCCGGTTTCGGTAAGCTCGAAGCACATATGGCCAAAGCAGCGGGTGCGCTTATGGTCGCGGCAACCCCTGATCTGCCCGAGTTGATCGCGTCGGACGCGCGGGAGGAATTCTCAAGCGAGGCGGCACAGGTCGAACGCCACGTGCTTGAACTGAACGAGATGACGCTGACCAAAAGTCAGGACATGGCACTGGTTGCCTTTTCCGAAGCCTGGGCGCTGGCGCTGACCGAAGCCGATACGATCCTGACCGAGGGCGATGCCAGTGTCGAACGCATCTGGGCCTGGTGGGAAAGCCTGAACGCGCTTGACGAGCTGATCGATGGCCAGCTCTCTGCGATGTTGGGTGACGACGGGACGGTGTTCTGAACCTAGATTGCCTTGGACAACGTGTTCAGGATCACGACACCTCCGACGATCATCGAAATGCCGACGATTGCCGCAAGATCGAGTTTCTGACCGAAGAGAACCGCGCCAATAATGGCGACCATCGCAACACCCGCCCCGGCCCAGATGGCGTAGGCGATGCCGACCGGGATTGTCTTCAGAACCAGCGATAGAAAGTAAAAGGCCACCATGTAACCGAGCACGGAGGTTACGCTGGGCCAAAGGCGGGTAAACCCTTCGGACGACTTGAGCGCAGTTGTCGCAATAACCTCTCCGGTGATCGCGATCGCAAGGAAGAGCCAGGGCATCGAGGGGCCTTTCGAAAAGCTGCATGTGCCGATCAGCTAGACCATTCCGACAAGACAGCGCAATGGGTGTGGCGACACGCGAGAACCCTGCAGGTGATCTTGGGATCTTTCTGTTGAACGAGAAGGGCTTTGCCCGTATCGTCCGGCGTGGCTGCTACGGCCTGCCGCCTGCGCCTTCTGGTCCGGTGAATGTAGCTTTCAAACTTTGATCCTTCAGCTTGGGGCGAACGGGTCGGCAAAGCAGGCACTGATCTTCTTTCCGTTCGCCGCGATGACAAAGGATCAATCAAAATGCGGACTTTTCTGGACGCCAAAGCGATGGCGAAATCTTTGCGAGCAGGCCTCGCACTGAGAGATATCGAGCTTAGTCACGGCGCATGCCTTGACCTGGTTGCCCGGCAATTTGCCCTGCCGGACTGGAACGTCCTCTCGGCACGCATCGAAACGTCGGACGGCAAAAGCCCTGGCGATACCGGCCTGAGCAGCGCAATCCCCATTATTCGCATCTTTTCCGAGGATAAAGCCCGCGAATTCTATGTCGATTTTCTTGGCTTCCAAGTCGATTGGGAGCATCGCTTTGGTGATAACGCACCGCTTTACATGCAGATCTCTCGCGATAACGTGCGTCTGCATCTTAGCGAACATCACGGGGATGGAAGTCCGGGCGTGACCGTCTTCGTCTGGATGCGCGGTATCGCGGCCTATCACCAGGAGCTTCAAGCCAAAGCCTACAGGTATAACAGGCCCGGCCTTGAGGACGCGCCATGGGATGCAAAGGTGATGACGGTGTCCGACCCCTTCGGCAACGCCCTGCGGATCAGCGAGCCCAATGCGCCCGACGACCCCCGCGCCTAAAGGGCCGAAGCCGGCTTGACAACACGATGCAGCCGGGCGCGTGATGCGGCCATGACGTCAATATGGTCTCTCCGCAATTACCGGCTGCTTTTTTCCGCCTCCGCGATCTCCAATCTCGGGGATGGGGTTTCGGCGCTCGCATTCCCCTGGCTCGCGACGCTCATCACCCGCGACCCGCTGCTGATCGCGGCGGTGGCCTTTGCCACCCGCCTGCCTTGGCTCTTGTTCTCGATCCCCGCAGGCGTTTGGACGGATCGTGTCGACCGACAACGCCTGATGGTCCAAGCCGATCTGCTGCGCGCAGGTCTCACCATTGGCGTCATCGCGTTGATCTTTTCGGTGCCCGCTTTTCCTCCGGCGCAGGATCACATCTACATCACGGCGCTTTGCATATTGGCCTTTCTTTTGGGCAGTGCAGAAGTTGTGCGGGACAACGCAGCCCAGACCGTCCTGCCCGCGATTGTGCCCAAACCGGCGCTGGAACGCGCCAACGGGCAATTGTGGAGCGTCGAACAGATCATGGGGTCTTTCGTGGGCCCACCTCTTGCGGGGCTGCTGATCGCGCTTGCCGTGCCCGCACCGTTCACGCTTGACGCGCTCAGCTTTGGGCTGGCCGCGCTGCTTGTCTGGTGCATGACGCTCACACCCCATGTCGCGCCGGCCCGGCGATCGGTCTGGATCGAGGCACGTGAAGGGATCGTGTGGCTTCTGCGGCATCGGAAGATCCTGCAATTGGCCCTGATGCTGGGGCTGCTGAACGCCCTGCACATGGCGACTTTGACCGTGCTCGTGCTCTTTTCGCAGGAGGTTCTTGGCCTCAGCGCGGCCGGCCATGGCATCTTGCTGACCGCCGGCGCGGCGGGCGGCGTGGCCGGTGGATTGCTATGTCCCGGTCTTGCCGCCCGGCTTGGCGGACGCACATGCTTGCTGCTCGCGCTCGCGATCACTGTGATCACCTTTCTGATGATCTGGAGCACCACGTCGCCCCTCGTCGTCGCTGTTGCGCTGTTTTTTGAGATGTTTGCTGCTTTGCTTTGGAACGTCGTGACCGTGTCCTATCGTCAGCGCCTGATACCGGATGCGCTTCTTGGTCGGGTCAACAGCCTCTATCGGTTCTTTGGCTGGGGCATGATGCCTTTCGGCGCTTTGCTGGGCGGCATTGTCGTGGACCGGGCCGCGCCCGGGCTCGGCCGGGAGAGCGCCATCGCCCTTCCCTTCCTGCTGGCTGCCATCGGAACCGCGGGGCTTGGGATCTATGGTGCGTTCCGCTTGCGGCTCTGACCGCCCTTGCACCTGACGAAGGCCAGGCGCATAGCTGGGTCATGTTCGTCCCAAAGGCACAGAATCCGGCCCTCGCCGCAGGTTTTATCGTTGCAGCCACCGCGTTTATCGCGGCCACGACCTTGCTGGCCAAAGCCCTCGGCACCGATACGCTGGGCCCGCCGCTTCATCCTTTGCAAATCAGCCAGGGACGCTTCCTCTTTGCGTTTCTCGCCATTTCGACGGCGGTCGTGATCCTCCGCCCCCGGCTGCAACGCCCCCATTGGCGGCTGCATATCGGACGGACAAGTTTCGGCTGGGCCGGCGTGACGCTGATGTTTGCCTCGGTCGCCTATATTCCGCTCGCCGACGCAACCGCGATCAGCTTTCTCAATCCGGTCTTTGCCATGATGCTGGCCATTCCGCTCCTTCAGGAGCGTGTCGGACGGGTGCGGTGGAGCGCGGCCGCCATCGCGCTTGCCGGGGCGCTGATCCTGCTGCGCCCGACCCCGGACAGCTTTCAACCCGCAGCGCTCCTCGCCCTGGGGGCGGCCCTGGTGATGGGTATGGAGCTGATCTTTATCAAGAAGCTGTCTGGCCGTGAGACACCGATCCAGATCCTCTTTGTCAACAACGCCATCGGCCTTGGGATCGCCACAGCCGCGATGCTGCCGGTCTGGATACCTCCGACCCCGGAACAATGGGCCGGTTTGGCTGCGCTGGGCGTGATGATGGCCTGCGCGCAGACCTGTTTTGTCAACGGCATGGCCCGCGCGGATGCCAGCTTTGTCGCGCCGTTCAGCTATGCCACGCTCGTTTTTGCAGCCCTCTACGACTTTGCAGGGTTCGGGGTGGTTCCAGACCTCATCTCGGTCCTGGGCGCTTGTGTGATCCTTGCCGGCGCCTTCTTGCTGGCCTTCCGCGAGGCCCGCATCAGGCCTTGAGCCGGTATCCGGTCGCCAGCATGCGCCACGCCAGCGCGGAGATCGCAAGGGTCGCGACCGAGCAAATCACCAAACCCAAGGCCGGGGCGCTGTCGGATACGCCGATCATTGCAAAGCGAAGGCCGTCTATGAGGTAAAAAATCGGATTGGCATGCGTGATCTGGTTCAGAACGGGAGGCAGCGCCTCGACCGAGTAGAACGTGCCGGAGAGGAAGGCCAGCGGGGTGACGATGAAATTGGTGATCGCCGCCATCTGGTCGAACTTGTTTGCAAAAAGACCGGCCGCGATGCCCAGCGCCCCCATGAACGCACCCCCAAGCAGCACATAGACAAGGGCCAGCAAAGGGTGTGCAGGGACAAGGCCCAGAACCAGCCAGAATGCCAGCGCGATGATAAGAGCCACGATCAGCCCACGGGCCACACCGCCCGCAAGATAGCCCAGCACCAACTCCCCTCCGGACAGGGGCGGCATCAGGGTATCGACGATGTTGCCCTGCACCTTCGAAATCACGATGGAAGATGACGTATTCGCAAAGGCGTTCTGAATGACCGTCATCATCATGATCCCGGGCGCCAGAAACGTGACGAAGGGCACCCCCATGACGTCCCCCCGCGTGGCTCCGATCGCGATGGTGAAGATCACCAGAAAAAGTCCCGCCGTCACCAGAGGCGCGAGCAATGTCTGTGTCCAGACGGAGAGAAAGCGCATCACTTCACGGGCGGCCAGCGTGTAAAGGCCCAGCCAGTTCACGTGACCGAAACGACGGACCCCCATATCTGTCTGCGTCATGATGGCTCCTTTCATGCGGACGGCGCGAGACGCCTTGTAACTCGGCCCTCATTGGTTAGTATAGGGGCTGGATTTTCAAAGCGGCCTTGCGCAAGGGGGCCGCTTTTTGGCTAGGAGAGGCAGGGCATGTCCTGGACCGATGAGCGCGTTGAATTGCTGAAGAAGAT
Organism: Thalassococcus sp. S3; assembly: GCF_004216475.1. Classification (GTDB taxonomy): domain Bacteria; phylum Pseudomonadota; class Alphaproteobacteria; order Rhodobacterales; family Rhodobacteraceae. Next base: position 1,391,727 of record NZ_CP022303.1, on the reverse strand, counting down.
GTGGGGCGAAGGCCAGTCGGCCAGCCAGATCGCCAAAGAACTGGGCGGGGTCACCCGCAACGCGGTGATCGGCAAGGTGCATCGCCTGGGATTGTCGAACCGCACCGGCGCGGCCAGCGCGGCGGCCAAGCCCGAGGCCAAGGCCAAACCGGCCGCACCCAAGGCAGAGGTGAAACCAAAGCCACAGCCCAAGACCGAACCGGCCCGTCCGGAGCCTGCCGCCGATAGCGAAACCAAGCCCGCGACACCCACCCGCCGCCAGATAATTCCGGCGGGTCAGCCGCTGCCCCCGCAGCCATCGGCGAACGAGATCAGCCCGGAAGCCCTGGCCAAAGTGAACGAAGTCGAAAAGAAGGCCAAAAAGATCAGCCTGATGGAACTGACCGAGCGCACCTGCAAATGGCCTGTCGGAGATCCCGCGACAGAGGATTTCTGGTTTTGCGGCCTTCCGGTCCAGACCGGCAAGCCCTATTGCGAAGCGCATGTCGGGGTTGCATTCCAGCCGATGAGCTCCCGCCGCGACCGTCGACGCTGACTTGACCCGGCCGAACCGGGCATGATAGCAGGCGCTCATGGTCCGGGATGCCAACCGCTCGCGTGCTCATGGCATTGGTGAAATCCCGTTTGAGATCCTCTTCGTCCCGGCGTGCGCACCGGGCGGTAATGCGAGCCCCGCCGGTCTGGAATGTCACGCCGTTTCGATAGAGGCATGATATGACCTACGACAATACGCTCTCCCTGTCCGGGCTGAAGCGACAAGCCAGGCGGTTGCGGGATGACCTCGGCGCCCGTGGTACAAAACTGAGCCATAGCGAGAGTTTGGAGTTGATCGCACATCAACACGGTGCGCGGAACTGGAACACGCTGCGGTCAAGATGTGAGACAGAGAATGGCGTTCCTCTCAAGGTTGGATCCCGCGTTACGGGCCGATACCTGGGACACCCCTTCGCAGGGTGGTTGAAGGGCGTTGTACGTACAGTCGGCCGTCCGGCCTACCGCGTGACGATCCGCTTTGATGCACCGATCGACGTTGTCCGATTTTCCAGCTTTTCAGCCTGGCGCCGTCAGGTGAATGGCGTTGTCGGCATAGATGGCCGGTCGTTTCGGCAAACCTCCGATGGTGTGCCGCATCTCGTTTTGGATGGCTTCGACTGAGCACGGCCACCTGCGGTCAACGCCTGACGATCAGACACAGGTCCGACCCGTCGTTGGCCCGCCACGCAAACCTGCCGGGCATCGCGACCCAGATGCTGCCGGGCGCCGGAATTTGTCACAAATTCCGGTTCGGAAAATGTATCATTTTCCGGCCGTTTTCCGCGACGGAAAACGGCCCGGCGGCAAGCCGCCGGGCCATCACTCAATTCTGAACGGGCGCATCCGAACTAAAGTTCGGGATCGTATTTCCCGATGCACCATCCGGCTCAATTCCGGGCCAATTCCCTTCGGCCAGATTGATGTTCCCGGGAATATCCTCTTCCCAGAAACCAACGACATTCTTGGTGATATTCAGATAAAGCTTGTCATCGACAATCCGCCACAAATTCGGATTGGCCGGAACCTTCCCGCCGCGCGATACGCCATAGGCGCAATGACCGTCATATTGCGGAGCATAAAAGTCCGGACGCTGCAGAAATGCGTCCCGGTTTTCTTCGGATGCGAAGGCGAACGTGGCTCCGTTATGTTCGGCGGTAATGTCAGCGCGCCCGGGAACAGCGGCGGGCTGCGCTGCGCCAACGGGGTTTTGTGTCAGGCTCCGATAGGCCACGACGTCAAAACCGGACACGGCAAAACCGGTCTCATCGACATATTGCTCGCCGGCGAAAGCGCCCGTTGCGAAGGTAAATGCGGCGGCTGCCGCCAGAGCAAATCGTTTCATCTGGTCATCATCCTTTGAAAGGCCGGCCCATCGCCGCGCCATGGACGGAAAATGCACCCTTCCGGCCGCAGTGCGAACCCCACCTCCCGCTTATGTGAGCCGGGCAGAGCGGTCGTGAACACTCCTGTAACATTAGCCCGGATATGCTCTACCGCAGGATTGGCGGCCGGTCGGGATTGCTACCCGGAGGCTCCTGCCGCCCGGGCTTCTCGCTCACCTGCGCAGGCAAGTCGAACCGCAGGCCGACCGCGGCCATCCGGCCCGATGCTTCATCGGTCGCGGCAAAGAAACCGACATCAATCGACCCCGCCTCGATCCCGGAAAATGTCAGGGCTTCTCCCGCTGCGCGCGCCAATGCATCCTCAGCGCCGTCCAACGCGCCCACAAAGCCCAGCAGGTGCCCCTTCGTCCCGTCGGAGAATTCCGTCCCGACGAGATAGGCCAGATCCGCAAGCCCGCCGGCCGTCGCGAGTTTCGCGTCAAGCGCGGTCAGCAAACGCTCAGGCAGGGCGCCGGGCGGCACAAAGGCCGAAATCCGCGCCTCAACCGCTTGTGGCGCATGGCCGAGCGTCTGCTCGAGCCAGGCAACGGCCTCTGGCGGCACCAGCATCGCAGATGGGGCCACTTCGAGATTGACCCCCATTCCAAAGCCCTGCCCCGCCAGCATCGCTGTAATCGCACGCCCGGACAAAGCCGCATAGGGCGCGGGCCGACCGACGAAAGCGGCCAACCGCTCTTCGCGGTCAAACACCAGGACAAAAGGGCCATCCGACAACTCGAAGAGTTCGGGCACGATATTTTCGCCTTTCGCCTCTTCGGCAAGAAGCAGAAAGAGCTCGCTGTCCGCGAGCCGTTCATAAAAGCGCAAACGGGCGGTTTCGTCGTCCGGCGTCGCGTCCATGGCCGCATGGGCCAGATCCAGCGGTGTCGTCTCGGTCATCCCAGAACCTCATGAACCCTGGCCCGCATCACCGGCAGCAGGTCTGCCTCGAACCAGGTGTTTTTCTTCAACCAGCCCGTATTGCGCCATGACGGGTGCGGCAAGGCAAAGACGCGCGGCGCATGCCTGCGCCAGTTAGACACGGTTTCCGTCACTGACGCCTTGCCGCCCAGATGCCAACGATGGGCATGCCCGCCGACAAGAAGGATCAAGTCGAGATGACCCAGGGCGTCCATGACCTGATCATGCCAGGTCCTTGCGCAAATGGCGGGGGGCGGCAGATCCGCATTGCGATCGTCGTACCCGGGAAAACAGAACGCCATAGGCACGATTGCCACGCGGCTTTTGTCGTAAAACGTCGCTTGATCCACCTGCATCCAGTCGCGCAACCGGTCCCCGGACGGGTCTGTAAAGGGGCGCCCCGACGCATGCACCCGTGCCCCCGGGGCCTGACCGGCGATCAAGACGCGGGCGCCCGGACGGAACCAGACAACCGGTTTTGGCGTATGCGCCGTCGCGGTGCCGGCGAAACGGTCAGCGCATAAACGACACGCGCGAATTCGGTCTGGCAAAGTATCGATATCAGGCATTTGCGGCATATCTTTCACAGCGCGCCCAACTTCGCAATCGCTCCGCCACGCGACGGTGCTATGCGTCTGATCGCCCCGTGCCTTGCCCCGGATGTTGCTCCAAACGTGTAAATCGCTTACCCCTCCGGTCAAAAACACAAAGGGACAGCGCTGATGTATCGTGTTTGGACATTCCTGACCAATTACTCTCTCTTGCTAATTATTGGCGCCGTCATTGCGCTTGTCTGGGCGAATATCGATGCGGAGGGATATCATCATTTCGTCGAATTCGTGATCTGGGATCATGCGCCCATCGGACATTACCATCACGGTCACCGAACGCTGACACTTCATTACCTTGTAAACGACGTGCTCATGGCGCTTTTCTTTGCGATTGCGGCGAAGGAAGTGTGGGAAGCCGTGATCCTCAAAAACGGCTCACTTCGGGGAAAGAAAGCGGCGACGCCACTTTTCGCAACAGCGGGTGGCATGTTTGGCCCGATCGCGGTCTATCTTGGTCTCGCGGCGCTGCTGGGATCGGACACCTATAACGCTGTCGCCAACGGCTGGGCCATTCCGACGGCCACGGATATTGCATTCTCCTACCTTGTCGGACGGCTGGTTTTCGGCGCAGGTCACCCCGCGGTGCGCTTCCTTTTGCTGCTGGCCATCGCCGATGATGCGGTCGGGTTGATCATTCTCGCGGTCTTTTACCCTTCGGGAGAGCTTGCGCCGGTCTGGCTCCTCTTCTCCTTTGGGGCCGCGTTGCTGGTCTATGTTCTCTTCAACTGGCTGCCGCGCACGCTGGATCGGGGCAATCAGGCGCGCCCTAACTCGACATGGGTGCGTAAGAAGCTGCACTTCCTGCCCTATCTGGTGGGCGGATGTGCCAGTTGGTACGGCTTCATGATGTCAGGCTTGCACCCGGCGCTTGGTTTGTTGCCGATCGTACCGACAATCCCGCATGCCGACCGCGCCTTTGGCATCTTTTCCGGAGCGGAGGCATATCTGACGGATCTTCTCAATCAGATCGAACACGCGCTGAAGCACCCGGTCGAGGTTATCCTGTTCTTCTTCGGACTGCTGAATGCCGGTGTCGAATTCAGCTCGATCGGTGATGCGACCTGGCTTGTGCTGGCCGGACTCCTTGTCGGCAAACCGGTGGGCATCCTGATCTTTGGCTGGGTTGCGGCAGTGCCCCTGCGACTGGGGATCCCTCAAGGTATGCGGATCGTCGATCTTGTCGTGATCGGCTGCGTTGCGGCAATCGGATTTACCGTATCCCTTTTCGTGGCCTCGGTCGCGTTCGATGCAGGACCGGTGCAGGATGCCGCCAAAATGGGGGCGTTGTTCAGTTTTGCCGCAGCCCTTGTCAGCTTTGCCGCGGGAAAGGTGTTCAAGGTCGAAAAACAAAGCGTTTAGGCGCCCCTGGCGCAGGGCCGCTCGTTCATCGAACGCAATGTACAATTCTCTTCGATTTAGACATAATATGGCCCAACTCCGCACGTAAACGGTTAAGACACCTCTGTTAAGAGAGACCGAACCGGACCTTTTTATGATCGCGGGTGCAGCGCAGCGCCGGAGCTTGGATGCTAGAGTTTGTCAATGTCAGCAAGTCCTTCTGGACGGGCACCCAGCGAAAGGTGATCCTCGATGGTGTCTCCTTCCGGGTGGAACTTGGCCGCTCGATGGGCATCCTGGCGCCGAACGGGACCGGCAAGACCACGCTGATCAACATGATGGCCGGTCTGGAAAAGCCCGACGAGGGCGAAATCCGGCGCAGTTGCAACATTTCCTTCCCGCTCGGCTTTATGGGGGGCGTTGTCTCGAAAGTCTCCGCGATGGAGAATTGCCGGTATATCGCCAAGCTCTATGGTCTTGACCCTGATTATGTGGAGGCGTTTTGCCGTTGGTTGTGCGGTCTGGAAGAATATTTCGACCAGCCCCTGGGCACTTATTCGGCGGGCATGCGGGCCCGTTTCGCCTTTTCGCTGATGCTGGCGCTTGATTTCGACATCTATCTCATTGACGAGGGCATGCCCTCGACGACAGATGCCGAATTCAATCGGAAGGCAGGGGCCATCCTGCAGGAAAGACTGCGCACCACGACGATTGTCATCGTCTCGCATCAACCTCAGACGCTTGAGAAGTTCGCCCGCTCTGCGGCGGTTTTGATGAACGGTCAGCTCTATCAATTCGATTCCTTGGAAGAGGCGAAACGGCTTTATGACTACGAAACCCAAAGCTAAGAAGTTTCGCATCCGCCGAGTGACCGAGGCTGGCTCCGCCACGCCCTCGCCTGCGGAAATGCGCGCGCAGACAACACAGCGCGGCGCAAACACGCCGGAACAACCAAAGGCCGCCACACCACGCCCGGTTCCGGGACCGGGCCCTTCGGAAGAAGCGAGCCTGCGCGGACAGGTCATGTCCTCGGAGGAGGTTCGGGGGGCCACCGACATTGACGCGATCCGGCGCGAGGGTCTCACCGGTCGGCAATTGCGCATGGCGCGGCGCGTGGCCCAAAAGCACGGCCTGCCTGCCACATCCGATTTCGATGCCGTGCGGTTGTTGCGTGAAAAAGGGATAGACCCCTTCAAACGCGCCAACATGCTAGAGCTTGTCGTGCCGCAAGCCGGTGGCGAGCAGCACGAGGGCGGTGCGCCGGATGCCTTCGCGGGTCTGCCGGCCCAGCCTGGCGGCGCGGGGTCCGCGCGGGTTCAGTTGCCGCAAACCGTGCCAACGGATCGGCAAACCTTGCCCTCGACGGATCTGAGCCCCTCTGAACAGCGCAACCGCGAAATCAGTCAGATCCAGCAAGACATCGCGAAACGTCGCCGCAGGAAGCTCGGCCTGCTGCTGACGCGGCTGTCCTTTTTCGTGTTTCTGCCCACCTTCATCGCGGGTTGGTATTTCTATGCGGTGGCAACGCCGATGTATGCCACCAAGTCCGAATTCCTGATCCTACAGGCGGACAATGCTGGCGGATCGGGCATTGGTGGTTTGCTCAGCGGCACGCAATTCGCCACCAATCAGGACGCGATCGCCGTGCAATCCTATCTCCAGTCCAAGGATGCCATGCTGCGGCTCGACAACGATGTCGGGTTCAAGTCGCATTTCACACAGGAATGGATCGACCCGATCCAGCGGCTGGGCACCGATCCCACGAACGAAGAGGCGTACCGGACCTACAAGAAAAACGTGAAGATCGGCTATGATCCCACCGAGGGGGTCATCCGCATGGAAGTCGCCGCCGCCAACCCGCAAGTCGCGGCCGATTTCTCCGAACGGCTGATCTTTTACGCCGAAGAGCGCGTGAACAATCTGTCGCAGAAAAAGCGCGGCGACCAGATGCAGGACGCGCTGGAGAGTTTCGAACTCGCGCAGGATGAACGCCGCGCGGCGCAGGAGCGTCTGGTGGACCTGCAGGTTCAGGGGGCCCTGCTGGATCCGGAGGCCGCCATTGCCAGCATCCGCAGTCAGATCAATACGATTGAAATGCAATTGCAGGAAAAACAGCTGCAATTAGCAGCGCTTCTTGACAATGCGCGCCCCAACCAGTCCCGCGTGGATGGCGCGCGCGCGGATATTCGGCGCATGAATGCCCTTTTGGCGGAGTTGAACACACGGATGACCGATGCCAGCAAGGGCGAGAATTCCCTGGCCTCGCTGTCGGTGCGGATCCAGATGGCGCAAGCCGATCTGGCCAGTCGCGACATGCTGCTGCAATCGGCCTTGCAACAGGTCGAACAGACCCGCATGGAGGCCAACCGCCAGGTCAGATATCTGGAAACATCCGTGATCCCCGTTGCCTCGCAAGAGCCGAGCTATCCAAGGGCCTTTGAAAACACCATCTTGGCATTCCTTGTCTTTGGCGGCATTTACCTGATGATCTCGTTGACCGCATCAATCCTGAGAGAACAGGTAACCTCTTGATGAAACATGTTGCTGTGGCCGATTTGAACATCGGCAATGATCGCCCCCTGACGGTGATCGCAGGGCCCTGCGCCTTGCAGACATCCGACCACGCCCAGATGATCGCAGGCCACATGAAAGAGGTGTGCGATGCGGTCGGGGCGCAGTATATTTTCAAGGCGTCCTACGACAAAGCCAACCGCACCTCCATCTCAGGCCCGCGCGGCATGGGGCAGGATGAGGGACTAAAGGTCCTCTCGGATGTGGGAAAGGCCGTGGACGTGCCGGTTTTGACCGATGTGCACGCGCCCGATCAATGCGTCCCGGCAGCCGAAGCCGTCGATATGCTGCAAATTCCCGCCTTCCTCTGCCGCCAGACCGACCTCCTGCTTGCGGCGGGAGAGACGGGTGCGGCGGTCAACGTCAAGAAAGGCCAGTTTCTGGCCCCCTGGGACATGCCCAACGTGATCTCCAAGATCGAAAGCACCGGCAATACCCGTATCCTGCTGACCGAACGTGGTGTGTCCTTTGGCTATAACACCATGGTGGCCGACATGCGGTCACTGCCGCAAATGGCCCAGACCGGTTATCCCGTGGTGATGGACGCGACCCATTCGGTGCAGCAACCCGGCGGCAAGGGCGGCTCGAGCGGAGGGCAGCGGGAATTCGCCCCGGTCATGGCCCGCGCTGCCGTGGCCATTGGCGTTGCCGCCGTGTTCATCGAAACCCACGAAGACCCCGATACCGCGCCGTCGGACGGACCGAACATGATCCCGCTCAGCGACATGAAGTCCCTCATTGAAACATTGATGGCATTTGACGGGCTTGCTAAGGCAAACCCTGTTCGCATTTGACCCACTCTCAGTAAAAAGAGATCTTTCCAGATGACCAAACCCGCCCCAGAGGTGACGCCGAACACGTGGGAATTCCTGCGTGATGCGATGATCAAACCGACAGGTTTTCGTGAATACGACGCCCGCTGGCTCTATCCAGAAGAGATCAATCTGCCGGGGATGACAGCCCTCGGCCTGGGCCTCGGCACCCAGATGCACAAGCGCGGCATCGCGCCCGTCATCGCTGTCGGCAACGACTATCGCGACTATTCGCTTTCGATCAAGAACGCCCTGATCCTGGGCCTGATGCAGGCTGGCATCCATGTCAAAGACATCGGCCCGGCCCTGTCGCCCATGGCCTATTTCAGCCAGTTCCATCTGGACGTTCCGGCGGTGGCGATGGTGACGGCCTCGCACAATCCCAATGGATGGACCGGTGTGAAAATGGGCTTTGACCGCCCTCTGACACACGGCCCTGACGAAATGGGAGAGCTGCGCGATATCGTGCTGGGCGGCGAAGGCGTCGCCCGGGATGGCGGTAAGTACGAATTCGTCGATGGGGTGAAAGAAGCCTATCTTGACGACCTTGTCGGCGATTTCAAGATGACCCGCCCGCTCAAGGTTGTCTGTGCAACCGGAAACGGCACGGCCTCGGCGTTCGCGCCCGAGCTTTTCCGCCGTTTGGGTGTGGAGGTTGTCGAAAGCCACAATGCGCTCGACTACACGTTCCCCAACTACAACCCCAATCCCGAAGCCATGGAGATGCTGCATGACATGGCGGCCTCGGTGAAGGCATCGGGCGCGGATCTGGCGTTGGGCTTTGACGGCGACGGGGACCGCTGCGGGGTTGTGGACGACGAAGGCGAAGAGATCTTCGCCGACAAGGTGGGCGTGATCATGGCACGCGACCTCGCCAAGCTTCATCCCAACGCGACCTTTGTGGCCGACGTAAAGTCGACCGGCCTGTTCGCCTCTGATCCGGAATTGCAGAAACACGGCGTAAAAGCGGATTACTGGAAGACCGGCCATTCCCACATGAAGCGCCGCGTGAAAGAGATCGGCGCGCTGGCCGGCTTTGAAAAGTCGGGGCATTACTTTTTGGCTGAACCCATCGGACGGGGTTATGATTGCGGCATGCGCGTCGCGGTCGAGATCTGCAAGCTGATGGACCGCAATCCGGACATGTCGATGTCGGACCTGCGCAAGGCACTGCCCAAGACCTACTCCTCACCCACCATGTCCCCCTATGCCGCGGATACCGAGAAGTACGACATTCTGGAACGCCTCGTGGCCAAGCTGGTGGCCAAGCACGAGGCCGGCGAGACGGTCGGCGGACGCGCGATCAAAGAGGTCGTGACGGTGAACGGCGCCCGCGTGATCCTGGAGAACGGCGGATGGGGCCTTGTCCGCGCCTCATCGAACACGCCAAACCTTGTCGTTGTCTGCGAAAGCCCGGAAAGCGACGCAGAGTTGCGTGCGATCTTCGCGGATATTGACGCGGTCATCCGCACCGAGCCCGATGTGGGCGATTACGACCAAACGCTCTGATAAACCTGATTGCCCCTTGGGTGATCACAATGTTTCAGAACGGCACGGACGTTGTAAGAGATGTCTTTTCTTCGTCCGTGCCACCATACGCCGAGAGACACAGTTTCGGTCCAAGCACAGGCATGCAGATCGACACCCAATGGGAGCAAGCCTGCGGGCTGAACGGACGCCTGCCCTCGCGTGTAATCAGTTCCCACCGAGCAGACCGCGAAGCCCCTGCTTCAGCTCATTCTCCAGGCGATCCTTGATCGCTTCTTCAACGTTTTCGCCATCTTCGATCTTTCGATCCAGCTCTTCCTCAAGCTTCTGGCGCACCTCGTCCCTCGCGCGCTGTTCGGCATCGTCGCGCACGGCTTCGACCCTGCCGTTGACATCGAGTTGCAGCGCCTCGCTCAGATCAGGCACGATGCGGGGGCCTGACCACGGCCCCCGAATGCGGATCGGAATGGCCAGGCCCTGGCCCGAATTCACCCGCAATGCAATCGGTGTGAAGAGATAGTCGATATCCTGTGCTCCGATACCGATGCGGCCATCCCCTTCGGCCCGAAAGTTCTTGAGCAAAAGCTCAAGGTCCCTGTTGACCAGATTACCGCCGTCCATCGCATAGGTCGCATTGAAACTGTCGAAGACGGTGGTCCCGCCCTGACCGTTACCGGTGCGCATGAGGCGATCGAGGTCGATCCCCGCAATGACGCCATGCCCCATATTGACCGCGCCGCTGCCGGACAGGGATTTCATGATCGCGTCCATCGATTGCCCCACGCCGAGAAACTTCAGGCTGGCATTGGCCGCGCCGGAAAACCGCTCGATCCCGGCGGTGTCTTTCAGGAATTGCTCCATCGCGATGTCAGCCGCCGTCAGATTGCCGCCAACAGAAAGGCCGCTGCGGTTATTGGCCACCAACTCTCCCGCCACCTTGCCGCCGAAAACGTTGACCTCCGTCATCTCCAGAACAGCCCGCGCACGATCAAGCCTCAGCGTCAGGCGAGACGGCCCAAGCTGGAAATCCCCGGTGTCTATGCTCTCGGCTGCAAGTGCTATTGAGCCGTTCATCAGCGCCAAGGCGCTGGCATCTATCGGCGCCGTCGACCAGCCGGACCCGGCGGCCGCGTCATCTCCTCCGCCCGATCCGTCCGCGCCGCCGGTCGCCGCGGAAAGGTCAAGCGCGCCCGCTTTCAGCTGTGCCGTCACCTGCGGCACGTCTCCGCCCAGCGCGAGGTCTGCAGCACCGGTTAAAGCATTCTGATCAAGACCCAGCGCCAGATCCCGCAGGGCAACGCGCATGTCGCGGGTTACCGTCAGTTCCGCCGTCATCTCGGCCCGGCGGCCAAGTCCTTCGGGCAGTTCCACTCCGCCGATCCCCAGAGCCCCCAGCATCTTTGCCGTGTCCGAGGCGCTGAGCGTCACACGCCCGGCCGCATCTCCGCTGGTATTGGCCCGGCCGGTAAAGTCGAGCGCACCGCCCTGTGTCTCCACACGGGCGGTGATCGGCGCCACCTCGCCCGCGATCAGGGTGTGCACGTCCGCGACACGACCCGTCGCGGCCACGTCTTCCCCGGCGGGCCGAACCACCAGGGTGAAATCCGCGGGACCGCCGGGATCGGGCCAGGTCAGATCCAGATCCATGCCCCCCATGTCAAGCGGGGCCGCCCCTTCTGCCGTGTAAACGATGCGCGCGTCGCTGATGCTCAGCTTGTCGAGGGTCACGCCGGCAAGGCTGCTTTGGCCAGCGCTCCCTCCGCCCCCTCCGGCTGCGGGCACCCCGCTTGTCTCGAACTGCCAGTTCCCGGTGCCATCGGCCCGTGCGGAGAGACGCACAACCGGGCGCACCGCCTCGATATGGCGCACTTTGATCTCACCGCCGATCAGGGCGCCGGCATCGACCCCGATTGCCAACCGCTCCGCCTGGATCATCGGTTCGCGTCCCGCCCAGACGGCGTTGGACATTTGAACGGGTCCCGTCTCCACACCCAGAACTGGCCAGAACGTCAGGCCCAGCCCGCCGGTGAAGGTCACGTCGCGCCCTGTCTGGGCCCGGATCTGATCCGCGGCAATGGCGGCAATCCGCTCCTTGGGAAGAAAGAGCAACGCGCCCGCCGCGATCACCGCGACCAGCACCACCACACCGATCAGACGAAAAATCCAACGCATCAACGCCTCCACTGCTCTTTTATGAACAGCTTACCCTGCGTTGCATATCACGCAACCCAAACGGGGTTTGCCCTTGCGCCGACACTGCGTATATGCGTGAGCATGAGCACCAATCCACCCGACCTGCGCCCCGATCTCGCGCCAGCCGCCCGCCTGAGCGAGACGCGGCGCGCCGACCAGCCCACCATCGGCATGGTGTCCCTTGGCTGTCCCAAAGCCCTGGTCGACAGCGAACGCATACTGACAAGGCTGCGGGCCGAAGGATATGGCATTTCCTCGGACTATTCGGGGGCCGACGCGGTCATCGTGAACACATGCGGCTTTCTTGACAGCGCCAAGGCCGAAAGCCTGGATGCAATCGGCGAGGCCCTCGCCGAGAACGGTCGCGTCATCGTCACCGGCTGCCTGGGCGCCGAACCCGATTACATCACCGGTGCGCACCCCAAGGTGCTGGCTGTGACAGGACCTCACCAATATGAACAGGTCCTCGATGCCGTTCATGGCGCCGTACCGCCCGATCCCGACCCGTTCGTGGACCTGTTGCCGGCCTCTGGCGTCAAACTCACCCCGCGCCACTACAGCTATCTCAAGATTTCAGAAGGCTGCAATCACAGCTGCAAGTTCTGCATCATCCCCGACATGCGCGGCAAGCTTGCATCGCGTCCCCAGAAGGCCGTCTTGCGCGAGGCGGAAAAGCTGGTTGAAAGCGGGGTTCGCGAGTTACTTGTGATCTCGCAGGATACATCCGCCTACGGGACCGACACGCGCAGCCGCGAAGAGGCGCGCCAAGGGGGCGATGCAGCGTTTCCAATTCTCCCGCTCGCGCGGGCGCTGGGTCAGGTCGAGGCCTGGGTCCGGCTCCACTATGTCTACCCCTACCCCCATGTGCGAGAGCTGATCCCCCTGATGGCGGATCCGGAAAACGGTCTTCTGCCCTATCTCGACATTCCCTTCCAGCATGCGCATCCGGACGTATTGAAACGCATGGCACGCCCTGCTGCCGCCGCGCGCACACTGGACGAAATCGCGGCATGGCGCGCGATTTGCCCTGACATCACGCTGCGTTCCACGTTTATCGTCGGCTATCCCGGTGAGACGGAGGCGGAGTTTCAGACGCTGCTTGACTGGCTGGACGAAGCGCAGCTCGACCGGGTCGGCTGCTTTAAATATGAAAATGTCGCTGGCGCCCGCTCCAACGCCCTGCCCGATCACGTCCCCGAAGACGTCAAGCAGGACCGGTGGAACCGCTTCATGGCGAAGGCCCAGACCATTTCGGAGGCGCGCCTTGCCGCGAAAGTCGGCACCAAGCTGCAAGTCATCGTCGACGACATCGACGCCGACTCCGCGACCTGCCGCACCATGGGCGATGCCCCGGAGATTGACGGCAACCTCTTCATCGACGAGGGGTTCGAGGCGCTTTCGCCCGGTGACATTGTGACGGTGGAGGTTGACGAAGCCGGGGAATACGACCTTTGGGGCAAACCCGTTTCCCTCACGCGATGACGGCCAGGGCAGCGTATATCATATGCGCCACACCACGCAGCGGCAGCACATTGCTCTGCCGTCTTTTGGGCGCAACAGGCGTCGCCGGCCATCCACACTCCTACTTTCACCGATCATCGGTGGAAGATTGGGCCCGTTTTCTCGACATCGAGATTGACGGGACCGCCAGCCAGGAAGAGACCTTGCGCGCCGTTCTGGCGGCCGCAATCAAAGAGGGATCGGGACAGACCGATATGTTCGGCCTGCGTTTGATGCGAAAGAGCTTTGATTTTTTTATGGACCAGCTTGATCTGGTGTATCCGGGCTATCCCAACGATGTCGCCCGCATCGAAGCCGCGTTTGGCCCGACACGCTACATCCGGTTGACACGCGCCGACAAGGCGGCGCAGGCCGTGTCTGTCGTAAAAGCAATCCAGACAGGCCTTTGGCACAAGGCGCCGGACGGGACAGAAATCGAACGACTCTCGCCGCACCAGGAGCCTTGCTATGATCCAGCACTGATCCAACAGCATTACGACGCGTTTCAGGCGTCCGACGATGCATGGGCGGCCTGGTTCGATCACCAAGGGCTGCAGCCGCTCCACATCACGTATGAAGCGCTTTCAGCCAATCCGCTTGCGACCGTCGCGCGGGTTCTGAGATATCTCGGGCGGGATCCCGCAGCGGCGCGGGAGTTGACCCTACCGGTTGCGAAACTTGCGGATGCAACCAGCCAAAGCTGGATAGACCGATTCAAATCGGAACGCCTTGGCGGTCCAGGCCCTCAAGATGGAACGACCCGGCCTGTCTAGGCCCAGGCCGCCAAACCGTCATTTTGAAAGGTCGCACGACGCATCTCGCGCCGGTAGCCGTGATAGTCATTGATCGCATAGTGCTGGGTCGAGAAGTTATCCCAGATCACCACCATATCCGCGGACCAGCGCAGGCGCAGGCAGTGTTCCGGCAGCGCGCAATGCGCAAAGATCTGCTGCAGGATCGGTGCGCTCATCTCCTCGCTCATCCCTTCGATACGAAGCGCATAGGTCGGGTTCACATAGAGCCCCTTGCGCCCGGTCACCGGATGGGTCAGCACGGCGGGATGCCAGCGCTCGACATCCGCTTCGGGGTCGCCGCGGCGCGTATTGCCCTTCATCGCCTGCTCTTCCACTGGAGGGGCCCATTTGACACCGTAAGGTTTGCCCACATGGGCCACCCGGCGACCGTCAAGAAGCATCTTCAAAGGCTCCGGCAGAGAGGCCCAAGCCGCTTGCTGAGAGCAAAACATCGTGTCACCCCCATAAGGCGGGATCTCCAGCGCCGCCAGAACCGACCCACCCGGCGGATGCGCAAGAAAGCTGAGATCGGTGTGCCATCCACCGCCAAACACGCCGGTGCGTTCTTCGGCCTCTTTCACGATATAGGTCATTTCGGGATGCTCGGGCGGCCCGGGCGCGTAGGGGTTCACCGCAGGCTCGCCAAATACTCTGACCAACGCGCGATGCGCATCCACACCAATCGGCTGATTGCGCAGGACAATCACCAGATGCTCCGCCAAAGCGGCCCGCAGCCCGTCCGCAAACTCAGCCGAAGGCGCATTCAGATCAATACCGGTAACCTCGGCCCCGAACACGCCGGTGATCGGATGACACTGCATCGTCTCCCCCTATGTTACCGGATAAAGCTGGAGACCGCCCGCACCACTGTCAAGCCATCCCAACCTGGAGAGCCCAATGTCAGAGACGCCCACCATCGCGCAAAAAGCACCTTACAAAGTCGACGTTGTCGAAGGAAAAACCTATTTCTGGTGTGCCTGCGGTAAATCCGCCAACCAACCGTTTTGCGACGGCGCGCACAATGATACCGAATTCCAGCCAGTGAAATATACCGCACCCGCCGACAAAACGGTGTTCTTTTGCGGGTGCAAGGCAAGCCAGACAAGCCCGCTTTGCGACGGAAGTCACAACGCGCTTTAGCCGAAGGTCCGCGCACTTGGACCGGTCGCGCAACGGACGGTTTCATCCCACGGTGCGGATTGCACTTCGAGGTGATGCGCCAGGAAAGACAGGCGCTAGCTTTTCAGCAGATCCGACACGGATGTCGCCCTGAGATACGGATGAGGCCGGGGCGGCTTCGCAGCTCTTGGTTTGCCATTGCGCCTCCATGGAAATCTATTGTCACCAGAGATCCCCCGACGCGACGACCTGTCACGCGAAGCGTTCTGGAGAGGCCCTGTCCGAAAAGACGGCGCGCCCTACCTTTCAGGAATGGAACAGAACCCGAACGATACACGTGTGCTCTACAATGCGAACTGCCCGGTCTGCAGTTTCGAAATTGGTCATTACGAGGCTTACGCGTCGCAAAAGGCCCTGCCCCTGCGGTTTGAGGATCTCAACGAAACAGATCTCGCCCCATGGGGCTTGACCCGGGACGAGGCGGCACGTCGGTTGTATGTCTTTAAGGATGGCAAGCTCTTGTCAGGCATCAGCGCCTTTCTGGCGGTTTGGCAAGACATGCCCCGCTATCGCTGGCTGGCCAGACTTGTTGACATGCCAGTCATTCGCCCTTTGGCTGAACGGGTTTACGACCACGTTCTCGCCCCACTTATCTATCGCTGGCATCTTCGCAGAACGGAACGTCAGCAGCGGGCGGAGGCGCATGCCCGCAGATGAACTGATGCCCAGTTTGGCGACGACCGGACGGACTTCGCCAAGATAACCGCTGCGCCCCACGCGGATCGGGTCGGGTCAGGAGGTCTGCCGGCCTTGCAGCAGCGAAAACAGGTCCGCGTTGCGGCAATATCCGGGCGGGTTGTCCGCGCCTTCGCGATGTTCGGACAGCCAAACATCACAGGCTTCCGGGCAACTGCAGCCGGTGCAGGCCAGCACGGCGTCGGTGACTTCGTCCATGTCGGTCCGACCGCGTAGAACCGCTTCTTCCAGATCCACCCCAAGCGTTCCGGCCATGCGGTCCACCAGATCGGCATGATGCTTTATTCGGTTTCCGTCAGGCATATGCTCTCTCCATCGCTATCGCAGGGAGCCTATGCGCCGGGTCGCCCATCAACCTTGATAGAGATCAAAGGATCGCCGTGACGGCGAGCCTCCGCTTGGCTTAATCCGATTCGATTGCCCGAAGCGTGGCCATGACGCGCTGATATCTCGCTGCATTGGGTGGATGCGTGCCCAGAAAGCGATTGCCGGGATCGGGAATACGGTTGAAGAATTGCGCGCCGATGGCCGGATCATACCCCGCGCGATAGGCGATGATCGTACCCAGCTCGTCCGCTTCCAGCTCAAAATCCTTGGAATAGCTGCGCGCGCCCACCGCCGCGCCCAACTGCTGGGCGGATTCAACATCCGCCGCCGTTCCCCCTGTCAGCGTCGCCAGCCCTGCGAAAATGACCGCGCCCGCCGCCGCGTTCTGTCGTTGTCGCGCAAGGTGACCCTGAATGTGGTGGGCGGCCTCATGGGCCATGACAAAGGCGATTTCCTCGGAATTGCGCGCATCGGCGATCAACGCGATGGTAAAGGTGATCACCGGGCGCCCGTTGCGATCGAGACTTTGAAAGGCGTTGGGGGGCGCGTTTCGATTGTCATCGACGACGATGCGAAAGTCGCAATTCACCCCACGGGTACGGGCACGGCACTCGCGTTCTGCCACCGGCTCCAGCGTATCGACCACCTGCACAAAACTGCGCGCGGCCTGCGCCGGGCTGAGCGGCGCGCCAGCCGGTCGACTGGCCGGAGCCTGCAATGTCGCATCCGGATTCGGAACATCACAGGCCGCAAGGGCCAAGGCTCCGATCAAAAGCAGCCAGCGCATTTTCATCCTCGTCGTCGGTTTGGTTGCATCTGAATTTATCATAGTGTGCGATATCGACCAGACCGCATCACAATTCCGCGCTTCAACGGCTTGCAAACCCACGATACGCCGCTCACTCTTCAGGCATGTTTTCTATTGAGCACGACTTTGACGCAACGGTGATCACGCTGGTCGATGACGGCGCGGCGCCGCTTCAGGAAGATGTGGTGATCCACAGCTTCGCGGAATGTATCACAATCGAACAATACGACCCACGCACGGACCGGATGCATAAGATCACGCTGTCCCCGGAACAACTGCGCGATCTCTCTGCGGCGTTGAATATGCCCGAAGGGGTCTATCAATTGCGACGTCCGAGCGGCGGATCATGAGAGCTTGCTGGCCGCCCGCAGCTTGGATGGGCCAATCCGTCGCTCAGACACCCGTCCGAAAGGTCTGGGATTTGTAACGGACACGCTCATCCCCTCCCCCTGTCCGCGTCGGTTTAGGGACGGGGCGAGATGGACTTTGTATCCAGGTCTGCCGATAGTGCCCTTGTTAACGACAGAGGATAGCTCATGACGACCGCGTTTTTCTGGGACGAACGCTGCTTTTGGCACGCCGGCGGCAACTATGCCTTTCTGCTGCCCATCGGAGGGCTGGTTCAGCCCATGGCAACCGGCGGACTGCCGGAGAGCCCTGAAACGAAACGGCGCCTGAAAAACCTGATGGATGTGACTGGTCTGTCGGCTGAATTGTCCCTGCAAAGTGCAGCCCCCGCCACCCGGGAGGATCTTTTGAGGGTACATCCCGCCTCTTATCTCGATGAGTTCAAAAAGCTGTCGGATGCGGGCGGCGGAGAATTGGGGCGGCGGACCCCCTTTGCACAGGGTGGGTTCGAGATTGCCGCCCTTTCGGCGGGGCTGTCTATCGCTGCGGTAGAGGCGGTGTTAACGGGCGCCTCTCAAAACGCCTATGCGTTGTCACGTCCGCCGGGACATCATTGTCTGCCCGACTTTCCCAACGGGTTTTGCCTTTTGGCCAACATCGCCATCGCAATCGAGGCCGTAAAGGCACGGCATAGCTTGGGTCGGGTGGCCGTGATCGACTGGGACGTCCATCACGGCAATGGGACCGAAGCGATTTTCTATGATCGGGACGATGTGCTGACCATCTCACTGCATCAGGAAGGCAATTACCCGCTTGATACCGGCGATGCCGCGGATCGTGGCGAAGGCGCCGGCCAGGGTTTCAATATCAATCTGCCGCTTCCCGCAGGTACGGGGCACACGGCTTATCTTGCGGCAATGGACCAGATCGTGATCCCAGCGCTCGAGACATATGATCCGGATCTGATCATCGTCGCCTGCGGCTATGATGCGGCCGCGATTGATCCGCTGGCACGGATGCTGGCCACCGCCGAGACATTCCGCGAAATGACCACGCGCGTGAAAGAGGCAGCGGCGCGTCTTTGCGACGGCAAACTCGTCCTCGTTCACGAAGGGGGCTATTCGGAAGTCTATGTGCCGTTTTGCGGCCATGCGACGTTGGAGGCCCTGTCCGGCAGCACAATCACCGCACCGGATCCGTTTGCAGAGACGTTCCGCATTCGTCAGCCGGGCCCGGCCTTTGACCATTTTCTGCGCGACTACATCACCGAGCTTGGCGAGAAGGTCGATCTTTTGAAATGAAGACGCGGCCATATTGAGGCGATCATCCGCGCGCGGCTGACCATAGCGGCGATGGAGCGACCGGCCTTTTCCAACGCGTTTGCCATCCCACCCCGCTGGAAGGCCTCCCGAATGATACCAGGAGATTTCCGGATCACTGGCGCAAGCTGACCGTCAATTCGCTGGCCCCTTCATCCTTTCTGGCGCGACGGCTCGGCAAGGTACCGCATCTTTCGTAAGAAGACGGTTGAAACCGAACTGCAAAACGCCGACATACTCAATATGTATGTTAAGAGGCTTTACATTATGCCAGACGCCAACCCCGCCGCTCTTGAATTCCTGCTCACCCGCCGCTCTCGTCCCGCAAAGACATTGCAACCGCCTGTGCCCGACCGCGAGACCGTCAGTCAGCTCCTTACGGCGGCCGCGCGCAGTCCAGATCATGGCAAACTGGAACCCTGGCGTTTTATCGTTCTTGAAGGGCAATCATTCTCGCGCCTCTCCGCCCTGGTTGCCGAGCGGGGGGAGGCCCTGGGCAAGACCCCGGACGACATCACCAAGGCGCAGAACCAGTTCGACCAGGCCCATCTCGCCGTTGCGGTCATCGAGGTTCAAAAACCCTCTGAAAAGATCCCCCCGATCGAGCAGACCTATTCGGCTGGTGCCGTTGCTCTGGCGCTATTGAACGCAGCGCTTGCCGCAGGATGGGGTGCCAACTGGCTTTCCGGCTGGCCCAGCCACGACACGGACTTCTGTGCCCAGGGTCTTGGCCTGACGGATGGTGAGCGCGTGGTGGGTTTCATCCATATTGGCACCGAACGCAGCGCCCCACCGGAACGGCCCCGTCCTGCCATGGATGACATTACCACCTGGATGTCATCATGATCCTGAACGCTTTCTTCGCGGCACTTGGTCAGATCGGGGATCCCCGGTTCAGGCGCGTGCTCTGGCTTGGCATCGGCCTGACACTCGCCTTGCTGATCGCCGTGACATACGGCGCCGTTGCCCTGCTGCAGGCCCTGATTGACGAGAACACCCTCCTTTTCGGGCGTCTCAGCCTGCAATGGCTCGACACTTTGCTGGGTTGGTCCTGGCTGATCCTTTTGCCAGTCCTGTCGATCTTTCTGATGGTGCCCGTCGCGTCGGCCATCACCTCGATGTTTCTTGACGAGGTCGCGCAGGCCGTCGAAGACCGTCACTACCCAAACCTGCCCACGGTTTCCGGCGTTTCAATCCTGGATGGATTACGCGACACGATCAGCTTTCTGGGCGTCTTGATCCTGGCCAACCTTCTGGCGCTTGTCCTTTACGTCCTGTTCTCGCCCGCCGCACCGTTCATCTTTTGGGGGCTGAACGGTTTTCTGCTTGGACGTGAATACTTTACCCTCGCCGCGATGCGCCGGGTGGGCCGCGTTCGGGCGCGCGAGTTGCGCTCGGCCCACAGCGGGACGATCTGGGTCGGCGGTATTCTTATGGCGATCCCGCTTTCAATCCCTGTCGTCAATCTGCTGATACCGATCCTGGGGGCGGCCACGTTCACGCATATCTACCATCAAATCGCCCGGACATCCTGATCGCTGCGCAGCGCGTCGTAAGAAACCATCACATTGTCACGATAGGCGGGGCGCGCGGTCAGCCGATCAAAATAGGCCGCGATGGCCGGAAGGTTTCGTCGTTCGATGGCAATGTCGAAATACCGATAGAGCACGTGACCGAACTGAATATCCGAAAGTGAAAGAGCGTCGCCAACCAGATATGACCGATGGGCAAGGCGCGCCTCGGCGATCTCAAGCGTCTCTTCCAGGGTCTCAACCGCTTTTCGGATCGCCGTCCAGTCCCTGTCGGCGGCTTTAGTGCGGACCACACGCCAGAAAACAGGACCTGTGAAAGCCAACGCCACGTTGATCTTGGCCCATTCCGCCCAACGATCGACCTCGGTTCGTGCATCGAGGTCTTTGGGCCAGAAGACCTCATCGCCGTAGCGGGCACCGAGATAACGCAGGATCGCTCCGGTCTCCCACAAGGCGGGGCCGTCCCCGTCGCGGAGCACCGGGACCGTGCGATTGGGGTTCATTTCAATGAAATCAGGGGCGTCCGTGCCGCCAAACCTGTGTCCGACATCATGGCGCTGTACCGAAAGATCCAACTCCGCGAGGCACCACATCACGGCCTGGACATTGGACGAATCCGCGCGGCCCCAGACGGTGATCACCGGTCTCACCCCATCCGATTGAACCAGTCGAAGTCACGCACGCTGATCCAGCCCGACAGGATCACGATGCAAGCGATCACCCAAAGCACAAAGGCCACGCCCGTCGTGATCCAGGCCTTCTTTTTCAGATGGTGGTGTTCCGGCGCGCCGGCATGGGTGCCGGGCACGATCTCTCCCAGATCGCCCTGGGTCTGGACCCGGATCGGCAACACGATCAGGAAGGTCATGAACCAGAATACCGCGTAAAGCACCAATGCGGATGTGATCGCCATCAGCCGTTCTCCCCTTTACGCCTAAGATAGGAAAGCGGAGCGCAAAGAACAGGCCCCGCGCGCCCTAGACCTGTTCAAGCTCCACAAGGCATCCGTTGAAATCCTTGGGATGCAGGAACAGCACGGGCTTGCCATGTGCGCCGATCTTGGGTTCACCCGTACCCAGCACCCGCGCGCCTGTCTCTTTCAGGTGATCACGCGCGGCGATGATATCGTCGACCTCATAGCAGACATGGTGGATGCCGCCGGACGGGTTCTTTTCAAGAAACCCATTGATCGGGCTGTCCTCTCCAAGCGGATAAAGCAGTTCGATCTTGGTGTTCGGCAATTCGATGAAAATGACGGTGACACCATGGTCGGGTTCGTCTTGCGGCGCCCCCACATTGGCGCCCAGCGCCGAGCGATACTGCGCTGCGGCCGCTTCAAGGTCGGGCACGGCGATTGCAACATGGTTCAGGCGACCGATCATCGGGATCTCCTTTCGGCAAGGGAACAGGTTTGGACGCGGTTATGAGCGCTCGGTGAACGAAGAACAAGGGGGAGGCAGATAGGTTTGAACATCGTTAACCGCCTGTTAGCCATATCAGGTCCATGCTGGGGCACCGACTGGAAAAGGAGCTTGTCATGGACGATTCGGATCCTTTCGCATCTCGACTGCGCCAACCGACGGCAGCGCGCCCTCTGCTCGGGCTGACGGTGCTTGTTGTGGAAGACAGCCGCTTTGCGTGCGAAGCGATGCGTCTTTTATGCTTGCGCAGCGGGGCCCGTATCCGACGGGCGGACTGCCTGAAGTCGGCCCGGCGCCACCTTCAGGTCTATCGCCCCTCGGCGGTGATCATCGACCTGGGACTGCCTGACGGTTCTGGCGGCGACCTCATCCAGGAACTGGCGGAGGCGATGCCTCGGGTCGGGGTGATCCTGGGAACATCCGGCGATGAATATGGCGAGGAGGCCGCCCTCTCGGCTGGAGCTGACGGGTTTCTGGCCAAGCCGATCACCTCGCTGGCGGGGTTTCAGTCGGCGGTCCTGGCGCATCTTCCGCCGGAACGTCAGCCCGTTGGCCCAAGGATCCTGTCGGACGAGGAGATCATACCCGATCCCATTGCCTTTCAGGACGACATGGCGCTGATCGCGGACGTGCTGACCGACACGACGGATGAACAGATGCTGGACTATGTCGCACAGTTTGCACGCGGGGTGGCCCGCAGCGCCAAGGACGATGCCCTTGCAGCAGCGGCCAGCGCACTGGCGCGCGCGCGGGCGAACGGCCAGCCCGTGGCCAGCAATGCCGCGCAGATCGCGGGGCTGGTTCAGCAAAGACTGCAGCAAAGACGCGCGATCTGAGATGTCGGGCACCGCGCTTGCCCTTTGGGGTCTGACCATCCTGGCCATTATCTGCTACGCGCTTGCCTGCCGCTCTGCGGAGCGGATCCGGAACGCGCATCCGCCAAAGCCCCGACACCCGAGAGCAACCGCCACACGCCCGAAAGGCGATAGGGGATCTGCCATGCCGGACCTGGCAGGCACGGGCGAGCACAGCCTCAGAGCGTTGGATCGTGACTAACACGCACCAGACGGGTCAAATCGCTCAACCGTTCGATCTGTTGTCCCCGCTCGTCAAAGTTCTTGGGGTCGAGCCAAACACGGTAGGCTTCCCTTAGCGCGGGCCATTCGCTGTCGATCACCGCGAACCAGGACGTGTCGCGATTGCGGCCCTTCACGACGGTCGCCTGCCGAAACACGCCTTCATAGCTGAAGCCAAGACGTTGCGCTGCCGCGCGCGAGGGGTGATTGAGGGCATTGCATTTCCACTCATAGCGCCGGTAGCCGGCTTCGAACGCCCATTTCATCATCAGCGCCATCGCCTCTGTCGCCGCCCGGCTGCGCTGCAAGACGGGCGCAAAACAGATATTGCCGACCTCGATCGACCCCGCCATCGGATCGATGCGCAGGAAACTTGCCACGCCACCCAAGATATCCGTCTCAAGATTGCGGATCGCAAAAAAAAGATGCCCGGGATCCGCCACGGTTTCCCTTACCCAACGGTGATACTGCGCGGCAGATGTAAACGGACCGCACGGCATGTAGTGCCAAAGGTCGTCATGCCCGTCAAAGCTGCCATGCAACAGCGCGCTATGCGCCTCCGCCGACAGAGGTTCGAGCCGGCAATACCGGCCTTCCAGAACTGCGCCATCCGGAGCGGGGGGCGGGGTCCAATCGGGTACCGGAGCCCCAAGTGGCGGTAAATCAGTGATCGTCATGGCCGCACATTAGCGCGCTGCCACCCGTCTCGCCAGACTAAGAAGTCATAACTCGCGCGCGGCTGGCTCAGGACCCACGGGCGATCAGGGGTCAGGACAGCGCGATCTCGTTTTCACACGGCCCCCACCTCTGACGTGACCTGGGTTTTAGGCCCTTCGATCTGAGGCGAAAGCCAGGCCAAATGCCCCGCGGTCCATCGAAAGATCAGCGTTTTTCAAAAACCGGCTTTTGGGCGGATCAGCCCCCTGCAAAAAAACTGCGCCAGGCAAACACCCCATATCCCTTAGATAAGCAGGCCAGGGTCGCTCCCCATATCGAGATCCGGGAACACGTCCCGCTCAAGAACGCCTTGATCAAGGCCCGTCGCACCGCGCATCAGCCACGCCGCATGAGCGCGGACATCGCGGGTCGGCATCAGATCACGTCGCTCGTAAAGCGCGGCCTCCTCGAGGCCCGGCCAATCTCCCAGCACGCGCCCGCCCCTTATCGCTCCGCCCGCAAAGACCAACGCTCCGCCCGTTCCGTGATCCGTGCCGCGCGTGCCATTGGCGCGAACGGTGCGCCCGAATTCCGTCATCGCGATGACAGCCGTGCGATCCCAGGCCTGGCTTCGCATGGTCTCTTTGAGGGTCAGGATCGTGTCCGAGAGCCGGGTCAAGGCCGCAGCTATCGGACGTGCCTGTTGACGATGCGTATCCCAGCCATTGATCGAGAACGCCGCCACACGCGCATCCTTGCGCAGGCGCTTGGCCGCATAGTCCGCAAGCTTGATATGGGCCGGCACACGCCCCCGCAGCCGTTCGTCGTCCTGAGTGTCAGACAGCATTTGCGCCTCTGTCAAAGCGGCATGAAAGGCCTCGTCTTCTTCCATGACCAGCTCGGCAAGGCGCAACGCTTGCGGGCTGAGCGTCATCTCGGCCTCCGGTGACCAATTGGCCACCGGCGCCGATCCCCGCAGAAGCTTCATGTCATCCAGCCCAAGCGCATAGGCCGTGTCGGCCTCAACCCCGGGCAGGTGCTGCAAGGCGCGGTTCAGCCAGCCGTCGCGCACGCCTGACATGCTGACAGTGCCCGCCTCCAGCAGGTCCTGTCCGTCGAAATGGCTGCGCTTGTCGCGATAGGGCGTCGAAACCGCGTGCACAAATCCCAACTCCTCCCGCTCCCAAAGCGGCAAAAGCGGGGCAAGGGCCGGGTGCATCGCGTAAAATCCGTCGAGATCAATGGCGCCTTGGTCTGGCCCGATCTCGAACTCACGCCTCAATTGGGCAAATTCGGGCTCCCCATAGGGCTGCACGGCATCCAGCCCGTCCATGCCACCCCGCAGGATGATCACGACAAGGCGTGTCTCCCATGGGGCCGAGGCAAAGCTCACCGGGGTCAAAAGCGGGCTGGCTGCCGCAGAACACCCGATCAAAGCAGAGCGGCCCAGAAAGGCGCGGCGCGAAAGGGGGTTGGTCATGCTCATCTCCTATCTGCGCTGAAAGGCGGGGGAGGCCAGGACCAGCCCGATGGCCTCGTGGCGGCTTTCGGCGGCCCCGGCGGCAAAACGCACGGCGTCCGAAGCATAGGAGCCCAGCGCATCGACCACGAAAACACGCGGATCCGGCAGATCGGGCAACAGCGCGCGCGGACCTTCCATCGCCCATTGCAGACGCCCCGAGATGCCTTGTGGGGTAATCCATGCCTCATCGGCCTCGGGCCAGCCGTCCGGGCCTGCGGGTGCCTGCCAGCGCTGCCCCATCTGAACGAGCGGAAGGAAGATATACCGACGCAGATGCTTCTCTTCCATCTCGCGGAGGGGGCTGTCGGGCACATCAAGTGCCCGGCAGGCCGATCCAACGAATTCAACCGGCGTCTTGACGTTGCGCCGCTCCAGCGACCAGGCCGCAGGGTGCTCTAGCATCGCGGCATAGACCGCCAATAGATCCCCTTCGGTGTCGGTGTAGCGGGCGGTCATATGCTCCACCAGATCAGGCTCGGGGCTATCCGACACAAAATGAACGGCGAGCTTTCGCGACAGATGTGAAGCCGTGGCCGGATGCACTGCCAGATCCTGCAGAACCGTGCGAATGGGCTCCATGCTCGGAGGATCGCTGTGATAGGTCTGACCCAAAACCGTCTCCGGCCCCGGCTCGACAAAATCCTTGCGGAATTTGAACCCGTTTTCGGGCTGAAAACTGAGCCCTGTCAGCAACTCCGCCAGTTCCCGGACATCCCCCTGGCTGTAGGGGCCCGACACGCCCAGCGTGTGCAGCTCCAGGATTTCGCGCGCAAGGTTTTCGTTCAGCCCGCCCCGTCCGCGTTTGACCGCACGCACACTGTTGTCCCCGATGGAGCTGTCCTGATCCAGATATTGCTGCATCACCGGGTGTGTCACAGACGCAATCAGCAAGTCGGCAAAAGATGCACCGACATTCGGGCGCACTGCATCCTCCACAAAGGGGGACGTGGCGCGCCGGATCACGCCGCGTTTGCCACGAGCGGTGAAATGGTCGGCCCAGAAATGGACCAGACGCTCGCGGAACCCGGTTTGGGTATGCGTGCACCGCAACATCGAAAGCGCCATCCAGTGGACCATGTCCTCACGGGCGGCCTTGTTCAGAACGTTGCGTTTCTTTCGCCAGGTCTCGAATTCGGACGTGCCGCGCGTCTCTCGCATGCCCCGGCGGATCTGCCGGGCGCGTATCATGCGCTCGCGAAAGGTGTCGAAGCCTTCGATCGGATAGCGTTTCCGCATCGTGTCAGAGCCCGACAACCCATCCAGCATCGCCTCTGTCGAGGCGACGGGGCTCAAACGGGGCGACAAACCAAAGCCAAAGCGGATCTCGGCCAGTTCAGGGGTAAAGGCCACGGGAAATGATCACTCCATGCCAGAGACGCGAATAGCCCTAACATAGCAAAGACGCGCCCGGCTTTCACCGGGTGAGCGTGATTTTCCGTGCGACGGTCGGCGCCCGACCGCCCTTTTTGCGCATTCCGCAGGCGCAAAAGGCCTGTCAGTCCTGCGGGATCACACGCAAGCCAAGTTCCATAAGCTGATCCGAAGTCGGATCGGACGGCGCTGCCATCATCAGATCTTCGGCGCGCTGGTTCATCGGGAACATGATGACCTCGCGAATGTTCTGCTGATCGGCCAGCAGCATCACGATCCGGTCGATCCCTGCCGCACAGCCACCATGGGGCGGCGCGCCGTATTGGAACGCATTGACCATGCCGCCAAAGCGTTTTTCGACCTCGTCCTTGCCATATCCGGCAATCTCGAACGCCTTGAACATAATCTCGGGCTTGTGGTTCCGGATCGCGCCCGAGACCAGCTCGTACCCGTTGCAGGCCAGGTCATACTGATAGCCCAGCACCTTGAGCGGATCGCCCTCCAGCGCCTCCATTCCGCCCTGCGGCATGGAGAAGGGATTGTGTTCAAAGTCGATCCGGCCGGTCTCCTCGTCCTGCTCGTAGATCGGGAAATCGACGATCCAGGCAAAGGCAAAGCGGTCTTTTTCGGTCAGCCCGAGCTCATTGCCAATCTCGACGCGGGCCTTCCCGGCCACAGTCTCGAACGCCTTCGGCTTGCCGCCAAGGAAAAACGCCGCATCGCCGACGCCAAGGCCCAGTTGCTGGCGGATGGCCTCCGTCCGCTCCGGTCCGATGTTCTTGGCAAGGGGGCCGGCGGCTTCAATATCTGAATCGAAGGCTTGAAGAATTCGTTGAGCCTCACCAAAGTTCAACTCCTTGAGCGCTGCTTCCGCCCGATTTGCGGCATCTAGATTTTCGGCCGCTTCAAAAAAGCCTGCCACCAAATAGTGCTCAATTAGTCGCTCAAGTCTCTGCTTGTCTTCTTGCGCCGCGTCTCCCAAATCATCCATGTCCCCTATAATCGCTTTCAATGCTGCGATCTTCTCGCGAGTTTTTTCGACAGCACCTCCCTTCTGCTTTTCGCGCCAGAAGATATAGCCCATGCCCGGCAGCCCTTCCTTCTGGGCAAAGGCGTTCATCCGGTCGCAAAACTTGCGGCTGCCGCCACCCGGCGCTGGGATGGCGCGGATCTGCGTGCCCTCCTGCTCCAGCAACTTGGCGAAGATGGCAAACCCGCTCCCCCGGAAATGGTCCGATACGATCTGCATCTTGATCGGGTTGCGCAGGTCGGGCTTGTCGGTTCCGTACCAAAGGGCCGCATCTTTGTACGAAATCTGCGGCCAGTCCTGATCGACCTTCCGGCCCCCTCCGAACTCCTCGAAGATACCCGTCAGCACCGGCTGGATCGTGTCGAACACGTCCTGCTGTTCGACAAACGACATCTCCATGTCGAGCTGGTAGAAATCGGTCGGGCTGCGGTCGGCACGCGGGTCCTCGTCGCGGAAACAGGGCGCGATCTGGAAATACTTGTCAAAGCCCGACACCATGATGAGCTGTTTGAATTGCTGCGGCGCCTGTGGCAGCGCGTAGAATTTGCCCGGATGCAGGCGGGAGGGCACCAGAAAGTCGCGCGCGCCCTCGGGGCTGGAGGCGGTGATGATCGGGGTCTGATATTCGCGAAACCCGCTGTCCCACATACGACGGCGGATGGAGGCCACAACGTCCGAGCGCAGCGCCATGTTACGCTGCATCGCCTCGCGGCGCAGGTCGAGATAGCGATAGCGCAGGCGGGTTTCCTCGGGGTATTCCTGATCACCGAACACCATCAGCGGCAGTTCCGCCGCAGATCCCAGCACTTCCAGATCCCGGATGTAAACTTCGATCTCGCCCGTCGGCAGCTTGGGGTTCACCAGGCTCTCGTCACGTGCCTTGACCGTTCCGTCGATGCGAATGCACCATTCAGAGCGGACTTTCTCCACCTCGGCAAAGACAGGGCTGTCGGGATCGCAGAGCACCTGCGTCATGCCGTAATGGTCGCGCAGATCGATGAAGAGAACACCGCCATGATCTCGCACCCGGTGCACCCATCCGGACAAGCGGACAGTCTCGCCCACATGGGCGGCTCTTAGATCGGCACAGGTTTGACTGCGATAGGCGTGCATTCGGGCTCTCCATCAGGCGCGGGCATTGCGCCGCGCCGATACACCGCGCCTGAGCGCCGAAGTCAAGCGAATGGGCAAGGTCTGGCCACCCCGATTTGGCGGAATTTACCAAAGCAACTATAGTGGGGCGTTGGGAGCGCATCTTCATCGCAATGGGAGCATCGAAGACGACAAGGGGGACTGCACATGTGGGAGCGCATTTTTGACAGCATGATCCAGCGGCTGATCGTCGACGGAAGGTTGGAGATCACCTATCCCGACGGCACGCGCCGCGGCTTTGGTCCGGGCGGAGAGATGTCCGCAGCCCTGCACATCACGGACCAAGCAACCTTACGCGGCCTGTGCCTGTATCCGGAGCTGACCCTGGGCGAGGGGTACATGGACGGCCGGATCGAGATCGGCGGCAATGCCGAGCTCGAGGCGCTGCTGAAGCTTTTGATCCGGAACCGAAAGCCCGATGCCTTCCCCGCCTGGGTCCGGGCGGTGGACAGGATGCGGTTTCACCTGCGCGCCATCGTACAGCGCAACACCGCCGTCAGCGCAAAGTCGAACGTGTCGCATCACTACGACATCTCGGATGAACTGTACCGGCTCTTTCTGGACGACGACATGCAGTATTCCTGCGCCTATTTCCCAAGGCCGGACCTGTCGCTGGAAGAGGCACAGGATGCCAAGAAGGCCCATATCGCGGCCAAGCTGATGATCGAGCCCGACTGTCACGTACTGGATATCGGCTGTGGATGGGGCGGCATGGCGCTGACCCTGGCCCGCGATCACGGCGCACGCGTGACGGGCGTCACGCTGAGTGAGAACCAGCTGGCCACCGCACGCGCCCGGGCCGAGGCCGAGGGGTTGGCGGATCGGGTGACGTTCGAGTTGCGAGACTACCGGGATGTGGCAGAGACCTTTGACCGGATCGTGAGCGTGGGCATGTTGGAACATGTGGGCGTGCCCCATTACGACGAATATTTCGGCAAGGTGTCGGACCTTCTGGCCCCGGATGGCGTGGCGCTGATCCACACGATCGGACGCAGCGCACCGCCCATGGCGCACAGTCCCTGGATCCACAAATACATCTTTCCCGGAGGTTATGTGCCTTCCCTGTCGGAACTGGCGCCCGCCGTCGAGGCATCAGGGCTCTGGCAGTGCGACATCGAGGTCTGGAGGCTGCATTACGCGCTGACCATTCGCCA
The DNA here is from genome assembly GCF_004216475.1 of Thalassococcus sp. S3. Classification (GTDB taxonomy): domain Bacteria; phylum Pseudomonadota; class Alphaproteobacteria; order Rhodobacterales; family Rhodobacteraceae. Next base: position 1,361,991 of record NZ_CP022303.1, on the reverse strand, counting down.
CTGGCGTGACCGCTTCGACGCAAGGCTGGATGCGGTGCGACGGATGTATGACGACCGTTTCGTGCGGATGTGGCGCTATTATCTGACAGCCTGCATCATGGCTTTTGACGAGCAGCATCAGGCGGTTTATCACCTGCAACTCGCCCATCGTCGGGACGCGGTGCCGATCACACGCGATTATCTCCACCCGACTGGTAAGGCCGCGCACATCCAGGCGGCGGAGTAAGGGATCACGCCCCCCACCGGACCATCCGATGTGGACCTAAAGAGGGCGCTCTCCACTTTCACGGCCATCGGCTCCCCAGCCTGTACCGTGGCAGCAGGAAAACACGTCAGGGTTTCCACTTTCTTAAAATGCCCAATCGGCGCGACAGAAACCTCAAGTGGTCGATTTGGGTATTTCGGGAAAGTGGAGAGACGGGTCGCGCCTCAATTCGAACCGGCAGACCTCGCCGCCCATGGTGGCGCACTGTGTTTCAATGCAAACAAAGTCGCGATGCACGAGCACCTGATAAAGCCGCGCAAAGACGGCCGCGTGCCAGTCGCACACCGGATGGTCCGAAACCTCGTCTCGGATGACCGGATTGTGTCTGATCTCAAAACAGTAGGGTGAGACAACCCGGAATGTGCCCGTTCCGGCAAAGGTCCAGGCATGATCGGCAATGGCGCGAGAGAGGAGCCGCGCGGAAAGCGGCGCAGGCAAGACCTTGAGTACGCGCTGCGCCAGGGGTGGGATGCGGTGGGCCAGGATATAGTCCGCAGTGGCGCGCCCCGCGGCCCAGGAAAGGGCTGGCGCAAGGTCGGGGACCGAGCGGCGCATCTCCTGATGAACCCGCGCGGCCACACCTTCGGGGATCATCTCGGACCCGTCGGGGATCTCGAACACACCCGCGCGGGCCAGCAACGCGCTGCGAAACGCAGCACCGCCCGCCTGATCGAGGAGCGGGATCAGTTGCAGGAGGGCGTTGGGACCGATGCGGCCATCCTCAGACATCCTCCATCTGTTGGTCGCCACCGCCACAGGCTTTGATCTCTGCACCGTTGGGCATTTTGAACGAGGCCTTGCGTTCGACAGCCCGCGCCTTGCCCTGCGCGCGGATGGCTTCGCGGCGTTCGGCAGCGCGAGCGGCACGGTCGGCGGAGGCTTCCCAGTCGGCCATCTGCGCCTCGGCGATCTGGCGGGTCTCGTCGAACTGGAAATCAAGCCGGTTTTTGGATTGGGGGCCGGTATAGCCGACCTTGCCGAGGTCATAGAATGTCCGCGCAAAGCCGGCCTTCAGAAAGGCATAGAGGCATCCCAAGAGATAGCGGCGCCGGAACCCGGTGCCCCGCCATGGATAATGAAAGAGCGCCTTTTTCATGTAGAAACGGCGGTAATTGTTCATTACGCCGTCCAGAAGCTCGCCCCGCTCCATCGCGGCGGGCTTCATGATGGGGGTCACGAAGTTGTAGCGGGAGAAGTCGAAAACCTCGACCTGATCCTTGAGTTCCTGAAACAGAGGCGTGAACGGCCAGGGTGTATACATGGACCAGTTGGCCAGATCGGGCTGCCAGTCCCAGGCCATCTGGTAGGTTTCTTCCAGCGTCTCGGGCGTTTCGTTGTCCAAACCTACGATGAACTGCGCCTCGACCAGAATATCGGCGTCCCGCAGAAGGCGGATGGCTTCCTTGTTCTCTTCGACCTTCGTTTCCTTGTTGAACTGGTCGAGCTTCATCTGCGCCGCCGCTTCGGTGCCAAGGCTGACATGAACGAGCCCGGCCTTGCGATAGAATTTCAGCAGATCCCGGTCACGGTAGATGTCGGTGACACGAGTATTGATGCCCCATTTGACGCGATCAGGCAGGCCGCGCGCGATCAGCTCTTCACAGAACTGAATGAATTTCTTGCGGTTGATGGTGGGTTCCTCGTCGGCGAGGATGAAGAAGCCCACACCGTGGTTTTCCACCAGATCCTCGATCTCGTCCACGACCGCTTTAGGGTCGCGCACCCGATAATCACGCCAGAATTTCCATTGCGAACAAAAGGAACAGGTGAACGGACAGCCCCGCGCCATGTTCGGGATGGCGACACGTGTGCCGAGGGGGATGTATTGATACTTCTCCCAGTCAAGAATGGTCCAGTCAGGTTTGATCGCTTCGAGATCCTTGACCGTGCTGGCCGCCGGAGTGGCCACAATCTCCTCGCCGTCCCGAAAGGCAAGCCCCTTGATCTTGTGCCGTTCGGCGGGCCAGCGCCCGTCTTCGATGGCGAGCATCAATTCGGTGCAGATCTCTTCGCCTTCGCCGCGCACGATGACATCGATCCAGAGGGCTTCGCTGAGCACCTGTTTATACATGAAGGTCGCATGCACGCCGCCGAGAACGCGCACCGCACCCGGCGCGCGGGCCTTGGCGATTTTCAACACCTCCTCGGCACGGTAAATTGATGGCGTGATAGCAGTAACACCCACGACGTCAGGCTGCATCTCGGCGATCCGGTCACCAAGCGCCTCGTCGGAGATATCATTTGTCATCGCATCAATGAATTGCACATCGTCAAATCCGGCGGTGCGCAAATGGCCTGTCAGGTAAGCGACCCAGGCGGGCGGCCACGTGCCTGCGATCTCTGCCCCGCCGGAGCGGTAATTCGGGTGGATGAACAGAATACGCATGACGGGGGCTCCTCGCAGCTGACCCGACAAGATTGACATTTTATTTGTCAACTTAAGTTGACATAGATCAAACCAGTCTCTCCACTTTCTCCAAATACCCAAATCCACCGTCTCATGGGCAAAGGCCTGCGCATTTTATAGATGTTGATTTGGGTATTTGGAGAAAGTGGAGAGATGGGGTGCACCCGGCACAGCAAACCGGAACTCCCTCTTGCACCTCGGGGCGCCATCCCTATAAGGCAGGACAATTTGGGCGCAGGGGGCGCCCGACGCACGACATAGAGGGCCCGGCCATGCCAAAGAGAACCGACATCAAGTCGATCATGATCATCGGCGCGGGGCCTATCGTCATCGGACAGGCCTGCGAATTCGACTATTCCGGCGCGCAGGCCTGTAAGGCGTTGCGCGAGGAAGGATACCGGGTGATCCTGGTGAACTCGAACCCGGCGACGATCATGACCGACCCTGGTCTTGCCGATGCCACCTATATCGAGCCAATCACGCCAGAGGTCGTGGCCAAGATCATCGAAAAGGAACGTCCCGATGCCCTCTTGCCCACGATGGGCGGGCAGACGGGGCTGAACACTTCGCTGGCCCTTGAAGAAATGGGGGTGCTGGAGCAATTCGGCGTGGAGATGATCGGGGCCAAGCGCGCGGCCATCGAAATGGCTGAGGACCGCAAGCTTTTCCGGGAGGCGATGGACCGGCTGGGCATTGAAAACCCCAAGGCCACCATCGTCACGGCCCCGAAGACCGAGGCCGGCATCAAGGATCTGGAAGCTGGCGTGCAACTGGCGCTCGACGCATTGGACGAGATCGGTCTGCCCGCCATCATTCGCCCGGCCTTTACCCTCGGGGGCACCGGCGGCGGCGTGGCTTATAATCGTGACGATTACATCCATTTCTGCCGCTCCGGCATGGACGCCTCACCGGTCGGGCAAATTCTGATCGACGAAAGCCTGCTGGGCTGGAAGGAATATGAGATGGAGGTGGTGCGCGACACCGCCGACAATGCCATCATCGTCTGCTCCATCGAGAATGTGGACCCGATGGGCGTGCACACCGGCGATTCGATTACCGTGGCGCCGGCCCTCACACTAACCGACAAGGAATACCAGATCATGCGCAACGGCTCCATCGCCGTGCTGCGCGAGATCGGGGTGGAGACGGGCGGCTCCAACGTGCAATGGGCGATCAACCCCGACGATGGCCGCATGGTCGTGATCGAGATGAACCCGCGCGTCTCCCGCTCCTCAGCGCTCGCCTCCAAGGCCACTGGTTTTCCCATCGCCAAGATCGCCGCCAAGCTTGCCGTGGGCTTTACACTGGACGAGCTCGACAATGACATCACGGGCGTCACCCCCGCCTCTTTCGAGCCGACCATCGACTATGTCGTCACCAAGATCCCGCGCTTTGCGTTTGAGAAATTCCCCGGCTCTGAGCCCTACCTGACCACCGCGATGAAATCGGTGGGCGAGGTCATGGCCATCGGGCGGACCATCCACGAAAGCCTGCAAAAGGCTCTGGCCTCAATGGAAACGGGCCTCAACGGGTTTGACGACATCGACATCCCCGGCGCCCCTGACAAGGCCGCCATCGTCAAGGCCCTCTCGCAGCAGACACCCGACCGCATCCGCGTCATCGCCCAAGCCATGCGCCACGGGCTGAGTGATGACGACATCCATGCGGTGACAATGTTCGACCCGTGGTTCCTCGCCCGCATCCGCGAGATCGTTCAGGCCGAAGCCGAGGTGGCCGCAAACGGCCTGCCCGTCACCGAAGACGGCCTGCGCGCGCTCAAGATGATGGGCTTTACCGATGCGCGCCTCGCCAAGCTGACCGGCCGGGAGGAGGACAACATTCGCCGGGCCCGCCACAACCTTGGCGTCACTGCCGTCTTCAAGCGTATCGACACCTGCGCGGCCGAGTTCGAGGCCCAGACGCCCTATATGTACTCCACCTACGAGGCGCCCATGATGGGCGAAGTGGAATGCGAGGCGCGGCCCTCAAATACCAAGAAGGTGGTGATCCTGGGTGGTGGTCCCAACCGGATCGGGCAAGGGATCGAGTTTGACTATTGCTGCTGTCACGCCTGTTTCGCGCTGACAGAGGCGGGTTATGAGACCATCATGGTCAACTGCAACCCCGAGACGGTCAGCACCGATTACGACACCTCGGACCGGCTTTATTTCGAACCGCTCACTTTCGAGCATGTGATGGAAATCTTACGCGTGGAGCAAGAGAACGGCACGCTCCACGGCGTGATCGTCCAGTTCGGCGGCCAGACGCCGCTCAAGCTCGCCAATGCGCTACATGAGGCGGGCATCCCGATCCTCGGCACAACGCCCGATGCCATCGACCTGGCCGAAGATCGCGAGCGCTTCCAGCGGCTCGTTCAGGATCTTGGCCTGAAACAGCCCAAGAACGCCATCGCCCACACCGACGACGAGGCCCGGCAACGGGCCGAGGAGTTGGGCTTTCCCCTTGTCATTCGCCCCTCCTACGTCCTCGGTGGCCGCGCGATGGAGATCGTCCGCGACACCGCCCAGCTTGAACGCTACATCTCCGAAGCCGTCGTCGTCTCCGGCGACAGTCCCGTCCTGCTCGACAGCTATCTCGACGGTGCCGTGGAACTCGACGTCGACGCCCTCTGCGATGGCGAAACCGTGCACGTCGCCGGCATCATGCAGCATATCGAGGAGGCCGGCGTCCATTCCGGCGACAGCGCCTGCTCCCTGCCGCCCTATTCCTTGCCGGCCGATATCATCGACGAGGTCAAACGCCAGACCCACGATTTGGCCAAGGCCCTCAACGTCGTTGGCCTGATGAATGTGCAATTCGCCATCAAGGACGGCGATGTCTACCTGATCGAGGTCAACCCCCGCGCCTCCCGCACCGTGCCCTTCGTCGCCAAGGCCACCGACAGCGCCATCGCCTCTATCGCCGCGCGGATCATGGCGGGCGAACCCTTGTCGCACTTCCCCCTTCGCGCGCCCTACGACGCGACCGCCTCCTATGACACCGTATTGCCGCTCGCCGATCCGATGACGCTGGCCGACCCCGACATGCCCTGGTTCTCCGTTAAGGAGGCCGTGATGCCCTTCGCCCGCTTCCCCGGCGTCGATACGATCCTCGGCCCTGAAATGCGCTCCACCGGAGAGGTCATGGGCTGGGACCGTGACTTCCCCCGGGCCTTCCTCAAGGCCCAGATGGGCGCAGGCATGGTCCTGCCCACCTCCGGATGCGCCTTCATCTCGATCAAGGACGCCGACAAAACGGGCGCCATGCTGGAAGCCATCCGCACGCTGATCGGCCAGGGCTTCACCCTCGTCGCCACGCGCGGCACCCAAAGCTGGCTGGCCGAGGCGGGTGTGGCATGCGGCGTGGTCAACAAGGTCTACGAAGGCCGCCCGGACGTCACCGACATGATGAAGAACGGCGGCGTGCAATTGGTGATGAACACCACCGAAGGCGCGCAGGCGGTCGAGGATTCGAAATCTATCCGCTCCATCTCCCTCTACGATAAAATCCCGTATTTCACGACAGCCGCCGGGGCGCAGGCCGCGGCGCAGGCCATCAAGGCACAAGCGGAGGGGAATGTCGGAGTGAAGGCATTGCAAGGATGACGAAAGAGTTTACTTTTCGTTGAGTGCTCTGACTATAACGTCACCAACGGAGGTTATCGTGCCGCTCGACGTTACAGTTCTTGGAGAAGGGATATACACCCCTCGAGAAGCGGCTCGCCTTATCGGGAGCAGACCGCAAGACATCTTGCGCTGGACGAGAGGTTCAGGTGCAACATCCCCGCTTTGGCAGGCTCACTACCAAGCAATAGAAGACGCAACCGAGATCAGCTTTTCTGACTTGGTCGAGCTACGCATCGTGAAAGCGTTGCGGAGAGCCAACATTTCTCTCCAGGCAATCAGATTTGCGATTTCGCACGCGAAGAAGCTGTTCGGAGTGGATCATCCTCTCGCCTCGTTGCAGTTCAAAACCGATGGAGCGGAGATACTTATCGATGCGGTTGAGGAAGACGGAGAGCTCATGAGCCTTTCACGTCGTCGTCCAGGACAAAAAGTCTTTGCCAAAATCATTGATCAATCTCTTAACGATCTGGAGTTTGAAAATGGCCAGGCCGTGCTTTGGCGACCTTATCGGTGGAAAGCCATCGTCATCGACCCTAAACGCCTCTTTGGCGCGCCGATCCTAGAAGACTACGGGGTTTCGACGTCAACCCTTTATGAAGAGTTCCAAGTGTTCCAGGATATCGGCTACCTGTCAAAAATCTACGAGATACCCAAAAAGTCCATTCAGGCTGCGATATTTTACGAACGCACGCTTGATGAGGTCATGGCCCAAGCAGCCATTGAAAGCACTCCTTGACCATAACATGCCACCTGCGATTGCGCGGGCGATGCACGAGCTTGTAAAAGTGGACGGCCATGAGGTTTGGGCCCTTCGTGAAAAGTTCTCACATGACATCTCAGATATTGAGTATTTTGAAACGCTTGGCCGCGAACGCGATTGGATCGTCATCTCCAAAGATCGGGCAAACGCAAAGCGAAAACCTGAGAGAGCGGCAATCTTGAATTCAGGCGTACTCGCTTTCTATCTGAATAGCTCCGTTCAAAAGCAACGGATCAATGAGCAAGCCGCTACGCTTATGTGGCAATGGGACAAGCTGCTGTTGCAACGCAAGACAAACGAAAACGGTTTATTCGAGCTACCGGTTGGCAAAGGCACAAGATTCAAAAGCCTCTAAGACTCCAAACCAATCGACAATCCCATCCCACCCAAGCTACCCTGATCCCGCGCGTTCACGCATCACCGGGGACCTCATTCCATGAAACGCCTTCTCATCCTCATCGCAGGCCTGGCACTCACGTTGGCCATCGTTCTCGTCCTGGCCCCCACGCTCAGCCAACGCCCCGCCGAAATGGCAATTGAAGTGGAGGAGTTTGCGTCGGAGCTGGAGGAAAACCTCTCCGCATCGGTCCCTCCGCCCGACGAGGTGATCATCCTTGAAGAGCCCGTCATGATCGCCCCGCCCGAACCCGAGGAGCCGTTCTTCAACGTCCGCGTCTCCTTTGCCACCAATCGGGGACTCTCCGCCGATCCCGGACGTCGACCCGCGGACCAGTTCACCTCCGATCACGGGGTCCTTCTCTGGGGGCAGGCCGATGTCTCCATACCCACGATCCACACACGCGGTGAGCTTGAGACGCCCGGCTGGCTGGAGCGAAAGATCTTCGGCATGGACCCCGCCCGCCACATCGTCCTTCAGGACGTGCTGATCGGCACCGAGGACGCCGTCCTCTCGGCCCTGCGTACCGAATTGGCCAACACCTCCGCCAATGCCGTTCTGCTCTATGTCCACGGCTATTCGACCACATTCGAAAAAGCGGCCCGCCGCATGGCACAGATGAAGCATGATCTGGAATTCGACGGACCCGCCGTCTTCTTTTCCTGGCCCTCCAAAGGGGCCACCGCCGCCTACCCTCACGACAGCAACATGGTCCGCGTCACCCAGCCCCGGATGAAAGAGGTGCTGGCCAAACTCTCCAACCAGGGCGCCGACCGCGTCGTGGTGATCGCGCATTCCATGGGCACGCAGATCCTGTCCTACGCGCTCACCGACCTGATCCGCGAAGACCCGGAGGCTGCCGCCCGCATCCGCACCGTCATCCTTGCCGCGCCCGACATCGACGCCCGTGTTTTCACCGAGCAGCTGGCCCCCGCCTTCCGTGCTTTGCCAGAGCCCGTGACGCTTTATGCTTCGTCCAACGACACCGCTCTCAAGGCGTCGCGCCGGTTCAACGGCTATGACCGGATCGGAGATGCGTCCGAAGTGCTTCAAGCCCTGGAGGGGATCGTGGTCATCGATGCCTCAAACGTGATCTCCGACTTCTTCGGGCACGTCTATTTCGCCGAGAACACGTCGATCCTGTCGGACATCTATCGCAAGGTAAATCTGGGCCTGAGCGCCGACAAACGGGAGGGCCTTGTGCAGATCGACACCGAGACAGGTGCCATCTGGCGGATCACAGGGCCCTAGTATCGCCACATTTCAGCCCCAGGTTACCCTTGTCGATATGGAGACCGAACAGATGCGCATGACCTTTGCCTTCCTGAGCCTTTTCCTGCTCACGGCCTGCGACGTTCCGATCGTGCCGCTGATCTGATCCGGCTACAGCACCGGCTTGCCCCTTTCGCGTCGCGCCTATAATTTCGGCCAAACGCAATGTGTCAGGGGCAAATCGTGAGCCACATTCCCGCCATCACCGGCACCGGGGTCTTTACCCCGGAAAAGACCATCACCAACGCCGAACTGGTCGCCGCCTTCAACGCCTATGCCGACAGGTTCAACGCCGAACACGCCGCGGCCATCGCCGCCGGTGAGATCACCGCGAAAGAGCATTCGTCCGAAGACTTCATCGTCAAGGCCAGCGGGATCGAGCAGCGCTATGTGATCGACAAGTCCGGCATCCTGGATCCCGAAGTCATGCATCCCCTACTGCGCCAGCGCGCCGACGACGAACCGTCGCTGATGGCGGAAATGGCCGTGGATGCGGCCAACAAGGCCCTGGCGCAGGCCGGTAAGACGGCGGCGGAGGTGGAGGCCGTGATCTGCGCCGCCTCCAACCTCGAACGGGCCTATCCGGCCGTCGCCATCGAGATCCAGAAACTTCTGGATATCAAGGGATTCGCCTTCGATATGAACGTGGCCTGCTCCTCCGCGACCTTTGGCATTCAGGCCGCCGCCGACATGGTCCGCTCCGGCTCCATCCGCTCGGCCCTGGTGGTCAACCCGGAAATCTGCTCGGCGCATCTCGAATGGCGCGACAGGGACTGCCATTTCATCTTCGGCGATGTGGCGACGGCCACCCTGATCGAACGGGCCGAAGATGCGCAAGGTCCCTATTTCGAAATCAAATCAACCCGCTGTGCCACGGAGTTTTCAAACAACATCCGCAACAATAACGGTTTTCTTCGCCGCTCCCGTCCCGATGGCATGAAAGACCGTCGCGACATGCAATTCATGCAGGAAGGCCGTAAGGTCTTCAAAGAGGTGCTGCCCATGGTCAGTCAGCATATCGCTGCTCACATGGACGACGATGGTGTTCAAAGCAGCGATCTCAAACGCCTCTGGCTGCACCAGGCCAACAAGACGATGAACGATTTCATCGGCAAAAAGGTCTTGGGCCGGACGCCGGAACCGGGCGAACAGCCCAACATCCTGCAGGATTATGCCAACACGTCCTCCGCCGGATCGATCATTGCCTTTTCCAAGTATTCGGATGATTTCGAAGACGGGGAATATGGCCTGATCTGTTCCTTCGGCGCCGGGTATTCGGTAGGCTCCGTCCTCGTCCAGCGCCACGCCTGACGGGACGGTGGGCGGGGCGACTTGCAGCTTGCTGCAAGAGCGTCGTCCCGCCGGCTCACATCCCCTTCAACGACACCCTCTTGTGCACGTCTTCGGCACTCTCGACCCGTTCGGAGTATCGGTCGACCAGATAATCCTTGCGCCCACGCAGCATCCAGGTGAACTTCACCAACTCTTCCATCACGTCCACGATCCGACGATAGAGCGGGCCATTGGGCAGCCGACCGTCCTGCCCGAATTCCAGCCAAGCCTTCGGAATGCTCGACTGGTTCGGGATCGTCACCATCCGCATCCAGCGCCCCAGAATGCGCATCTGATTCACCGCGTTGAAACTCTGCGATCCGCCAGACACCTGCATCACCGCCAGCGTCTTGCCTTGTGTCGGCCGAATCCCCCCTTTCATCGACAACGGCAGCCAGTCGATCTGGGTTTTCATCACGCCGGTCATCGCGCCATGCCGCTCCGGGCTTGACCAGACCATACCCTCCGACCAGGTCGCAAGCTCCCGCAATTCGGCGACCTTGGGATGATCCGCATCCGCGTCATCCACCAGCGGCAGGCCTGCGGGGTCATAGATCCGCGTCTCGCAACCCAGCGCGCGCAGAACCCTCGCAGCCTCTTCCGCCGCTTTGCGGGAATAGCTTACCTCCCGCAAGGACCCGTAAAGAAGCAGGATCCGCGGCTTATGCCTCGGATCTCCCGGTGCTGCGAGCATGTCGATATCCACCGGCTGCAGCATGCCATCGACGATCTCCGGCAGATCGCCCAGGTCGAGTTCTTCCGTCATCGCGCGCCTCCATCTTCCTCCCCTTGGCACCTGCCCCGAAACCCATCCCGAGGCAACCCACTTGTGAGCCTCCGACGCCCGGCTTAGACGGACAGCCATGGCTAAGCTTTTCTTCAACTACTCCACAATGAATGCCGGCAAATCGACCGTGCTGCTTCAGGCGTCTCACAACTACCGGGAAAACGGGATGGCAACCTTCCTGCTCACCGCGGCCATCGATGGCCGCGCGGGCTCCGGACGGATTGCCTCGCGCATCGGCATCGGCAGTGAGGCCGAAATTTTCTCTCCCGATGACGACCTCTTCGACCGGATCGACACCGCCCTCGCCAGCGTCGAAATCCGATGCGTCTTTGTGGATGAAGCACAATTCCTCACGCGCGATCAGGTCTGGCAACTCGCGCGCGTGGTCGACGATCTCAACGTACCGGTGATGTGCTACGGCCTGCGTGTGGATTTTCAGGGAAACCTCTTTCCCGGATCCGCGGCCCTTCTTGCCTGGGCGGACGAGATGCGCGAGGTCCGCACCATCTGCAAATGCGGTAAGAAAGCCACCATGGTGATCCGCCAGGACGATCAGGGGCGTGTCCTGACCGAAGGCGCCCAGGTCCAGATCGGCGGCAACGAAACGTATGTATCGCTCTGTCGCCGGCATTGGCGAGAGGCGGTAAAGGATCGCGGATGATCAGGCCGTGACAGCGTTGGGCAAGGGCTTGCCCGCGGCAAAGGCCTGCAGGTTGTCCAACGCCATATGCCCCATCGCCGTGCGCACCTCCAGCGCGGCTGTGCCCAGGTGCGGCAACACCGTCACCCGGTCAGACCGGATCAACGCGTCCGGCACCTTCGGCTCGAACTCGTAGACATCCAGACCGGCCCCACCGATCTCCCCCCGCTCCAACGCTGAAATCAGCGCCGTTTCATCCACGACATCCCCACGCGAAATGTTGATCAGATGCGCTCCGGTCCGCATCGCGCTGAAAACCGACCCATCTATCAGATGATGGGTCTCTGCTCCCCCGGGCACCGCGACTGCGAGCACGTCAACATTCGCAGCCAGGTCCTGAAGACTCTCATGCCGCTCTGCGGGATAAGGCAGATCCTTCGCACTGCGGCTTTGATAGTGAACCGCCATCCCGAACCCGAAATGCGCCCGTCGTGCGATCGCCTGCCCGATACGGCCCATACCCACGACACCCAGCGCCTTGCCGGTCACGTGCAGGCCCAGCATCTGTGTCGGATGCCAGCCGGACCACTGACCGGAGCGCACCAGGCGCTCTCCCTCCGCCGCGCGGCGTGCGGACATCAGCATCAGCATGATCGCAATATCGGCGGTGGCGTCGGTCACAGCCCCCGGCGTGTTCGAGACGGCAACACCCGCAGCATCGGCAGCAGCCACATCTATATGATTGTAACCGACTCCAAAGTTTGCCAGCAGCCGGCAGCGCGACCGGGCGGTTGAAAAGACGTCCGCCGAAAAGGCATCTCCAAGGGTAGGCAACACAAGATCATAGTCCTCAAGCGCCCGCTGCAATTCTTCCTCTGTCAGCGGCGTATTGGCATCCCGCATATCGACATTGAAGAGGCTCCGCCCCCGTGTCTCGATCTCCTCTGGCATGGGACGCGTGATCAAAAGCCGCATCAATGCATCCGCCCCCCGACCGGCACATCCTTGTCCGGTCCGATCAAAACGATCTCGCCGCTCGCATCGGGCAGACCCAACACCAACACCTCCGACATGAATTTACCGATTTGCCTTGGGGGGAAATTCACCACCGCCAAAACCTGACGGCCCACCAGCATATCCGGACTGTAATGCGCCGTAATCTGCGCCGAAGACCGCTTCTCGCCGATCTCTCCGCCGAAATCGACCCACATCTTGATCGCAGGCTTGCGGGCCTCCGGAAATGGTTCGGCCTTCACCACGCGGCCCACTCTGATATCGACGTTCAGGAAATCGTCAAACGTAATCTCAGCCACGGGAAAGCTCCCTGGATCTCTCGGCGGCTGCCTTCACCGCTTCCCTCATCAGAGCCGGAAAGCCGCGCCCCGCATCCATAAGCACCTCAAGTGCCGCCTGTGTGGTGCCGTTCGGGCTGGTGACGTTCACCCGCAATTGTGCCGGACTGTCCTCCGCCATCTCCGCCATCGCCCCCGCGCCCGCGACCGTGGCCCGAGCCAGACGCAGTGCCAGATGCTCCGGCAATCCTTCAGACATGCCCGCCTCCGCCAGCGTCTCGATCAGATGAAAAACGTAAGCCGGGCCGGACCCGCTCACGGCGGTCACCGCATCCATCTGCCCCTCGTTCTCAAGTCGGACAGTGTCTCCGATCGCCGATAAAAGCGCCTCTGCCGCATCAAGATGATCTGCCGTTGCAGCCACATTGCCGATCAGCGCCGTAATCCCCTTGCCGATCGCCGCCGGCGTATTGGGCATCGCGCGGATCACCGGGGTATTCTCTCCCAGCACCGTTTTGAAATAGGACAAGGGCGTTCCAGCCGCGACAGAAAGAAACACGGTCTGCCCGCCCCCCCAGGCCTTCAGGCTCGGCAGGGCTTCGGCCATCATCTGCGGTTTCACAGCCACAAGGACCAAACCCGGTCTGTCCGGCAGAGCCTTGTTGACGTTTACGCCCCGGTTCCGAACCCAATCCGACGGTGCGGGATCCTGCACCCAGACAGATCCGCCCGGAAACCCGTCTTTCAGCCAACCCTCAAGCATGGCCGACCCCATCTTGCCGCAGCCCAAAAGCACAAGTCCCCGAGCTGCAAGGTCATCCCGCCACATGATCTCTCCCCCGATCGTTTCAGGGGCCAGACTTACGCGCGGCCATAAGCCTCTGCAATGGCGACCTGCATCGCTTCCTGTGGCGTGCGATCGCCCCAGATCAAAAGCTGCATCGCCGGATAATACCGCTCAGCACTCAACACGGCCGCGTTGATCATCGTGTCGATCTGCTCAGCACTGGCCACCTGCCCTCCGGCCAAGACCAGCCCGTAGCGGTAGACCATCAGCTTCTGCTCGGCCCAATAGGTGAAAGCACCCGCCCAGCATTGATCGTTCATCGCGTTGAGAAGCTCGTAGAGCCGCACAAGCTGATCCTCTGGCGGGTCCATCTCGAAGGTGCAGACCATGCGCAGCGTCTCGTCATAGCCCGACCAGGCCAGCGTCAACGAATAGGTGCGCCATTGTCCTTCAACCGCCATCGCGATCTGGTCGTCCCCCAGACGGTCGAAATCCCACTCGTGATGCTCCGCCAGCGTTTCGACGATGTCGATCGGGTGAATCTCGTCTTCCAGAATATGCTCGGAAAGGGCCATGCTGCCACCTCACTCATCTCTAGCGGTCGGAGCCTGATGCGCTCCAAGCGCTAGGTGCCTGCTCTAAAGACCGGGGCGATCCCCCGTGCCCATACCAGATATGGTGCGGCCTGTTCTTGCGTCTGGCAACCCTTTATTTGGGGATAACCGCAATAAGTTGTGGATCAGCCGAAATCCTGCTCGAAATATCGCGAATGGTTAATAGAACCGCGCCCGTCCCTTCTTCTCGATAAAAATACGGGGGCCGAACATCAAAACCCCCGCGACCGGCCGGCATGCCGTGTCGCAGGGGCAAAAGGCTCCAAAATCGCGTGGCGCGTCAGCGCCTCCTTTGGATCACTTCTTTTTGCCTTTGGCTTCCAGCGCCTCGATCCGCGCCAGAAGGGCGTCGTTCTCTTCGCGCGCCTTCTGGGCCATCGCGCGCACCGCATCGAACTCCTCTCGGGTGACGAAATCGCGATCCGCCATCCAGCGGTCAATCATCGACTTCATCGCCGTCTCGGCCTCTTCCCGCGCGCCCTGGGCGACGCCCATCGCATTGGTCATCAATTGCGAGATATCGTCCATGAACTTGTTACGCGTCTGCATCTGTCATCTCCATGTCAGGTTGCACCTTATATGGGAGGGGCGCGCCCGCCGGGCAAGGTTGACTTGCCCCCCCAGCCAGAGGCATTGAGACGCATATGCAGGCCATGCTCCCCTTCCCCGACATCTCGCCCGAGCTGTTCTCGATCACCATCGGCAGCTTCGAATTTGCAATGCGCTGGTATGCGCTGGCCTATATCGTGGGCATCCTGATGGGCTGGCGCATCGCGGTGATTACCGTGCGTGCGACGCGCCTCTGGGCCCAGCGCCAGCCCCCGATGACACCCGCCCAGATCGAGGATCTGCTCACCTGGGTAATCCTCGGCGTGATCCTGGGGGGGCGGCTCGGCTTCGTTCTCTTCTACCAACCCGGCTATTACCTGCAGAACCCGGGCGAGATCCTGATGATCTGGCAAGGCGGCATGGCGTTCCATGGTGGCCTTCTGGGCGTGGTGATCGCCGCCTGGATCTATACCAGTCGCCAAGCCATTCCCAAGCTCAGTGCAGCGGACATCATGGCGCTGGCCACCCCGCCCGCGCTGTTTCTGGGCCGTCTCGCCAACTTCATCAACGCAGAGCTTTGGGGCCGCCCCACCGATCTGCCCTGGGGCGTGGCCTTTCCGGGCGAGGCCGCGCAATTCTGCCCCGAGGTTGCGGGTATCTGCGCCCGCCACCCGTCTCAGCTCTACGAGGCACTTCTCGAAGGGCTGCTTCTGGGGCTTCTGCTGCTTTGGATGGTCTGGCGGCGCGGTGCGCTCAACCGGCCCGGCCTGGTGGCTGGCACCTTCTTTGCCGGCTACGGGCTTGGCCGCTTCATCGTCGAATTCGTGCGTCAGCCCGATCCGCAATTCATCTCGCCCGGCAACCCCCTTGGCCTGGCGTTGCATATGGGCGGCTATGGGGTCACGATGGGCCAGATCCTTTCGATACCGATGATCGCGCTTGGTCTCTGGCTGATCCTGCGCGCCCGCAACCGCGCTGCCACCGCCCCCGCATGAGCCTGAAGGACGTGTTGATCGCCCGGATCCAGGCGGAGGGTCCGATCAGCGTGGCCGACTATATGGCCGAATGCCTGCTGCATCCGCAATTCGGCTATTACACCACCCGTGACCCGCTTGGCGTTGCAGGTGACTTCACAACCGCGCCGGAGATCAGCCAAATGTTCGGAGAGCTGATTGGCCTCTCGCTTGCTCAAAGCTGGCTGGACCAGGGCCGTCCCAACCCCTTCACACTGGCAGAGCTTGGCCCGGGGCGCGGCACACTCATGGCGGATCTGCTACGGGCGACAAAAGGCGTTCCGGGCTTTGCGGATGCCGCCCGAATCGTTCTTGTCGAAGCCTCGCCCGCCCTGAAGACCCGTCAAAAAGAAACCCTCGCTGGCTATGAGCCGCACTGGATCACCGCAACATCCGACCTGCCCGACCAGCCTCTCTTCTGCTTGGCGAATGAGTTCTTTGACGCCCTGCCCATCCGCCAGTTCCTGCGGGACGGGACCGGTTGGCGCGAACGTCGCATCGGGCTGGACGAATCGGTGCTGAGATTCGGGCTTGGCGTCCGGCAGGCCCAGCCAGCCCTGCAACATCGCCTGGATGACACCCAAGATGGAGATCTCGTGGAGCTTTGCACCGCCGCAGGTGCGGTTATGGCCGACCTCTCGGCACGGATCGCGCAGCATGGCGGGGCTGCACTCCTTGTTGACTACGGCGACTGGCGCTCGCTCGGTGATACGCTGCAGGCTCTGCGCGCGCATGAGCGCGTGGATCCGCTGAGCATGCCAGGCCGCGCCGATCTGACCGCACATGTCGACTTTGAAGCATTGGTGCAGGGGATCCCCTGCCGCCACAGCCGCCTTACCCCGCAGGGTGTGTTTCTGGAACGGTTGGGAATCACCGCGCGGGCGCAGGCGCTCGCCCAAAAGCTGGACGGCACCGCCCTGGATGCACTGATCGCTGCACATCGCCGGTTGACGCATCCCGAGGAAATGGGAAACCTGTTCAAGGTAATCGGCCTTTTCCCCGAAGGCGCCGCACCTCCGCCCGGGTTGGAGCCATGACACTTGAAATACTGACGTCCGACGTTCTGACCCCAATCACGCATGGGTTCTTCACCCGCCGCGGCGGCGCCTCTTCGGGGGTGTTCTCGGGCCTCAATTGCGGGATCGGATCAACCGACCAGACCGATATCGTCAAGATAAACCGCGACCGCGTCGCCGACGCGCTGGGGGTGGAGGACGGGGCGATGATTGGCGTGCGCCAGGTCCATTCTGCCGATGTTGCCATTGTCACCGAAGTTCCCTCTGACCGCCCGGTCGCGGATGCCGCCGTCACCAACATACCGGGGCTGGCCCTGACGGTGCTCACCGCCGACTGTCAGCCCGTCCTTTTCGCCGATCAGGAAGCGGGTGTTGTCGGCGTTGCCCATGCAGGCTGGCGGGGCGCGCTTGACGGCATTCTGGAGGCCACTCTGAACGCCATGGAAACGCTGGGTGCCCGGCGCAGCTCCATCGCTGCGGTCATCGGACCGTCGATCAGCCAGCGCGCCTATGAAGTCGGACCCGAATTCTTTGAAACCTTCCTGACCGATGACCCCCACAATGCACGGTTCTTCGCCAATGGTCAGGGGGACCGCCTTCATTTCGATCTGCCGGCCTATGGTCTGCACAGGCTGCGTGAGGCGGGCGTGGAGCAGGCGGAATGGACGCGCCATTGCACTTACTCCGACGAGGGTCGCTTTTATTCGTACCGGCGCAGCACGCATGCGAAGGAGGCTGACTATGGTCGGCTGATCTCGGCCATCCGGCTCTGAGATTGGGGCGAAAGCTGCCACATTTCGGCCAGGCCGGTTGAATTTGACCTTCGCAAAACCTTTAAAAACTCAGTAAAATTAAAAAGTTAACCCGGCCCTCGCTGATAATGACATATTCGCCCCATTTTTCCTAAAATCGGCCCTATAGGCGCCGCATTACGCCAGCATCTTGCAAACATCAGATGAAACCCGGGCGACCGGATGATGTTTCGGCAGGAGACCGACCATGAAAGTCAAAGACCGCTTCCTTAAGTCCGTGATCGCCACTGCGGCCACAACCGATGTTCACATGCCCTGGACCCGTGGCAAGACGCGCACAGCGATGATCCTGCGCCGCTCTGCCCCGGTTCTGAAGGCGGTCAAAACCGCCTGATCGGATCGGTCAAAGGACCAGACAAACCAACAACCCCGCCCGCAAATCGCGCGGCGGGTTTTTTCATGCCTTCGGCCCACCAACAGGGCGAATCAGAATGTGGCGGCGTTGATCCGGTTGACGAAACAAACGGCGAAGGCGCACTCGATTGACGCGGAATACATGCCAAAAGTGCGTGAATTTTTGACAGTTCCGCCATTTCATGCAAATTCTTCTCGACACGAAAACTGACTGACACATTGTCCGTCTGTCGTTGTCGGTGGGGGCCGACGCGGATGCGACCCTAAAGACGAGGGCTCGTTTCATGGCTTATATCCCCCTTCACTCGGCCAGCCGGTCCGTATCGGCTGGTCCGGATCTGCAGGATCTCAGAACCGCCCAAGGCAAAAAACCGCAGATGCGGCGGTACGATGTCGCGGCCCTTCTGCTCAACGGCGACACGCGGCAGATCCGGCAGGTCGCCCCGGCCCTCCCGCTTTTCGAAGATGCGTTCTGTGCCTTTGCCCGCGGCAGCCTTGTCGAGACACAGCATGGCCCCCTTGCGATCGAGGATATCTTGCCCGGCGATCGCATCCTGACGGCCAGTGGCCATCTGGAGCCCGTCCTCTGGATCGGCACCACGACGGTACAGCCCGGTCAAACAACGGCAAGCCGGCGTGATCTGAGGCTGACCCGGTTCATGGCAGACAGCTTCGGAATGGCGCGTCCGATGAGTGACGTGATCACCGGGCCGGCAGCCCGCGTGCTTCACACGCCGGAACATCTGCGCGCGCTCAGCGCCGGCGCCCAAGTTCTGACCCCGGTGCAAGCCTTTCAGGACGGGGTAAACGTGATCGAAACCACCCCGCCCACGCCGGTGCAGCTTTATCACATCTGCCTTGAAAGGCACGCGGTGATCCGGGTCGGCGGCCTTGAGATGGAGACCTATCATCCGGGGCCTGCGTTACTCCGCACGGCAAGCCACGCGATGCGCGGGCTCTTTTTGAACCTGTTCCCGCACCTCGGCACGTTGAGCGATTTTGGATTGCTGGCCTATCCGCGCAGCGGCGATGGCCAGGCCGACAGCATCAGCGCAGCTTAGGCGCTGCGACTCAGCCGCTCTTCGAGGATATCGAACGGCACGCCCGGGTCGTCCTTGGCGCCGCGGATCACCAGGGACGTCTTCACACTCGCCACGTTTGGCGTGGTCAGCAGCGCGCCGGTCAAGAAGCTTTGGAAGGTGCTGAGGTCGGGCGCCACGCACTTGAGGATGAAGTCGACCTCGCCATTCAGCATATGACATTCCCGCACCAGCGGCCAATTGCGGCACCGGTCCTCGAATGCGCTCAAATCCGCCTCGGCCTGGCTTTGTAGGCCGACCATGGCAAAGACCTGCACCTCAAAACCCAGTTCCCGGGCGTCGACATCCGCGTGATAGCCGCGGATCAGGCCCGCCTCCTCCAGTGTTCGAACCCGGCGCAGGCAGGGCGGCGCGGAAATGCCAACACGCTTTGCCAGTTCAACATTGGTCATCCGTCCATCCGCCTGCAATTCAGCCAGGATCTTGCGATCAATCGGATCCAGCCGTGTCGTGGCCATGTTCTGCTCCCCAAAATTCGCAGTTGTTATAACAGCGCCGCAGGCGCGCGCAATATTATTTCGCTGCAGCGCAATAAACCGTAAATCAGACGCATGTTTTTTGGGCGCCGGTCCAGCCATGTCCATCAACGCAAGCCCGCGGATCACGGAAAGCGGAGCGGGTCGTGACAGGGGGTTCAAAGCGCGCCCGGCGCCCGCTATATCCATGGCCCTGCGGCACGCAAGCGACTCGCCGCGCGGAGGTTGGGGGACAGCATGACCGAGACACGCCAAACCAAGGTTCTCATCATAGGTTCAGGACCTGCCGGATATACGGCGGGCGTCTATGCCAGCCGTGCGATGCTGGAGCCGATCCTGGTCCAGGGCATCGAACCGGGGGGGCAATTGACCACCACCACCGAGGTCGAGAACTGGCCCGGCGATACCGAAGTTCAGGGACCCGATCTGATGGTCCGCATGGAAGCACATGCCAAGGCGATGGGATGCGAGATCATCGGGGACCTGATCACCGACCTCGACCTCTCGCAGCGCCCGTTCAAGGCGATCGGTGATGGGGGTACGGTTTATCTGGCCGATGCCGTGATCCTTGCGACCGGTGCGCGTGCGAAATGGCTGGGCCTTCCTTCGGAGGAGAAATTCAAGGGCTTCGGCGTGTCGGCCTGTGCGACCTGTGATGGCTTCTTTTATCGCGGGCAGGAAATCGTGGTGATCGGCGGCGGCAATACGGCCGTTGAGGAAGCGCTGTTTCTGACCAACTTCGCGTCCAAGGTCACACTGATCCATCGGCGCGACACGTTGCGGGCGGAAAAAATCCTGCAGGATCGCCTGTTCAAGAACCCCAAGATCGAAACGCTCTGGTTTCATGAGCTTGAAGAAGTGGTCGGAACCGACGCGCCGCTCGGCGTGGAAGGCGTCAGGGTGAAGAACGTTCAGACCGGTGAGATCACCGAGATCGCGGCCAAGGGCGTCTTTGTCGCAATTGGTCACGCACCGGCAAACGAATTGGTCAAGGATGTTCTGGAAACCCATATGGGTGGGTATGTCGTCACCAAGCCGGACAGCACCGAGACATCCATTCCCGGTGTCTTCGCCGCCGGCGATCTGACGGATCACAAATATCGTCAGGCTGTGACATCGGCGGGTATGGGATGCATGGCAGCACTTGAGGCCGAACGCTTCCTGGCCGAACATCCGGTAGAGCACGCCGCCCAGGCCGCCGAATAGGCCAAGCCGCGCTGCATACCCGTCATGCACAGGATGGCATGCCTTGGCGGCTGTCCTGTTTTTCGGAGATTTTTCGCTCAATTGGCATGCACCGAGCGCGCTAAAACACCTCAGCGCGTCAAAAATGAGGCATCTCCGCCTAGACATTTGCCCTGTGCAGGGTCTATGCCCCGCGCGTCCGAGAGTGTTCAGCTCTCCCAGCTTAAACGACGAGACAATTCAAATGACGATGCTTGCCAATCTGGCTCCTATTCCAGAACTTTATGTGTCTTATGACTCCGCTCAGAAATTGAAGGTCGAAGCGGGCAATCTGAAAAGCCACGATCTGCTGCCACGCCAGATCTGCGATCTTGAGCTCTTGATGAATGGCGGTTTCAACCCGCTGAAAGGTTTTTTGAGCGAAGCAGACTATGACAGCGTCGTTGAGAACATGCGCTTGCAGGACGGCACGCTCTGGCCGATGCCGATCACGCTTGATGTGTCCGAAGAGTTTGCCGAAGGGATCGAGATCGGCGAAGATATCGCCCTGCGTGACCAGGAAGGCGTGATCCTCGCCACCATGACGGTGACCGATCGCTGGGTCCCCGAGAAATCGCGCGAAGCCGAAAAAGTGTTTGGTGCCGATGATCTGGCGCATCCGGCGGTGAACTACCTGCACAACACGGCGGGCAAAGTGTATCTGGGCGGGCCGGTCACCGGCATTCAGCCGCCCGTGCACTATGATTTTCGCGCCCGTCGCGACACGCCGAATGAACTGCGCGCCTATTTCCGCAAGCTGGGCTGGCGTCGTGTCGTGGCCTTCCAGACCCGCAACCCGCTGCACCGCGCGCACCAGGAACTGACATTCCGCGCCGCCAAAGAGGCGCAGGCCAACCTGCTGATCCACCCGGTCGTCGGCATGACCAAGCCGGGCGACGTGGACCATTTCACGCGTGTGCGCTGCTACGAAGCAGTGCTCGACAAGTATCCGTCGGCCACGACAACGATGAGCCTTTTGAACCTGGCCATGCGCATGGCCGGCCCGCGCGAGGCTGTCTGGCACGGCCTGATCCGCAAGAACCACGGCTGCACCCACATGATCGTCGGCCGTGACCATGCAGGCCCGGGCAAGAACTCCGCGGGTGAGGATTTCTACGGCGCTTATGACGCCCAAGACCTCTTCCGCGCCCACCAGGAAGAAATCGGCATCGAAATGGTCGACTTCAAACACATGGTCTATGTGCAAGAGCGCGCCCAGTACGAACCCGCGGACGAGATCGAGGATAAGGACAACGTCACGATCCTGAATATCTCGGGCACCGAATTGCGCCGTCGCCTGGCCGAGGGGCTCGAGATTCCGGAATGGTTCTCGTTCCCGGAAGTCGTGACCGAGTTGCGCCGCACCAAGCCGCCCCGCTCCAAACAGGGCTTCACGGTCTTCTTCACCGGCTTCTCCGGCTCCGGCAAATCGACCATCGCGAACGCGCTTATGGTCAAGCTGATGGAAATGGGCGGTCGCCCGGTCACGCTGCTGGATGGCGATATCGTCCGGAAAAACCTCAGCTCCGAGCTGGGCTTTTCGAAAGAGCATCGCGACCTCAACATCCGTCGCATCGGCTATGTGGCCTCCGAGATCACCAAGAATGGCGGGATCGCGATCTGTGCGCCGATCGCCCCCTATGCAACGACACGCCGGGCGGTCCGTGAGGACATCGAAAGCTATGGCGCCTTCGTTGAGGTGCATGTCGCGACGACGATCGAGGAATGCGAGCGGCGCGACCGCAAGGGGCTCTACAAGCTTGCGCGCGAGGGCAAGATCAAGGAGTTCACCGGTATCTCCGACCCCTACGATGTGCCCGAAAATCCCGAGCTTCGCGTCGAGACCGAGAATGTGGACGTCGACAACTGCGCCCATCAGGTTCTTCTGAAGCTCGAAAGCATGGGTCTGATCGCGGGCGAATAACGCCGCTTTCAACGCGCCGGAATTTGTCACAAATTCCGGCCGTTTTCCGTGTCGGAAAACGGCGCCAGCTTCAAAGCGCGTCGCGGATCGCCTCCGCGGCGCGTTTTTCCAGGTCACCATGACGCGCAAGTTCAGGCTGGATGCGTTCCAGTTCCGGACACAGTGCCTGATATTGCGCCTCAGAGGCCGCCAGGATCGCGGCACGCACCTCGTCTGCATTCTCGCAGATCACCAGCCCGTCTGTTTCAACGAAATCTGAAAGATTGGGACACCCCCAATAGATCGGAACGGTGCCGCACAGCACCGCATCGACCAGCTTTTCCGAAAAATAGTTTCGCTCCCGGACGTTTTCGATGACCACCGAAAAGCGATAGGGGGCCAGACCGTCTGCCTTACGCTCGAACGGGGTGTATCCGCGTCCCATCACGTCGACATCCAGATCGCGGCTGCGCACCCAGTCCACCGTTTCATGCCGAAGCATATGGCCCTCGGTATCCCGTTTGGCAGAGGCGATCAGAGACATCATTTTGATCTTCTTATTGGGAAGGCTTTGCCATTCGGGCACCCAGGTCGTTCCAAAAGGGAAGAAAAGAGCATTCGGGATGCGCCCCAAAAGCCGTTCGCTGAACGTCAGAACCCGAAAGAAGCGCCGCCATGACAGCCGCAGGAGCCTGATGTGGCGCGCATGGATGACCGAGGGCTCTCCCATCACCAGAGAAACCCGTGCACGAGTCCCCCAATCGGGCCGGATATGCAGCTCGGTCTTGGGGTAGACGATCAGATGATCCTCTGAGCCCAAGTCACGCAGTCGCCCGTCACGAAGCCGGTCCGGGCAGCCAAGGGGCCAGATCAGATCGGAAAGCGGCAGATCCGCCGACCGACGGCCCAGCGTCTTTCCATAGGGCAGAATTGCAATGGCAGGCTCTGTCATCAGGGCTCCTCTTTGCGCGCCCTATAGCGGCAAAGACAGCGGCCCGCAAAGACCTTGCGTCAGCCCCCTAAGGCAAATTCAGATCGCCCTGCATCAGAACATAAGCCTGGCCCCGCAGGCGGACCCCCGTCAGCGCGTCGGCCGCGCCCACCGGTGACACCTCTGCCCGACCGGGTCGTCCCATCCAATGTCCCTGCTCCGCCACAAACCGCCCGTGCGGTTTATGTCCCCTCGCCCAAAGATACGCCGCCATCGCGCCGGTCGCCGATCCGGTGAACGGATCCTCCGGGGGGCTGGGCGGCGCAAGCAGCAACCGCGAGAATGTGTCGCCGCCGGGCGACGCGCCCGTCAGGGTCACCAGAAACGGCTCCATCACGTCCAGGCCGTCGGCCCCGATGCTCCGCGCCAGCTCCGCCCATGCGTCGGGCACCAGGCACGCGCGCCGCAGCGCGTCGTGATCCCGAAGAAGGGTGATGCAAAACGGCAAACCTGTGGACACGATCTGAGGTGTATCGACAATATCTTCCGGGCAAAGCCCGACCGCCGCAGCGACAAGCGCCGGGTTTGCCTGCGCACCGAAGACCGGCTTCACCTGCACCATCTCGATCCCGTCCGGGGTCAGGGTGACTGGAACACGTCCCGCACCTGTCTCAAAGACAACCTCGTCGCCTGAAAGATGGCCCCGCGCCTGAAGCGCAGCAACGGTTGCAAGGGTGGGATGTCCGGCAAACGGTATCTCCCGGCTCGCCAGAAAGTATCGCACGTGGATGTCTGCCGTTTCCGAGGGGCCGACGAAGGTGCATTCCACAAGCCCCGTTTCCCTCACGAAGGCCATGCAGGTGTCTGCATCCAGATGCGCCGCGTCATGAACAACCGCACACCCGTTTCCGCCGAAGGGCTGGGTCGAAAATGCATCGACCCAGTCAAACTTGAAGCGTCTCAATGCACGGTGACAGGGTGCATGTCGTGCTGCCGCGCGAGAACAAAGGCCAACTTGCGGTCGGCGACCAACGCAAGTTGCTGACCATCGGCGTCGTGCACGGCGTAAAGCTGTTCCAGCTCACCCGCCTCTGCTTGCACGTTCTCGGGAAGATCGGCCACATCGACCGTCTTGACATAGACAATCCGCTGGTCTGCGTCTTTCAAATCAATCGGTGTATTCATCCGCTTACCCTTTCCTGATGTTGATCGTCTGCACCACCGTCTCGGGCATCGCCCTGGTCAGATCGACATGCAGCAATCCGTTTTCCATGATCGCCTCGCCCACTTCGACACCATCGGCCAGAACAAAGGTACGCTGGAATTGCCGCGCGGCAATGCCGCGGTGCAGGAACACGCGCCCCTCGCCATCCTCTTTCTGGCGACCCCGGATGACCAATTGACGGTCCTCCACAGTGATCGCGAGGTCCCCTTCCGCAAAACCGGCAACAGCTAGGGTGATGCGGTACGAATAATCAGACGTCTGTTCGATGTTGAAAGGCGGATAGCCTTCATTTCCGGATTTCGCCGTGCGCTCCAGCAGGCGTTCCAGTTGCTCGAACCCCAGAAGATGGGGGTATGAGCCCAGGGTAAGTTTTGTCATTACCACGTCCTTTGGCAGAAAAGCGACGGTTGGTGCGGCCCCGTTCTGGCAGCCGCTGGTTAGGAATATGGGAAGAAAACGCCTCTATAACAAGGGCTAGTCGAAATGACATTAACGCGATATTCTAAAGCCCTGGAAGCCATCTTTGAAAAGCCACATCGATGAATGCCCCCACCGACCTCGCCATGGACACAGACGAAGTTCTGCGCACGCAGCTCGAAGCCCTGCGCGTGCAGCACCGGGATCTTGACGACGCCATCACTGCGCTCAACGAAAGGCCGACGGGCGATCAGCTCAGCATCCGCCGCCTCAAAAAGCAGAAGCTGCAGTTGAAAGACAAGATCGCCCTGATCGAAGACCGTCTTACCCCGGACATCATCGCCTGATCCGGCCCGTTGCCACGCGCCTGCATTTGGCTATAGTGCGCGCTCTTTCGCGGTTAGGGACAGGCGGATATGGGGCAGATCGAGGTGGGGATCATCATGGGCAGCCAGTCGGACTGGCCCACGATGAAAGAGGCGGCCGATATTCTCGACGCCCTCGACATACCCTATGAAACACGGATCGTGTCCGCGCACCGCACTCCGGACAGGCTTTGGGATTACGGCCGCACCGCTGTGGAACGCGGGCTGAAAGCCATCATTGCCGGCGCCGGAGGGGCGGCGCATTTGCCTGGCATGATGGCCTCCAAGACCCGTGTCCCGGTCATTGGCGTGCCGGTTCAGACGCGGGCGCTTTCGGGCGTCGATTCGCTGTATTCCATCGTGCAGATGCCCAAGGGGTTTCCCGTCGCCACCATGGCGATCGGCGCGGCAGGCGCGGCCAATGCGGGACTGATGGCCGCCAGCATCCTCGCGGTGAGCGACGCGGCCCTTGCAGCACGTCTCGATGCCTGGCGCGCGGCCCTGGCGGCGTCCATCCCCGAGGCGCCGCAAGATGACTGACCGCCTCGCCCCCGGCGCCACGATCGGCATTCTGGGCGGCGGGCAACTGGGCCGCATGCTCTCGGTCGCGGCCTCCCGCCTGGGTTTTCGCGCGCATATCTTCGAACCGGGCACGGCCCCTGCCGGCGATGTGGCCCACAGCGTCACGACAGCCCCCTACGAGGATGCATCCGCGCTCACAGCCTTTGCAAAGGCCGTCGATGTCATCACCTACGAGTTCGAGAACATCCCCACAGCCGCCCTCGACACGCTTGAGGCTCTTCGCCCCATCCGCCCCGGACGCGAGGCGCTCAGGATCAGCCAGGATCGCCTGACCGAAAAGACGTTCCTGTGCGATCTCGGCCTAGCCACCGCCCCCTTTGCTGATATCCAAGACGCGGACAGCCTCGACGCGGCCGTTGCCACGATCGGCACGCCCGCCATCCTGAAAACGCGTCGCTTCGGCTATGACGGCAAGGGCCAGGCCCGACTCACCACGCCCTTAGATGCCAAAACCGCTTTCGCCGCGATGGCCGGCGCCCCGGCTATTCTCGAAGGCTTCGTCACCTTCAGCCACGAGGTTTCCGTTATCGCCGCCCGCGGTCTCGACGGCACTGTCGCGGCTTTCGATCCCGGCGAGAATGTCCACGAGGACGGCATCCTACGCACCACCACCGTACCCGCCCGGCTCAGCGCCGCGCAACGCACCGACGCCGTGCTTCTGGCAGCCAAGATCCTGAACGCACTCGACTATGTTGGCGTCCTTGGGGTCGAACTCTTCGTCACACCCCAAGGGCTCGTCGTCAATGAAATCGCCCCGCGCGTTCACAATTCCGGTCATTGGACGCAAAACGGCTGCACGATCGATCAGTTCGAACAGCACATCCGCGCCATCGCGGGCTGGCCCCTCGGCGACGGCACGCGTCACACCGATATCGTCATGGAAAACCTCATCGGGGCGGACATGGACCGCCTGACCGATCTCGCAGCGCAACCCGACACCGCGCTGCACCTTTATGGCAAGGCCCAGGTCAAACCAGGCCGCAAGATGGGCCACGTCAACCGCATCATGCGCCCCGCCAGCCCCTGATGCGCAGGTCCCCTGCTTCTTCTCGACAAAAATACGGGATATCCCGCGCTCTCAACCAGCCTGCCGCCTCAGTTGAAGAACCGCGCCGCCACATCGCCCGCCATATA
Organism: Thalassococcus sp. S3; assembly: GCF_004216475.1. Classification (GTDB taxonomy): domain Bacteria; phylum Pseudomonadota; class Alphaproteobacteria; order Rhodobacterales; family Rhodobacteraceae. Next base: position 1,334,711 of record NZ_CP022303.1, on the reverse strand, counting down.
GCTGACCCGGCCCGCCGCAAAGGTCGCCGCCACACGGTCGCCCTCCAGCACCACCAGGTCCGCCCGCTGCCCCGGCAGAAGTGCACCGCGATCCTCAAATCCCAGCACCCGTGCCGGTCCGGCGGAGATCAGCCCCCAGGCCCTCGCCAGATCGCAGACCCCGCTTCGCGCCAGCATCAGCGCGGCCCGTCTTGGCGACGGATAGTGGTAATCCGACGCCAGAGCATCGCAAAGACCCATTGCCACCAGGTCCACAGCACTCACATTCCCTTTATGCGAGCCGCCCCGCACCACGTTGGGTGAGCCCATCAGCACCGCATCACCCGCCGCGCAGGCCGCCTCAGCCGCCTCCAGCGTCTCCGGAAACTCCGAAATCCGCACGCCCCGTCCCCGCCAGACCGCGCGCGCCTCGGGTGAAGCATCGTCATGACTGCCCATCCGCACGCTCTGCGCTGCCAGCCGTTCGGTCAGCCGATCTAACGCCGTCGGCACATCCGGCCCATTCTCGTGCAGCCGCTGCAGCAGCGCCAGATGGGCCTCGGGATTGCGCCCTGCTTTCAGGGCCTGCCCTGTCAGACTCTTCGGGCGCCGCCCCTCGGCCAGTCGGTCATGCGGCAGGTGATCGTTGAAGACGACATATCCCACCTGCCAGCGCGCGACCTTGTCGGGCAGCGTCTCGTAGGCTTCCAGCAAATGCGTCTCGAACCTCAGTTGCGGGTGAATGTCGGTGACCAGATCGCCCTTCACCCGCCCCATCGCCATGAAGACCTGATCGGCGAAGTCCTCGCCCCTCAGCCCCCCTTCCCAGCTCATGAACTGGGCCATCACCGCCGTGGTGATCCCGTTCGCCGCCAGCTCCGCCTCCGCCGCGATCAGACCCTGATCCATCTCCTTCATTGCTCCGCGCCTTGGCGCCATGTGCCGTTCGAACCCGTCGCCATGCACGTCCACGATGCCCGGCATCACCCGGTAGCCGCTCAGGTCCACAACGCGCCCGACCGGATCCCCCACAACGCACCCGCCCGCCACAGACAAAGGCGCACGCCGCAACCCACTCGGAAAGAGCACCTCTGCCCCCGTTACATCGAACTCAAGAGCGGTCATCTGTCGTCGATCTCCACCACCGGCGGCAAGACCTCCAGCGCCTCCAGCCAGGTCAGGCCGGGATCGAACTTCCCCGTTTCCAGAAACAGCAGCGTCTCGGCGATCACGCGCGGGTTGTTCATCATGAAAGTATGCGTCACTGGCAGCACGATATGCGCCTTCATCCCCTCCACGAAGGTGGCTTCGACCGAGACCTTGCCGTCATCCGGCCCCGGCAACATCGACGAAAAAAGCGGGCTCAGCGACTGGTTGCCCGCGATCACCCCCAGCTCGAAATCAACCGGCGGGAGGCTGCGCGGCACATCCTCGGCCCCTGTCCCCAACTGGCGCCCCGCAGGCCCCGTGATCCAGCCGAACACCTCCAGATCGCCGATCTCGTCCACCACCTCGCTGCCCTTGTTGGGCGGGGCCAGCATCACGACGCGGCCCAGATTTTCCAGCTTGGTCTCGGCCAGCCAGTGTCGCAGCAGGATCCCTCCCATCGAATGGGTCACGAAATGCACAGGCCGCGGCCCGCAGGCCTCCACCGCGGGCGGCAGCGTCTGCGCCACCAGATCCGCAATCGGCGCCTCGGTCGACGGATATCCCGGCCGCACGACGCTAAACCCCTGGGCGACCAGCGCTTCCTCCATCAAAGCAAAGGAGACCTCCGTCCGCGCCAAACCATGCAGCAGTATGACACAATCGGCCAGAACCGCCCCTGGCCAGAAGATGAGAAACGCAAGAACCGTACGCATAATACGCTCCAGATACGGTCAAAGACCGCCCAGCAAAACCCCTATCGCCTGAGTGTGAGGGCAATTCCTCCCAGAACCAGCGCACCGCCCAGCAAAAAGCGCAGGCTCAGCGTTTCGCCCAGAAAAAGAACACCGCCTGCCAACGCAATGACGGGCACGCTCAGCTGCACCGTCGCGGCCACAGCCGCCTCCAGTTTCGGCAGCACACTGTACCAAAGCGCATAGCCCATGCCCGAGGTGACAGCCCCCGAGATCACTGCCAGCGCCACACCCAGGGGCGCCATCTCCGCCAGGCCCGTGAGCACCGGCAAAAGCGCCACAAGCGGCAGGCACACGACGAAATTCGCAGCCGTACCGGCCAGCGCATCCGGTTCGGCCTTGCCCGCCAGCGTGTAGAATCCCCAGCCGATCCCGGCGAGCACCATGAGCAATGCGCCCGCCGGATCAGCCACCGCGTTCTCCCCGGGCCAGAGCACCCAGAGCAGCCCGCCAAAGGCCACCATCGCGCCAGCCAATTGGCGCGGCGAGGGCCAGATGCCCCGCGCCGCACTCACCACAAACATGGTGATCTGCACCACACCAAAGAGGATCAGCGCGCCCAGTCCGGCATCGAGCGTCAGATAGGCCAGCGAAAACCCGATCATGTAGAGCGTCAGCGCACCGGCCCCGATCAGCCGACGCGGCGTGGCCAGGGTCATCTTGCGCCCCTGCAGCCGCAAGAGCACCACCAGCATCGCCGCCCCTGCCGCCACCCGGATCAGCGCAAAGCCCGCCGGATCGATGCCGCCGGTTTCGATTGCCATCCGGTTTAGCACCGAATTGGCGGCAAAGGCGATCATGGTCAGGGCAGTCAAAAGGATCACGCGCATCCCACGCCTCTAGCGCCAATTCCCGGCAAAGGACATGGTAAAGCCGCTCAAGATCCCGTTTCACACGTCGAAGGCAGGCGGATAGACAAGCCGGGCCTCCGGCACATCCACACCCGGACCGGCCAACATGGTAAATTCAATCGGATAAGGCGTGATCAGCCGCGCCGCGCGCGCCCGGCTGAACCCCGCCCGCTCGTAAAAAGAGGGTTTGCCCAGGACCACCAGACAATTCGGCAGGTCCAGGCCCGGCGGCGGATCCTCGATCAAGGCCACCAGCTCCCGCATCATCCGCGACCCGATGCGCCACTCCTTTCGCCGCTTCGCATCCAAGGCACCGCCCTGCATCTCCGGCCAAACCGCTACCGGTGCCAGGCATCCCCATCCCTCCGGTGCGCGCATCCGGCTCACTGCGTAATAGCCACCAACCGCTCGGCCCCCGGCGGGCTTCACCGCCTCAAACCAGATATCCCCATCCGCGCGCAGCCTCCGCACCAGCTCCGCCTCTTCAGCGCCACCAAAGGCTGCCCGCAACAGCGCGTCGATCTCGTCAAAATCCACCTTCGTCTCCGGCGCGCGCGTGACATCCGGCCCAATGACCATATCCCCTCCTTCTTTGGGTCAAAAATATCCTGGGGGAGTCCCACAGGGACGGGGGCAAGGCCCCCAAACAAACCTCTCCACCCCTATGTTGACGTCAAACGGAAAAGAGGCCGCCCGGGGGCGACCTCTCAAACCGTTCGACAATGTCACTTTCGCTAAGCGAAAGCTGGCTTACATCATGCCGCCCATGCCGCCCATGTCGGGCATGCCGCCGCCGGCAGCGCCTGCGCCTTCCTTGGCGGGCTTGTCGGCAACCATGGCTTCGGTCGTGATCAGCAGACCCGCGATGGAAGCTGCGTCCTCCAGAGCCGTCCGCACAACCTTGGCCGGGTCGATCACGCCGTCCGCGAAGAGATCGCCATAGGTTTCGGTCTGGGCGTTAAAGCCGAACGCCGTGTCGGTGCTTTCGCGAACCTTGCCGGCGACAACCGCACCGTCGACACCTGCGTTTTCAGCGATCTGACGCAGCGGCGCCTCGATGGCCTTGCGCACGATGGCGATGCCTGCGTTCTGGTCGGAGTTTTCGCCTTCCAGACCGTCCAGCGCCTTGCCGCCCTGAACCAGAGCGACACCGCCGCCCACGACAACGCCTTCCTGCACAGCAGCGCGGGTTGCGTTCAGTGCGTCATCGACGCGATCCTTACGCTCTTTCACTTCAACCTCGGTCATGCCGCCGACGCGGATCACGGCAACACCGCCGGCCAGTTTGGCCACACGCTCTTGCAGCTTCTCACGGTCGTAGTCCGACGTGGTCTCTTCGATCTGCTGACGGATCTGCGCCACGCGTGCCTCGATCTCGGCCTTTTCGCCGGTCCCGTCGATCACGGTGGTCTCGTCCTTGGTGATCTGGATGCGCTTGGCGGTGCCCAGCATATCCATGGTCACGTTTTCGAGCTTCATGCCCAGATCTTCCGAGATCACCTGACCGCCGGTCAGGATCGCGATGTCCTGCAGCATGGCCTTACGACGGTCGCCGAAGCCCGGAGCCTTGACGGCTGCGATCTTCAGGCCGCCGCGCAGCTTGTTGACCACCAGGGTCGCCAGCGCTTCGCCTTCCACGTCTTCGGCGATGATCAGGAGCGGCTTCTGGCTCTGGATCACGCTCTCAAGCAGCGGAACCATCGGCTGCAGCGAGGACAGCTTCTTTTCGTGCAGCAGGATCATGCAGTCTTCGAGCTCTGCCGTCATCTTGTCCGCGTTGGTCACGAAGTAGGGGCTCAGGTAGCCACGGTCGAACTGCATGCCTTCAACGACATCGGTCTCGGTTTCCAGACCTTTGTTCTCTTCGACGGTGATGACACCTTCGTTGCCGACTTTTTGCATCGCATCCGCGATCTGACGGCCGATTTCCGCTTCGCCATTGGCCGAGATGGTGCCGACCTGTGCAACCTCATCGCTGTCTTTGACTTCGCGCGACGCAGCCTTGATCGCTTCGACGACCTTGGCCGTTGCCAGGTCGATACCGCGCTTCAGGTCCATCGGGTTCATGCCAGCCGCAACCGACTTCATGCCTTCCTTGACGATGGATTGCGCCAGCACGGTTGCCGTGGTGGTGCCGTCACCGGCTTCGTCGTTGGTGCGGGAAGCGACTTCCTTCACCATCTGCGCGCCCATGTTCTCGAACTTGTCTTCCAGCTCGATTTCCTTGGCAACCGACACACCGTCCTTGGTGATGCGCGGTGCGCCGAAGGATTTGTCCAGAACCACGTTGCGGCCTTTGGGGCCCAGCGTCACCTTCACGGCATCAGCCAGAATGTTCACGCCGCGCAGCATGCGGTCGCGGGCATCGGTGTCGAATTTGACGTCCTTAGCAGCCATGTCTTTTCTCCTTTGAGAATCTGTTGAAATGAGGATGTGCGGCGCGGGTCACCCCACCGCCCGAGCAGCCGGATCGCTTACTCGATGATCCCCATGATGTCGCTTTCCTTCATCATCAGCAGCTCTTCGCCATCGAGGCTGACCTCGGTGCCGGACCACTTGCCGAACAGGATCTTGTCGCCGGCCTTCACGGCCATCGGAATCAGCTCACCGCTGTCCTTGCGCGCGCCTTCACCGATGGCGACGACTTCGCCCTCGCTCGGCTTTTCTTTCGCGCTGTCGGGGATGATCAGTCCGCCTGCGGTTTTCTCGTCGCTTTCCACGCGGCGCACCAGCACCCGGTCATGAAGCGGTTTCAATGCCATCTTTGCAGCTCCTTGAGGCTCAAAGTTTTCTCCCTTGACCCCGCAACCCGCGGGGCCGTTAGCACTCATATCTGTCGAGTGCTAACGGCGCTGACTTAAGAAACCAGGCCAGGCGAGTCAACGGGCCTTTGTGTGAAATTCTCGCAAACCGAAACCTGTGGCAGCGCAGCGTCTTAACCGATGCTGGAAATGTCCGTTCGCGTCACCCGCAGCCATCTGCTATTCGTTAACACGGGTTAACGGGTTGAGGTGAGGAAATGGGTGAGATTGCCCTGGCGGCGATCTTTTGTACGCTGATTGCCGGCGGAGAAACAGAACGGAGCCACGGCTATTCGGTCGGCTACGATCTGCACCGCGTGCGCGTCGATTGCGAAACCGCAAGCCACGTGATCGAGGTCGGGCTCGACAGGCGCTCCTCCCTCGACAGTGTTCAACAAGCGCTTTTCGCGGCGCATCTGACGGGTAAGCACCCTCAGGTTCTGCTGATCGACACCGATGGTCGGGTCGGGCCCTATGAGACGCGCATTCGCGCCGCGGCGGAAATGGCCGGTGTTCGCTATCACAGTATGAGCCGGGATTACCTTATCCGGTGGCAGATGACCCATTGGCTGCGCAGCTACGACCCGCTTGACCGCCCTGGATCGTGACGCTCCCAGCTATAGGCCCAATGCACCAGCCCGGCGGATCCCTCATCTGTCAGCGCATAAGTGCCTTTTTCGACCCGCTCGAACCATCCATAATGATTGTCCGCCATCAATCGGGTCGCACGCGCCACGCCCGTCGCACGCGCGACCGCGGCGCCCTTGCACGGACCCGTCTCGGCCAGATGCGCGGCACAGCGGAGCGCATCCTGCCGGTAGGCCGTGACGATCCCGTGCCGCGTGGCCCCGCCGGCATTCGGATCTCCCTGCATCCGGTCAAACTCACGCAGCAGCCGTGCCTGACGTTTCTTGGACTTGCGTGGCGCGTAGGGTCCGGGATCGCAATGCACCTCCACGCGGCCATCGTCCCTGACGGTCATCAGGCCCAAGCCCAACCGGCGGCAAAGGGCCAGGTTGTCTTTCAACGCCCGCCGTGCCGTGCGCCCCTTCGGCCGCGCGACAGCAACATAGACGTGATCGGTCACCGCGAGCCGCGCGACCGCCTGGTGAAACAGCGCAAGGGCAAAGCGTAGTTTGAGCTCTACGATCACCAGCGCGTCGCCTTCGCGCTGCGCCACGATATCGGCGGCGCCCACCTCGCCCTTCACGACATATCCCTGCCGGTCCAGCAGGGCCTTTATTGGCGGATAAAGATCACTCTCGCGCTCCATAGATACCGGCCTAGGCCCGCCGGGGCCAAAAGTCTATTCCAGCACGTGGGCGCCGAGGTCCAGGTGCATGCGCGGCAACATCCGCCCGGGAATAGACCCCGAGGGGGTTAGACCGGCCTCCACACACCCCATTGCCTGATAAAAGCCCACCGCATGCGGATCCGCATCCAGAACTAGCCCGTTCAGATCGTGCTGACGCGCCTCTCTAACCAGATGCGCCCAGAGCGCTTTGCCGATCCCCTGCCCCTTTCGGTCTGGATCAACAAAAAAGCTGTGCACCTCACCCGATCCGGACGCCCTGTCGATCTGCAGGCAGGCACAGGCCGCAAGGTCCTCGTCTTCGATCACCCAGTATGTACCGTCTGCCAGATCTTCCGGGCGCACGGTCAGTTCGTCCCGGCAGGCTTCCATAAAAGCGTGGTCATATCCGTTCGATCGTTTCGACCTGAGTGACAGATCAGTCAGTGCCTCCGCTTCTCCGACCTTCGCCAGCCTTATGATCCCGCCCATGACACACCTCCTCAAAAGGCAAGAGTGCCGCCACGCCCCGTCTGCGTCAAACCCCCGCTTGTGTCGCTGACACGCAGCCCCTAGCCTGCCGGTATGCGCCATCTCATGCTTGCTCTCGCCTTCGTGCTGCTCCCTGTCGCAGCCTTCGCCGCTTGCGCGGGGACGGATCTGCGCACCACGCTCAGCCCGTCAGAACGGGCCGCTCTCGACACCGCCGTTGCCGCAACGCCCTATGCTGAGGGGAATCACTGGACCGCACGGCGGGGCGATCAGACGATCCACCTGATCGGCACCATGCATCTGAACGATCCGCGCTGGCCGGATGTGGTCCCTCCGCTGGCAAACATCGTTCGGGGCTCTGACCTTTTGCTGCTCGAAATGACCGCTGAGGAAGAACAAAAGCTGCAGGCCGCCATCGCCGCCCGCCCTGAACTGATGTTCATCACCTCCGGACCGACCCTGCCAGAGCTGATGTCCGAAGAAGACTGGACCCGCCTTCGTACGGTGATGGCCGATCTTGGCATGCCCGGCGTTCTGGTCTCGAAAACGCAGCCCTGGATGCTGTCCGTCCTTCTGGGCATTCCCGCCTGCGCCCGCATGCAGAGCGAGGCCCCTTTGGGCCTGGACAAGCGCCTCATGGCCGTGGCCGAAGACGCTGGCATCCCGATGCAGGCGCTGGAGCCATATGACACGCTCTTCCAGCTTTTTCGTGAGACACCGCAAGAGGAACAGATCGAATTTCTGCTCACCTCCCTCGCTGGCGCCGAACTGGCCGAGGATCAGTTTGCCACCATCACCGGCACCTATTTCGATGAAGAGCCCGCGCAGGCCTGGGAGATGTCACGCATCCTCACCCAGCGCACCACAGATCTGCCCGATGCCGAGATCGACGCGATTTTTGCCGAGATGGAGGAGGCGCTGATGACCCGCCGCAACCTGGCCTGGATGGACGAGATCGCCAAGGTCGACGCGCCGACCATCACAATTTCCGTGGGCGCGCTGCATTTCGTGGGTGAAACGGGCCTTCCCCGTCTGCTTGAAAAACAGGGCTATGTGCTCACCCGCGCGCCATTTGGACCGGTCGCTGCGGACTGACCAAGGGTCGCAGGCACCGGCCCGTGACATCCGCGCGCGCCGTACCTATAACGCGGCCAAATTCGACCCTGGAACAGGACCATTTCGCATGACCATCCACGTTTTTGGCCACAAATCGCCCGACACCGATTCCACCGGCTCCCCGATCATCTGGGCCTGGTACCTCACGCAGATCAAAGGCCAGGACGCCAAGCCGGCCCTGCTGGGCGAACCCAACACCGAAGCGGCGTTCATGCTGGACCGCTGGAACCTCGACAAGCCCGATATGCTGGGCGATCTGGCTGCGGACACTCCGGTTGTGATCGTGGACACCAACAACCCCGCCGAACTGCCCGAGGGCATCAACGACGCCGACATCCAGGGCATCATCGACCATCACAAGCTGGTCGGCGGGCTGGAAACCAAAGGCCCGATCGAGATCAATATCCAGCCGCTCGCCTGCACCGCGACCATCATGTACAAGATGATTGGCGATGACATGGCCCAGATGCCCACCGGCATCAAAGGCGCGATGTTGTCCTGCATCCTCAGCGACACGCTCGAATTCCGCTCGCCGACCACGACGCAGGAAGACAAGGCCATCGCCTGGGCACTGGCCAAGGATCTGGACATCGACATCCCCGCCTACGCCGCCGAGATGTTCGCCGCGAAATCCGACGTCTCCGCCTTCTCGGATGCGGAGCTTCTGCGGATGGATTCCAAGGAATACGAGGTCGACGGCACCAAATTCCGCGTCTCCGTGCTTGAGACGACCTCTCCCGCCACGGTGCTCGACCGCAAGGCCAGCCTGATGGAGACGATGACCACCGTCGCCTCCGAAGATGGCGTCGATCAGGTGCTGCTTTTCGTGGTCGACATCCTCAACGAGGAATCGACCCTGCTGGTGCCCAATGATCTGGTCAAAACCGTCGCGGCGAAATCCTTCGACGCCGAGGCGACGAGCGACAGCGTGGTCCTGCCAGGTGTGGTCAGCCGGAAGAAACAGATCATCCCGAACCTCAAGGTCTGAGCATCGGATCAGAGATCAAAGCGGCGCCTGCGGGCGCCGTTTTTATTTGAACCGCGCGGTCGAGCCCCTCACGATCAGTTCAGCCTTGAGTTCCAGCGCGCCGGGTCGCTCATGGCTCTCGATCCAGCCGTTCAGCGCCTCTGCCGCGCGGGCGCCCATCTCCTGCACCGGCAGTCTTACCGTTGACAGGCCCGGCGCACTCAGACGCGACCAGGGCAGATCGTCGATCCCCATCAGCGAGATATCGTCCGGGACCGCCAGCCCCTGACGGCTCAATTCGAACATCGCACCCAGCGCCTGCACATCCGACAGGCACAGGATCGCGCTGACACCGTCCCGGGCGCGCAAAATCTCCTCCACGGCTCCAGTCCCGCCGGACACGCCCAACCGCGCCTCGGAGAACCGCAGCCTTGCTTGGCTTTCCCGAAGCGCGGCCAACCGTTCCGCCGTCCGGTCATTCCGCGCGACAGGCCCATGCACCACCGCAATCTCCCGGTGGCCCAGCCCCGTCAGATGCGCCAGCGCCGTCCGCGCCACCGCCCGGTTGTCATAACCCACCGTTGGAAAGAGGTGCCCGGGTGCGAAGTACGACGTTGCCACGACCGGTACATCCGTCGCCTCCATCCGCTCCAAAAACGCCCCGCTCTGGCTGATCCCCGATACGATCAGCCCTTCGGCGCCGACATCCAGCAATTCGCGGGCCTTGGCTGCTTCCACCTCCGGATCGCCGCCGGTGGTCGAGACCACCAGCGACTGCCCCAGTTCCGCAAGCCGCTGTTCCAACGCCTCCAGAAAGCGCGCGAAAATCGCGTGGTCCAGCGTGGGCACCAGCGCCCCCACCATGCGCGAGCGCCCGCTATTGATCGCCCGTGCGGCGGCCGACGGCATGAATTTCAACTCCGTCATCGCAGCCTGTACCCGCTCGCGCGTCGGCTCCGACACCGCCTTGGGCGCGTTCAGCACCCGTGACACCGTCGCCACGGATACGCCCGACATCCGGGCCACATCTCTCAGGTTCGCACGCTTCTTTTTTAACATGTTCCGGTTCTATCAGGTCCGCATTTCGTCACAAAGCAATCATCGTTGTTGACATGTGTAACTAGTTACACAAGGCTTTGGTACTAGTTTCAAACGGGAATCAGAGCACAGCTATGCTCACCGCACCGCTCATTCGGTCCTTTGCCAATGCAGGCCCCGCCGCGCCGGGCCGCGCCTTCCCCGGCTTCACGCAAACGCCCCTCACCCAGACCTGGGACCTCGCCCCGCGCCAAAGCCGACGGATCGATATGAAGCCCGGAGATCTTCTCTCCGTCACCGGCCTGACCGACGAAGACTGGCTCTCGCTCATGGCTTTCGACGCGCGCGGACACGACATGCTGGGCGCTCTCGGCCTGACAGCCGATGCGGGCCTTGGCGCCGATGACTACGACAGCGTGGAGCTGACAGGCTGGCTGAACGCGCAAGGCGCAACCGCCTCCCCGGCGCGCGCAAAGCTGCGCGGGGACGGCGAGATCGCGGTGGTCAAAACGGACGCGGCCTGCACCCTCTGGGCCATCCGCGACGTGCCCGCGCGCCAGCTTGTGCACTGCGCGGCCCCCGGCCCCCTGCGCCTCAGCCGCCAGCCGGCCACCAACAGCGCCGCCCTCCTGCCGCCGCCTTTGGGAGAGGTGCGCGACGAATTCACCGTCTCCCGCGCCACCGCGCAGGCTTATGCGCTCAAAAAGGGCGAGATCGTCCAGATCATCGACGTCGAAGGCCAGCAATGCTCAGACTTCATGGCGTTCCGCGCTCAGGGCCTCGATCAGGGCCTTGAGCAGATGATCGACAGCACCGTCACCCGCTCTGTCGTGGGCGGCGCCTATCCGACGCCGGGTCTCTTCGACAAATTCCTCGACGCCGACATGCGCCCGCTTCTGAACCTCATGCAGGACACGGTGGGCCGGCACGACACCTTCGCGCTGGCCTGTACCGCGCGCGGTTACGAGGAGCGTGGCTTTCCCGGCCACGTGAACTGCTCCGACAACATCTCCGACGCGATGGCCCCTTACGGCGTGCAGCGCCGTGTGGCGTGGCCCGCCATCAACTTCTTCTTCAACTCGTGGATCGACCGCACCGACAACCGTATCCAGTCCGAGGAAAGCTGGTCCCGTGCCGGCGATTACGTGGCCCTGAAAGCGATGGACGACCTCGTCTGCGTCTCCACCGCCTGCCCCGACGACATTGACCCGATCAATGGCTGGAACCCCACGGATGTGCATGTCCGCATCTACCGGCCCGACGCGCCTATCCGCCGCGCCGTGGCTTACCGCGAAAAGGAAGACGCGCCCGTGTCGATCAGCCAGGAATCCGCGTTCCATCCGCGCCTCAGCCACCTCACCCAGCAATTCGCCCCTGCGCGCGATCTCTGGACGCCGGTCTCGTTCCCCTCCACCGGAACGCTCGGCGAATATTGGGCTTGTCGCAACGCCGTGACCCTTCAGGACATGAGCGGTCTGCGCAAATTCGACGTGGTCGGCCCCGATGCCGAGCGTCTTTTGCAACTGGCGATGACCCGAGACATCTCCAAACTCTCGGTCTGGCGTGGCACCTACGCACTGATGTGCGACGCCCAGGGCACCGTGATCGACGACGGCACGCTCTTCAGGCTAGGCGAGGGCCTTTTCCGCTGGTGCTGCGGGTCCGAGGAAAGCGGGCGCGCTTTGGATGCGCTGGCCACCGAACACGGGCTGCAGGTGCGCATCAAGGCGATGCGCAGCGCGCTCCCGAACCTCGCCCTGCAAGGCCCGAATTCCCGCGATCTGTTGCGTGAGATCGTCTTCACCCAGCCGCATGTGCCCGCTCTGGACGATATACGCTGGTTCGGCGTCACCATGGCCCGGCTGAAGGACCGCGAGGGTCTGCCCTTCATGCTCTCCCGCTCCGGCTATACCGGCGAGCTGGGCTATGAGCTCTTCTGCGCCGCATCCGACGCTGTGCCGCTCTGGGATGCGCTGATGGAGGCGGGTCAGCCTTACGGCATCAAGCCCATGGGCTCCGCCGCTCTTGAAACGATCCGCATAGAAGCCGGCCTTGCCGCGTCCCACGCGGAATTCGCCCCCGGCATCGACGCGTTCGAGGCCGGGCTTGGCTTCGCCGTCGATCTGAACAAGTCCGACTTCACCGGCAAGGACGCCCTGACCCGCAACGCCCGCGACCCGCGCCGCGTCCTCAAGGGACTGCTTCTGGAGTGTGACGACGTCCCAGCCCACGGCTCCCCCGTCCTTGCCGGAGAGCGTGAAGTCGGCATCGTTACGTCGGCCACCCGCTCCCCCAGCCTTGAACGGGCCATCGCCATGGCGCGGCTGAGCGTCGAGCACGCCACGGATGGCATGATCCTTGACATCGGCCAGATGGACGGGCGAATGAAACGCCTCTCGGCCACGGTCACCTCAATCCCCTTCATAGACCCGCAGCGCAAGCGGGCACGGGCCTGACGGCCCATACCAAAACCAACAGGAGAGAAAAATGAACCATATCAAAACCCTCGCCGCCTCCGCGCTGGTCGCCGTCACCGCGACAGCCGGCGCCGCGCAAGACAAGGTCATGATCGGCGAGCCGAGTTGGCCCGGCGCCAAGATCATGGCCAATGTGATCGGCCAGGTCATCGAAAATCGCCTCGGCGGCGAGGTCGGCTATGCCCCCGGCGCCAATGCGGTGATCTTCGCAGCGATGGATGGCGGGCGTGGCGACATCGACGTCCACCCCGATGTCTGGCTGCCCAACCAAGCGTCGTTCACGGACGAATATGTGGATCAGAAAGGCACCGTCTCCCTCTCCTCCGGCTCTTATGAGGGTCGCTCGGGCTTCTGCACACCCACCTACATGGCCGAAGAGCACAATATCAAATCCGTCTTCGACCTCGGCACGCCGATGGCGCAGGAGCTGTTCGACGCGAATGGCGACGGCAAGGGCGAGATCTGGGTCGGCGCCTCCGGCTGGGCCTCCACCAATGTGCACAAGGTGAAGGTGCGCGATTACGGCATCGAGACGTTCCTTGAGCCCACCACCGAAGACGAAACCGTCTTCTATGCACGCCTCAAGGACGCCATCGACCAGGAGCAGGGCGTCGTCTTCTACTGCTACAAGCCCCATTACGTGCACGCGCTCTACGACGTGACCATGATCGAAGAGCCGCCGCATAACCCCGACGAATACATGATGGTCAGCGCCGATCAGGATGCCGACTGGTTCAACAAGTCCAAGATCACCAGCGGCGACCAGGTCAAAACCGTCCGCGTGGCCTATTCCAACTCGCTGAACGACCGCAACTCGGCTGCGGCGTCCTTCCTCGCCAATATCGACATGAACGCGGATGAGCTGTCGAAACTGACCTACGAAGTCGTCGTGCAGGGCAACGAGATCGACGCCGTCGTCTCAGACTGGATCGCGGCGAACGGTGACATCGTCGACGGCTGGCTCGGCCTGAACTGATCTCCCCGTCCCGGACCACTGGCCCGGGATCTTCCCGGTTCCGGTTACCCTAGGGTAACCGGAACCGGGTCTATAAACCCATAACGAACAAGAACGAGGGCTGAGATGGCTCAGGAGATTGCAATCGACGCCCGTGGCGTCTGGAAAGTCTTTGGTGATCGTGCCGACGAAGCCCTCGCCGCGATCCATTCCGAAGGCTTGGGCAAACCCGAAGTGCTTGAACGCTTTGGCTGTGTCGTGGGTGTCGCAGATGCCAGTTTCGAGATCGAAAAGGGTGAGCTTTTCTGCGTGATGGGACTGTCGGGCTCGGGTAAATCCACGCTGGTGCGTCACGTCAACCGCCTGCTCGAACCCACCGCTGGGCAGATCCTGATCGGCGATGAGGACGTCATGGGCCTCGGGCCGGATGCCTTGCGCGATCTGCGCAACCGCCGCGTCGCGATGGTGTTCCAGAACTTTGGCCTCATGCCGCACCGCACCGTCCGCGACAACGTCGCCATGCCGTTGGAGATCCGCGGCACCGGCAAGGCCCGCCGCTGGGAAGAGGCTGACCGCGTCCTCGACCTTGTGGAGCTCTCCGGCTGGGAGGACAAATACGCCCATGAGCTGTCGGGCGGCATGCAGCAGCGCGTGGGCCTCGCCCGTGCCATCGCCTCCGACCCTGAGATCCTCTTGATGGATGAACCCTTCTCTGCCCTCGATCCGCTGATCCGCAAGCAGTTGCAGGACCAGTTCATGGACCTCAGCCAGAAGCTGAAGAAGACCACGATGTTCATCACCCATGATCTGGACGAGGCGATCCGTATCGGCAACCGCATCGCCATCATGAAAGACGGTCGCATCGTGCAGATCGGTACGCCCGAAGAGATCATCCTCAACCCCGCCGACGACTACGTGTCGGACTTCGTAGCCGGCATCTCCAAGCTGAACATGATCTTCGCGCATTCAGTGATGAAACCGGTGGATGAATTCACGGCCCATCACGGCGAACTGCCGCACGACGCCAAGGAAGCGCATCCCGACATGGACCTCGCCGATCTCATGGACCTCTGTGTCGACGGCCACGGCGTAGTCGCCGTCACCCAGGACGGCAAGACGGTGGGCGTCATCAACCGTGCGGGCCTGATCCGCGCGATCCAAAGCAATCATGCGTAAGGGGGCCGCCATGCATCAGCCACAGCAGATCAAACCCGAAACCGCCGAGCGCATGAACACGCTGATCGACACCTTCGCCGGTCAGAGCGCCGAGTATTACCGCCGCGTCTTTGGCTACATGATGGAGGCGCCGGGGTATCGCTTCACCCTCAACTGGGCCGCCGCCCTGCTGGGGCCTATCTGGTTCGGCGCGCGCGGCCTCTGGTCGTGGTTCCTGGGCTTTCTGGTGCTCGAAACCTTTGCCTATATCCAGATCGGGCGTGGTCTCTTTGGCGATCTGGGCCGTGAATTCCGTGACCGTGCCGACAGCATCGCGGCCACGCTTGATTTGCGCCGACAGCAGATCGAGGCGGCGGAGGCCTCCGGCTCCTCATCGCTCGATTCGCTCAGGCGCGCCGCCGAGTCGCTGGAAACAGCACTTGCCGATGCCCAGGCCGCTGCCACCCAAGCCGATGCGACCGGCCTGACCTTCGTGGCAGTGGGCCTTGTCATGCTGCTCGTGATCAAATTCGCCGCAGCCGCAACCGCCAACTGGACGCTCGAGGGCCAGTTCGCCCGCTGGCGGTCAGACAAATCCGTGGCGAGCGGCTGGTCCCCCACCCGCCTTCTTATCGCGGTGGGGCTCTTCATCACTGTTGTTCTTCTTTCCGCCATCAAGTTCGCCCAACCGGACGCCATCGCCTTGCTCAAGCAATTCCCCACAAACCGCAACTGGCGCATTGACGTGGGCGACGGGGTGCAGGCCGGGTTCGACTGGACCAAAACCGCTGGGCGTGGCTTCTTTGATGGGCTCACCTTCGGGATGCGCACCCTCCTCGACTGGATCGAGGTCGTGCTGGTGCAAACCCCCTGGCCCGTCGTGGCCCTCGTTATCGTGATGCTCGCCTATCTCTCCGCCGGTCCGCGCGTGGCCATCTTCACCGGTGCGGCGCTCGCCTATCTGGGCCTGCTGGATTTCTGGGAAAAGGCGATGACCACCGTGGCGCTCCTGGGTGCCGCCGCCCTGATCTCCATTACCCTCGGCATCCCCCTGGGCATCTACTGCGCGCGTCGGCCCAAGGTCTTCGCCGTGGTCCGGCCGATCCTCGACTTCATGCAATCCATGCCCTCCTTCGTCTACCTCATCCCCGTCGTGGCCTTCATCGGCTCCGGCAAGCCCGCAGGCGTCGTGGCCACGATGATCTTCGGCTCACCCCCGGTGATCCGCTTCACGGTGCTGGGTCTGCAGCAGGTCCCCGAAACCGTGCGCGAAGCCGCGCTCGCCTTCGGCGCCACGCCCCGCTACCTGCTCTGGCGTGTGGACCTGCCTCTGGCCGCCAAGACGATCATGGCCGGGGTGAACCAGACGATCCTGCTGTCGCTCGCCATGGTGGTCGTCGCCTCTCTCATCGGGGCCAAAGGTCTGGGGGAAGACGTGCTCGAAGCGCTGCAATACGCTGCCGCGGGACAAGGCATCCTGGCGGGTCTCGCGATCCTGTTCTGCGCGCTCATCCTTGACCGGATCGTGGCCGGCAAAACCTGAGGCCGTCATTTAGGTGTGTCGGGCTTTACCTCGGCGGTATAGAGGGGGTGCATGTTACGCACCCCCTTCTCTTTGAGGCCCGAATGACCCAGATCATCACCGCATTGTCCGAGATTTCCGACCGCTACCAGGCGCTCTTTGTCGACCTTTGGGGCTGTGTGCATGACGGCGTGCGCGCCATTCCCTCCGCAGTCCGCGCCTTGCAGACATATCGCTCGGCTGGCGGCATTGTGGTTCTGGTGACCAACTCTCCCAAACCTCGGGCCGGTGTCGAGGCGCAGCTGGGCGAGTTTGGCGTATCCGACGATGCCTGGGACACAATAGCAACATCCGGTGACAGTGCACGGTCAGCCATGTTCCGGGGGGCGGTTGGAGAGAAGGTCTATTTCATGGGGGAGGAGGCGCGTGATGCAGATTTCTTCAAACCGTTGGGCCTTTTGGACAATCCTGTCGATATCCAACGCGTCCCCCTGGCCCAGGCGGACGGGATCGTGTGCTGCGGCCCCTTCGATCCGATGGCGGATCCCGATGTCAATCGCGCCGATTTTCTCTATGCCAAGCAAAAGGATATGAAACTGCTCTGCGCCAACCCCGACATCGTCGTGGACCGCGGGGATACCCGTGAATGGTGTGCCGGCGCACTGGCGCGGCTTTACACCGAGATGGGCGGCGAAAGCCTCTACTTCGGCAAGCCGCACCCGCCGATCTACGATCTTGCCCGCCGCCGGCTCGCGGCACTTGGAAAAGAGATCGCGGGAACGGACATCCTGGCGATCGGAGACGGGGCTCAGACGGACATCAAGGGCGCCATGGGCGAGGATATCGATTCTCTCTTCATCTCTGGTGGACTGGCGGCGTCCGAGACAAAAACGTCGCATCAACCCGACCCTGATCTGCTAAATGCCTATCTAGAAAGGGAAATGTCTGCGCCAACTTTCGCCATAGGCCATCTGCGCTAAGCACTTTTCCCTTGCTTTTCTGCATCTGCAAAGTAATAAAGTTGCCCTAATGTTGGCGCATTCTACCTGTTTGTTACCCTTGCGTCTGGATGGAGAAGACAATGTTGGACAATCTGCCCCGCGGCACGATCTGCATCGAAGACATCGAAATGGGGATGACCCGCCACCTGCGCAAAGTGGTGACAGATGAAGATATCGAGATGTTTGCCCAGGTCTCGACAGACCGGAACCCCGTGCATCTGGACGACGATTATGCCCGCGACACGATTTTCGAGGGCCGCATCGCCCATGGCATGCTGACCGCCGGGCTGATCTCCGCGGTCATCGGCGAACAGCTTCCGGGCCATGGCACGGTCTATATGGGCCAGTCCCTAAAATTCCTGGCACCCGTCCGTCCCGGCGACATGGTCTATGCCGAGGTCAAGGTGGTCGATATCGAGATGGCCAAGCGTCGGGTCAAACTCGACTGCCAC
Organism: Thalassococcus sp. S3; assembly: GCF_004216475.1. Classification (GTDB taxonomy): domain Bacteria; phylum Pseudomonadota; class Alphaproteobacteria; order Rhodobacterales; family Rhodobacteraceae. The sequence goes on along the minus strand of NZ_CP022303.1, from coordinate 1,316,713 downwards.
TGCTCCGTCGACGGCAAAAAGGTTCTTATCGGCGAGGCCATGGTCCTCGCACCCAGCCGCAAATTCGACTGACGCGAAGACGCCCAAACGGGCGGATGAGCGTCCCCGCCAAGGCTTGCAACGTGCCGCCAACGGCGCTACGCAATCGCCATGCGGATTATCCGGGACTACCAGTTTGTGGAACACCAGGATCGCGGCGCCAGCGCCGCGATTGGCAATTTTGATGGCGTGCATCTTGGCCATCAATCCGTCATCGACCTGGCCCGCACCGCAGCCCCCGACGCGCCGCTGGGCGTTTTGACCTTTGAACCCCATCCCCGCAGCTACTTCGCGCCTCAGGCCGCACCCTTTCGGCTGATGAATCCCGAAGCCCGCGCAAGCCGCCTTGAAAAACTCGGTGTCCAAAGGCTTTATGAGCTGAACTTCAACGCCTCGCTTGCCGCTCTCTCACCTCTGGATTTCGCGCGGAACGTGATCGCCGATGGCCTGGGGCTATCTCATGTCGTGGTTGGCGCGGATTTCTGCTTTGGCAAGGGCCGTGCCGGGACCGCCGAACACCTCCTGACCTTCGGGGACGAGATGGGGTTTGGCGTCACCATTGCCCCGCTTCTTGAACAAAGCCGTGACACAGTCTCGTCCACTGCGATCCGCACCGCCCTCAGCGATGGGCGTCCTCGGGACGCGGCGGCTATGCTCGGCCATTGGCACCGCATCGAAGGCCCTGTGATCGGTGGCGAACAAAGGGGTCGCGATCTCGGCTACCCGACCGCGAACATGTCCATTGACGGCCTCCATCCCCCGGCATTTGGCGTCTACGCCGTTCTTGTCGATGTGCTCGACGGTCCCCACGCGGGAAGCTATCACGGCGTAGCTTCCATGGGGGTCCGCCCGATGTTTGGCGAAAACCGCCCCAATCTCGAAACCTTCCTTTTCGATTTCTCTGGCGATCTTTACGGGGCCACACTTTCCGTGGGTCTGATCGACCATCTCCGCCCCGAAGAAACGTTCGAAAGCCTCGACACCCTCATCGCCCAGATGGACGCGGACAGCGCGCAGGCCCGTGCGATCCTGGCAGCCCTATGACGGATCCCATCGACCGGGATGGTCTTTCGCATCGCTTCTGGGAACGCAAGCCGCTTGAAAAGCTCAGCCAAAAGGAATGGGAGGCGCTTTGCGACGGTTGCGGCAAATGCTGCCTCAACAAGCTGGAGGACGAAGACAGTGGCGCGGTCGCCCTCACCCGCATCGCCTGCCGTTTGCTCGACGACAGCACCTGTCGCTGCGCGCATTACGAGAACCGGCACGCCTTTGTGCCCGATTGCATTGTGTTGCGGCCTGACAACCTCGACAGTCATGCATACTGGATGCCGGCCACCTGTGCGTACCGGCTGCTTTGGGAGGGCAAGCCTCTCTACGACTGGCACCCCCTGATTTCCGGTCATGCCGACAGCGTGCATGAGGCAGGCGTCTCGGTTCGCAACTGGACCCTGTCGGAGTTCGATGTTCCCGAAGACGAGTGGGAAGACCATATTATCGAGGAGCCTGTCTGATGTTCTTTGCCTCTGACAATGCCGGGCCGGTCCATCCCCAGGTCATGCAAGCGCTGGTCGATGCCAATCACGGCTACGCCATGCCATATGGCGCGGATCCATGGATGGAAGAGGTCCGCACCCGGCTGAGAGACATCTTCGAAGCGCCCGACGCCGCGATCTATCTTATCGCAACCGGCACCGGTGCCAACGCATTGGCGCTTGCGACGCTCTGTGACCCGTTCCAGACCGTTTTCTGCTCTGAAGTGGCGCATATCCACGAGGATGAATGCAATGCCCCGGAATTCTACACCGGTGGGGCCAAGCTTACCCTGATCCGGTCCGGTGACAAGATCACGCCCGAGGCCCTGGAAGCGGCGATCCTGAAGGAAGGGTCGCGCGGCGTTCATGGTCCCCAGCGCGGGCCGGTCGCCCTGACCCAGGTGACAGAGCGCGGCTCCGTCTACACCGTGACCGAACTCACCGCTCTTGCGTCGATCGCCAAATCCTACGATCTGCCGGTTCACCTCGACGGCGCGCGATTTGCCAACGCGCTCGTGACCCTCAACGCCAGCCCGGCGGACATGACCTGGCGGGCCGGTGTTGATGCCGTCAGTTTCGGAGGGACCAAGAACGGCCTGATGGGTGTCGAAGCGGTCATCTTCTTCGACCCGTCAAAGGCCTGGGAGTTCGAGCTGCGACGGAAACGCGGCGCGCACCTCTTTTCCAAACACCGCTATTTGTCAGCCCAGATGGCCGGATATCTGAAGGATGATCTCTGGCTCACGCTGGCGCGCCAGGCGAACGAGACCTGCGCCTATCTCGCCGACGGGCTGCGCGCGGCGGGCGCGGATTTTCTTTATCCCCCTCAAGCCAACATGATCTTCGCATCGCTGTCCCGCGCGGTTCACAAGCGCCTGCACGAGGCCGGCGCTGTCTACTACCTCTGGTCCGGAGAGCTTGACGGCGCGGACCCTGATGAACCACTTACCGCCCGGTTTGTCTGCGACTGGTCGCTGACGCGGGACGAGGTCGACAAGTTTCTGAGCCACACCAACTGATTTTCGGCTGAGCCCCCGCTGTCAGGCACCGCCGAACTCCCCGCCGCGTGACAGAGTAATGTGGCACGACCACGTCATCTCGCAAAAGATAACGTGGGCTACCCGTCCAGAAATGCCTTGAGCAAACGTGCGGTTTCGGCCGGGTGGGTGATCGGCGCCATATGGCCGGCGCCTTCGATCACCTCGTTACGGGCATCGGGCAGGCGCTTGGCAAGACCGTCATTAACCGCTGCCATGATCGGCAACGACGTGCTTCCCCTGATCAGGAGCACGGGCATATCCGCACGAGACAGAATGCCAGGGGCGAGCAGGCCGTGAACGTCGTCGTAAATCGCAGGCTTGCAGGACGGCACCACGTGGATTGCGCGTGTCATCGCCGCCCGCAAGGCTTTTGGCATGTCAGGCCACTTTGGCCCATCGCCCCACATGCGGTTGAAAAGGCGCGCGGCCAGTTCCATGTCTCCGGCTTCGATCGCGGCATTGAAATCACCCGCCAGCGCGTCGTGGTCCCGCACCGTGTCCGGACGGTCCGCCAAAGCGACGGCAAAAAACACGGGCTCGATCAGCGTCAGGCTGCGCACCTTCCGGGGGTGTTTCAAAGCAAGACGCAAGGCAACGGTGGCCCCGAATGAATGCCCGATCAGATCCATGGGCTCCTGCAGGAACGGTTCCGCGGCGTTAACGACGACGTCCTGAAAATCGCCCCGACCGTCCCAGTCTGCGCTGCGCCCGTGGCTTGGCATGTCAATCGCGGTAAAGCGCAGCGCATCCTCCGTGTGCTCGGCCAGACGGCCCCATGCGCCGCTATGCGCAAGCGTGCAGTGCAGCGCGAGAGCGTGACGTGCGCCCCCACCCAACTGGGTCGCGTAGATGTCTGCCGTCTCCACGCTCATTCCGACTTTGCTTTCAGATACATATCCAGATCCTCGAGGCGGTCCTGACCCCAGAACCGTTCATCATCCCCGGTGATATAGAATGGCGCGCCGAAAACGCCACGCTCCACTGCTTCTTCAAGATTGGCGGCGTAGGTTTCCGCACCGACCAGCAGGCCGCTGTCGGCCAGAGCGGGATCGAAACCAGCCTCCTGCAGGCAAGTGCGAATGACCTCGTCGTCGGCAATGTCCTTCTCATCCGCCCAACACGACCGCGTCAGGGCGTGCACCAGCGCGCCCAGATCGCCCGATCCGTCTTTGGCTGCCGCCACAAACGCATAGGAGGATGGCGCGGGGTTGGTGGGCCAATGCGCGGGGGTCAGGTTGAACGGCATACCCAGCTTCCGGGCTTGCCGCACAAGTTCCTGCGCGCGGTATTCCTGGCGCGCGGGATGCCGATCCTTCGGAGGTGTGCCGCCCGTTCTGGAAAAGAGCGTCATGATGTCGAGCGGCTTATACGCGATCGTAGCACCATGGCGTGCGGCGATATCCTCAAGCCGGGTGCCCGCAAGATAGGTGTAGGGCGACAGTGTCGCAAAATAGTAGTCAATATGTGGCATTCCGTGCGTCACTCCCGGCAAAACTTTGCGGGACGGTAAGGCCGTGCTAAGCGGTGTCAACATCACGAATCTGTCACATATCCGCTGACCGGGACCGCTTTTCATGCCACAACTGAACGAACCCAAGCTGATCGCTGGGAACGCCAACCGCCCACTGGCGGAGGCCATCGCACGCAGAATGACCATGCACAGGGGCGTGCATACCGGGCTGGTCGATGCACGCGTCGAACGCTTCAACGATGGAGAGATCTTCGTCGAGGTGTTCGAGAATGTCCGCGGCGAGGACATGTTCCTCATCCAGCCAACCTCCAACCCCGCCAATGACAACCTGATGGAGCTTCTGATCATGGCCGACGCGCTGCGCCGGTCCTCCGCGGCGCGGATCACGGCCGTTCTGCCCTATTTCGGCTATGCCCGTCAGGACCGCCGCACAAAGGCACGCACGCCGATCAGTGCAAAGCTGGTTGCCAACATGCTGGTCGGCGCGGGGATCGAGAGGGTGCTGACCATGGACCTGCATGCCGCACAGATCCAGGGCTTTTTCGATATCCCGGTGGACAACCTTTATGCCTCGCCGATCTTTGCGCTGGATATCCGCACCACTTTCGCCAGCCAGATGGATGAGTTGATGGTGGTCTCACCCGATGTCGGGGGCGTTGCCCGCGCAAGAGAGTTGGCAAAGCGGATCAACTCCCCTCTCGCCATCGTGGACAAACGGCGGGAGAAACCCGGAGAGGTGGCCGAGATGACGGTGATCGGCGATGTCACGGACAAGGTCTGCCTGATCGTGGACGACATGTGCGATACCGCCGGAACGCTCTGCAAGGCGGCGGACGTCCTGCTTGAGCATGGCGCGAAGGAGGTGCACGCTTACATCAGCCACGGCGTGATGAGTGGACCAGCGGTGGAGCGTGTGACGAAATCAGTGATGAAATCGCTGGTCATCACGGATTCGATCCAGCCGACAGAAGCGATCAAGGGCGCCGGAAATATCCGGATCGTGCCGACCGCACCCGTCTTTGCCCAAGCCATCCTCAACATCTGGAACGGCACGTCGGTCTCCTCGCTTTTCGAAGCGACAACGCTCACCCCGATTTACGAGACCCTCTATTCCACCGGTTAAGCGCGCTTAGCGGGGGTGAGGCATCCCCGCTTGAGTATTGAAACGCGCCACATAATCATCGCAAAGCCGTATGGTGCGCCTGCTCCGGCTCCAGACAGCGCCCCCGTCGCAATGATCGAAGAGCAAGGTGATGCGGGAATGCCAATCGAAGCGGGCAATCAGCGCGCCCAGCTCTTCCATCAGACCTGATTGCCGCATCTCCAGCTCCATCGGGCCATCGCCGTAAAGGATGCGGAATTCGCGTGTGCCCGTCCCCTCCGGCAGAACATACGACCGGAGCATCCGCCGCCAGCTGCGCGCAATCTCGGGTGCGGAATCGGCACAAGCGGCTGCATCGTCATCGGACAAACCGGCCCAGGCTGGAAGATCTGCATAGGCTGCAGGATCATAGCCATAAAGCAGACAGACCGCGCGATAGGCCCGGCGCGCATCGGGGGGATGTTCCCCCTGCAGATCGACCTCCTGCCCGTCTGCCTCGATCCACCAGGATCGCGCCCGGTCCTTTACGATGTCTTCGGCTCTGTCCGGAAGCACGCGGGCGATAAAGAGCGTCGCGAAGGCGTCAGCGATGACCTCTTCGTTGCCGAGAACCGGCAGATCAAATTCCCGGATCAAGGCATGTGCCAACTCGTGGATCACAACATGCGTCGTCACGTTCCTGGTAAAGCTGGGCATCTCGGCACTTGCCATGCCCGCGCCGAAGGCAAACCAGGCCGCGGCAAGACCGCGGATCACTCCTCTTCGCATGTCGCCACCGCCTTGTTGCGTCGTCGGGCAGGCTAACAGGGCCCGAGACAGACGCCAACAGGGCGGGCGCCGGAGTTAGTAAAGTTCCCACTCCTCCTCGTTTTCGAGAGGACCGATCGCCATCCAGGCCGCCCGAATGCGAGCGACGCGACTGTCTTCCCAGGTTCTGAACACAATCTCAAAACCCTGCACGGTGATTTTGTCGGTAGTGATATCCGCACGGAGAGACGGACCCGTCGCAATGTCCAACAGCGACGTCGAGACATGGACCACCGGCGGCGCGCGAAAAACATCGCTGAACTTCACCTTCATCCGACGTTCGCGGGCGCCATGGCCTGTCCACATGCTACCCCCGTTTTCGTATTCGGAGAACAGCACGACATCGCCCTGATCGACGCCAATAAGATGGGACGGGATACGCTTCATAGCCTGTGGAATCTTAGGTCACAAATAACAACATAATCCGGGATTGGGACCAAAATGCGGCCCAAAGTCCATATAAAAAAGACAGGCGCCCGAGAGCGCCTGTCTTTTTCGTTACGTCGAGGAACAGGGCGTTACTTCGAAGAAAGGCCGATCTCTTCGCCCATCGCGACCATGTCCGACAACAGCTTGGCTGCATCATCCACGGGACCCGGTTCGTTCTGGAACGTGTCCTGCGCGCTCTTGTGCGCTTCGCGGGCTTCGGCCACCATCGCATCCATATCCGCCTGGGTCATGTCCGCACGCGGAACGGCCCGTTCGGCCAGCACCGAAAGACCTGCGGCACCGATCTCGGCGAAACCGCCGGTGACCACGTATTCCTTGGTGCCTTCCGCGCTTTCAACCCGCAGAAGACCCGGACGCAAGGTCGTGATCGTGGGCGCATGATCGGGCATCGCCGTCATATCGCCTTCCGATCCGGGGATCTGGACCGATGTCACCTGAAGCGAAGCCAGGCTTCGTTCGGGCGATACCAGGTCGAATTGCATTGTCTCTGCCATCAGGCGTGCTCCTTAGGCCGCGTCTGCGGCCATTTTCTCGGCTTTGGCTTTCACTTCCTCGATGCCACCCACCATGTAGAAGGCGCCTTCGGGGAGGTGATCGTACTCACCGGCCACAACCGCCTTGAACGAGGCAATCGTATCGTCAAGCGGCACCTGCACGCCGGGCGAACCGGTGAAAACTTCGGCCACGTCGAAAGGCTGCGACAGGAAGCGCTGGATTTTCCGGGCGCGGGCCACGGTCAGCTTGTCCTCTTCGCTCAGTTCATCCATGCCGAGGATGGCGATGATGTCCTGAAGCGACTTGTAGCGCTGCAGGATCCCCTGCACGTCACGCGCCACCTGATAATGCTCCTCGCCCACAACACCCGGGTCCAGAACGCGCGAAGTCGAATCGAGCGGGTCCACGGCCGGGTAGATACCCAGCTCGGAGATAGCACGGCTGAGAACGGTGGTGGCGTCGAGGTGCGCAAACGAGGTCGCCGGCGCGGGGTCGGTCAGGTCGTCCGCGGGCACATAGATGGCCTGCACCGAGGTGATGGAGCCGTTCGTGGTCGAGGTGATCCGCTCCTGCATCGCGCCCATGTCGGTGGCGAGGGTCGGCTGGTAACCCACAGCGGATGGGATCCGGCCCAGCAGAGCGGACACTTCGGAGCCCGCCTGCGTGAAGCGGAAGATGTTGTCGACAAAGAACAAAACGTCGGTGCCGGAGGCGTCGCGGAACTGCTCCGCCATGGTCAGGCCCGACAGCGCAACACGCATCCGTGCGCCCGGAGGCTCGTTCATCTGACCGTAGACCAGCGCCACTTTGGATTTGGTCAGGTCTTCGGCGTCGATGACACCGGATTCGATGAATTCGTAATAAAGGTCGTTGCCTTCACGGGTCCGCTCACCCACGCCGGCAAACACCGAATAGCCCGAGTGCACCTTGGCGATGTTGTTGATAAGCTCCTGAATAAGCACGGTTTTACCCACGCCCGCACCGCCGAAGAGACCGATCTTACCGCCCTTCGCGTAAGGGGCCAGCAGATCGATGACCTTGATGCCGGTCACCAGGATTTCCGATGCGGTCGACTGGGCCGCGAATTCGGGCGCTTCGGCGTGAATCGAACGGGTCTCTTCCGCGCCGATCGGGCCTTTTTCGTCCACAGGCTCGCCCACGACGTTCATGATCCGGCCCAGCGTTGCGTCACCGACAGGCACGGTGATCGGGCCGTCAGTGTCGGTCACGTCCTGACCGCGCACCAAACCTTCGGTTGCGTCCATCGCGATGGTCCGGACGGTGTTTTCGCCCAGGTGCTGCGCCACTTCGAGAACCAGCATCTTGCCGTTGTTGTCGGTTTCCAGCGCGTTCAGAATCTCAGGCAGAGCGTCATCGAACTGCACGTCGACGACGGCCCCGATGATCTGCGTGATTTTGCCTTTTGCATTGGCCATGTTTCGTTTCTCCGGTTCTCTCTTACAGCGCTTCGGCGCCGGAAATAATTTCGATCAGCTCGTTGGTGATGACGGCCTGACGCGAGCGGTTGAATTGGATGGTCAGCTTGTCGATCATCTCGCCCGCATTGCGCGTCGCGTTGTCCATCGCCGACATCCGGGCACCCTGCTCGGACGCGCCGTTTTCCAGCAACGCCGCGAAAATCTGCGTGGCCACGCCGCGCGGCAGAAGATCGGCAAGGATCGCCTCTTCGTCCGGCTCGTAATCATAAAGCGTGGTTTCGCCCTCGGTCTCTTCGAACGAGGCAGGAATGATCTGCTGGGCCGTGGGGATCTGGCTGACGACATTCTCGAATTTCGAGAAGAAGATCGTGGCCACATCGAACTCGCCTGCATCGAAGCGGGCCAGCACGTCCTTGGCGATGTTCTGCGCGTCGGTATAGCCCACGCGCTTCACCTCGGTCATGTCAACATGACCGATGAAAAGATCGCCGTAGCCGCGCTTCATCTGATCGCGGCCCTTTTTGCCGACGGTGAGGATCTTCACCGTCTTGCCTTCGGCTTTCAGCTTGTCGGCATGCTGGCGCGCCAGTTTCGCGATGTTGGAGTTGAAGCCCCCGCAAAGGCCCCGCTCCGCCGTCATGACAACAAGCAGATGCACCTGATCGCTGCCCGTACCGGTCAGCAATTTGGGCGCGCTGTCGCTGCCGCCGACCGAGGCCGCCAGCCCGGCCAGAACGGCATTGAACCGTTCGGCATAGGGGCGCGCGGCTTCGGCGCTTTCCTGGGCGCGGCGCAGTTTGGCCGCGGCGACCATCTGCATCGCCTTGGTGATCTTGCGGGTCGATTTGACCGACTCGATCCTGTTTTTAAGGTCCTTGAGACTTGGCATTGCCGTCTCTCTCCTTATGCGAAGGTCGCGGCGTACTCGTCGAGCGCAGCTTTGATCTTGTCTTCGGCCTCACCCTTGATCTTGGGATCCTCGTTGGTGATCCAGTCCAGCAGATCCTGGTTCTTGCCACGCAGATGCGACAGCAGGCCTGCCTCGAACCGTCCGACATCACGCACGTCAACCTTGTCGAGATAGCCCTTGGTGCCGGCGAAGATCACGCAAACGATTTCCGCGTTGGTCAGAGGCGAGTATTGCGGCTGTTTCATCAGTTCGGTCAGACGCGCACCACGGTTCAGCAACTGCTGGGTGGCCGCATCAAGGTCAGAGCCGAACTGGGCAAAGGCCGCCATCTCACGATACTGCGCCAGTTCCAGCTTCACCGGGCCAGCCACAGATTTCATCGCGTTGGTCTGGGCGGAGGAGCCCACACGGCTCACCGACAGACCGGTGTTCACGGCGGGGCGGATGCCCTGGTAGAACAGTTCGGTTTCAAGGAAGATCTGGCCGTCGGTGATCGAGATCACGTTGGTCGGAATAAACGCCGACACGTCTCCGCCTTGGGTTTCGATGATCGGCAGAGCCGTGAGAGAACCCGCACCGTTGTCCTCGTTCAGTTTCGCCGACCGCTCCAGCAGACGGGAGTGGAGGTAGAAAACGTCGCCCGGATAGGCTTCGCGTCCCGGCGGGCGGCGCAGCAGCAGCGACATCTGGCGGTAGGACACGGCCTGTTTGCTGAGGTCATCATAGATGATCAGCGCGTGCTTGCCGTTGTCGCGGAAATACTCGGCCATCGCGGTTGCGGCGTAAGGCGCCAAGAACTGCATCGGCGCCGGTTCGGACGCGGTGGCGGCCACGACGATGGAGTAGTCGATGGCGCCGGTCTCTTCCAGCTTCTTCACAAGCTGGGCCACGGTCGAACGTTTCTGGCCAACCGCAACGTAAACGCAGTAAAGCTTCTTGCTCTCGTCATCGCCCGCCGCGTCGTTATAGACCTTCTGGTTCAGGATCGTGTCGAGCGCCACGGCGGTCTTGCCGGTCTGACGGTCACCAATGATCAGTTCGCGCTGGCCACGACCGATCGGGATCATCGCGTCCACGGATTTCAGGCCGGTCGCCATCGGCTCATGCACCGATTTACGCGGGATGATGCCAGGCGCCTTCACGTCGGCCACGCGACGCTCGGACGCTTCGATGGGGCCCTTGCCGTCCAGCGGATTGCCCAGTGCGTCCACAACACGGCCCAAAAGCGCATCCCCGGCTGGCACGTCCACGATAGAGTTCGTGCGCTTGACGACATCGCCTTCTTTAATGTCCCGGTCGGAGCCGAAGATCACGACCCCAACATTGTCGGCTTCGAGGTTCAGCGCCATGCCTTGAATGCCGCCGGGGAATTCGACCATTTCACCGGCTTGCACGTTGTCGAGGCCATAGACACGGGCAATCCCGTCGCCGACACTCAGCACGCGGCCCACTTCGGCGACTTCGGCTTCCTGACCAAAGTTCTTGATCTGGTCCTTCAGGATCGCAGAAATCTCTGCTGCTTGGATACCCATTTATCCGACCTCTTTCATTGCATTCTGGAGGGAGTTCAGCTTCGAGCGGATCGAGGTGTCGATCATCTTCGAGCCCACTTTGACGACAAGACCGCCGATGAGGCTTTCATCGACCGTCGCATTGATGTTCACGGTTTTTCCGACACGTTCGGCCAGAGTTTTTGCAAGCTTGTCCGCCTGCGTCTTGGTGAGCGCCTTGGCGCTTGTCACCTCGGCGGTGACTTCATCACGCTCTTCCGCAATCAGATCGCGCAGCGCACGAAGAAGGTAGGGCAAAACGAAAAGACGTCTCTTTTCGGCCATAAGACCAAGGCTTTTGCGCATCACGGGGGCGACGCCCATTTTCTTGGCGATCGCGGTGATCGCAGCGCCCTGATCGGCACGGGACACGACCGGGGAAGATATCAGGTCTCTCAAATCGCTGCTGTCGTCCAAAGCTGCGGTGAGGTCATTGACAGAGCTTTCAAGTCCCGACAGGTTATCGTTCTCTTTGGCAATGTCGAAAATCGCGGTAGCATATCGTTCGGCAATGCCACCTGAAATCGAAGCTGGTTCGGACACGTCCACCCTTCCGATATTTGGCCCCGGCAGCGCGCGAGCGAGCAGCCCCGGGGGCGTTAAACGTCCCTGATCGGCCTCAGGTCGTCAAAATCAGCGTGGATGTAGCAGAGCCCTATCAACCTCGCAACAAGGTATAGCGATAACGGGATTTTGCAGAAAGTTAACGATTGCAGAGACTTAGCCAAAGTGCGACCGTTTGCGCGCGCAGAAAGTTCACGAAACAGACACGTATATTGCAGTTTTTACCCGATTCACGTGAGTGAAATGCTCGCAAAGAGGGCGATCTTTGCCGCCAAGAGGCTGAGAAACGCACATTCCGCGGATCGGCAGGATAATCTCCCAGGTCGACAAGGGACTATGCACGCCCGGGAACAGGCTCTGTCATGCCTTCCAGGACACCGATGGCGCGCCGTTCGGGCACTTTGGAGATCTTTCCTTTCGGCGGATAGACCCGCTTTGATGCCTCGACCATGAAAACGCCGCCTGCGATCATTGCAGGCATGCGACGCCCAACCTTTTCGAAAAGCGCGCCTGCCTTCATCCAGATCCGCCGCTCGGACGGCATCTGATAGATCGCCGCGCTATGCCGTTCGGGCAGGAACTGATGTTTGCGCAACTGGCTTTCAAGCTGGCCAGGCGTATAGGGGCGGCCAAAGCCGAACGGTGTGCGATCACTGCGCGACCAGAGCCCCGCCCGGTTCGGCACGATGAAGAGGGCTTTTCCTCCGGGGCCGAGCACCCGCCAGCATTCCTCCAACAGTTCCGAGGGCCGCTCGGACGTTTCCAGGCCGTGAAGCATGATCAGCTTGTCGACATGACCGGTTTCGACCGGCCAGAGTGTTTCTTCGGTCAGAACAGAGACATTGGGCAGGCCGGCGGGCCAAGGCATCACGCCCTGAGGTCCGGGCATCAGCGCCAACACCCGACGCGCGTCGTTCAGATAGGGGCGCAGCAAGGGTGTTGCAAAGCCAAAGCCCGCAACGGTCTGCCCCTTCGCCTCGGGCCACAAATCGCGCAACCGCAGCCGCATGGAGGCCTGTGCTGCCCGGCCAAGGGCCGAGCGATAATAGAAGTTCCGAAGATCCTGCACATCAAGATGCATTGCGACTGCCCGTATGATCCGCCAAGCTGCCACCATGTTAACAATGAAAGGGCGAAAGACCATGCCTCTGGACATCGTGACCGTTCCCTGCCTGTCAGACAATTACGCCTTCCTTGCGCATGACGCCGAGACCGGAGATACGGCCCTTGTGGACGCGCCAGAGGCGGCACCGATTCTGGATGCGCTCGACGCCCGGGGATGGCGTCTGAGCCACGCGCTGATCACCCATCATCACTATGATCACGTCGACGGGCTGAAAGAGATACTTGCAAAACACCCCGCGCAGGTCGTCGGACATCAAAAAGATGCGGCGAGGCTACCGCCGCTCGACATTGCGCTGAACGATGGAGACACCATTCGGATTGGATCCGAAGACGGCATGGTCATGGATGTCTCGGGTCACACCGTCGGACATGTCGCTTATCACTTTCCAACCTCCAAGGCGGTCTTTACGGCAGACAGCCTGATGGCGCTTGGATGCGGTCGCGTCTTTGAGGGCACGATGCCGCAGATGTGGAACAGCCTGTCGAAACTGTCGGCCCTGCCCGGGGATACGCTCGTTTATTCAGGTCATGAATATACCAAGGCCAACGGGGCTTTCGCCATCACCATTGAACCGGAAAATCCCGATCTTATATCTCGCATCCAGCAGGTCGACGAGGCGCGTGCCGCCGGTCAACCCACCGTGCCATCGCTCTTGTCGCTGGAACACGCAACCAACCCTTTCCTTCGGGCCGCTGTGCCCCACCTTCAACATTCAATCGGTATGGATGGTGCGGATCCGGCGGAGGTCTTTGCGGAGATACGACGCCGAAAGGACAATTTCTGACGCCGCATAATCACGCGCCGGAAACACGCTCACAGCTTTTGTGACCGTTTGAAGACAGAAAAAACTTGAAGCTCGGGCGGTATCAACCAAACTCTAATACTATGAGGACATGGTTGGTCCGGGGGCACGGCCCCAAGTCGTTCCCCTCCCGACCCAGATAAGAGGAGCACGCGCGTGCCTTCATTCTCGAACACACTTGAGCAGGCCATTCACGCAGCCCTGGCGCTGGCGAATGAGCGCAGGCATGAATTTGCAACGCTGGAGCATCTGCTTCTGGCGCTGCTGGACGAACCCGACGCGACGCGCGTGATGAAAGCATGTTCAGTCGACACCGATGAGCTGCGCAGCACGCTGACGGAGTTCGTGAACGAGGATCTTTCGAACCTCGTGACCGAAATCGACGGGTCCGAAGCTGTGCCGACAGCCGCCTTCCAGCGGGTCATCCAGCGGGCCGCCATTCATGTGCAATCGTCCGGACGCACCGAGGTGACAGGCGCCAATGTCCTGGTCGCGATCTTCGCAGAGCGCGAATCGAATGCCGCCTACTTCCTGCAGGAGCAGGACATGACACGGTATGATGCGGTGAATTTCATCGCGCACGGCGTGGCCAAGGACCCTGCCTATGGCGAAGCACGACCGGTGACCGGCGCCAGCGAGGGCGAGGAAGAGGCCAGCCAGGCCACGACAGAGGGTGAGCAGAAGGAAAGCGCGCTTGCCAAATATTGCGTGGACCTGAACGCGAAATCCCGCAGCGGCGATATCGACCCGCTGATCGGTCGCGATGACGAGGTCGAGCGCTGCATCCAGGTGCTTTGCCGTCGGCGCAAGAACAACCCGCTTCTGGTGGGCGACCCGGGCGTGGGCAAAACAGCGATCGCCGAAGGTCTGGCCCGCAAGATCGTGGCCGGAGAGACGCCGGAGGTGCTGGCAAACACCACCATCTATTCCCTCGACATGGGTGCCTTACTTGCAGGTACACGATATCGCGGCGATTTCGAAGAGCGGCTGAAGGCCGTCGTCTCGGAACTGGAAGATCACCCGGATGCGGTGCTGTTCATCGACGAGATCCACACCGTGATCGGCGCGGGCGCGACATCTGGCGGGGCGATGGATGCCTCCAACCTGCTCAAACCAGCCCTTCAGGGCGGCAAACTGCGCACGATGGGCTCTACCACCTACAAGGAATTCCGTCAGCATTTCGAAAAGGACCGCGCGCTGTCACGCCGGTTCCAAAAGATCGACGTGAACGAGCCTTCGGTCGAAGATGCCACCAAGATCCTCAAAGGCCTCAAGCCCTATTTCGAAGAGCATCATGGCGTCAAATACACCGCCGACGCGATCAAGACCTCGGTGGAGCTTGCATCCCGCTACATCAATGACCGGAAGCTGCCCGACAGTGCCATCGACGTGATCGACGAGGCCGGAGCGGCGCAGCATTTGGTGATTGCCGCGAAACGCCGCAAGACCATCGGCACCAAGGAGATCGAGGGCGTGGTCGCGAAAATCGCGCGCATCCCGCCCAAGAACGTGTCCAAGGACGACGCCGAGGTTCTCAAGGACCTCGAGGCAAGCCTCAAGCGCGTGGTGTTCGGTCAGGACAAAGCGATCGATGCGCTCTCTTCGGCGATCAAGCTGGCGCGCGCCGGTTTGCGTGAACCAGAAAAGCCCATCGGCAATTACCTGTTCGCCGGCCCGACCGGCGTCGGGAAAACCGAGGTCGCCAAACAGCTTGCCGATACGCTGGGCGTGGAACTGTTGCGTTTCGATATGTCGGAATACATGGAGAAGCACGCCGTTTCCCGCCTGATCGGTGCCCCCCCGGGCTATGTCGGGTTTGACCAGGGTGGCATGCTCACCGACGGTGTGGACCAGCATCCTCATTGCGTGCTGCTGCTCGATGAGATCGAAAAAGCTCACCCGGATGTCTACAACATCCTGCTTCAGGTCATGGATCATGGCGAACTGACCGACCATAACGGACGCACTGTCAGCTTCCGCAACGTGGTTCTGATCATGACCTCCAATGCCGGCGCGGCAGAGCAGGCGAAAGCGGCAATCGGGTTTGGCCGGGATCGGCGGGAAGGTGAAGATACGGCCGCCATCGAGCGCACGTTCACACCCGAATTCCGCAACCGGCTCGATGCCGTCATCTCCTTCGCGCCGCTGCCGAAAGAGGTGATCCTGCAGGTGGTCGAGAAATTCGTCCTGCAGCTCGAAGCCCAGTTGCTGGACCGCAATGTCACGATTGAACTGACCCGCCCGGCTGCGGAATGGCTGGCTGACAAGGGATATGACGACAAGATGGGCGCCCGCCCGCTGGGTCGCGTGATCCAGGAGCATATCAAGAAGCCGTTGGCCGAAGAGCTGCTGTTCGGCAAGCTTGCCAAGGGCGGCGTTGTCAAAGTCGGTCTGAAGGGCGGCGCGCTCGATCTGAAGATCGAGGGGCCGGACAACCCGCGCCTCTCGGGCGACAAACCCCCGCTTCTGACCGCGGACTGATATGTTTCGCGCTGCCGTTGCAGCTTGTGTGTCATCGCTCGCCGGGCCACTCCTGGCGAGCGATCTGCAATTGTCTCTTCCGATTGATTGTGAGCTTGGAAGCGAGTGTTACATTCAACAATTCGTCGATCATGATCCCGGCCCCGGTGCGCGTGATTTCCGCTGCAACGGGCTCAGTTATGACGGGCACAAGGGCACTGATTTCGCCCTCCCGACACTCGACATGCTTGACGAGGGAGTAAAGGTCATCGCCAGCGCGCCCGGAACCGTTCGCGGGTTTAGGGACGGGATGGAAGACCGGTTGTTCGGTCCGGACGATGCTGCATCCCTGGACGGGCGCGACTGCGGCAATGGCGTCGTTCTCCAACACGCCAATGGCTGGGAAACGCAATACTGCCACCTGCGCAAGGGATCTGTCCGCGTGCAAACCGGACAAAGCGTCGAGAGGGGCGAAGTGCTGGGAGAGGTCGGCCTGAGCGGGCGCACACAATTCCCCCACCTTCATCTTTCAGTGCGTCATAACGGGGAGGTTGTCGACCCATTTGACGCTGCCCTGCCCCATGAATGCCAGGGCGCATCGGACGAAAGCCTTTGGGATGTCACACCGTCCTATATTCCGGGGGCCATTCTGGATGTGGGGCTGGCAACGGATGTGCCCAGCTACGACGCGGTGAAGGACGGAAGCGCGGCAAGGGACAGCCTTGGGGCCGACGCCGCTGCCCTGGTGGTCTATGGATTTGCCTTTGGCGGTCAAACAGGCGACGTGATGGCCTTGACCTTATCCGGGCCCGCAGGATCCATCGCCACACACAGCACCACCCTGGACCGGGATCAGGCGCAGTTTTTTCGAGCGACCGGAAAACGGCTGACCACTGATCGCTGGCCAGCCGGGGAATATAATGGAGACGTCCAGCTTATACGCGATGGCGCGGTGCTTGATACACAAAGCGTGACGATCAGCATTCCCTAACACAAATCCGCCCCCGGTCGATCCGGACTTTACCGTTCCGTCAGTTTCAACTCGATACGCCGGTTCTGGGCCCGTGCGACATCGCTATTCGCCGGGTTCAGCGGCTGATATTGACCAAAGCCATTCGCGGCCAGACGCTGCGGCGGGATGCCATGGGCATTTACCATGTAACGTACGACCGAGAGGGCCCGCGCCTGGCTCAGCTCCCAATTGTCGGCAAACTCGCCAAAGCCCGACAGCGGCACGTTGTCGGTGTGACCGTCCACCCGGATCACCCAATCAATGTTCTCCGGGATCTCGGCAGAGATGTCACGTAAGATACCGGCGATATTGGCGATCTCCTGACGGCCTGCGGGGGAAAGCTGCGCCTCGCCGGGATCAAAAAGCACCTCCGACGAGAACACAAAGCGATCCCCGACCACGCGAACCCCTTCCTGATCGTCGAGAACCGCGCGCAATTGACCGAAAAACTCCGAACGGTAACGCTCAAGATCCTGCGCCTCCGCTTCCAGTCGCCGCCGCTCCGCCTCCTCAAGCTGGCGCCGACGCCGTTCTTCGGCTGCAACACGGGCAAGCGCGGTGTTGAGTTCGGAGCCAAGCGTTTCAAGCTGAACCTGCGCTTCGACATCGCGTGCCTGCGCCTCGTCCAACAAGGCCTGAAGCGAGCTGAGTTGCGTGCGCAACGCGGCAACCTGTTGGTTGAGCAGCGCCGTCTGCCTCTGGCTTTCGGCAGAGGCCGCCTCCTCCTCGGCCAAGGCCGCATTGGCCGTGGCCAGAAGGGCTGCGCGCTGTTCGGCACGGCTGAGCTGGTTCTGCGCCCGTTCTTCGGCTTCGGCTTGCGCTGCAAGCGCCGCGACCAAGCGGGCGCGCAGCACCTCCTGATCAGACGCCGCCGTCTGGGCGCGCTCAAGCGCGTCCAAAGCCTCCAGCAGCCGGGCTTCGATAGAGGCGCGGTCACGGGCTGTCGTGGACGCATCCGATTGGGCCACGCGAAGCTCGGCCTGAGTTCGCGAAAGCTCTTCCTGCAGGCGCGTGCGTGTCGCCGTCGCGCTTTCTGCGGTGTTGCGTGCGGTCTGCAATTCGACTTCGAGGGACGAAATCCGGTCAGACAACCCAGCCTGATTTTGGGCCGCATCCGCTGCTGCACCCCGTGCCTCGGCAAGCGCGGCTTGCGTCTCAGCGAGGCTCGCCTGCAAATCGCCGGTTTCAGCCGCGCTGGCCGACGCGGCAGTGCGGGCCGCGGCCAATTCGGACTGGAGCCGCTCAAGTTCGGTTCTCAAGGCAGATTGCTCTGACGTGGTTGACGTCAGGCTGGACTGTGCCGCCCTCAGATCGTCCTGCGTCTGACCCAGTTGCGTTTCCAAGGCCGCGCGCGCGCTTTCCGCAGTGCGGGCCGCTTGTTGGGATTGTGAAAGTTGGTCGCGCACCTCGCCGATCTGCTGTTCGAAAGCGGCCCGCGCCTCAACAGCGTCGTCCGCAGCAATCTGAGAAGCCTCGAGTTCCGCCTGCAGACGCGCGAGGTTGGCCTCCAGCGCATTCACGATCTCGCTGTTCTGACTTTGTGCGATCTGCATTTGCGACAGAACGATCGTCAGTCTTTCAGCAAGCGCATCCCGTTCCGCCGTCTGCGCCTCAGCCGTTTGCGCCCGCAAAAGCGCCGCGGCCAGCCGCTCATCCAGATCATCACGCGCCGCCTCTGCCGCCGCCAGCAGCGTGAGTGTCTCTTCCGCGTCGCGACGTTGCGCTTCGAGGGACAGCGTCATCGCCGTCAGTTCCGCATCGGCCTCTTCCAACCGCTGGCGCAGGGCTTGGGCGGCGGCGGCTTCGACCAGGCGGGCCTCTTCTTCCGCCGTCAGCCTCTCCTGCAGCGATCCAACCTGCTGTGAAAGCGCGGAAACCTCATCGCGGCTTTGTCTTTCCTGGGCGCGCAGATCCGCGACAAGTGCATCAAGCGCTTCGCGGCGTGCAGCCGCCAGTCGGGCGGCCTCGGCCTGCGCATCCACCTCCTCGCGACTCTCGGCAAGGGCGAGGTTCAGCGCTTCCTGCTCGGACAAGAGGGCGGCGCGCTCCTCGCGAAGCTCCTCGACCGTTCCAAGCGCGCGGTCCCGATCGGCAAGCAGAGCGGCGACCTGGGCTTCGAAACCGGTGATACGTGTCTCGGCAGCCGCCAGGGCCTGGTCCTGGCTGTCCCGCTCCGCACGCAAAGACGCGATCAGCGCTGTCTGGCTGTCCAGATCGTCCTGCGCCTGGTTCAAGGTCGCCGTAAGCGCCCCCATCCTCGCTTCAAGCTGGTTGGAGCGGCGTTCTTCCAGTCCAAGGGCAGAGGCCAAGGCGCTGACCTCGGCCGAGAGGCTGTCAAGCTCGCTCTTTTGACCCGAGATCGTTTCACGCAAGACAAACTGCACCACCATGAAGATGGTCAGCACGAACATCAGAACCAGCAAAAGGCCAGTCATCGCATCCACGAAACCCGGCCAGATCGCACCCTGAAATCGCTGCCCTGTGCGCCGCGAGAGCGCCATGACCTAGCCCCCCTGCCGGTTTTTCGGCGCGTCGCGCACCGGGCGCGGACCCGGGCGGCCCGGTGCCAGCGCCTTGACCAGCATTTCGACGTCCTTGCGCAATTCGGCCATGCTCTCCTGTCGACCGGCTGAGATTTCTTCAAGGATCCGAAGCATCTGAACGTCGATGGAGCGGAGGCGCATCCGGCTTTCCGCGTCGATGCCTTCACCGGATTGCTGCGCGGTCATGACGTCGATCAGACGGTCCTGGCCCTCCGCGACACGGTCAAGCGCAGCTGCGGTGGCATCTCCACGATCCAGCCGCGCGACCAGTTCCTCAACAGCTCCGGCGAGCGCTCCCAGCTTCTGGTCCACGTCGGCGCGCCCGGCATCGGACTGCGCGAACATCGTGCGAAGCTGTTCCATCTGCTCCGTCATATGGTCCAGGACACCGGCCACGACATTGCCTTCGCCAGTCCCCTCCTCCCCCGAGGCAAAGCTGACGCGAGTGATCGACGACAACCATTCCTCAAGTTCGCGGTAAAAGCGGTTCTGACCATGACCGGCAAAAAGTTCGAGCAGACCGACGATAAGAGAGCCGGTCAGACCGAGAAGCGAGGACGCAAAAGCAACGCCCATCCCGCCAAGCTGGGCTTCCAGGCCGGTCATCAAGCGATTGAACACCTGAACGCCTTCTTCCCCGTCTTGCGGGGCAAGACTGCGGATCGTGTCGACAACGGCCGGCACGGTGGTCGCCAGCCCGTAAAATGTGCCCAGAAGGCCCAGGAAGATGAGCAAACTCACGATATAACGCGTGATCTCGCGCGCCTCGTCGATCCGTTGCGCCACAGAATCCAGGATCGAACGTGTCGAGGTCGCGCCAAGCTGCATGCGCGCCCCTCGCGCGCGCAGAAGCGATGCGAGCGGGGCCAGAATGCGCGGTGCCGCGGCCTGGTTCGTCTCGCCCGCCGCGAATTCCTCGATCCAGCGCACCGAACCGATCAACTGGAGCACCTGCCAGAAACAGGCCACCACCCCGATCACGAAGACGAACAGAATGAAGCTGTTGAGATAGGGATTTGCCTCGAACACCGGCAAAACGCGCGGCAAAGCGACAAAGGCACCAAGGCCGGACAGGCCCAAAACCAGCAGCATCAACAGGATCTGCCGGATGGGTTGGGAAAACTGCGGTCTGGCCTCGTGGTCTGGATGCGCCATGCGCCCAGCTCCTGCGCGTTCTTGGTCTGTTGGCTTGGACACTACAGAAGAAATCGCCTCAGAGCCAAGGGTTTATGCGGTCAGCCGTCGCACCCGTGCAGCCAGCCAGTCCAATTCAGGATCGTGCAGGCCGACATCGGTCAAATGTTGGGCCGTATTAAAGAGATACTCGGTGTTGGGGCCCCGTCCGCCGACGGCCTTTGCGATGATCTGGGCCTGCTCTTCCAGATCCATACCGCCGCAATACTGCCCGTGATGGGGGTCGATGACATAGGTGACCGCCTCAACGGCGGGACCGTTCTGCAGTTCAACCGTCAAATTCTTCTCAAGATAGGCCGAGGAGATCAGCTCGCGCTCTCTGAGGTAATCGAGCGTGCGATCCTCTTCGCCCGCGGCAACAGCAAGCGCCATGCCCTGACAACTGGCGCCGCGGACCGCATCAAGTGCCAGCACCAGACCAGGCTCGTCCTCTGTTCCGCGATGATGAATGGAGCGCATGCAGAAAGAGCGCGCATAGCCGCTGAGCCGCGCGACCCGCGTTTCTGCCACTGCGAAGCCCGGGTTCCACAAAAGGGAGCCATATCCGAACACCCACATCGTCATCGTCTTGGTCCTTTCCCGCAGCCGCCTTATAACCTTGGCAACGAAGGCAGGGAAAGAGCAGAACCATGCGCCGTTTGATCACGATATGTCTGGTCCTCATCGGTCTCTGGTCCGCTTATTGGTGGGCCAGCGCCTATGGCATGCGCCAAAGCATCGGGGCGTGGTTTTCCGCACAAGAGGCTCAGGGATGGCAGGCCGACTTCGCCGACATCGGAACAGACGGCTTTCCGCTGCGCCATATCACCAAGCTCACCAACCCGGCCCTGGCGGATCCGGTCAACGGAACGGCATGGAGAAGTGCGGCTCTGACCTTTGAAAGCCCCGCGATCTGGCCAGGCCACATGTCGGTCCGTTTCGCGGATGCACCCCAGCGCATGTCCTATTTCGATGAGACCGTGATCTTGACGCCTCAAGACATGGTTGCGGACCTGCGTCTTCATCCAGGCCTGGCCCTTGAGCTGGAAGAGATGGCATTGACTGCGGGGCCCTGGACGCTGACGACAGCCGATGGCGCCAAACTCATCGCGGCGGACAGCCTTGTTCTGGCGATGCGGCAGACAGACGATCCCGCGACCTATCTCATAGATGCCAATTCCCAGACATTCACGCCGGGACCACGGCTCCGCGAGATTGCCGCCATTTCAGAAACGTTGCCGCCAAGTTTCGATGCGTTGACCCTCGACATGACTGTGACCTTCACAAGACCCTGGGACCGGGCCGCCCTTGAGCAATCCCGCCCGCAACCGCGCCGCGTCGACCTAAAGGAAATGGACGCGCATTGGGGTGCTTTACGGGTTCGCGCGGCAGGGAGCTTTGACGTCGACGCGGAAGGCATCCCGGATGGCGTCATTGCGATCAAGGCGGAGAATTGGCGCGACATGCTGGACATGGCGCAACGCTCCGGGGCGTTGCCAGCCGACCTCATGACCCCGACCGAACGGGTTTTCAGCATGCTTGCAGGGCTCAGCGGCAACCCACAGACGCTGGATGTGCAACTGAACCTGCGAAACGGCTTCGTGGCGCTTGGCCCGATCCCCTTGGGCCCGGCACCGCGTTTCATTCTGCGTTAACGGCAGAAGGGGCCGCTGCGGTAACGCGCCGTGTCAAAGTGGAAATGGTCCTGATGGAACCGATCCGAATTCGGTCCAAGCACCGTGCCGAACGGACCGCAAGCCGCCCGGTGCATCTTGCGCAGGGCATTTCGCGTTCCACGCGCATTCCAGCCATTGAGCACGGTGATCACCTCTCCGTCGGCCATGCGAAAGCCCGAGATGTCGATGGCGCGGCCCTTGCCGTGTTCCGAAATCCGCGCACCACGCTGATTGTTGCGGGTCCGGCAGGCGTAATGAGCGGCGACACGCAGTTCGACAAGCTGGCCCTTGCTGCGCAGGGCCGGTTTGACACCCTTGTCGACCCAGGTTTTGAGCGCTTGCGCGGTGTTGCAATCCATCAGCGCGCTTTGGCTGAGCACTATGCCCGACACTGACCGGACACGCACGGCCTCGCTGATGCCGCATCCGTTGATCCGGCCGGGAACGAAACCGACCTCCTCCCCCTGGATGTCGAGGCTGCCACAGATCGCGCCCCTGCGCTGCTCGCGCCGCTTGGCCATGGCTCTCTGAAAAATCCCGTCAGGCCGCAACCCGGGGCGCAGGGACGTCAGCGGACCGAACAGCGGCAGATCCCCCGGGCGGGCAGCGGTCTGTACCGCCTGCTCGGACGGAGGACGCAGCGCAGGGCGAAGACGTGGGGCCGCAGCAGCCAAAGGCTGCGTCAGATCGGGCGTGAGTGCCCGGCTCACGATCTGCTCTGCCGGGCGAAGCCTTGGGCGAACAGGCGCAGTCAGAGTTTCGCCGCCGCGCAAGACAGGTCGGGGAGAATGATCCGGCGCCTCAGAGGCTGCAGGAATAGCCAAAAAACAGGCCAGAACTCCTCCCCAGATCCTTTTCACCGCTGTGTTGCCCCCCGCCCGAAGTCTGGCGCGTCCGTATCCTGACCCGCCTCGATGATACCCCGCCGAATGGAGCGCGTTCGGGTGAAATAGTCAAACAGATGATCACCGTCCCCCGTGCGGATGGCGCGTTGCAGCGCAAAGAGCTCTTCGGTGAACCGTCCCAGGATCTCCAGCGTGGCATCCTTGTTGGTCAGGAACACGTCCCGCCACATCGTTGGATCGCTTGCTGCGATGCGGGTAAAGTCCCGAAAGCCGGCGGCGGAAAACTTCACGACCTCGCTGTCTGTGACACGCCGCAGGTCGTCCGCGACGCCCACCATCGTGTAAGCGATGAGGTGTGGCGCATGGCTGGTCACAGCACAAACGAGATCGTGATGATCAGGCTCCATAACTTCGACATTGGCCCCCAGAGCCCGCCAGAACCGGCTAAGCCTATCGACAGGATCGGACGGCGTGTTTTCCACAGGCACCAGAAGGCACCAGCGATTGTCGAAAAGCTCGGCAAATCCGCTGGTTGGACCGGAATGCTCCGTTCCCGCCATCGGATGACCGGGCACGAAATGGACATGGTCAGGCAGGTGAGGTGCCACGGCAGAGATGACGTGACGCTTGACGGATCCGACATCGGTCACCGTGGCCCCGTTTTTCAGGGCCGGTGCAATCTCCTCGGCGACCGCGCCCATCGCACCGACCGGTACGCAAAGGACAATCAGGTCGGCGTCTTTCGCCGCGTCCACAGCGCTGTCGCAGACACGGTCACAAAGCCCGATCTCCCGCGCGGTCGCGCGGGTTTCAGCGCTGCGTGCATAGCCGGTGACCTCGGCCGCGACACCAGCACGTTTGATCGCCCAGAACATCGAGGATGCGATCAGGCCCAGACCGATCAGCGCCACACGGTCGTAGATCGGGGCGCTCATGCCGCTTTGCGGAAAAGCGCCACCGCCTCCAGCACGCGATCGACATCTTCTGACCGGCCGACGGTAATCCGCAATCCGTTCGGGAACCCGTAGCCCTTGACCTGACGGACAAGGATACCGGATGCACGGAATTGTGCCTCAGCCGCATCGGCTTCAGCCTCGTCGGCGAACCGGGCGAGCACAAAGTTGGCATGGCTGTCGTCACAGGCAATGCCAAACTGACGAAGACCTCCGGTCAGGCGCGCGCGCTGCGCGGTATTGAGCGCAATGCAATCGGTCGCCCATTGCCTATCCCGCGCCGCCGCCTCGGCCGCGGCAAGTTGGACAACGGAGAGGTTAAAGGGCTGCCTGATGCGCGTCAGGATGTCGATCAGCGCCTTCGGCCCATAGCCGAACCCGATCCGCAGCCCGCCAAGGCCGTAAAGCTTGGAAAAGGTGCGTGTCATGATGACATTGTCACGCGCGCGCGCAAGCTCTTCGCCCCCGTCATGATCGACGGCATATTCAATATAGGCGCAGTCGAGGACCAGGATCACGTGGCCCGGAAGACCGTCAGCCAGGCGCTCCAGTTCGGAGAGCGGCAGGATCGTGCCGGTAGGATTGCCCGGATTGGTCAGCATCACGATGCGCGTCTGGTCAGTGATTGCGGCCAGGATCGCATCGACATTCACAACCCGCTCCCGCTCGGCCACCTTGATGGGTGTGGCGCCGGCCATGTGGGCCAGGATCGGATACATGGAGAAGCCGTGTTCGGTGTAGATGATCTCGTCCCCGGGGCCGCTGAAGGCCTGGCAGATGAATTGCAGCACCTCGTCCGAGCCGACGCCGCAGATCAGCCGTTCGACTTCAAGCCCGTAGATTTCGGCAATCGCCTGGCGCAGGTCGGCATGATCAGTGGGCGGGTAGAGATGCGCCCGTTGCGCCGCTTCGGCCATGGCAGCGACGGCTGAGGGCGGAGGACCCAGAGGGTTTTCATTCGAGCTTAGCTTGAGCACGTCTGATCGGCCGGCGATGGCGGATTTGCCGCCTTCGTAAAGCGCAATCTCCATGATCCCGGGCTGCGGCGTGATCGGTGTCATCTGTCTGTCCCCTTTCGGTGTGTTCTAGCGAGGGGTCCCTGCCCTGACCAGTGCAGATGCAAAAAGGCCGCGGCGGGGTCCCGTCGCGGCCTTTCGGTTTGGATTGGGCGAAGATCAGTTCTTCGCGTAGAATTCCACGACGAGATTGGGTTCCATCATGACCGGATAAGGCACGTCGCCGAGGCCCGGCGTCCGCACGAAAGTCGCGGTCATCTTGGAATGGTCAGCGTCGATGTAATCGGGCACGTCGCGTTCGGGCAGTTGCGTGGCCTCGAGCAGGACGGCCAGCTGCTTGGAGCGGTCGCGCACTTCGATCACGTCACCCTCTTTCACACGGTAGGAGGGGATGTTGACCTTTTTGCCGTTCACCTTAACATGGCCATGGTTCACGAATTGACGCGCGGCGAAGACGGTGGGCACGAATTTCGCGCGGTAGACGACGGCGTCAAGACGACGCTCCAGCAGGCCGATGAGGTTTTCACCGGTGTCGCCTTTGACCCGCTCGGCCTCGGCATAGATGCGGCGGAACTGCTTTTCCGTGAGGTCGCCATAGTAGCCTTTGAGCTTTTGCTTGGCGCGCAGCTGGATGCCGAAATCGCTCAGCTTGCCCTTGCGGCGCTGACCGTGCTGGCCGGGGCCGTATTCACGGCGGTTGACGGGGGATTTGGGGCGGCCCCAGATGTTTTCGCCCATACGGCGGTCGATTTTGTACTTGGCAGACGTGCGTTTGGTCACGGCTGATCTCCTTCTTAAGGGCGCTGCTCCTCCGCCCTTTTGGGCGTCGTCGCGGCATATGAAGGGCGTTGTCCTCTGAGCGATTGCTCCGACAGGCCTCCCCTTGCGGGGTCCACCAACACCAATGAAGCCGCGCTTATACGCCGCTTCCTTGGTATGTCAACCGTGCAGGATCGGCCAGGAGGCCTAGGCCGCCTTGTGCATCAAAAGAGCGGCCTCGGGACGGGACAGGTTGCGCCGCGCATAACTGCCATAGAGATGCGGATCTGTTTCAAACTCCGGGAAGATCCGGAGAAGTCGCTGACGATCCGTCACATCCAATGTGGTCAGCGCGGTATTGGCGGGATGGAAGCTTTCGGCCTCCACGCCATTGGCCCAGACAATCTGGTGACTGGGCAGGAGGAGATGCACATACGTGACCTCGGGCAGGGTCAGATCGACCGAAATGGTCGACCCGTTGACCAGATCGCGCGCAGGCACGAGGACCTCGTCGGAATTGAAAAGGTCGCGGGCCGCCGCACCGCGGACAAGCATCCGATGTTCGGGCGACACCAGAAGCTCCTGATCGGGTCGTTCGATCCCGAGCGCGCCGGGGCGCAGCCGGATAGGGCGCAGATGCGGCATCGCGAAAAGCCGTGCCCCTGTCATACGGCGAGAGCCGATCCACATCACCTCTTGCGGGCCGTTGTCGCGGGTCATCACCCGGTCTCCGACCTGCAAATCCTCGACCGCACAGGACCCGCCCGGCGTCGAGATCCGCGCGCCGGGCGTGAAGCAGATCACACCACCGCTGGCCGGATCACCGGGACCTGCAAGGGGTTCGCGCAGGGCGTGATGAACAACCCAGAGATCCACGCCCCTGGGCGGGATCGCATCGAGAAACATTAAAAGCGGCTGCGATTGGGGGCCGGTCTCAATGACGGTAATCGTGTAGCTGAGGCGCCCATCGGTTACCACAAACCCGCTCTCGGGCACCGCATCGTCTATTTCGACGTCGACATCGACGAGGTGGGACGTGTCGTCCAGGGCCGCCCCCACAAGACGACGGACCATCCGGGCCGCGCGCCGTCTCAACTGACTGTCTTGGTCCGCCCGTTCCAGATGCAAAACAGAATTGGGACCATCCACGCGCAGGGGTTCCCCCTGCCACGACCACGTCGCACCCGCTTCGATGGCTGACTGAGGTGCAGCCGCCAATCCGTCTATTTCTGTTTGCGACCAGGAAATGACAAACGTGCCCCGAAAGCCCGTTTTCATACCGATTGCTCTGCCTCAACTTATTTTTATGCCCAACCGTACCAAATGGGCGAGCATGAGGCAAAGACTTTATTCACATATCTCAGTGCGTTACCGCACGTTTTTCAACGTTTTCGCGGAGCGGCTGCCTGATTGGCGGCCTGGACCGGTTTCACGACATGCAGCGAAGACGTGCAGACAAGGCGCCCCAAGCGATGGGGGTTCCAATAGAGAACCAGGCCTGCGCAACGGTGCTGGCGTACGCCGGTTCGGGATGTTTGGCGTGGTCTAAAGAGATTATCAGCCATCAATACGGTCTCCCCACATCAGAGTTTGATCGCCGCCCAGCTTGGAGTTTCGGAGCGGACGCATATCGTTCGCCAACTGCGCAATCGCCGGATCGGCATCGAGTGTCAGATAGGCCTCGAGCCAGGCAAAGTTGAACGGCTTGAGCTCGCGCGACCCGTCAAAGTAATTCTGGACCTCACCGGCAATCGCGGCGGTTGCCGCGCCGGTCTGCATATCGTCGATCGCAAACCTGACGATCCGCGCCAGGGCATGGTCGCATTCCGACATCATCGGCTGACCCTGCCGGGCCAGTCGGGCCGATGTCACAACCAGAGGCGCGATTGCATGGAGCTGATAGTGATAGGCAAACGCGCCGCGCGTCATTTCCTGGGGAAGACTGCCATCGGGCGAGGCCTTGCATAGAATGTACCGCATGGACCAGGCCGACCATCCCTGCATAATGGGATCCTCGTTGAGATCTCCGGCCACGTTAACCGCCAGAGCCGCCCAGGCACGCAGATTGCCCTGACGCGACCCGTCATGCGCGTCTTCTTCCCAGAACACCATCTGGCGCCGCGCAAGATCGTAGAGCCAGGATTTGATGGCCTCGGCCTTTTTCGCGTCGCGCGCCATTGGGAGCGCCTGATCCAGGATCAGCCCGAAACCGGCCAGCCGAGAGCCAATCGTCAGGTTCGACGTGTGGCTGCGCAGATCCCGAAGCGCCCCGGCTTCGGCCCAGACGGCCATATGATCGAGCAGGCAATCGGCCGTCTGTTGCGGATCACCTTCGGCATCGTAAAGCCCTCGTGCGCTATGCGCGAGATCGCGGATAAAGTCATCCACCGGTCCAAGCGCTTCGTCCACCTCTGCATTGGCCTGCTCGTCCAGGTCGGATCGCGTCTCGCTGTCGGCCTTGTAGCGACTGCCGTAATCAAGGCTGAAAACCGGTTGATGGCCGGGCGCGCATTCGGGCGTGTCGGCGTGGGCCGGCAAGGCCGCCTGCCCCAACGCGAGACCGAGGACAGCAGCGGCGAGCCTCATCGTACAACGCTCAGTCGCAAGAGCGAGACGAGATCTTCTGCCCGACGGTTTCCGGTTGTCGCTGCATGCTCCAGCCACTGAATTGCCTCCTTCACGTTTTTCTGCACGCCGATGCCGTATGCCAGGGCGTAGCCGAATTCGGCCATGGCATCGGCATTGCCGGCCTCTGCGGCCTCCCTCAACCAACGGGCCGAGTTGGCAAGATCGCTGGGCGCGCGCGCGGTGTCGCGCAGCAGCAGGCCGAATTCGAACTTGGCCGCGACATCGCCACTTTGCGAAGCCTTCAGGTAAAGGTCCGTCATGTCGAATTGCTCGGAGATGAGCGCGCGGACATCTTCATCGGCCCGGCGGAAGGTCGACAAAACCCACGACCTATCGCCCGCCGCGCCCTGACCAAGCAACGCGAGCATGTGCTGCGCCGCTGCGTCAGGATCATAGGTTTCGAGATCCGGATTGGCCGTCAGACGGAAGAGGCTGCGATGCGCCGAGGTTTTGCCTTCGGCCAGCAGCCGCTGATAGACCTCCAGCTCGGTCGGGGCGGCGCCTTCATTGAACGCCTCCATCTGACGGTCCGACAGGCGGAGCTTGGACAGAACATGCCCCCCTTCGATGGCAAGACCGACCTGACGCCAGTGAAACGACATGCGCGGATCCATCCGGATCGCATGCGCGTCGCCCAACTCCTCGACATCTTTCGTGCCGCAGGCCATCAGCGAGACCGCGCGGTCGAAGTAATCCGCCGCTTTTTCGGCTGACACAAACGGAATTGCGAACATCAAAGCCAGAAAATCACCTCGCGCCTCGATCTCGTCCTCATATTCCTGAAAGACTTCGTAGGCCGGCACCGTGTCCGCCAGCAGACGTGACTTCAGCCGGATTGCGGCCCCTTCGCCCCGATTGCCCGCACGGGTCAGAAGATCCAGGATTTCTTCGGCGATTTCCGGCTTTTTCGCATTGTCCTCGACAAGTGCGATCGCCAGATCAAGCGCCGTCGTCACCCCGTTGTTCAGGTAGACCCTGCGGAAGAGTTCGATGGCCAGTCGGCGTTCAGCCGGGTTGGTGGCAAGCTCGAATTCGAGCTCGGCAAAGGCCTCAAGCGCCTGATCCGACCGGTCAAGACGTGCCGCCCACAGCCGGTCCGCCCGTGCCGACGCCCAATCGGAAACCTGAACGCGCTGCACATAATGCGCAAGCGACTGGATACGTCCGCCAAGCGCCTGGGTTTGGATCTGCGCGATTGTCAAAGGCTCCTTGAACGGATCCAGAGCGATCAGATCGGTTGCGCTGACCCCCACGGTCTCGTGTTCGGATGCACGGTAGTTTTCCGCCCATAGATCCGCCTCCCGCAGGAGCGGGGCATCGGGTGCCTTGCAGCGATAGATCCCGTCGAGATGGTCCATCGACGCCATCATGCCATACCGGGTGACCGTGTCGGTCAGAAGGTCAATCGCCCGGTTCAGTTTGACAGGATCGTCGCGCCACCGCACCAGCTTGAGACCCAGAAGCTGCTGGCCCTCGGGATCACCGCGCAGCGTCGCCTCTTCGAAAAGGGCCATCGCCTCGGGCTCGCCGGCCCAGCGTCCGCGACGCACAAGTGTTTCCTTGGCTAGCCTGGTAAAGACCCAGCCCGGCGCGGTGTCGAGCTGCGTCAGCTCGCGCAGGTAGTCCATGTAAAAGCTGTCATCGTCAGCGCGCTCACCGTCGATATTGACGGCCATCTGAAGATAGGGGGCAATGGACGGTCGATTGCGCCCGTCATCGTTGCTGTGGTTATAGCCCAGGATATCGAGAAGCTCTTCCTCGGTGGCGGCCCCGGACGACTTGATCTGATCGAATTGCCCCTGATCGAGCGTGATGCCACGTTCGACCGCAAGGCGCAGATATTCGATCATGATGCGATTGTCTTTCTCCACCGCATCGGCTGCGAGGTGAAACTCGACAACCCGCCAGGCCGCGTTCGCGCTGCCCATGTCGGCGGCGAACTTGTACCATGCATAAGAGATACCGGGATTGGGCGAGACGATTTCGCCATTCAGGTATTCCTGCGCGATGCGTTCAGCCCGTTTGCAGACCGTGCGGTTCAATTGCCCCAGAATACCGCCGAACGCCATCGTCACCGTCAGATCCAGCGGGGCGTCCCATCCGGGCACGGGCGTCCCCTGAAGTTCCATGCGCGCAAGGCTCAGCAAGGCGTTGGCGTTGCCGTCAAATGCCGCGTCACGGATCAGACCCAATGCGAAATCCGGGTCAGGATCCACACCGATCCCGTTAAGGTAAAACTGCGACAGTTGCAGCTTGTCGTTGTTGGTCATCGCATCGGCCATCTGCCGAAGCTGACCGACAAGCCCCGCCTGGTGCAGCGCGTCAAAGCGACCCGCATCGACATAAAGCTGGATGCGGGCAATAAGCTCATCGCTTCCGGCAAAATCGGGATCCACGATGGCCAGACGGGAGATAAGGGTCTGGATGAAGTCGAACGAGGCGTCGGGTGATCGCGCTTGCAGACGCTGAATGTCCCGGCGCAGGTATCGCGCGCGGACGCGGTCGTTCAGCTCGGCATCTCCGCCTTCGATTTCAAGATCGTCCTCTTTGCTTTCACGGCTCGCCGGACCACAGACATGTTGCGGCTGGATCTGAGGCGGCATGAAGGCCAGTTCAAGCGTGCGCGCCTGGACCGGAGCGGCAGGGATGGCCGCAGCCAGAAGGCCAGCGGTGAGCACGGATGCGGTAAGTCGTTTCATCTCAGGCCCCTTCAATAGAAACACGCGGCGATCCGGGGATTGCCCCCGAAGGGCACGGACAGGTCGATATCGACATAAGCCGCGCCATCAGCCCAAAGACCGGACATCGGCATGTAGAAACGCCCCGTCTTTACCTGATCAGCATGTCGCATGATGGATTTGGTGCGGATCAGGCCCGCGCGATTGGTGAAGGCAAACGTCGCTTCGTCACTGGCCGCACCGTCTGTGTCGAGGAGAAGCGTGTAGTCCAGACCGGGATCCAACGCGGTAAGGTCCACCCGGACAGCGTGCGGTCCCTCGCTCACCATAACCCGCAACGGCACCCGGCAGTTGTTGCCTGCCGCCGCAATCAGCTCTCGCATCGGCTGATCCGCGAATTGCCCGAGATTGCTGTAAACCGGCACTTCCCAGATAAGGTAGGACGGTCTCGACGTCTGAAAGTTCTCAGACGTCATGTAGGATGAGATCGCGGCAAAGGCCCCACCGCCCTCGACGGAGTATTGCATCACGTCGAGACCGGTATAATCCGACAGAAAGCCCGCGAAATTGGCGCTTGGCTCGCCCGTATATTCCGTTCCGACCACCGCGATGCTGGACGAGCGTTGCGTCTCGGCAAAGAGCGACGAGGTGGCGACAACGGCGGCTGATTGGACTTTCGTGGTTTTGTAGAGCGCTGTTTCAACGTCGGGCAGCGCCATCAGGCAGTTTTGCTGCAACTGGTTGCGCATCGCTGATTCCAGCACCTCGACGCCCGCCGGCACGGTCGAAAACTGCGCCTTGGTAAGCAAGTCGTAACCCGGATCGGATCTGAGGCGGTCGGCAACAGCCTGCGCCGTTCTTTGCGCCCCTGTTGCCGTGATGCGATGATCTGCGCGATGGAAGGCCGGTTGATCCGGGGTCGCGTTCAGCAGCGCCTGACGCGCATCGACCGCGACCACCCCCTGCTCTTGCAGGCGGCGCAGCGTGTCGAGATAGACCGTCGTGGCGATGTGAGGATCAAACCCAAAGTCTTCGGTCTCTGCCGTCAGGTTGTCGGGCATGGCGAGGCTTTTGGTCGGCACTGGCAGATAGATCAGCGTCGTTCCCAGCTCTTTCAGCGCTGCAGAGAGCGCCGATACCTGCGCAACGGATTGGTCGGACAATCCGTGAAACATCTGCAAATCCGGCTGCACCCGAAAGAAGACGCCCCCCGTGCCTTCGACAACCGGAAGGTGCGCACGCGAAGACAATTGGCTGCACCCAAATGCCGATTGCGCGTGTGCGTCCGGGGCGCTGAATGCTCCGAACGCTGCTGCGATGACAAGCCCTGCAAGTCGTTTCATTGTCTCTGCCCCCTGGCGTCAGTTCGTTGCCGACGCCAATTTTGTGTGTCTTTCGTCTATAAGTGGTATGAGGTTGGCCGCCGTTGTTGCCACCGACAGCGTTTTCGATTTCGCCGCTCGGCCGAGATAGACTTTTGCCTGTTCCAAGTCCGCTCGGGTCGGCGCTGGTGTATCCAGAAGGTTCAATGCCATTCGCAATTCGATCCGCCCGTCGCCGTCTTCGGCATGGGTCAGGATGCGTTGACGGGTCTTCTCTGAAAGAGCGCCAAAAAGCTTGCCTTCTCCGTTGAAGGTTACGACCGCATCCAAGGCCAGGCTATTGCCGGCCCAGGCATGCGGGTAAAGCACCGAGATCAGTTGCCGTTTACGCGCGGCCGGTTCGCTGTCGGGGTCGAGATAGCGCATCGCGTCCACCATTTCCGGCAAGGCGTGAACGCGTCCCGCACCGACCGCGATGCTGGCGTAATAGGCTACATCCGACGCATTCTGCTTCAGACCGCGCCCAACCAGCAATGCGACGTATTTCTGCGCCGCCAGGCCGTCCTTGTAGTCCGCAAGCTTGCGCAGGTCCGCGTCACTCACGACCTTCTTTGCGTTCATGTCGCGCCTCGCCTGACGCAGCGCCGCACTGGGCAACTGCTTGGTTTGTGTGATGCCCCGATCCGTGACGACGCTGATCTTGCGGGTTTCCCGATCGGTCGGGATCGTAATCGGAACGGCCTGCGCCAAGGCGCCGTACGCAATCATGCTGCATAGCAAGGCAAAAAGGGCGAAGAGCGGCTTCATCGGTCTCCCCCTCCACATGCGATTTGACGCGACGCGGCGGCCACCGGGCCGCTGGGAGAGAGGATGAGGCTTCGGACGCCCTTGAGGTCTTGCGCGATATGATGGCTCTGGCGGGAGATATCGCCACCCAGGAAACGCGGGAACTGATCGGTGAAGTCGTTGCCCTGAATGACCAGCAATCCACCGGTCGCCGTTGCCAGGCCCACACCGTTGTCACGCAGGACATTGTCCGCGACATGTGTCGGCGTGTCTGGCGTTTGCGCCGACACCCAGATCGCGGCGTTGTGGTTGCCGATGACCACATTGTCGCGCACACGGCTTCCCTCGCTCGACCGGATCTCGATGCCTTTCTGGCCATTGTCCAGAACAAGGTTGTTGTGCACATACCCGCAATCGGATTTTGACACCGCGATCCCACCGCCTCCACGATCCCAGACGATGTTGTGGGCGATCGTGACGTTATCGCTGCCTTGTTTGACCGAAATCCCCGCGCGATCGCCGCTCAGCACCACATTGCCCGACACAAGGCTGTCATGGCTTCCATTCACCATCTGAATTGCATTGGTCGGGGCGGCGCCGGCAAAGAGGTTTTCCGTCACCCGTGCGCTCCGTGCGCCGGATACCGTCAAGGCCGCGCCGCGCGGGTTCAGAAACCGATTATTATGGAGCCGGATGTCCCGGACATTGCTGATCGAAACCGACCGCAACCGCTCGAACACGCTGTTTTCGACAAAACTGTCCTGCCGGACGACCGTCAAGCCGCTTTGCACGATGGAGAATCCGGAAAATTTCACGGTGCGGCCAAAGCCAAGCCCCTCGAAGCGACTGTTGCTGACCTGCGCGGCACCGCCACCCGCTGTTGTCACAAAGGGTACGAATTCGTGGTTCCGCGGGTTTTCGCCCCCAGACGCCATCACGGTGGCATCTGCGATCTGCAGATGGCCGAAATTCAGGATAAACGCGCCATCCGGCCGGCTGAGCTGCAAGGTCTCGCCGCGATCTATCCGCAAGGCGGCGCCGGACCAAATCACAAGAGGGACTTCAAGCTGGAACGCCCCCTCACCCTGATCTTCCTGCAATCCGTAATGGCGCATGAAAAGGCGAAGGTCCGCAAGATTTGCCGTGCCCTTCCGGATGACCAGCGCGTTCCGGCCCGCTTCGTTCTGCGCCTCCAGAATGTCGATGTTGTCTCTTGTGCCGAAGGACTGGGCCAGCATCGCGAGGGCAAGGCGAATATCCAGACGTTGCACCTCTATCAGCGTGTCGGGCAAAAATGCCGGCTTTTCGAAGGTGAAATCGGTGCCCGGCCCTGCCGGGCCCAGCATCCCGCCCAGACCCACGTCATCGGCCAGCATGCGCGTTGATTTCAGTGCCAGAACATCCAGTTCAACGGCTTCCGAGAACGCGGCAACACGTGTCCTTAGATCCCGCGTCTCTTCAAATGAGGACGCGACAGCCGCCCCGGCAGACACAACTGCCAGGGTCAGCGCCTGAAGACAGCGCACCGCGATATGGCGGGTGTTCTTAGGCATATCGCGCCAATTGGACGACGGCGTCGTCTTCCGTTTGGCCAGCGGTCAGCGTCATCGCCACCAACTCGACCTTCTGAGAGGTCGGGTTGGCGATGTGCACCATCGCCTCGCCCGTCAAGGTCATGCGTTCACCCTGCCGGAGTGTGGCCTTTTCGTCACCGATCACCAGTTCAATAACACCGCTTGCCACCATAAGCTCGCGTCCGGCGGAGGGCTCCATCTCCATCAGCGCGCCGGGATTGAGGCTCATCGAGGAAAGGGTCATGTGATCTCTCGACACAAGCTCGTTCAGCTCACCCCATGGTTGGATCGAGCCGACATGCCGTTCAGCCTCCACCCGCTTTTCGGCCTTGAGATGTTCGGCAATCTTCTTGACGCTCTGACAATGGCCGACCTTGGTAACCAAAAGCGCATCCGGTGTGTCGATCACGATGACGTCACTCAGTCCCACAACGGTCACAAGCCGTTTTGACGAGCGGATCATGGAATTCTGCGTCTCCACAGCCACGACATCGCCTTGCAGGACGTTGCCCTGCGTGTCGCTTTCCGAGATGCCGTACATCGCCGTCCAGCTTCCGACGTCGCTCCATTCGATATCCAGCGGCGCCAGGGCGATCCGGCGAGTTTTTTCAAATACCACAACCTCGGTCGGTTCGGACGCCGCGTTGATGAAGCTCTGCGCGTCAAGCACGAAACCGTCCGCCGTCGTCTCACCCTTCGCGACGGCTTGTTTGACCGCATCGAATGTCGGCGCGTCGAACTTGGCATATTCGTCGATAATGGTCTTGACGGAAAACATGCTGATGCCCGAGGCCCAGTAGGCAATGTCGCTTTCCACCAAAAGGCGGGCCTTGCGGGTTGGCGGTTTTTCGACAAACCGTTCCACCTGGCGCAAGCCCGGATGACCGACAATCGGCCCCCCGTCCGTGATGTAGCCAAAGCCGGTTTCGGCATAACGCGGTTTGATCCCAAACGTGATCACATGACCGTCCTTGGCCGGCTCGATCATCGCAGCGACGGTTGCGTTGATATCGCCCTCGATCACGTGATCGGCAGGCACGACCAGCATCAATGCATCAGGATCCTGCGCCTGCAGCCGAAGCGCCGCCGACAAGACCGCCGGCCCCGTATTCCGGCCCATCGGTTCAAGGATGATCTGCGCATCCGCCCGGATCTCGCTCAGCTGGTTGATCAGCGTTTTGCGATGCCGTACTGACGACACGACAACCGGTTTCTCGAAAACCGGACCGCTGTGGCGGCTGACGGCGGATTGAAAGAACGTGGGCGAAGTATCGTCGCCAACCCTCTGAAATTGCTTTGGGCTTTGCGTCCGTGACATGGGCCACAAACGTGTGCCGTTGCCCCCGCAGATGATGAGAGGATAAATCTTGGTCATGACTGCTCCGTTACAACGTCCGCTTTTCCGCCAAAAAGAGGCTTCGACAATCGGACGCGGGCTGGTTTTCCAATATCTTCGATGCTCAACGTGCCCGGCTCGGCCACCAGCGTAACAGGCAGGAACAAATCGCCCCTTTGTGCTGCGGTGTTTGTCGCCGACGTCACCGACACCGTCACCGGGATCGACCTGCCGTCCCGCATTTCCAGTGTCACGTGATCGCCGTTCATTGCCTTGCTCAGACCTTCGATGCTCATCTGTGTCTGCACCTTCACATCGACGCTGGAGCCAAAGAATGTCAGAATTGAGTCAATTGGAAGAACAGTTGCTCCTTCGAAAATACCATCAGAAACAGTGACTTCGCAGTCACAGGGAAGTTTGAAGTTCAACATGTCGCCGCTGTTGGCGGCAATTGAATAGACGACTTCTCCCTGGCTGGCTTGGGGGTTCAGGAAGGCCACCTGCCCCGGACTTGTCGCGCGCATCTCGCTCCCGCTGCGAACGATGAAAACCGGGCGCGCCTCGTAGCTTTCGGTCAGCCGGACACGCATCAGGTTCAGGGCCAGTAGAATCAAAACCCCGGAGATGACGGCGACGGCCACACTGCGGATCAGCCGGCGGTTGCGATCTTCCTTTTCGGCCACTTTGTCTTTCTTGGGCTCTGTCGGGCCGGAATAGGCCAACATCGAGCCCATCGTCACAAAATCGCCCGCAATGAAGCTGTTGATGATGTATCTCAGCTGCGGCAGGTGGCCCCCTGTCGGATCCATGAATTGCAGCGCGACCTCGCCGTCCTTGGTGCCGCGCGCCACCCGCATTTCGGGGAACAGCGTGATCGAAAAGCCTTCGAAATCGAATTGCAGCTTCACGATGTGCCGCGTGCCTTCAAAGCTTGGATCCAGATCGCCCGGCGCCGAGACGTAGGCGGCTGCGATGGAAAGGCCGCTGCCGTCAAGCTTTTCATCGCCGATATGGGCCGTAAAGGGGATCGGCAGGATCGGATGCTCGCTATCGAACACGAAATCATGCGGCACCGCACCGGGCATGTCAGTTTGCATCATTGTTTGTTCAGTCATGTCTGCTCTCCGCCGAAACCTTTGGTTTCATTATATTTTTGTCAGGAACATTATTGCGATTGTCAGCCACAGAAGGGCGATGCCGTGATGGGCCATCGCTTCCGCGCTTCGGATCCGGTTTGTCATTGCATCGAGCGCGCCGGCACTGCCGCGGCTTGATTGCCGGGTCCATTTTTGCTTGTCGAGGCGGAAGAAGACGAACGTCTTCACCGCGGCACCGAAGACCTGGCTGAAATACAGAAGAAGAGGATGCGTGACCGGGAACCATGTCCCCCGGAACATCGACAGGATGATGCAGAACACATACCGCGTTGCCATCACCCAAGCGATGTAGAGCGGGATAACCATCACATCATGCAGGATGGCGGTCAGCAGGATGGTGATCGGCCCCACAAGGGTCGTCCACATCGAAATCCGCTGGTCCATGACCGACCACCAGGTAAAGAACCCGAT
Organism: Thalassococcus sp. S3; assembly: GCF_004216475.1. Classification (GTDB taxonomy): domain Bacteria; phylum Pseudomonadota; class Alphaproteobacteria; order Rhodobacterales; family Rhodobacteraceae. Next base: position 1,279,057 of record NZ_CP022303.1, on the reverse strand, counting down.
CCGACGGGGGCCAAGGGCGATCGCACGTCCGTTGGTCCGCAGCATGTTTCCGAACCAGCGCACCATAAGGGTCTGCGCGCTGTCGAGGAACGTATCACGTGGCTGCTCTTCGACCGAAATGGATTGCACATCCGGCAGATAGGCCATTTCATAGCCGTTTTTGAGAAGCCAGAACCAAGTCGATTTATCGTCGCCCGTCAGGAACTTGACCCGGCCCAACCGCCAGTGATCCAGGAAATCGTGATCGACACCCTCGATGAATTCGGGATTGGTGGCGAGGTCCGCGCGGAACACCGACATGCGGCCGGTCAGGGTGAGAACCCGGTTGCCCAGGCCCATGGAACACATCATCACCTGCCGCTGATTGAAGCGCATGATGAACCAGTCGCGATAAAGGCTCTTACGCTCGATCTGCACCGCCTCGTCCGTGGTCAGCGCTCCGACCTTGGGATTGGTGAAGATCGGCGCAGATTTCGCGACGATGTCGTGCGGCACCATCGTGTCGCCATCGACAAAGACCAGAATGTCGCGATGCGTCGGACAGAAGCCGCGGATGATCCGCAGCACCTTGGCCATCGCGTCCCGCTTGCCGTTCGCCTCGATCCGGTCGATCACCAGCTGAACGTTCGACATGTCGCGTGGCATCGTCTCGTAGATGCTGCGGATCAGCCGTTCGTCAGCGCCGTCAACCACGGATGACACGATCGTCGCGCCGTCCTTAGAATTGGCCGCAGCTTCAAAGATGGAGCGATAGACCGGAAGACTGACTTCCGGTTTCACCATGTAGGAGGTCACGAGGAAATAGGCGTGCGAGATGACCCCTTCGTCGCGATACTTCTTTTGCGCCTTCGCTTTCCGCCGGGGATATACGACCCGGCGGAAGATCACGGCACGCGTGAAGTTGATCGCGGCCCAGGAATAGCGCCACGCACCCAGAAAGCCTATGATGAAGATCGTGTTCACGGTTCCCTCGAGGGAACCGAGAAACGCCGGCGGCACAGAGCTGGCCAGCAACACGATGACTGCAAAATAGGCGATATGTGTGAGAACCGCGAACATCGCGCCACTCCCCTCGCCTAAGTTACCAGCAGATGCCCTCGTACTTGCCGCCCGAGACCCGCTTGCGGTTCATCCGCGTCAGGTCCAGCACCGGCACGTCATTGGCTGCCACTTCAAGCCGTTCCACGGTGTCCTTGTAGAAATTGCCCACAAGCACCGCGCCACAGCCTTCGATCATCTTGTCGAGGTCGGCGATCATGCGATCCTTCAGATCCGGGATCACATCGTTGCCACGACCGGCGGTCGAGTTTTCGTTGGCGTAGGCCTCATAGACATAGGGGTCGTAGATATCGACCTCGACGCCGGCGCTGATCAGGCGTGATGCCAGCTCTGCCAGCGGGCTCTCGCGCAGATCGTCGGTTCCGGGCTTGAAGCTGATGCCCACAAAGCCAACCTTCTTGGCGCCGGACGCCTTGACCATTTTTTCGGCCTTCACGATCTGTGCTTCATTGGCATCCAGAACCGCGTTCAGCAGATGCGCAGGCGTATCCAGCGTGGCCGCCATGTGGCGCAATGCGCGCACATCCTTGGGCAGACAGGATCCGCCGAATGCGAAACCCGGCCGCATGAAGTAGGACGAAATATTCACCTTGTCGTCCGAGCACAGGATTTCCATGACCGTCTGACCGTCGAGGCCCGACGCCTTGGCGATGTTTCCAATCTCGTTGGCAAAGGTCACTTTGACCGCGCGCCAGGTGTTGGAGGTGTATTTCACCATCTCCGCCGTGCGCAGATCCACGACGTGGATCTTGCAATTCAGATCCTGATTAAGCTCGGTCAGGATCTCGCGCGTGTAATCATCAAGAGCGCCAAAGACGATCAGACCCGGATCGTAGTAATCTTCGATCGCAGTGCTTTCGCGCAGGAACTCAGGGTAGTAGCCAACGCCGAAATCAGCACCGGCTTTCTTGCCGGATGCGGCCTCAAGCGTCGGGATACAGGTGCCTTCACAGCTGCCCGGCACGATGGTCGAGCGGATGACGACGGAATGGCCGCCCTCTTTGCTGGCCAGCGCCTTGCCGATATTCTCGCAGACGACCTTTACGTATTTCAGGCCGACCGATCCATCGGATGCGCTGGGTGTGCCCACGCAGATGAAGGATGCGTCGGTGTTGTCGATTGCATGCTGAACATCGTTCGTCGCCGTGAGCTTGCCATCGGCCACCACCTGCGCGATCAACTCGTCCAGTCCGTTCTCGACGATCGGCGACAGACCGGAATTGATTGCCTCGATCTTACCGGGGTCAACGTCAACTGCGATGACCTCATGCCCATCCTTAGCCAAACATGCCGCAGAGACCACGCCAACGTAGCCAATGCCAAAGACACTGATTCTTGCCATAACTGCCTCGTTATATTTTGTTCATTTGTTTATTTTTTCTTTAGCGGTAGGCGGTTGTCCGCCGTCGGTAAAGTGAAAAATTAAGACGTTTTCGCAAAAAACCGCTTGTCGGTGACATATCTGCACCAAGACCTTGAAGAGAACACAAAGGCATCAAGAAGCCTCCATATTCTTGCCTTATTCCTGCCACATTCCGCGAATTTGATGCTGATCCGCGTCAAAACCGGGGTCACAGGCCGCCTAAATTAGCGGCAAATCCCGTATGCAGGCTTGACCATCAAATGTCCGCCGCGACAGAAGGGAAGAATAAGACGCGCGGTGATGTGAAACGCTGCCGACAAAAAGACCTCCCACCGTTTTGAGCAGAACGAGGCAAGTGGAAGATGTTACGGAAGATTGCGGTTTGGGCGTCTCTCGGCGCTCTCATGTTGGTTGCACAACCCAATGATCTGGCAGCAGACCCGCCCCCACGCGGTTATGCATTCAATCTGAGCCCCCATGACCATGCATATCGCCGATCAGAACCCGGTGAACCGACGCGGCGCGGCAGGCGCAGCGAGCGGTTTGAACTGCGCGACGGAGATTGCGGCGGCAGCGATTGCGGCAATCCCAGGTATCGCAGCGAGCTCCGCATGCGCAACAGCGTCAACAAGGCCCGGATCAACAAGGACATCTGGTATGGCTGGAGTTTCTATAACGAAACCGTTCCATCCTTCAGCGCCAAGACAACATTAAGAACGGTCTTTGGCACATGGAAGTTAAGCGGCGACCACCGCCCGATCTTCCGGCTGATCCAGATGGGGGTGGGGGAAGGCAACTGGACGGATTGCGATCCAGCGCTCTGCACGCGGTCCGATGATCGCGCCAAGGACGTGGTCATTCAGCTTGACGACATGCGTTCGGCATATGGCTGGGGCAAAGCGCAAAACCTCGGTCACATCTGCAAATTGTTCAGCATGGCCGAGATGCGAGGCAAGTGGGTCGATATCGTGATCAACACGAATTTCGGAACCGGCCCAGACGGTTATCTGAACGTGTGGATCAATGAAACGCTTGCCTGCAGCTATCGCGGGCAACTTGTCGCAACCCCACCGGCCTCTACCCGTGTCCGGCCCGGGCACCGTCGCGGTATTTTCGCAAGCTACACCAAAAGATGGGACGCCAATGCGGCAGGTCAGTCAAAACCGCGGATGGTGGTCTATTACGACGAGTTTCTATCCGGGCGCCACCGCGCCGATGTGGACCCTCGCCTGAGGGAACTGGCTGGAAAACGCGCGAAGGACTGATGTTTTTTTGGCGTACAGTACTGTCTTTTTAGAACAATGAATGTCGTAAAATACACGGCATATGCTCCTTCTTCAGCACCATTTAGAACATTTATGATGTTTCGTCGTCAATCAGACGGAACCGGTTGATCATCGTTTCGACGATGTGCTGGACGGGTGCGGCGCGCCTGAGAAGAATGGCTTCTAGTGCCCTGATATCCCCCGGCATTTCCCAAGTGGGCGATCAAGATTCGTGTTAATTATCGCCAAATGGTTCCGGTGCTTATCTCGGCAGCTTGTGAAGGATCAACTAGAGGTTGGCTCGCGACACGGCAGATGTGGATAAGTTTGAGGATAACTGTGAGGAAGTGCGTTTTCTCAGAGACCTAGAGGCAAAAGCTTGGACAACGTTGAAAGAGCAAGGCGGCCCCAACTTGCATAGGGCGCCTTGTCTTTCGCATGACCGCCCAGCCTTTTTGGGCCACGTCCAGTCTACGCCGCGCTTTCAAAGGCGACGTTGCGCGATACCGTTTCCCAGGACGTCAACTCGGCCAGAACCGCTTCGGCATGATCGCGGATGCCATCGACCGCATCGTCCCCCAAAGCCAGCCTAAGCGGTGTGACGTCGGATTTCAGGGCAAGATCAATCGCAGCGGCAGCGCGCGCGGGATCACCGGCCTGCGTCCCATCCATGTCTTCGGCAAATGAGCGTGTCCCTCGCACGATCTCCTCATACTCCGCACGCTGCGGCATGTGGCGCATCCCGCCTTTGCCCGCAAATGACGTGCGGAAGGCGCCTGGCTCCACGATCATCGCCTTCAATCCAAACGGCGCGATTTCCTGGGCGAGCGCTTCGGTCAGCCCCTCAAGCGCAAATTTCGAAGCGGAGTAAGGGCCAAAACCGGCAAAGGACATCTGGCCCCCGACGCTTGAAATCATGACAATGGCGCCTGTGCGCTGAGCGCGCATGACCGGCAATGCCGCGCGTGTGACGGTAAGCGCGCCAAAGAAATTCGTTTCCATCATCGCCCGCAGTTCAGCGTCGGGCGTTTCTTCGAAGGCGCCCACGATGCCGTATCCTGCGTTGTTGATGAGAACATCGATCCGGCCAAACCGGGCGGTCGCGGCCTCGATCCCCGCCGTAACCTGGTCGGGCCGCGTGACATCCAGCGCAATCGCAAGAACCCGGTCCGGCGCGGTCGCTTCGATTTCGGCCAGCAGATCCGCCCGCCGGGCGGTCGCCACAACGTTGTGTCCATGGGCCAGTGCGTATTCAGCAAAGGCGCGCCCGAAACCCGAGGATGCACCGGTGATAAACCATGTATTTGTCATGTCGTTTCTCCTGATTTTGAATGCTTAGCGACCGGGGGTGTCGCGTACGAAAGGGTTTCCCCGTTCCGCCGTCGCGGTGAAGCTCATGGCGGTGACACGCCAGGTCTCATCCTCGCGGACGAAGTCATGTGTGTATGTTCCCCAGACCTCCCACAGCGGCTCCCCTCCGTTTTCGGGCAAGGCGCCCCGCTCCATGCGGTTCCAGGCATAGCCGTGGCTTGTCATTTCGGCCTGATCCGGTCCGGTGAAGGTGATTTGGTGATTTCCACGCAGGTGGAAGGATGTCTTTTCCTCGGTCAGGTTGGCAGACCATCCCGAAATCAGGGCCTCGGCAGGTATCGTCGCAGGCTCGCCCCCCGTGAGAGAGGTGAAGTCAACGGATACCGTCCCCGCAAAGAACCCTTGCGCCCGCGGCCAGTTCTTTGCGTCTACGGCCACATCTATTGCATCGGCCACGCGTATCATCTCGGCCTGATCCAGAAGACGATCTTCGGTCAGCGGCGCATCTGCGGCTCCTGCGGCCGAAGTTGCCAGAATGAAGGCAATCGCAAGTTTCATGGTTTCTTCTCCGTTTAGCGGTCCGCGCGGCATCGGCGCGGACATTGGATGTGTTCAGCTGGTTGCAGCGGCGAAATGGGTGGCAGTGCTTTCGAGCGTGGAGAGGGACACCCCCTCACGGTGGTCCCGCAGGAAACTGGCCCGGCCATCCATCACCTGGTGCATGGCGTGACGGGTTGCCCGATCTGCTTGGACGTAGCGGGCAAACGCGTGAGGGTTTGTCACGGTGCAAAGAAAGGCAGCAGGAAAGAAGCGTTTCATGGTTGGCATCCTCTAGGTCCTTGGATCGGGCTGTCTGTGTCCCGTTGATCCAAATCTAGCGAATGCCCACCCGGTCCGATTGAACGGTCCTGAGAAGTATTTGAATAATCCTGCTCAGACGCTTGTCGCGCGGTACTTGCTGGGGCTGGTCCCCATGAGCTGTTTGAAACTCCGCGAGAAATGCGCCTGATCCGCGAAACCGCAAGCCAATGCGATCTCTCCCAAAGGCAGGGCGGGATCCGACATCATGCCGATAGACTGCTCGATCCGGTACGCCATCACGTATTGCATCGGCGCCTTGCCCATAACCTCTTTGAACACGCGGCTGAAATGCGCAGGGCTCATCCCGACCTCACGGGCCAGATCTTCGACCGCAATCGTTTGGTCCAACCGCGTTTTGACGAAATCCAATACGCGACGGTAATGCGCTGATGTGAACTTGGCCGAGCGCGCGATCTCCTCCGGATGCCGGTCGCCGTATCGCTGCAGTAGCTTGACAAGAAAGACACGCGCCAGCGCCTCGAACATGACGGGTGACGTCGCCGCCTCCATCTCGAGGCTGTCCCGCAGCATCACCCCGGCAGAGACAATGTCTGCGTCGGAAAATTGCGGAAGGTCGGCAAGTTGCCGGTCGCTCAGCAGCATGCCCAGCTCATGCTCGGCAAAGCGCGCCACCGGCCCCGGGTCGAGCGTGATGACAATCACATCCGACCGGTCGAACCAGCGCCAGCCTGATCGGGTCCCCGCCGGGGTCACGATGATCTCGTTTCTGTGGAAGGTGAAGTCGCGCAATTGCCCGTTGCGGGTGTTCTGCACGCGATGCGGGGCGTCGCGGAGGTTCAGCAAGACGTGGTGTTCTGCAAAGACATCTTCGGGCATGCGACCGGGATCTGCCTGAAAATACCGGACGGTCATCAGGGCGGTCGCCGATTGGTGCAGCAACCCATCGCTGTCGAGCAATGGAAGCGAGGGGAACACATCTTGATATCGGCGGGGCATGATAGAGGCTTTGCGGCAATCCGTTTGGAAAACTAGCGCCGCCGTCAATCCATACCAGCCTCCGCGATATCTCAGTTCAAACGCTGTCCCGTCTCCGGCTCGAAGTAGGAGACCTTCCCAAGATCGAACGCCATCTCAAGCGGCTCACCTGAACAGGCGACAGTCTCGGCGTGAAGGCGCGCCGTAACCTCCCGCCCGCCCAGGCGGGAGACGACATAGGTATCAGCACCGGCCGGTTCGACCACATCCACAAGGCACTGCGCGGTCTGAACATTCTGCCCACCCCGATGGCCCGCTTCGGCAATGTCTTCGGGGCGCAGTCCAAGAATGACATCTTCGGGCAGCCCGGAATGCGCCGTATCGGTCAGGATCAGGGGCTCGGCCTGGGGACGCGCGATTTCGATACGTGTGCCGCCGTCTGTGCTATGGGCCTTGGCCGGTATCAGGTTCATGGCAGGCGATCCCATGAAGTCCGCGACGAACAGGTTTTCGGGCCGGTTATAGATCTGCGATGGCGTCCCGATCTGCTGGATCACGCCGCCTTTCATCACAACGATCTTGGTGGCCAGCGTCATCGCCTCGATCTGATCATGCGTCACATAGACGATGGAGGCATTCAGGTTCTGGTGCAGCTTCTTGATTTCGGTCCGCATCTCGACCCGCAACTTGGCGTCGAGGTTGGACAGCGGTTCGTCAAAGAGAAACAGCTTGGGATCCCGCACCAGCGCGCGCCCCATGGCCACCCGCTGCCTTTGGCCGCCTGACAACTGACCCGGACGGCGGTTCAAAAGCGGCTCGATCTGCAAAAGCTGCGCCACGTCTTTCAGTTTCGCCGCCTGTGTTACGGCATCGACGCCCCGCACCTTCATGCCGAACGTGATGTTCTTGGCGACGGACATTGTGGGGTAAAGCGCATAGGACTGGAACACCATCGCGATATTGCGATCCTTCGGGCTGACAGTTGTCATGTCCTGCCCCCCGATATGGATCGCCCCCCCGCTGATCGGTTCAAGCCCCGCGATGCAGTTCAAAAGCGTCGATTTCCCGCATCCGGATGGTCCGACCAGCACCAGAAAATCACCGGGCTCAATCTCGACATTGATGTCCTTGAGGATCTCGGTGGTTCCATAGCTTTTGCGAAGGTTCTTGATATCCAGAACAGGAGGCATGCGCTTACCCTTTCACTGATCCGGCGGTGAGACCGCGGATAAAATACTTGCCGGCGATGACGTAGACGAGGAGCGTTGGAAGGGCCGCGATAATGGCTGCGGCCATATCGACGTTGTATTCCTTCACGCCGGTGGTCGAATTGACGATGTTGTTCAGCGCCACCGTGACGGGTTGCGTGCCGGCCTGACTGAACGAGACACCAAAGAGGAAATCGTTCCAGATCTGGGTGAATTGCCAGATCACGGTCACGACGATGATCGGCAGGGACAACGGCAGGAAGATCGACCAGAAAATCCTGAAAAAGCCCGCCCCATCGACCTTGGCCGCCTTCACCAGGTCGGCAGGAATGGTGACGTAGTAGTTGCGGAAGAAAAGCGTCGTAAACCCGATCCCATAAATCACATGAACGAAGATCAGACCGGGGATGGAGCCGGCGAGCCCCATCAACCCAAGCATTCGCGCCATCGGCAGCAGAACGACCTGAAACGGGATGAAGCAGCCAAAAAGCATGAGCGAGAAAAAGATGTTGGCCCCACGAAACCGCCATTGCGCCACGACATAGCCGTTCAAAGCGCCGATCAGGGTGGAGATCACGACGGCCGGAACCGCCATCAGCACCGAGTTCCAGAAATAGGGTCTCAACCCCTCGCATTGGATGCCGGTACAGGCGCCCGACCAGGCTGTCCGCCAGGCATCCAAGGTCACATCCCGCGGCAGGGCCATCAGGGAGCCTGTGCGGATCTCTTCCAGGCTTTTCAGTGACGTGGTGATCATCACGAAAAGAGGCATCAGGTAATAGAGGGCAAAGAGGACGAGCAACGTATAGAGCAGCCAGCGCAGCAGGCGCTTCGAAAGGGTGCTCTTGCGCAATGTCGGAAGGGCGGCATCAGTCATTTTTGGACCTCAGCTCTGAATAGAGATATGGCACCACGATGGCGAAAACGACCATCATCATGATCATGGCAGAGCTTGCCGCCTGCCCCAGATCCCCCCGGGAAAAGGCCATCGCGTACATGTAAGTGGCGGGCAAATCGGTGGCATATCCGGGCCCGCCTCCTGTCAGCGCGATCACGAGATCGAAGCTTTTGATCGCAAGATGCGCCAGAACGATGAAAGCGGACAGGAAAATGGGCGCCATCGATGGAAGGATGATGGCGGAATAGATCCGCGCGGTTGGGATGCCATCCACCTGGGCGGCCTTGATGATCTCCTGATCAACCGATCTCAATCCAGCCAGGAACAGCGCCATCACAAAGCCGGAGGCCTGCCAGACCGCGGCGATGATGACGGTGTAGATGGCCATGTTCGGATCAACCAGCCAGTTAAACGAAAAGCCTTCGAACCCCCAGCCCCTGACCACGGCCTCCAGTCCCAGTCCGGGGTTCAGCATCCATTTCCACGCCGTGCCCGTCACGATCATCGAAAGGGCCATCGGGTAGAGATAAATCGTCCGCAACGCCCCCTCGGCCCGAATTTTCTGATCCAGAAGGATGGCGATCAGCAATCCCAGCGCCATTGAGATCAGGATGAAGAGCGTGCCGAAGATAAAGAGATTGTTCATCGCCGTATCCCAGCGCGGGGCGGCGAAGAGGCGGTCATATTGAATGAAGCCTTCGATCTCGTAACGCGGCAAAAGCCGGGACCGGGTCAGCGAAACCCACGCCGTCCATGCGATGAACCCGTAGACGAAGATCAGGACAACAACGAAAGAAGGCGCCAGCACCATCTTTGGCACGTGTCGTTCAAGCCAGTCCGACATCGAAAGTCTCCGCAAAGGTGCCTGCCCCAGGGAGGTGGGGCAGGCAATGCAGGTTCAGCGGCTGTTGGCCACTGCGTTGACGAGCATCTGAACCGCATCCTCGGACGACATGTCAGAGTTGAAGTGGGCGGTGACGACGTCGGTGATCGCACCGGACTGCGCGCCAAAGAGGGCCATGCCATGCGCATAAGAGGGCAGAAGCGACCCGCCATCGGAGCTCGCGGTCATGTCGTCGGCAGACAGATGCGCGCAGGTATCGAAGTCGTCCAGCGCCACATCGGTCCGGGCCGGGATCGACCCCTTGTTGAGATTGAACACCTTCTGAAAGCTTGGCCCCACGATGAGTTCGGCCAAAAGCTTCTGGCCCGCGACCTTGTCGTCCCCGTCCACATCGAACATGGCAAAGCTGTCGACATTATAGAGGAACCCGTCCCCAGGTGTCGAAGCACAGAGGAAGTCTTCGCCCGGCACTTTCCCGGCGGCGAGAAACTCGCCCTTTGCCCAATCCCCCATGATCTGGAACGCGGCCTCGCCGTTCATGACCATCGCGGTGGCAAGGTTCCAGTCCCGGCCCGAGAAATTGTCGTCGACATAGCCGCGCAATGTGCGCATCTGATCGAAGACGGCGACCATCGTGTCGGACGTCAGCGCTTCGTCATCCAGATCGACGAGCGCCTTTTGATAGAAATCCGGGCCGCCGACACCCAAAACGACGGTTTCGAAGACCGTGGCGTCCTGCCAGGCTTGACCGCCATGGGCCAAAGGCGTGATGCCGGCCGCCTGCAGCTTTTCTGCCGCCGCGTTGAACTCGTCCCAGCTGGTCGGCATCTCGATGTCGTTCGCCGCCAGAATCTCGGCGTTGGCCCAGATCCAGTCGACCCGGTGCACGTTCACCGGAGCAGCGCACCAGATGTCGTCACATTTCATATGGCCCGCGATTGATGCGGGCAGCACCTCAGCCCATCCCTGGGCATCTGCAACGGACGAGATATCAGCCAGCACGCCTTCCTGATACCATTCCTGAATGGCCGGGCCTTTCAGTTGAACCGCCGTCGGCGCATTGCCCGACAGAACACGCGCGCGCAATGCGGTCATGGCGGCATCCCCACCGCCACCGGCCACGGGCATATCCGTCCATTCGCCGCCTTTCGACGCAAATTCCTCCTGCAGAACGGCCACGGACTTGGCCTCCCCACCGGATGTCCACCAGTGCAGAACTTCCGCTTCGGGTCCCGCTAGGGCGGCACCGGCAGCCAGCAGGGCCAGCGCGGACGACGCGGCTGTGCGCTTGAATATTGTCATGATCTCCTCCCAAGATGAGCCGACCCGTTGGCCGGTGATGTGCTAGTTTGGACGAGATCAGGCGGTTGCGACAAATACCGATTGCAGGATAAGCCATACCCCGCGCACGAAAATTCTGTGATCTGTTACGTGCTGTTACGCTATGGTCTCGGTCAGCCTCCGGCGACGCCCCGCGCGCGCCATTCGAGCCAGCAAGGTCGGGGAGTTCAAGATGGCAATTTCCAAGCTGATGGTTGTCGATGACGACCCCGAGATGCGCGAGATGATGACCCAGTTTCTCAGAAAGCACGGCTTTTTCGTGCTGACGGCGGAAAGCGAGGAAGAAATTGCCCGCCACCTTGAGACAAGCCGTATAGACCTGATCCTGCTTGACGTGATGCTGGGCCAGGAAAACGGTGTGCGCATCTGCGAACGCCTGCGGGAGGAGCAGGATGTCCCGATCATCCTCGTCTCTGCCCTGTCGGCGGATCATCACCGCATGGCCGGATACAGTGTCGGCGCGGATGACTATATTGCCAAACCGTTCAATCCCGATCTGTTGCTCGCGCGGGTCCGCGCGGTTCTGCGGCGGGGCAGACGGTCCGCGTCGTTGCAATATCGCCGCAATATCTCGCGATACGTCTTTCAGGGGTGGTCCTTTGACGCAAAAACGAACGTGACCCTGGCGCCGGACGGGTTCCAGGTCGCCCTGTCCCAACGTGAGATCGCGCTGCTGAAGGTGCTTGTGGCAAATCCTCATATCGCGCTGACCCGTCAGGAAATTGCCGAAGGGCTGGATACCACCCGCGAGACAGGCCGACACCTCGACGTTTCGGAGGGGCGCGCCATCGATGTTCTCGTCGGGCGTCTGCGCTCCAAGATCGAGAGCAATCCGAAAGAGCCGGACATGCTGCGCACGGCCCGCGGGGTCGGGTATGTTTTTGCCGTGGATGTCGATGTTTCCGATGGCTGAACGCGCGCGTTTTGGAACGTTGAAAATGCGCGGCATCGTCTGGACGCTGACAGCCTTTGTGGCCGGCGGCCTCGCCAGCGGCCTTTGGATTACGTCTCAATCCAACTGGAAAAGCTACCTGAACCAGGCCTATCTCGCAGGTTTTGCGCTTCATGATACGCTGATCCGGGATGCCCCTGCCCCGCCAGATCTCAGGCTGAGCCCCGTGACCATCGGAGACCTTTCCGATCAGGGGACACCGATCACGCCTGAATTCGGCCCGCGCACCTATGTGACATCCGTTTCCATCTTGACCGATCCGATCCTGACGCTTGGAGGTCGGCGCATTCAGCTGCGGATCGTCTCACCAGATCTGCAATATCCGGTGGCGGATCTCCCGCCGGCGGATGCCAGCAATACGGCCTCTAAGGTCGCGGATGTCGCGCGTCTGCTTGCCAGCCTTTGCAGTGAGCCGGTGGTCTTTGCGCGCGTGGATCAGGGTGCATGGCTGCGCGTGCATGGCGACGATGTCTGGGGGTGTGCCGCCGCCCCCCGCGACCTGAGACTGCTGGCCTTGGCCGTGGGCATCTGCGGACTTCTGATCTGTATATCCCTCGTGGCGGAAACCGCCGGTCACTTTGCTCAATTCACCGACACTTTGCGTCTCTATGGCCGCACCAGGGGGCGGGCCCCTTTACCCGAAGAAGGCCCGGAAGAGCTGCAGAGCCTGGCCAAAACACTGAATGCCTATCTGGAAACGGAGCAGGACCGGCTCCACAAACGGGCGCTCGTTCTGTCGGGTGTGAGCCACGATCTTGGAACGCCGGCCACACGCCTGAGACTGCGCACGGCCCTGATCGACGACGCGGAGCTGCGACAAAAGCTGGAGACCGACATCGACCTGATGACAGGCATGATCGAAAGCGTTCTGACCTACACCCGCGCGGAGATCAGCGCCGAAGACCCGGTTGAGCTTTCCCTGACCTCGGTGGTTCAGGCTGTTGTCGCGGATTATGACGATGTCGGCAAACCGGTCCGGTTCATGCCCGCTGAAGCCCGGAGCGTGGAGCGGAGCAGAACGCTTTTCGCAGCGGCACCCGGATCCCTTATGTTACCTTCGGAAGAGGCGCGCAGAGTTCTGATCACCGCGCGACCGGTGGCCCTGCGCCGCGCCATCGGCAATCTTGTGGACAATGCGCTGAAATATGGGCGCCGCGCGGCGGTATCGGTCCATGCAAATTCGGGCGAGGCGGCCATCATAGTGGAAGACGAAGGCACCACCATGTCCGAAGACATGCTGGATCGCCTCACGAAACCCTTCCTGAGGGGGGAGAATGCGGGGCTGACCGATGGGGTAGGCCTTGGACTGACGATCGTGTCCACCATCGCGCAACAACACGGCGGCGCGCTCACCTTTGAACGTGTCCCGACGGGTTTGCGGGCCATTCTCACGATCCGGCGCGCGTGACGCGCGAAGACCTGGCTTCACTTTCGTGTCAAAGCGATTGCGTCACCGAAGGCGTGCCGTCATTCATGCCACACTCAACGCCCGAGGGAGGGGCAAGATGCTCGATGCATGGATGCGGCGGATCATAGACCCGCCCCTGAACGCCGCAGGAAAACGCCTGGCTTCGGCTGGCGTCAGCGCCGACACGGTGACCCTCGCCGGACTGGTTCTGGGCCTGGCGGCGGCGGCTTTTGTCTGGGCAGGGTTCTTCCTTGTCGCCCTTTTGTTGCTGCTGGCGTCCCGGCTTGCGGACGGTCTAGACGGCGCGGTCGCACGTGCAACCCGGAAAACCGATTTCGGAGGCTACCTCGATATCGTGGCGGATTTCCTGTTTTACGGAGCGATCCCCCTGGCATTCGTGTTTCACGACCCCGCCGTCAATGGTGTGGCGGGGGCGTTCCTTCTGGCCTCGTTCTATTTCAACGGAACGAGTTTTTTGGGCTACGCGATCCTGGCCGAGAAACATGGGATGGAGACGACCGCACAGGGGAGCAAATCACTCTACTTCTCTAACGGCCTTTTGGAGGGCACGGAAACCATCCTGTTCTTTGTCGCCCTTTGCCTTCTGCCTTCACTTTTCGCGCCGCTGGCCTGGGGCTTCGGCGCGTTATGCTATCTGACAGCCATTCTGCGCGTCTTTGCCGCGCGGGACGTGTTTCAAACCCGAACGGAAACCGAATGACACGAAAAACCAAACTTGCCACGTTCGTCGCTCTTGTGACCTGGGCCTTGCCCGCCACCGCGGACCCGGACCCGACAAACTGGGCGGCGATCCTGGAAGAGGCGCAGGGCCAGACCGTTTATTGGCACGCTTGGGGGGGCTCCACTGCGACCAACGACTTCATTGCCTGGGCAGGTGAGCAGATCAAAGAGACATACGATGTCACCCTCGAGCACGTTAAGCTGGCCGATACCGCGGACGCGGTCACACGGGTGCTGAGCGAAAAGCAAGCCGGGCGCGATGACGATGGCGCCGTTGACATGATCTGGATTAACGGCCCCAATTTCGCGGCCATGAAAGAGGCCGATCTGCTCTTCGGGCCGTTTGCGGAAAGCCTTCCCAATTGGCAATTCGTCGACGTAGAGGGCAAAGCCGTTCAAACCGATTTCACCGTCCCGACTGAAGGGTTCGAAGCGCCCTGGGCGATGGCGCAGGTCGTGTTCATGCACGACACCGACGACCTGCCGGACGCGCTGCCGAACGTGGAGGCGATCCTGGATTGGGCAACGGCAAACCCGGGGCGCTTCACCTATCCGCAGCCCCCTGACTTTCTTGGAACCACGTTTCTCAAACAAGTGCTGATCGACCTTACGGATAATGACGCAATTCTGTCGCAGCCCGTCGATACCGCGAATTACGAAGCTGTCACCGACCCGCTTTGGGATTTTCTGGATCAGTTGACGCCTCACCTTTGGCGGTCCGGCACCGTCTATCCGACAACGGGTCCGGCACAGCTGCAACTGATTGCAAATGACGAGGTCGATCTGGCGATCTCGTTCAGCCCGGGGGAGGCAACGACGGCCATCGCGAACGGGCAATTGCCGCCATCCGTACGAACCTTTGTCTTGGAGGACGGAACCTTGGGCAATGCCTCTTTCGTGGCGATCCCCTACAATTCGGGCGCGAAGGCCGGCGCGATGGTGCTTGCCAATTTCCTGATGTCTCCCAAAGCGCAGCTTCGCGCGCAGGACCCCGAGATCCTGGGTTACGGTACGGTGCTCGATGTCGAAGCATTGCCCGAAACTGATCGCGCGGCCTTTGCCGCTCTTGATCTGGGCATCGCGACGCTGACCCCGGAGGAGTTGGGCCAGGTGCGCCCGGAACCGCATCCAAGCTGGATGATCCGGATCGCCGAGGATTGGAGCGAGCGTTACGGCGCCGGACGCTGATGCGGTGACGGAAAGAGGCGACATCGCGCGACCGGGCCATTCTGGGAACGGGGCAATAGGCCGGTCTGCCGTCGACGGCTTTCCGGCGCTGACCCTGTGCGTGATGTTTCTGCCTGTGGGCGCGGGGCTTATGGGCGCTGTCTTTCCGGCGTTCGGATATCTGCCCCCTGCCGGACTTACGGAGTTTAGCCTTGCCCCCGTCAAGGCGCTTTTCGACTGGCCCGGCCTGGGCGTCGCATCGCGCCTGTCCCTGACAACGGGGCTTCTTGCGACACTGATCGCCCTATCGATTGTAACGCTTGTGCTCGCCGGGTGGTCCGGCACGAAACCGTTCCGCGCGCTTGAGCGTTTGCTGTCCCCGCTTCTGGCGGTTCCGCATGCGGCGGCAGCCTTTGGTCTGGCCTTTCTGATCGCCCCGTCCGGCTGGTTGTCACGACTGCTTTCTCCGGCGGCGACCGGTTGGGACAAGCCGCCAGATCTGGTCATCCTGCAGGATCCATACGGTCTGTCAATGACCGCCGGTCTGGTCGCGAAAGAGGTTCCGTTCCTGTTGCTGATGGCACTTGCGGCAATCGGGCAAAGCGATGCACGCCGCCGCGTTCGTGTTGCGCAGGCTTTGGGGTACGGGCGCGTCACGGGCTGGCTGAAATCCGTGTTCCCGGCGATCTACGCGCAGATCCGGTTACCCGTCTACGTCGTTCTGGCCTATTCGATGTCGACCGTGGATGTCGCTTTGATCCTCGGCCCCACATTGCCCCCGCCCCTGTCGGTGCAGGTTGTGCGCTGGATGAACGACCCCGATCTGACAATGCGGCTTGTCGCATCCGCAGGTGCGCTGATGCAGTTGGGCCTGGTACTCGCCGCCCTTTTGGTCTGGCGCGTCGGAGAACTTATAGTTCAACGGCTGGGCGACGTCTGGGTCCTGTCCGGGCGTCGCGGAGCAAGGGCCGATATATTCTTGCGCCCGCTTGGCCTACTGGCCGGTCTGATCACCGCGATCTCCCTCATCATCGGCCTGGCCGGTCTCGCAATCTGGTCCGTTTCCGGCTTCTGGGGGTTCCCGGCCCCCCTGCCCGACCAATTCACCCTGAGAGGATGGAGCCGCAACCTGGACGGCCTGATCGACACAACCGTCACCACGTTTCTTATCGCGTTTGCGGCAACGGGAATTGCCGTATTGCTTGTCGTCGGCTGCCTGGAGGCCGAGTTTCGGCGGTCGCGCCCCATCACCCGGCGCGGGATATGGCTGATTTACCTTCCGCTGCTCATCCCGCAGATCGCATTCCTTCCCGGCCTGCAAACACTCCTTCTGTCGCTTGGTGGAAAGGACGGTCTGGCGCCTGTCGTCGCGACGCATGTTGTGTTCGTTCTACCTTATGTCTTCCTTTCGCTCGGCGATCCATGGCGGGCCTGGGACAGGCGACACGCCGTCGTCGCCGCCGGGCTTGGCAGCGGGCAGACCGACATTTTCTGGCGGGTGCGGCTGCCGATGATGCTGCGGCCGATCCTGACAGCGGCCGCGGTGGGTCTTGCCGTGTCTATTGGACAATATCTGCCCACCCTGCTTGTCGGCGGCGGCCGCGTGAGCACCCTGACCACCGAGGCTGTTGCACTGGCGGCGGGGGGCGATCGGCGCACCATCGGTATCTACGCCGTCGCGCAAACCGCAGTTGTCATGCTGCCTTTTGCCCTTGCGCTCGCCATACCCGCCCTGATGTGGCGCAACAGACGGGGGCTTCATGGCTGAAGGATTGGAGCTTCGCGGGGTTCGGATCGTTCGGGGCGAACGCACCCTGATCGAGATCGACCACCATGTCCGTCCCGGCCAGGTGCTGACCATCATGGGGCCCTCCGGGGTTGGAAAATCAACGTTGCTGGCCTTCATCACAGGCACCCTGTCCCCGGATTTCGCGGCGTTTGGCGAAGTCTGGCTGAACGGTCGCAACGTCACCGGGCTACCGCCGCATCAGCGCTGCATCGGTATCCTTTTTCAGGACGACCTTCTCTTTCCGCATCTCAGCGTGGGTGCAAATGTCGCGTTCGGGATGTCGAAAGGCGGCGGTCGGCGCCAGCGCCGGCTTCGGATCGAGGCCGCGCTTGAAGAAATCGGCCTTGCCGGCTGTTTTGATCGCGATCCGGCCACCCTGTCCGGCGGGCAACGCGCGCGCGCAGCGCTCATGCGCAGCCTGCTTTCGGATCCATGCGCGCTGCTGCTGGACGAAGCGTTTTCGGGCCTCGATGCCTCACGCCGCGCGCAGATCCGCGATCTGGTTTTTTCACGCTGCGCTGCTCTGGGACTGCCCGTCATCATGGTGACCCATTATATCGAGGATGGTCGCGCGGCAGGCGGCGACATCATCGAACTCTGCGGCGAAGATCAGTAGCCTCAGGCCCGCAATCTGGCGCCCGTTTCGATGTCGAACAGCATTGCGCGCTCCGTGTAGAAACTGAGCCCCACCTTTTCCCCTTCCTTGCTGCGCACGTCTCCGCGTTCCTCGACGATCAGGCGATCCCCTGCCGGTGACATGAGATAAGCGTATGAGACCCCGCCCAGGGCTTCGGTCAGATCCACATCAAGGATCGGTGTTTCGTGCGTGATCTGCAAATGCTCCGGTCGGATACCCAGTGTCACCCTTACCATGCCAGCAGGTACCGGCACCGGAGACGCGACATCCTCTTCGAATGCCGCGTGGCGCAGGCGGCCATCGACGACGTCGCAGTCCAGAAAATTCATCGACGGCGATCCTATGAAGCCGGCGACGAACCGATTGTCGGGATCCCGGTAAAGGTCGAGGGGCGCGCCGACCTGCTCGATGCGGCCATCGCGCAGAACCACGATCTTGTCGGCCATCGTCATCGCCTCGACCTGATCGTGGGTCACATAGATCATCGTCGCGCCGATCTCCTGATGCAGACGTGCGATCTCGACCCTCATTTCGACGCGCAGCTCCGCATCGAGGTTCGACAATGGCTCATCAAACAGAAACACCTCCGGCCCGCGCACGATCGCCCGCCCGATGGCAACCCGTTGGCGCTGCCCGCCCGAGAGCGCCTTGGGCTTGCGCTTGAGATAAGTGTCGAGCTTCAGAATCTCCGAGGCGCGCGCGACCTTTTCCCGGATCTCGGATTTGGCGACGCCATTCATCCGCAGGCCAAAGCCCATGTTTTCCTCGACCGTCATATGCGGGTAAAGCGCGTAGGTCTGGAATACCATCGCCACACCCCTCTTTGCGGGATCAAGTCGCGTGACATCCCTTTCGCCGATCTGGATCGTACCGTCCGTGGTCTCTTCGAGACCGGCAATCATGCGCAGAAGCGTCGATTTTCCACAGCCCGAAGGCCCCACGAAAACGCAAAATTCCCCATGCTCGATTTCCAGATCGACCCCGTGGATCACCTGGACCTGTCCATAGCGCTTCAGGGCCTTGTTCAAGGTCACTCCGGTCATGGCGATGTCCTCGCATCTGGGTCTGGTTGATCGGGAAAGCGCCAGGCCTGTGCATCTTGTGCTATTGCCTCGGCCGTGTTCAGAACCTCGGGCGCCCAGCTTTCAAGTTGTGCCAGGCTGGTCCGTTCGGTCGGCCCCGTGATCGAAAGCGCCCCCATCACACGGCCCCGCCGCGTCAGGATCGGGGCGGCCACGCAAATAATGCCGGGCTCATGCTCTTCGCGGTCATAGGACACGCCGCTGGCCCGGATCCGGTTCAACTCGGCGGTCAGATCCGCCTCGCTGGTCAACGTGCTTGGCGTGAACTTGTGAAAGGATTGCTGCGCCAACGCCCGCGCAAGATCGGCTTCCCCCAGAAACGCAAGCATGGCCTTGCCAACACCCGTGCAATAAGCCGGCCCTACCTTGCCGGCCTGGCTGAACATCTCGACAGGATCAGCGGCGTTTCGCTTGTCGACATAGAGAACCTGCGCATGGTCAAGCTGCGCCAGGTGGACGGTTTCATTCAGCCGCTCGCTCAGCCGGTCCAGGTGCGGACGCGCGACAGGCGCCAAAGAGCTTTGTGTCCAGGCTGTATGCGCAAGGCGCACCAGCCTCATGCCCAGCGCGTATGTTTGCCGTTCCGCGTCATAAGCCAGCATGCCCTGGTTGGTCAGTTTCTGAAGAAACCGGTAAAGCGTGGCCTTGGGAAAGGCGCTGTTTCCGAGCAATTCGCCAAAGCGGACCGGGCGGCCGAATGCAGCCACCTGATCCAGAACATCACATGCTTTTCCTATGGTTCCGTCATCGGACACCGTCGCGCCACCTCCCTCTGACGTCCGGCCCCTGGGCAGGAAATTGTTGACAAGCCTAAGCGAGTCGCGGTGTAGTTTTCAATATATAAAACCTGGTTTCAAATAATGAAACTGTTTTGGTGATCTTGGGAGGATGAGATGCACTTTAACGTCAAGGCGACGATTGCGGCGCTGGCAACGTCATTCACGCTTGCGGCTCCGGCCTCGGCAGAGCTGACCGGGGATCTGAAGATCTTTCTGGACACATCGAACCCCGCGCCACGCGCGACGATGGAGGCGATGATCGGTCGGTTTCAGGAGTTGCACCCCGACCTGAACATCGAGACCACGGTGATCGACCGGGAAGCCTACAAGACGCAGATCCGCAACTTTCTGACCGCCAACGCGCCCGACGTGGCCACATGGTATGCCGCCAACCGGATGCGCCCTTATGTCGAAGCGGGGCTGTTCGAAGACGTCTCTGACCTGTGGGCAGAGCCTGAGATTGCCGAAAACCTCGCTTCCACCAAGGGCGCGATGACCATCGACGACAAGCAGTGGGGCGTGCCGTATACGTATTATCAATGGGGCGTCTATTACCGCAAAGACATCTACGAAGAGCTGGGGTTGAGCGAGCCTGCCAGCTTCGAGGAGATGAAATCCAACTGCCAAGCCATCCTGGAGTCGGGCCGCAAATGCTATACGATCGGGACCAAGTTCCTGTGGACCGCGGGCGGCTGGTTCGACTACCTCAACATGCGTACGAACGGCTTTGACTTTCACATGCAGCTTGCCGGTGGCGAGATCAGTTGGGAAGACGAGCGGGTGCGCCAGACCTTTGCCAATTGGCGCGAGCTGATCGACATGGGCGCCTTCATCGACAACCATCAAAGCTATTCCTGGCAGGAGGCTTTGCCGTTCATGGTGCAGGGCGAGGCCGCGGCGTATCTGATGGGCAACTTCGCCGTCGCGCCCCTGCGCGAGGCGGGGCTGACGGACGATCAGCTTGATTTCTATCAGTTTCCAGCGATCAATCCGGATGTGGAATTGTCCGAGGACGCGCCGACAGACACGTTCCATATCCCCGTGAATGCCCAGAACAAGGACAATGCGCGCGCGTTCCTGCGGTTCGCCGTCTCAGCAGAGGAGCAGACCGAGATCAACAACGGGGCCAATCTGGGCCAGCTTCCGGTGAACGCGCAATCCTCGGTGGATGACGACAAGTTTCTGCAGGAAGGCTTCACAATGCTCAGCAGCAACAGCCCCGGCGGTGTCGCGCAATTCTGGGACCGCGACGCGCCGGCCGAAATGGCCAAAGTGTCGATGGAGGGGTTTCAGGAGTTCATGGTTAGGCCTGACAACCTCGACCGTATCCTGTCCCGTCTCGAACGTGCGCGCGGGCGCATCTACGAGTAATCCAACCGGCCCGTTCCGCGGCATGCGGGCGGGCCCATCAAGGCCAAACTGATGACCGATGCCGCCCTGACCCCAACCGAGACGCAGGAGAGCTGGTTTCACCGCAACCAGCAAGCCATCGCGCCGTGGTTGTTCCTGGCACCGGGCATCCTTTTCTTCCTCTTCTATGTCATCTTCCCGATCTTCCAGTCCTTCGGCCTGTCGCTTTACGAATGGGACGGGCTGGGAGAGGCCGAATATGTGGGCTTGCGCCACTACGAGGACCTTTACTGGGAATGGGTCGACCGGGATGCGTTCTATATCTCCCTGAAAAACAACGTCCTTTGGCTGCTGCTCTACCTTTTGGCCATTCCCGGCGGGCTTTTCATCGCACTCTTTCTAAACCAGACGGTCGCCGGTATCCGCCTCTACAAATCCCTTTTCTTCTTTCCCTTTGTCATCAGCCAGGTCGTGGTGGGTCTGGTCTTTACCTGGTTTTACGATCCGACCTTCGGCCTGCTGAACACCATGCTGGGCGCCGTTGGCCTGGGTCCGATCAACCTGCTGGGCAACGAAAACACCGTAACCTACGGGATCATCCTGGCCGGCCTCTGGCCCCAGACCGCCTATTGCATGATCCTGTACCTCACCGGCCTGAACGCCGTGGATCCCGAGCAAATCGAGGCCGGGCGACTGGACGGGGCCAAAGGCTGGCGGATGCTCTGGCATATCATCCTGCCGCAATTGCGCCCGGCCACCTTCATCGCCTTTGTCGTCACGATCATCGGCGCATTGCGCAGCTTTGACCTGATTTCCATCATGACGGCGGGCGGACCCTTCGGCTCGTCACGTGTGCTCGCGTTCTACATGTTCGAAGTAGCGCTTTCGGAATACGGCTTCCGCATGGGATACGGCGCGGCCATCGCTGTCGTGCTGTTCCTCATCATGATGGTCTTCATCGCCTATTTCCTCTGGTCGATGTACCGCGAAGAACGGGAGCACTGAGATGTTCCCCAAGCCAATCGAAACCCAGTCCGCCGCCGCCCAAACCCTTTATAAAACGGCCTTGCCGGTGGCCTTGCTGCTCTGGCTTGCGCCCTTGCTGGCGGTCGCGCTCTTTTCGGTCAAACCCGGCGCGGATTTTTCCAACGCGAATTACTGGGGTCTGCCGTCGGCCTTTGCGGTGGCCGAGAATTACGGCGCGGTCTTCCTTCAAAGCGATATGCCGCGCTATCTGCTGAATTCCTTTATGATCACGATCCCCACCGTGATCGGCGCGGTCGCGCTCTCTTGCATGACGGGTTTCGCTTTGGGGATCTATAAATTCCGCGGCAATATCTGGATCTTCTTCATGTTCGTCGCGGGCAATTTCGTGCCCTTCCAGATCCTGATGGTGCCTGTCCGTGATCTCACGCTTGAGTTGGGACTTTATAACACCAAAACCGGGCTGGTTCTTTTTCACATCGCGTTCCAAACGGGGTTCTGCACGCTCTTCATGCGCAACTTCATCCGTGCGCTGCCCTTCGAGTTGATCGAGGCCGCGCGGGTCGAAGGCATCTCGGAATGGCGCATCTTCTGGTACGTGGTGCTGCCGCTGATGAAGCCCGCCATCGCGGCCCTGTCGGTGCTGATTTTCACCTTCATCTGGAACGACTATTTCTGGGCTGTGGTCCTCACACAAGGCCCGGAAAGCCAGCCGGTCACGGCAGGCATCACCGCCTTCAATTCCGAATATCGCGCGATGTACCACCTGATGAGCGCGGGCAGCTTGGTCGCGGCGCTACCACCTGTCGCAATGTTCTTTCTGATGCAAAAACACTTCATCGCAGGTCTGACGTTGGGAGCTGTCAAATGACGAAAATCGCCTTTGTCGGCGCAGGCTCGACGATTTTCACGAAAAACATCGTGGGCGACGCCTTGCTGACCCCGGCGCTGGCCGACAGCCATTTTGCATTGATGGATATCGACACGGTACGCTTGGGCGAATCCGAGACCGTCGCGCGCAGCATGATCCGCGCGACCAGGACCGGAGCGACCGTGAGCACGCACACCGATCTGCGCGCTGCCCTCGACGGCGCCGATTTCGTCGTTACAGCTTTTCAGGTCGGCGGTTACAAGCCCTGCACCGTCACCGATTTCGAGATCCCCCGCCAATACGGGCTGCGCCAGACCATCGGCGACACGCTTGGCGTCGGAGGTATCATGCGGGCCTTGCGCACTGTGCCCGTCCTCTGGGACGTGGCCCGGCACATGGCGCAGCTCTGCCCAGATGCGCTGCTTTTGCAATATGTAAACCCCATGGCCATCAACACCTGGGCCCTGGCCGAGGCGTTTCCGGCGCTGAAACAGGTGGGTCTTTGCCATTCGGTTCAGAATACGGTCGAGGAAATGGCCCACGATCTCGACCTGCCCAAAGAGCAGATCCGCCACAAGGTCGCGGGTATCAACCATGTCGCCTTCTTCCTGCGGCTCGAACATGACGGGCGGGACCTCTATCCGCTGCTGCGCGACGGATATCGGGAAGGCCGCTTGCCCAAGCCCCCGCTTCTGATGCCGCGTTGCGGGAACAAGGTACGATACGAAGTGATGGATCAGTTGGGCTGGTTCTGCACCGAAAGCTCCGAGCATCTGGCGGAGTATGTGCCGTGGTTCATCAAGCAGGGCCGCGAGGATCTGATCGCGGAATTCGGCATTCCCCTCGACGAATATCCCAAACGGTGCGAGGAGCAGATCGCGGATTGGAAAGAGCAGGCCAAGGTGCTCACCGGCAGTGACGAGGCGCAGGTCGCCCGCAGCCACGAATTCGCGGCTGATCTGATGAATGCGATCGTGACGGATAGGCCATGCGCGGCTTACGGCAACCTGCCGAACACGGGCCAGATCCCGCAACTGCCGCTGGGAGCGGTGGTCGAAACCCCTTGCCTTGTCGACGCAAACGGCGTGCAACCGTCCGTCGTGACGGACATACCGCCACAACTGATCGCGCTGATGCGCACCCAGATCAACGTGCAGGAATTGACGGTGCGTGCGCTGATCGACCAGACGCCGGAACACATCTATCACGCCGCGATGATGGACCCCCACACCGCGGCCGAACTGGACCTGCGCCAGATCCGAAGCCTGGTCGACGATCTGCTGATCGCTCATGCCGACTGGCTGCCCGACTGGTGCCGCCCGCAAAAGGCCGCCTGACCGACATGGCCCCGACCGCAACCTTTCATGACCTGAACGGCGCTTCTGTCTACATCACTGGCGGCGGCTCCGGCATTGGCGCCGCATTGACGGACGGTTTCATGGCGCAAGGCGCCCGCGTTGCCTTTATCGGCCGCTCGGACGCATCGGATTTCCTGGGCGAGATG
This sequence comes from Thalassococcus sp. S3, assembly GCF_004216475.1. GTDB lineage: Bacteria > Pseudomonadota > Alphaproteobacteria > Rhodobacterales > Rhodobacteraceae. Next base: position 1,254,707 of record NZ_CP022303.1, on the reverse strand, counting down.
GAAGCCAAGCATGGCCATGCACCGCTCTTTATCCAGGGCGACATCACCGACACCGACGCATTGCGTGCGAGCCTTGAAAGAGCGGCCGAAGCACACGGCCCGATTACGGTGCTTGTCAATAACGCCGCGAACGATCAGCGCCACAGCCTGTCGGAGACGACGCCGGAGTTCTGGGATTGGATGCAGGCGATCAATCTCAAGGCGTACTTCTTTGCATGCCAGGCCGTCGCGGCGGGGATGAAAAGCGCGGGTGGCGGCAGCATCGTGAATTTCAGTTCCATCAGCTACATCATGGGCAATGCTGGCTATCCCGCCTACACCGCCGCGAACGCTGCAATCACGGGGCTGTCGCGCAGTCTGGCCCGGGAATTGGGGCCCGACAAGATCCGCGTCAACGCATTGGCGCCCGGCTGGGTCCTGACCCAAAAACAGCTCGACAAATGGGCAACGCCCGAAGATCTCGCAGCCCATTTGAACCGTCAGTGCCTCAAAGAGCATCTGGTGCCCCAGGACATTGTCGATGCGGTGCTGTTCCTGTCCTCTCACACAAGCCGCATGATGACCGGGCAATGCATGGTTGTGGACGGCGGCGTCGTGACAACCGGCTAGTGGGGAGAGCGATGCAAAGGGGCAGCTTAGTGGACTGGATCGCGGTGGACTGGGGAACCTCGCGCCTGCGCGCCTGGGCCATGTCTGACGGCAAGGTGCATGCGCAGGCCGAAAGTGACGACGGGATGCGCGGACTGACCCGGGACCGGTTCGAACCCACCTTGCTGAGTTTGGTCGAGCCGTGGCTGACCGCGCAGTCCACACCGGTGGTCGCCTGCGGCATGGTCGGCGCGCGGCAAGGCTGGGTCGAAGCACCCTACCAGACCGTTCCGATCAAACCTCTTTCGGCGACGCCCGTCCCCGTGCCACAGGGCGATCCGAGGCTGGCCGCCTATGTCATCGCCGGTCTGAAACAGACCACGCCGCCCGATGTGATGCGTGGAGAGGAGACACAGATTGCAGGCTTCCTCGCCCTGAACCCGAATTGGGACGGGGTCATCTGCCTTCCCGGTACTCATACCAAATGGGCGCAAGTCAGCGCGGGCGAGGTTGTGAGTTTTCAGACCTGCATGACCGGAGAGCTTTTTGCGTTGCTCAGCACGCAATCGGTCCTGTCCCACTCCATTGCGCAGAAGGGATGGGATGCGGGGAAGTTCGAGGACGGATTGGCCGACGCGCTCTCCAGACCCGAACGCCTGGCCACGCGTCTCTTCTCCGTCCGGTCGCGTGATCTGCTTGAAGCGGCACCGAAGGAAGGCGCGCGCGCCTATCTCTCAGGCTTGCTGATTGGTGCCGAACTGGCGGCAACGCGCGCGTATTGGCTGGGCCAGAACCTGGCGGTGATCGGATCCAGAGAGGTGACAGAACACTACGCGCAGGCGCTAAGTCTTCAGGGGGCACCCGCCGTGATCGCCGACGCAGACCGCATGACCCTTGCCGGTCTCATCGAAGCCTATCGCAGTCTCAAGGAAACGGTATGAGCCGCCCTCTCATCGCCATTCTACGCGGCATCAGCCCGAACGAAGCAGAAGCCGTCGCGGAGATCCTTGTCGAGGCCGGCATCGACCGGATCGAGGTGCCCCTGAATTCGCCAAGCCCGCTCGACAGTATCGAACGCATGGCGAAAAGGTACGGCCATCGCGCTTTGATTGGCGCGGGGACGGTTTTGGCCTGCAAGGAGGTGGACGAGGTTTACGCAGCCGGTGGTCGACTGATTGTGTCACCCAATTGCGATCCAGCCGTCATTGCGCGCACCAAGACACATGATCTGCAAAGCTGGCCCGGCATCTTCACCCCGACAGAGGCATTCGCCGCCCTTTCCGCCGGCGCCGACGGGCTCAAGCTGTTTCCCGGCGCGCTTGCCGGGCCCGCCGGGCTCAAGGCTTTGCGCGCAGTGTTGCCCGAGGGGACACAGGTTTTTGCGGTTGGTGGCGCGGGACCGGGCAATTTTCGCGATTGGATCGACGCAACAGCCGACGGCTTCGGCATTGGCTCGGCCCTCTATGCTCCTGGTCTGAGCCTCGACGAGGTCGCCAGCCGTGCCCGGCGCATCGTTCAAGCCTATGACGAGGCGGTCGCATGACGGCTGGCGTCTTTGATGACAGGGTCTGCAAGCTTGGCGAAGGTCCGCTTTGGCATCCGGTGCGCGAACAACTCTTTTGGTTCGATATTCTGGGAAAACGATTGCTGACACGGGCCGGCGAAACCACTCAGGAGTGGCATTTCGATGAAACCGTGTCAGCGGCGGGCTGGTTGGACACAGACAGGCTGCTGATCGCGTCGGAAACCGCGCTTTGGGACTTCTCCCTCACCTCCGGGGACCGCACATGTATCGTGCCGCTTGAGGCCGAAAATCCGGTCACACGGTCGAATGACGGGCGCGCGGATCCTTGGGGCGGTTTCTGGATTGGCACGATGGGCAAACATGCCGAAGCGGGTGCAGGCGCGATCTATCGCTACTTTGGGGGCGAATTGCGATGTCTTCATGACTGTATCTCGGTCGCCAACGCCATCTGCTTTTCCCCCGGTCGCGACTTTGCGTATTTTACCGACACGCATGATCGACGCGTTTTGCGCCACAGGCTTGATCCACGCACCGGATGGCCCAAGGGCGACCCGGACACGTTCCTCGACCTGAGACGCGAGGGGCTGAACCCCGACGGCGCGGTCATAGACGCCAAGGGATGGATGTGGATTGCCCAATGGGGGGCGTCCCGGATCGCTGTTTACGACACAGAGGGCACGTTTCGGACGGCCTATCCCTTTGCAGCGGAGCAGACATCGTGCCCCGCTTTCGGGGGGCCCGATTTAACCACCTTGTACTGCACATCCGCGTCGGTTGGCCTGTCCCGGTCGCTGCTGCAAAACCAGCCCTCGAATGGGATGACGTTTCATCTGGCGGGCGCCGGCCAAGGTCAGGCGGAACATCAGGTGATCTTGTGAGACCGGAGCTTGGCGTCTGCTATTATCCGGAACATTGGCCGGAAGACATCTGGCCGAATGATGCAGCCCGTATGCGGGAGGCGGGCATAACATATGTTCGCATCGGTGAATTCGCATGGAGCCGTCTGGAACCCCAACCCGGGCAGTTCCAGTTTGGCTGGCTGGACCGTGCGATAGACATCCTCGTCAGCGCAGGTCTGAAGGTCGTTTTGGGCACACCGACCGCAACACCGCCCCGTTGGATGCTAGATCGCTTTCCGGATATGCTGGCAGTGGACGCACAGGGCTCACCCCGCAAATTCGGATCACGCCGCCACTATTGCTTTAGCCATGTCGGGTATCGCGAGACCTGCATGGAGATCACGGAACGCCTTGGCGAACGGTACGGGCGCGACGCGCGGATCACGGCTTGGCAAATTGACAACGAATACGGCTGTCATGACACCACGCTCAGCTATTCCGAAGCCGCCCGGCACGGGTTCCGGGCTTGGCTGGCCCAAAGATACGGCAGCATCGAAGCGCTGAACCAGGCCTGGGGCAATGTCTTCTGGTCGATGGAATATCTCGATTTCGATGCAATAGACCTGCCGAACCTGACCGTGACCCAGCCGAACCCGTCTCATGAGCTGGCGTTCCGGCGGTTCAGTTCGGACCAAGTTGTCGCGTTTAACCAAAGCCAGGTTCAGGCCCTGCGCAAGGCCACGGACGCCCCGCTTATTCACAACTACATGGGGCGGGTGCTGGAATTCGATCACTTCGCGGTCGGGGCCGATCTCGATATCGCGAGTTGGGACAGCTATCCGATCGGGTTTCTCTCTGATCGGATCGAAGCCTCTCCGGATCACAAGCTGGCCTATTTGCAGCAGGGTGATCCGGACATGCAGGCCTTTCACCATGATCTCTACCGCGCTGTCGGACGCGGTCGATGGTGGGTGATGGAGCAGCAACCAGGCCCCGTGAACTGGGCACCCTACAACCCTGCTCCGCTCCCCGGAATGGTGCGGCTTTGGACCTGGGAGGCGATTGCGCACGGCGCGGAAGTCGTGAGTTACTTCCGCTGGAGACAGGCCCCCTTTGCCCAGGAGCAGATGCATGCCGGTCTTTTGAGGCCAAACGACGAAGAGGCCCCCGGCCTTGCCGAGACCCGGCAGGTCAGCGCCGAGCTGCCCCTATTTGCCGAGATGGAGCAGACCCGCGCCGAAGTCGCACTTCTTTTTGACTACCCCTCTTCCTGGGCTTGGGCGACGTTGCCGCAGGGCGCGGACTTTGACTATTTCCGCCTCGTCTTCTCGGTCTACCGGGCGCTGAGGCGCGCGGGCCTCAGTGTCGATATTCTGCCCTCCGATCAGGCGGACGTTTCAGGCTACAAGCTGATCCTGGCGCCGGGCCTGGCCGGGGCGCATCCAACGCTGCATGACGCCATGCGGCAAAGCAACGGCGTCAAGATCTACGGACCCAGAAGCTTTACGGTCACATCTGAACTCACCATACCACCCGGCAAGATCCCGATGATGGAGGACCTTGCGGTGGAAATCCTCTGGAGTGAGAGCCTGCCGCCTGACCACCATCGCCCTGTCCGTGGCGGGGGAGCGATCCGACACTGGATGGAAACGCTTGCGGCCGAAAGCGACGTGCTTTTTGAGAGCGAAACCGGCATGCCGGTGCTGGTTGGCAATGACCAGAACTGGTATCTGGGCGGCTGGCCGGACGAGACGCTTTGGGACCGCATCCTGGACCTGGCCGCTCGGAAAGCGGATCTGCACCTGCGCCCCTTGCCCGAGGGCCTGAGACTTCGGCGAGCGGGCGATCTGGAATTTGCCTTTAACTACAATGCTCACGACGTGCACTGGAACGACGCCGATCTGGAGCCCTGCGCTGTCGCCGCATGGCGCGATGGCAAGCGCATTCTCTGACGTCAGAGCGATGTTTGGCGCTGTGTCTGGCCCAGACCTTCCAGTTCAAGCTGCGACAGGATCAGTGCACGCGCCTGGCTGACGGTCATGATCGACCCTTTGACCAGCATCGCACCTGCAAGCCCATCCATGACAGCCGCGACACGCCAGGCCGCCGCAGCCAGATCGGCAGGCACCGGCGTCCGCCCGGCAAGGCCGCGCTCCAGCACGTCGCGAATGGTGGCATGCCAGTCCATCATCGCGATGTTCATCACCTCAGCGAGGGCATCGTCGCGATGTGCCTCGTCCTGTGCATTCAGCCAAAGCCGCCAATGTCGCATGTCCTCATCCTCCACCATCCAGTTGGCGAAGCAGGCAAAGACCTCTTTGTCGGGATGAGCAGCGACGACCTCTTTCAATTCATCAATCTCCCGCTGCACCGCCAGCTTGATCGCCTCGGCCCGGAGGCTGTCCCAGGACGCGAAGTAGTGGTGCAACAGGCCTGCACCGACGCCAAGCGCCTGGGTCACATCCCGTGTCGCGGCACCGGCCACACCTTTTTTCAGAATAACATCGACAGCCGTCGCCAAAATCTGTCGCCGGCGATCGGCACCGGACATCCGAGGCATCGCACCCTCCTTGAAGTTGAGACACAAGTTGAGCATATGCTCAGTTGAACAAATGCTCAACAGAGGAGAATGCGCCATGACTTTGAACCGTCACGTCGACTTGATCGTTGTCGGGGGCGGCGCGGCCGGATTGGCTGCGGCCCGCGCTGCGGAGGATGCCGGGATGCGGTGCCAGCTTTTCGAGGCACAAGATCAACTGGGTGGCCGGGTCCGCACGCGGGTGCTGACAACAGGCGAGGTTGTCGATGAAGGGGCGCAGATGATCAACGGCGACATGCAGGCCATGCTGGATCTCGCGCGGGAGGCAAACGAAACCATCGTGCCACTCTCCAAGGCGGGTATCGGGCTTTGCGTTCTGGAAGATAAGTTTTTGCGGTTTGAGGAACTCATCGACATTGACGACGTCCATGACCTGCTCTCCGAACAAATCGTGCGCTGGGACAGCCCGCGCGAGATCCTGCGCGCCCTGCACCTCAAACTGAAATGGTGGAGCACACCCTGGGAGAGCGTAGGAGAAGCCAAACGCGGAGTGCAGCATTTGCTGGATCTGCCAGACAGCCCAAAGAACAGCCTTGCCGGAGCGCTCCGTGCCTTGTTGCTGGAGGAGGAAGAACACGTCCTCGCCCGCTCGTATTTTACTGAAACCTTCGGCGCGGCGCTGGAAGACCTGCACATCCAAACGGTCCGGGAGGCCTTTGAACGCTACCCGTCTGAAAGAGACGATTTGGAGTTTCACTTTGCCGGAGGCATGGGCAAGGTCCTGCAACACCTTGCCACGGGTCTTTGTCATACGCCAAAGCTGAACGCCCCTGTCAGCCGGGTCCGCACGGTGGATGATCATGTAGAGGTGATTACCGGGGATCAGACCTGGACGGCCGGTGCGGTGGTTGTGGCTGTGCCCCCTCCGGCTGCACGCAACATCACGTTCGAAACGGAAGACGCCGGTGAAATCGCACCTTTGCTGTCCTCCTTCTCTGCCGGGGACATGATTAAGACGACCCTGCAGTTCGACAAGGCGTTTTGGCGTTTCAAGGGAAATTCCGGTGCGGCCGTTTTCGCGGATGTACCGGGACTAGCGGTCGTGGATGGGAGTGGCGCAAATCCCGCCGCCGCGTCACTGATCACGTTCCTAGGCGGCCCGCTGGCGCGAGACTGGGCCGCGTTGCCTGCGGACAAGCGCCAGGACAGCCTTTTACAAAACCTGGCCCGCGTCTTTGGAGAAGACGTCCTTCACCCCCGCACGGTAACAGAGGCGATCTGGGTTGATGATCCATGGTGCGGCGGCGGATATAACGCCACGATCCGCGTCGGGGGAGATCCGGACGCAATCGGCAAATTGGCATCCCGCAAAGGTCGGGTCAGATTTGCCGGAGCGGAGGTTTCGGATCGTTTCTGGGGGTATGTCGAAGGGGCCATTCATAGCGGGCGAAGCACCATCGAGACGCTGTGTTCGGATGGGACACTACGCGTCGGATCCAAGCCGTCGGATATACACCTCGAAAGCGAGGCCGGATCGCCCACCTGACAGCGGACACGTATTGCGTGTGAAAAGAGCCTTAGAATGTCGGACGGTTTTGACGGGACAGTCTGCGTATCGCTTGTTTTCCGATGAGTTGTGCGCCTGATCCTAAGACACTTCAGACAGGTTTTCCCTGAAGGCGCCGATCGCCTGTTTCCGCGCGCTGTCCCAAACCTCTGCATCTGCGCGCTCAAGCATTTGTAAATGGCGCCAGGCCGACGAAACCCCAAGGACGGACGCGCTGCCCCACAACTCATGCGCTTCCGCTTGCAGATCGGACGTACGCCCGCCCGGTTTCTCCAGTCTGGTCAGGAACCGGGCAGCCTCCTCATGGAAATCCGCCAGTGCTTCTGCGTATTTTGCCGGGCCGAGGATAGATATCGCATCCTGTTTGCCGTCCTCCTCCTGATTGTCCACAAGGTGCAGCGGCAGCACGGTGGTGACCGCACGGCGCGACAGGGGCTTAATGAGCAGATCATCAAAGCCCGCGCGTCTGATCCGGTCCTGATCCTCGGTCGCGGCATGTGCCGTCAGCGCGACGATCAGCGTCTCCGCCGACGCGCCATTTTCGGCGCGAATGGTCTGTAGCGCCTCGATGCCGTCAACCTCCGGCATGCTGATATCCATCAGGATCAGATCATAGCGCGTTTTTCGAGCGGCAAGGATCGCGGCCTTTCCTCCATCGGCCTCTTCCACCCTGTGCCCGGCCTGGGTCAGCATGTCCGCGGCGATCATGCGATTGATGTCGTTGTCATCCACCACCAGGGTGAGAGGCTGGTTTTGGCTTTCCTCGAGGTCGCTGCGGGACGGCTGGGCCGATATGCTCTTGGATCGCTGCACCACCGGCAGGGGCAGACGCATTGTGAAAAGGCTGCCCTCGCCCTCGATACTGTCGGCTTCTATTTCGCCCCCCATGGCCGTTACCAATCGCCGGGTGATCGCCAGTCCAAGACCCGTGCCCGAACTCCCCCGTGAATAGGCCGTGTCGATCATCACGAAGTCATCAAAGATTTTGCCGATGTCATCTTCGGAAATGCCGATCCCTGTGTCGGAGATGCGGAATTCGACAACCTCGCCGTCATCCAGTCGTTCCACCTCGACCGTGACGACGCCATCGGCAGTGAACTTATTCGCGTTGCCGATCAGGTTGAGCAGGCATTGCTTGAGCCGCAACTCATCTCCGCGTACCCAGGACAGGGTGTCGGAATTCAGATGCACATGCATTTCGTTTCCGTGGGCCTTGGTCAGCGCCATGTGACTGTCCACCAGATTGCGAACCGTCTCATCCAAGGCAAACTCAACCTCCTCGGCCCGCACGGACATTGCGTTTATGCGCGAAAGATCAAGCACATCGTTGACGTGCGATAAAAGCAGATTGCCAGACACCCGGATGGCATCAAGATACCGCACCTGCTGTCCGGTCAGGTTTTCTCTGTCGATCAGCTCAAGCGATCCCAGAATGCCGTTCAATGGCGTGCGCATCTCGTGGCTCATGACCGACAAGAGCTCTGACTTGGCCTTCTCGCCCGCTTGCGCCTCGTCCCGGGCGCGCACCAACTCCTCCTCATCCGCGACCTGTTGCGAGATATCGCGCAGGAAGGAGACAAACACGGTGCGATCTTCGTTTTCTGCCGCGGAAATCGATAACTCCACGGGAAAGACGCGACCGGATTTGTGCAGGGCTTCCAACCGGACACGACCTGCATCGATCACCCGTTTCTCACCGGTTTCGATGTACCGGGCCATGCCGTGATTATGCGCATCTCGCAGATGCTCCGGAACGATCAGATCGCTCATCTGTTCCCCGACGGCCTCTTCGCTGGAATAGCCGAACACACCTTCGGCCGCGCCATTGAAGGCGATGATCCTGCCATGCGTATCGACAACGAGAATGGCATCGAGAGAGGAGGCAACCATCGCCTCGAAACGGGATCTGACGAGTTGATTTTCGTCCGCGACAGCCTGCCCGCGCCTGAAAAGACCGTAGAGAACCGCAATAGTTGCAAGAAGAGCGACGATCAGAACCAGCATGGAAAATGCCAGCTTGATCAACGTGCGTGACACTTCAGCCCGGCTTCGCGCCTCAACTTCCGCAAAGGTCTTCACCCCATCCAGCGCCAGCGCCCGCAGATCCGGGCGCAAGGCCAGGCTGTCTTGCCGCAGTTGCGGCAAAGCGGCCAAAAGCCCTGCGTCGGGGCCGTCCATATCTGGGATCGCCCGATCGAGAAAGGCGCGGAAGCTGCGCAGCCTCTCCTCATTCTCCGGAGCCGCTCTCAACTCTCCATATATGGGACTGTCGGCGATGATGCTGTGTCGGCTGTATAGAATGTCGAAGCGTGTCCGCAGATCCGCAAGGATCGGCGCGCCCTCTCGCTCGGCCTGATCGATCGCGGTCTGAAAGCGCAGAAAGTCCACTTCGACCTGGGCCAGATTCCACTGCACGTTATCGCTTGTCGCGATTGACAGGCGCTGGAGCTGATCGACGACGGACCGGCTGAGAAAGATGGTTTCGGCCAGCAGCCCCAGCACGATCAGGCCCAAGGCCAGGGCCTTGAGCCAAATCCATTTGCCATATCCGCGCTCGGAAGAAATCTGCGCCTCGCCTTAGCTGCCGTTGATGACTTCGATCGCCGCAAGCTGCCAGATGCTGCGGGCATAGTATTCTTCTGTCTTGTACCGCGCATCGCCGTCAAAAGGGTAAACGATCCAGAGAGGGCCCTTGTTGCGCACCGACATCTCGCGACCATTGTGCAGATATGCGATGATCGGGCCGCCCGCCTCTGCATCTGAAACGGGAATTTCGACCGCATAGTCGTTGATGGCAATCGCCCTCAGGGTTCCGCCTTCGACACCGACATGCGCAAGAAGATCGCTCAGGGACACGCCCGTGAACCGCTGCACCCCTTCTGTCCAAATTGTGGATGTCTCGAACTCTGTCTCGGGCAAAGAGCGCAGCATATCCATGTCCAACTGCACCGCCTCGCCAGCCTCAAGCTGCCCTGAGATTTCGAGGATGACCTCCCCAACCGGAGCTTTCGGCTGCTCGGCCAAGGCTGCGCCTGCTAACATCAATGCCGCACAGGTTGCGGCTGCAATACGTCTGAACATTCCCGGTTCCTCATTCAGATCATGTGTCCGCATCAACATGAGGCCGTTCCAAGTTCAATGCACGTGGGCATCGGGTCAGAAAACTATCCTTTGGTATAGTGCCCCTAACCGAATTCCATGGAAAGCCGTTCGAACGCACCCGTGATCACCCGAATGGACACCTTTTATAAAGAGAACTGACATTCACTGGGGATGGTAACGCAAATGCAACGCATGGATATCCACATTTCGGAAAAAGATGGCTTAGGATGTGCCGACGCCATAGCATTCGACTATAAGGCGAGCATGAGAGGCTTGTTATCGATGCGGATACTGATCGCAGATGATCATGAGATGGTGCGTGACACGATCGCGGCCTTCCTGACGTCGGAGGGCGATACCGAGGTTGTCGCGGTGGCTGATCATGATGCGGCGATGACGGCCTTGAGCAATGAAGGCGAGTTCGACCTTGTCCTGCTGGATTTCAACATGCCGGGCATGAACGGTCTGGACGGCCTGCAGCGAAGTCTCAGCCAGTTCCCCCAACAGGCCTTCGCGATCCTGAGTGGCACGGCGCCGAACCGCATCGCGCGGGAGGCCGTGGATGCCGGGGCCATCGGGTTCGTGCCCAAGACGCTTGGTGCGAAATCTTTGTTGAATGCCATCCGTTTCATGGCGTCTGGCGAGACGTATATTCCAGCGTCGCTCCTGCGGGAGGAGGCGAGCAAATCCCAGCATCCGCTTGAAAAGCAACTGAGCCGGCGCGAGGTCGAGGTTCTGGAGGGTCTTTGCCGGGGACTGTCCAACAAGGAAATTGCACGGGATCTCGACTTGCAAGAGGTCACGATCAAGCTTCATGTCCGCACGCTTTGCAAGAAGATGAATGCCAAGAACCGGACCCAGGCCGCGATGCTTGCAAAGGAGGCCGGTCTTTTCTGACCGGCCTCGCTCAGAAGCTGTCTTACTCAGAACCAAAACGCATCGGAAAGCTGAGACAGCTCTTGGGTGGTGTCAGCGGTCACTCCGCTGAGCACGACATGAACACCGTCGAGATCGACCGTTACCGAACCGTCTGCGCTTTTGCCCAGATGGTCCGCAAGCCAGTCATCGCGATCGACGCCCCCGTCCAGGACGTTAAGCTGACGCAAGTCCAGCACATCTCCATCCGCGGCCGAAAAGTCAGTGATCCGGTTCGTACCGCCGTCGCGATCTGAGGCGCGGAAAACAAAGCGGTCTGCACCGCCTCCACCCGATGCGAGGTCATCGCCGGCGCCAAGGTACAGCCTGTCCTTGCCCCCTCCGCCCGAAAGCGTGTCATCCCCGCTTGCACCGTTGAGGTAGTCATTGCCCTCATCTCCGGACAGCAGGTCATTGCCGGATCCACCCTTCAGCCGGTCAGCGCCCTCGCCACCGCTTAGGATGTCGTCGCCGGACCCTCCGTCAAGCCTGTCTTTGCCGGCCTCACCGCTCAGATCATCGGCACCGGCTCCTCCGTTCAGCCGGTCGTCGCCTGCGCCACCTTCCAGATGGTCATCACCGCTTCCGCCGTTCAGAACGTCCTCTCCAATACCTCCGGAAAGCCAGTCATTGCCGCTTTGTCCGTCGAGGGTATCGGACCCGGCATCGCCGATCAGAACATCGTCGCCCGAGGCACCGTTCAGTTGGTCCTCTCCCAGACCGCCCGACAGCGCGTCATCGCCGGTTCCCCCATTCAGAACGTCATTGCCCGCCTCGCCGTAAAGCACATCGTCCTGTGAGCCGCCGGAGAGGTCATCCTGACCCGCGCCGCCGAACATCAGGTCAGACCCCGATCCGCCGGAAACAATGTCGTCACCGTCGCCGCCATCCAGTGTATCGTGACCTGCCGATCCCGAAAGGAAGTCGTCCCCGGCCCCGCCGGACAGAGCGTCGTCATCGGCTGTCAGTTGATTGCCAAACTGGTCATAGCGCACACCATTTTCATCGTAGATCGAAATGATGTGGAACTTGCCCCCGTTTGGCCCCGCGCCGCCGTAAAGCTCATCCCGACCGGTGCCGCCATTCAGCGTGTCGCCCATGCTGCCGCCGGTCGCGGTGTCGTCCCCCATACCGCCGGTGATCAGGTCTTTTCCGGCCTCTCCCGACAGAGAATCGTCGTACGTCAGTTCCCCTTCATCGGTTGCGACCAGCTTGAGATCACGCACCAGAACACTGGACGACAGATCGATATCGGTGAAAGGGCTGATCGCACGTGGATCGGCGGCCCCGTCGTTGGACCGGGATCCGGGTGCGGCGCTCACAAGCTCCAGCGTTGCCGTTCCGGTCGCAGCGTCGACGAGGACACGGTAAATGCCGCCGGATTTTGGCGTGTCCTCGTTCATGTCATGATCGCCGTAATTGCCGCCGACAAAGAGGTTCCCGTCCGCATCGTAAATCGCGGCGCCGAATGTGATATAGGGCGTGCCTGCCTGGTCCACGCCGTCAATCCGGGTCTGAACAACCGGGATCGTGGTGAAGACCGGCTCGCTGCCCGAGATGTCGATGGTCAGCAGCGTTGTGGTTTCGCCCTCGGCACGGGGCCTTGCCACACCGGAGAAGGTCTGACTGTCGGCGTCGAAGGCCACGTCGTAGATCCGCAGATCCACCAATTCGCGCGGCAGCTTGTGAACGGTAGAGACCGGATTGCCATCCGCATCCCTGGCATCGACATCAATGACCGTGATCCGATCCATGCTGGAATCAAAGGACCAAAGATTGCCCTTGTCATCGAAATCACCGGTCCAGGACCGGTAAGGCGTGCTGCCGATCCGGTAAGATAACCCCTCGGCGTCGATCATCACCAGGTCACTGCGGGACACCGCATTCCCCAGCGCGTCAACACCGTCGCCTACGGCAATGGCATAAAGCAGGTTATCTTCTTGATTGAAGCCCAGCGAGTTGACGTTGACCGTTCCCGCAGCGCCTGCACGCTGATAGCTTTGCGTGTCGGTCTCAAAGACATGCAGGGTTCCGTTGAGCACCTGGTAAAGGTTCGGCTGACCTTCGGCAAAGGCCGAGACCGTGATCGTTTGTCCCCCGATCTCGACATCTTGGTCGTAGTGATAGATCGGACCGCTCGTATCGACGACCGGGGCATCGGGGTCGATGTATTCAACCGACCGGATGGACAGGTTCGTCATCGTGTCATCCGCCCTGAAAGACAGCGCGTGCGTGTCGAACGCCCCGCTGTTGGAGGTCAGCGTGGCCACGACAACGCCATCCACCAGAACTTCGATGCCCGCATTCGTGACCCCGGCCGCGAAGTTCGCTGCGAGGCCAAGGCTGATCTCATAGATCCCGCCAACCTCCGTCTGGATACTTTGCGTCATCTGCTGATGGCCGCCTTCCAGCTGGATGACCGTCCAGGCCGCGCTGTTGGCGTAATCCGCGAAGGATTGGCTGCCATCCTCTGTGTCGAGCAGGTTCTCGGACAGGTAATCGCCGTAAAGCTGATCGTCCCCTGATCCGCCGGTGATTGTATCGTCGCCAGCGCCGCCGGTGATGATGTCATCTCCGGTGGTGCCGGTCAGCTCATCCGATAGGCTTGAGCCGCGCTGAGTTATATCCTGATATACAGGCATCTTCTGTCTCCTTGCGATTTGGGTAAGGGAAAGGGCGGCTGGTGTTACCAGCCGATCCCGTTGACCCGCCCGTCCCGAGGCAGGTCACTGTAGAGGCGGACCAGGTCGATCACCTGCTTTCCCGCCTTCTGCAAAGCCGCGCGATAGCGATCGTTGGCATGGCAGACGATGACGACATCCGATCCCTCGATCACTGCATCGAGATCGTCCGACAGGATGCCTGGAAGATCCGCAGCCAAGGCCGTCAGACCGGGATTGCCGTGTTGCACATAGGCAAGCTGGGCATGGATCGCCGTGTGTTGAGTGATCGCGCAATCATGGCCCAGAAGGGTTACGCCGTCAGCTTGCAGTTGTGCCATTACCTCAAGCACAGGACTTTCCCGCAGGTCGTCCGTTCCGGGCTTGAACGCGACGCCCAGCACCCCAACGCGTTTTGCGCCTGTCGCCCGCACCATCCTTACAGCTTCTTCGATATGCTCTTTGTTGGAGCGATCCAGATTGCCGATCATCGGCAAATTGATCCCGGCCTGCTCTGCCATGTGAGTGACGGCACGCACTTCTTTCGGCAGACAGGATCCGCCATAGGCAAAGCCGGGCTTGAGGTAATAGGGCGAAAGGTTCAGCTTGGTGTCCTTGGTGAAGATATCCATCACCGCATGACTGTCGATGCCCATGGGTTTGCAGAGACGACCGATCTCGTTGGCAAAACAGACCTTGGTCGCGTGCCAGACATTGTCGACATATTTCACCATCTCCGCCGCTTCGACGGTGGTGATGATCGGGGCCTGATCGACCGGCGCATAAATCCGCTTCATGATCTCCGCGGTCCGAAGATCGGTTGTGCCGATCACCGTTTTCGGCGGGCAGTGAAAATCCTCGATGGCCACGCCTTCGCGCAGGAACTCAGGGTTGAAGCAGATGCCGAAATCCCGGCCTGCCTCACGTCCCGACATCCGCTCCAGGATCGGGGCCATGACATCAAGCGTGGTTCCCGGAGGGATCGAGCAGCGCATCGCAAAGACATGAAAGCCGCTTTTCTGGCGCAGACCCACGGCCATGCTGCGCGCCGCCTGTTCGATGTATTTGAAATCGCACCCGCCATCGGCAGCCGTGGGCGTTCCGACGGAGATGAAAGTGACATCGGTTTCCCTGACCGCTGCCGCGAGATCATCCGTGGTTGTGATCCGGCCTTGTGCCACGCCTGAAGACAGGTAGTCAGACAGGTCCTTTTCATGGATCGGGCTGACACCGCGCCCCACCTGATCGACCTTCTCCCGATCGACATCAACGCCAATGACCTCATGCCCAAGTCGGGACAGGCAGGCGGTCGAGACAGCACCGACATATCCCAATCCCACAACACTGATCCGGGCCTTCTCAAGCGCAGGCGCGGGGACGTATTCTGCGTTACGCGTATCCAGTCTTTGCAGTTCCATACCATATCCTCTCGATTGACATGGAACCTTTTAAATCACTGAAAAACATAAATATATCGACCCTCTGGATAGTTTCCGAGTCCAGAAGATCGCGTGGACTATACCAAAGGTTATCGACCCATCTTTTTGCGTGACCGGGCGTGAGGGGGGAAATAGAACGGCGCGCCGAGGCGCGCCGTTGAAGATCAGAATGTAACGAGATTATTGGCGGCTCTACACCCGAAGTAGAACCAGGTTCGCCGATCTGGCTTAGACGAAGGGAAGTTCGATCAACCCGACATAGGCCATGAGCAACATCATGAACGTGCCAAGAGCGGTCATAAGCTGAAACTTGGCAAAAACACCCTTGAGCATATTCAGCGCCCCCGATCCGGCATCCGCCGACTGGTTGCCCCGGTTTGACCATTTCTGTTTGGACAGGTGGAAGATCAGAAAGATCTTCACAGTCGCGTTGATCACCTGGTTCAGATAGAGAATGAACGGCCACGTCATATCTGCCTTCCGGCTATAGCCGAACAGAAAGAGGCTCAGCACAACGCGCGAAAACAGCACCCAGATAATACAGTTCCAGAAATAACCCGGCGCAATCATCGACCCAAGCACCGCCATCACGGGGCTGACCATCATGGTCCACATCGCCAAGCGCTGATCCACAATGCACCACCAGATGAAGAACGGCATCGCCGTCGGGCCAAGCGCAATGGCGCGTGCGCCGTTGCGGAGCATGTTGCCTGACCAGCGGCGGAAGTTCTGAACCATGCGGCCCAGCCCGTTCTCCTTGATCACCTCAATCGTGTAGACCGTCGCATCCGGCACATAGGTCATGCGCGCGCCCCGGCTGAGAAGATGATACCAGCTTGATTTGTCATCGCCCGACAGGAACCGAAAGCGACCCCAAAGCCAGTGATTCAGATGGTCCGCCTCGATCGTGCGGATAAACTCCAGATCCAGCACATGACGCGCGCGAAAGACGCTCATCCGACCGGTCAGTGTGAGCACGCGGCCTGACAAAGCGTGGCTTTGCATCGCCAGCCGCCGCTGAGCAAACCGCATGTCCAGCCAATTCGCGATCCATTTGGGGCCGTAGCAGATGACCTCTTCATCAGTGGTCAAGGCCTGCAGTTCGGGGTCGCTTCCAAAAAGCGGCAGGGTCTTGCGCAGGACATCGTCACCGAAGAGCGCATCGCCGTCCATGAAGATCACCAGATCATCGGGGCCCGGATTGGTCCGGCAGATCGAGCGCAGGATCAGACCGATGGCCATCCGTTTGCCGGGCTGGTTCTGGCGCACGAATACCAGGCTGGCCAGATCGTCGGGAATATCCTGGGCATAGGTTTCGACAAACTGACGAATGATCTGCTCGTCAAAAGCGCTCCCCGTGCCGATATAAAGCGTTGTCGGAATGCCCTCCCGACGGATTTGACCGAGGATCGACCCGATCACGCGTTTGGTGATGGACGGCTCCTCATGATAGGTGGTCATCTGGATATGCAGATGACGTGGACGCCAGCCCGACTGCCACATCGCATCCGCACGCCGACGCATGCCCGGCCAGACCAGTCGCGCATAGATCTGCGCCCGCACCGCATGGGTGAACCACCAGCCGAACCGCCAGATCCCAAGCGTTCCGAGCACCATGGTCACGTGCAAGACCGACGGATTGAAAAACCGATTGGGAACGTTTGCAAGCAGCCAGAGCAAGCCCATGAAAATCAGAAGAAAGACCGTGAAATGCGGGAGGGACCATTTCTGAAAGAAGGAAGGCGGCGGCCCGCTGAAGGCCTTCAGCCGCTGGCTCAGATCCTTGTCGAAGGCATATTCGCTGAGAGGCTCATGCATGATCGGGCACCCACGATATCAGCCACGCCTTCAAGCGGGCATAGATCTGACGCTCGGCTTCCAGGTTAACCGGAGCTCCGACACGAAGCCGTTTACGCGTTTCCGAGGGACCAAGCCCATCAGGCGAAACCGTCACGATGATCCCGAACTCTCCAGGACGCTCCGGATGGTCACCGGCCTGAACATCGACGATGGTGCCGCCGATCCGCTCGCGGCGCCCCCCTTCATTGAAGCCGATCATCGCGGGCATTCCGATATAGATCGTTTCGGCAAACCGCTCCGACACCCAGCCCACTGTCTGTCTTTGATCCGCCGTTTCCAGGGAAAGGGCTGGTTCACCGAGGGTCAGGAACTGACCTTCGCGTGCGAAAACCTCGGTCACGACGCCGTCTTCTTGCGCCACGATCTGCGTGGACGCCGCAAAGCGGCGACGCGCCTCAAGATCTGCCTGCCGCTTCTCAACGTCGCGGCGATGCAGATCCAGTTGACTGCTCAGAAGACGGCGCGTGATCAAGAGCGGGTCGAATGATGCCGCCGCGGCAGGATCACGATCCCGCAGGTTGATCCAACGACGCCGCATATCCTCGAACCGCCCGGTGTCGGCGTACTCTTCGAACATCCGGGAGGCGCCTGCCAGCCGAACCCCCACATCCGGCTCTGTTGCCAGCTGCTCCAGGGCGCCTAATGCCGCTTCCAAATCCGCTACCTCGGCTTGTGCCGCAGCAAAGTCGAGTTCGGCCTTGGCCTGCTCTGCCACGTATTCCGGGTCCTGCACATTCAAGAGGACCTGCCCCGCGGTTACCCGCATGCCCGGCACGACGGACAGGCCGGCGACATAGCCGCCTCGCGCGGCCGTCAGATCGGCGATGGGCGCCGATACGCGCCCGTGCTGAATATCTATACGGTCGAGATTGGTCAGGATGTTGTTGCCAATCACTCCAACCACAAAGGCAGCAATGACAACATACGTCGCCACGTGAATAACGGTGCGCAGAATGCGTACCCCTATTGACGAAACAGCACCCGCGCTCTCTCCCTCCGTCTGTTCCATGGGCACCAGGTCCAAAGGTGTATCGAGACTTGTGATCACCTCTTCGCTGCTGGCCATCCGACCGGACAAGAGCGATCTGTAGAAAAGCGAAAGGGTCTCTCTTTGCCGCCCGCTCAACCCTTTGAAAAGGAGATCCGGCGAATGCGGGCAGGGCTCCAGCCTGACAGGAAAACGGATATCAACGCCCTGAAATGGAACTGTAAGAGTGCCTGTCTTGGGGCGCTCAGGCCCATCGTGCGGCCATGTCATGGCCGACAGCGACCAGCTTTCGATTGCGACGTTTTCCCCATGCGGGGTCTCCAGCCGCAAAATGGCACTTACCTTCTGTTCGGTATCCGGATTCGGAGATTGATGACGTATCTGCATCCCAAGACCTCGACCTTCTCGACAGGATGCACCTTAACAATGTCAGACATCCGGCGGCGGGGGCAGAAGACCAGCCGACAACGTCTTTAGATCTCGTTGTGATCGAATTGGGGAGGTTTCTATCCGAAAGGATAGGATAACCGTTCTATGAAAGTGACGAGCTCAGTTTATATTCCGGTGTGCAATCAAAGGCGCAAATCCGTTTTCATTGGGTTTTGGCAAAAGTTCTATGCTGCAAAATCTGGCCAAGCATATTTGGGCACGGCGCAGTCTGCCCCCTTGGGCAGTGCCGTCTTGGATGTGTTCGAGGCCAAGACCATTCCCCAGACTTCGCCGCTCTGGTCCGTGCCCGGTCTGGTCATCACACCGCACACATCCGCCGAACCCGAAAGATTCCGTAGGTGGATACTGATCCGGCGAGCAATTGGCCGATCCAGTTCGGCATCTCTCTGGCGCCGGACTTCCCTCTTGCGCCACTCTCACTGGTTCGTGACGCGCGTAGGCTGGCAAACTTTGCGGCGGATTGGGAGGCGTTTTGCTAGCAGTTCATCTCCGACGATGGCGGCCCTGCTGCGCTCAGAGAGCGCCTGCTGAGATCACCTGCCGGGTTAGATCGGCGCGATTGTCTACGGCAAGTTTCGCGTAGATCGATTGCGTCTGATTGCGCACAGTTGCCGGCGATATCCCCAATTGTTGGGCGACCTGCTTGTGCGACCGGCCGGCCGCCAGCTCCCGGGCGACTTGCTTTTCGCGGTGTGAAAGGAAGTCAAAGTTCTGCATGACGCGCAGGGACACTTTGTTCAATCGAAGGCCGGTTTCGGTCGGAAAAGGTGTGCACTTGATAACGAGGCTTCGGTCCGGCAGCACGTGTTCGCCAGGCTCGCGGGCGAAATCGGCCAGCCAGCGAGGCAGAACATCTCCGCCGCCGCGTGCCCAGAGGCTGCCGAAACGCGAAACGAGGCCTGAGCGCCCCGCAATGACCGCGTTGTCTTCGCTCACCAGGATGGCCGCGCTTGTTTCGTCCTGAGAGGTCAAGTCGGCGGCGGCCGAGCGGCGCGCGCCTGCCGCGATATGGCGGATCGCGCAACGCAGCAAGGCGCGTTCTTCCACCGTCCAACCGGAGGCGGTTCCCGCGCCGCGATAGACTGACAGGAAAAAGGATGCGGTGCGCCCGTCGCATTGGTTCATCGCTGTCGCCATGCTGGGGATCGCGAACCGGTCAGACAGATCGGCCATGCCTTCGGTCTGTTGCGCATCGCGGCGATTGTAGATTGCGACCTGGTTCGGATCCTTGCGCATCCGGTCGACCAAAAGGTCCTCGTGGGCCATCTGCGTCCAAGTGTCAAAGTAACTCTCTGGCAGATTAAGCGTCGCGTTGGTGTGGATCACCGTGCGCTCCGGCTGCAGATGCGCCCAGCCGTACCATGCGGCGTCGAAGCCGAGCACATTGGAGAGCGATGCCACGGATCCAGCGACGAAATCGGCAAGGTCGGTATTATTCGCCCGCGCGTCGAGGGACAGAACGTAGTCCGAAAACGTGTCCAAATTGATACCCATTGCATCAGTGAACACCGTGCGCTGCCTTATCGCCAGTGTTTTTCGGCCCCTGTGAACGCGGAACCCGGCAGCGGGCCGTCCTTGGTGAAGGCATTGAGCAGATTGCGCATGATTGTGGCGACGTTGTTTTCGCCCCCGTTGCAAGGGAGGGCCTGGCTCCACGCGATGGAGCCAGCGGCAAAGACGGCGCCATCCTCTGCGGTATTGAAAAAGATCATGTCGCCGCGGACCTGCGGGTCCTGCGTGCCGCCGCGACCCGGAAAGGCATACGTGATCTCTTCGGAGACCAGGGGGTAATTGTCGGTATGATTGATCGACGCGCCGACTAACAGGCTATGCGGGGGCGTGCCGAGCGCGAGATCGTAGCGGTCCAGTTCAACACCAGCCGCACCACCCATGGCGAGGCCGAAATCACCGATCAGTTCTTCATCGCCGATCCCGTCGAAGATCCAGGCAACGCGCTTGTGAAAGCTGTCCGGCATCCGCTCGAACGGTTCGGACCGATCCATGCCTTCGGCGGTGAAACCCACACCCACCAGCTTTTGCGGGGGCCGCCCGCGTGACCGCCAGAGGCCGGAGCGTTCACCGGTAGAGGCCAGATACCCCTCGCCCGCCTCGGCCTGCCAGGCGCGGGATCCAGCATCGAGCTTGCGCACCTCGATACAGGCCGGATCGTCCGGGCAAGCGGCCGTGACCCAGTAATAGCCATTGCCGCCCAGATACATGACGCGCCCCCCGCGGCGAAGGTAATCCTCCGTCGCATCCAGCATACCTTCGGAATAGTATTCGGGGTGGGTCACGTTGATGACCGTTTTGTAAGGGGTCAGCGCGCTCAGCCCTTCGCGATCCAGGTCGTGATCGGTTATCAGGTCGAAATCGTAACCCGCATGCTCCAGCCACCACAGTAGCGACAGGTCTGCGGGCAGCGCCCAGGGAAAGTTCATACCCGCCATGCGGTAGCCTGGGCGAATGTTGATGATAGGTCGCTTCCAACTGGAAAAGCACACCCCTGCCCCATCCGAATGATGATCGTAAGTTGACAGGCCAAATTCGGCGAGCTTGGTGTATTCGATGTCCTCGCCGGTAATGACAGGTGTATGTCCCACGATGGCCTGCGCGATCTGCGCCTCAAAGCTGAGATGTTCGTTCGCATAGGCGAGGTAGGTAAAGGTTGACATCAAAACCGCGATCTTTGCCTTCGGTTTGGCAGGCCGGATGATGACGGGGATGCGGTCGACGACGTCGCCGGCCGTGATCTTGAGCGCATAGACGCCCGAGCGCAGATCCTCCGACGGCGTCCATGTCACCGTCTTGTCCCAGCCACAATCGGTCAGCGCGTCGTCGTGATACGCAACGCCGCCGTATTGCGAGGGATCAAGGCGAAAGCTGTCCTCGCGCCCGCGCCAGTTCCAGCCGGTCATGGCGCGGACCGGTCGATTGACGCCCTGTGCGTGCAATTCGTGGGGGCCGGTATCGCGGATGGTCTGATCAATGCCACGGTCGGTGAAACCCGCGGTCGTATCCCAGTAGGCAATGGGGTCTGGCGGCGCCTCGCCTTTGGCGATGCGGTCCATGGCATCGGCATCCAACGCCCCACGCGCGATGCCGCTGCGGTCAATCTTGCCGTTGAAGTTTAGCGAGACAAAGCGCCCGCGCTCGGGCTTTTCCTCATGCGCGCCGGCGATCAGCAGCGGCGCGTTGGCACGCGCGGGGATGGCGCGCAGGGTTTCGACCACATGGGTATCATGGTCGTAGGGCACGACCGGACCGATATGCGAGTTCCAGGCGTTTTGCACACCGATCTGGCGCAACCGCGCTTCACCGGTGGCGGGATCGTAGCTGGCGGCTGCCAACACCCAGACCTTCGGCACGAGGGGCGCGTCGGCTGTGATCTGGTCGACCGTCTTACCGTCGCCCACCCAGAATTCCAGCTTGCCCTCGGGCGAGATACCGAGGCCCCAGCCGGTGGAAGTGTTGACCGACCAGCGTGACAGGATCGCCTGTCGCGCGCGCCCCGGCGCGGACGGCCAGACGAAGGCGTGGACGGTGAAGGGGCCGTCGGGAACCAGACGTCCCTCGGGGTCCTCGACCCGCGCGAAAGAACCGTTCTGCGTGTATTGCCGCCGCACTGCGAGGTCGGCGGGGATGTCCGCATCGACCTCCTCTTCGATGAAGCCAGGACCGTCGGGATTGAAATCGCCGTGAACCAGCCGGACGATCTGCGCGCGCACAGTCTCGGTGCCCTCGGCGGAAACCATGAAGTCGATGGGCTTGCCGGCCTGGGCAGCGAGCGGGTCGGAATAGCCAAATAGGCGAATGTCGGTCATCAGCTGTCCATCAGATCGTTGACGCGCAGCAGGAACACCGCGTGGTAGGCGTCTTTGATGTCGGTATACTCGCGGTCATCCACCACGCGCGGCGGGCGTCCGCGCACGCCGGACACAGCCATGATGCGAAACCTTTCCTCGGCCGGTTTCATGCGATGGATCACGTATTTGTCGGCCATCTCGCCGCGTCGGAAGTAATTGAGCACCCGCGCCAAAGCGTCCGAATGATGGCCAAGCGGGTCGCGCTTGTGCTCCTCGATAAGCTCTGGTGTGATGAGCGTTTTCAGCCGCTCTCGCAGGCGCTTGTTGAAGCGGCGGTAATAGAGCTCCTGCTTGTCGTGGACCTCGGTGGCTTCCTCGGGCATGGCCTCGCCCCCCTTTTCCGTGCGGCGGGCACGGGCCTCGCCAGATTTGCGATTGCGGTAGTCGCGGAATTGCGCGCGCGCGCCTGTCAGGCCCTCGCGGGCGAAGATGGTCACACCGATCATGCAGAGGGCGACCAGGATGATGCGGGGTGGGCCAAGCTCGATCAAGCCACGGTCGATGAAGGTGACGATAGCGGCACCGACAACGGCGCCTTCGGCCCGGCCCAGCCCACCGATAACCATCATCGCAAAGAGCAGCAGCATCGTGTCGAGCGAGAAGATCTGCGGCGAGATCGACCCGAAATACATCGCATAGAAGGGTCCGATCACACCAAGCGCGGCAGAGGAGATGAGAAACACCTGAAGCCGTGCGCGGCGAAAATCGATCCCGACCGCCTCGGCGAAGGCCTCGTCCTCGCGGCTGCCCCGGGCAACGCGCAGAAGCAAGCCGAGCCTTTCGGAGTTGACCAATCGCCAGACCAGCAGCGCACCGAGCAACAGCAGGAACGCACCGGCAAATCCCAGCAACAGGCCAGGGCGTTGCAGGAACCAGTCGTCGGGAATGAAGCTGTCGACATTGGTGATCGCGCCCCCGGTTGGGGTAAGCGGGCGCAATTGCAGGATGAAGACACGGCAGATCTCGGCCACACCAATCGTCAAGAGCGCATAGTAAAGACCGTCGAGACGCGTGGACGGCGCCGCCAGCAACGCCCCCATGGCCAAACCCGCCAGCGGGCCGATCAACAGCATGAAGGGCCATGGCACACCTAGATAGACATTGCAGGCGGCCGCGACATAGCCGGCGACCCCCACAACCGCGAGCGTTGCCAGAGAGAAGATGCCCGCAGTGCCCAAAATCAGCGTCCAGAGCACGTTGATAGCGGCATAGATGCAGAAGATCGACAGAACCCCAAGCATCGTGTTCGACAGAAATGGTGCGATGGCGAGGATGGACAAAAGGCCCAGCGTCCACCAGAGCGGCATCTTATCGATCAGGACGCGCTCGCGTCGCAATGTCTTGGGGTTGTGAACGTCGCGCCAAGCCAACCAGTGGCGTTTGGAGCCTGGCAGACGCGCCCGATTGCGCTCGGAGGTGCCGTCAGGCGTCCCCCGCACCTCCCATGGCCTGCGACCGACTTTGTAGAACGTCTTGCTCATTCGCGCGTGTCATCCAGCAGGCCGCCAATTCCGCGCGGGCGGATCACCAGAACGACGATGATGAAAAGGAACGTGCCGAAGAGCACATAGCGCTGACCAAGGAACGGGATCGCGCCGATGATTGCCTCGAGAAAGCCCACAAGCAGCGCGGCAATCAGCGCGCCCGACACCGAGCCGAGCCCACCCAAGAGCGCGATGGTCAGCCCCTTGACCAGGGGAATAACCCCGGAGGTCGGGCTGACAAAAATCGTCTGACTGAGCAGCGCCGCCGCCATTCCAGCCAGCGCGCCGGTCAGCATCAACACCGGCAGCGCGGTCATCTGGCGGGAGATACCTGAATAGGCGGCGCCTTCGGCGTTCTGCATCATCGCACGCACCTCCAGCCCCTTGCGGGAATAGCGAAGCCAAATCAGGGTCAGGGCCATGATGATCGCAGCGCCGATGATCGTCCCCGCCTGATCATAGCGGATGCGGGTGCCGAGAACCTCCCACCGGCCAAAGCCGAAAATCTTGGGCAGACCCTGATTGCGCGGTCCGAAATACCAAAGCAGGCCCTGCACAGTCGCGATGTTCAGCCCCAGCGTGATGATCAGGGCGCGAACCGGAAAGTTCGGCTTGTCATGGATCGGCAGAAAAGCCAGCAGGTAGATAACGAGACCGCAGATGGCGCCCGCCGCCACTGCCGACAGCACCAGCGTCGCCGCCAGCAGAATGGTTTCGGCCGGCAGATCCGCGATGAGCGGCCCGATCGCACCCGTCACGACCCAGGCGGCGTAGCCCGAGACGGCGAATGTCGCCCCATGAGCCATGTTGATGATGCCGACGCTCGACCAAAGGATCGAAATGCCCACAGCCATCAGCGCGTAGATCGCGGCAAGATTCAGCGCGTAGATGATCAGGCCCAGATCCATCAGCCAAGCTCCACGTGGCCGACGTCGCCACGCACTCGCCCGGCATGCATCCCGATCAACCGGTCGCAGCGCCCGCTCAGCAAGGCCACGTTCTGCTCGGCGATGATCATCGCGCCGTCTACGGGTAGCGCCCAAAGCGCCTCCATCACCCGCTCGGAAATCTTCGGCGCAAGGCCCAGCGATGGCTCATCCACGAGGTACAGCCGGGCCTCGGTCATCAGCATCCGGCCGATGGAGACCATCCGCCGCTCCCCGCCGGACAGCTTGCCGACAAGCGCGTGTTCCAGCGGGCGCAAAGGTGGGAAAATGTCAAAGACGCGCTCAATCCTGGCCTTGCGCTCGCGCCAAGCGATGCGGGAGTGGGCGCCGCATTCCAGATGTTTCCGCACCGAGAGGCCGGGAAAGATCGCATCCCCCTGCGGCGCCACGCCGATGCCGCGTTTGACTAGGCCGGGTGTGCGCCGCCCCGCCCCGAGCGAGCGCGTCCCGCCGATCTCCGCCCCGTCCAGTGCGATGGCGCCCTGCTGCCAGCCCGTCATGTGGGTGAGCGCGCGAAAGAGTGTGGTTTTGCCATGGCCGTTGAGGCCGACGAGGCCGATCCTCTCGCCGGCCTTTACCTTGAAATCGACCTCGTGCAGCACGCGAAGTGGCCCGTAGCCCGCTGACAACTGCCGCACCTCAAGAAGCTCAGGCATCTGCACCCTCGAAATAGGCGGCGCGCACGCGGGGATCATCGAACGCGTCGCGCGGTTTTCCACGGGCAATGACCTCACCCAGATCCAGAACAACGCAATCGTCGGCAACGGCGGAGAGCAGCTCAAGCCGGTGTTCGATCAGGATCATACCCATCGCGTATTCATCCACCAGCTTGCGGATGATGAGGTCCAACTCATCAATTTCCGCGTTGATCAACCCCGATGCAGGCTCATCCATGAGCAGCACCTTGGGCCGGCGCATGACGAGACAAGCCAGCAGCAGCTTGCGGCGGTCAAATGCACCAAGTGCTGCAGCCGGCGTCGTCCAGGGGACGGCAAGATGCACCAGACGTGCGGCCCATTCGGCGTCGTGGCGGCTGAGGAACGGTGCGTAGGATTTGCGGGCAGCGCGAAAGGTCTCTCCGACAGTCAGCGTGCCGGGCACGACAGGGCTTTGATAGGTGCGGGCGAGGCCGGCGCGGGCCCGGCGATGGAAGAGCGCGCGCGTGATGTCCTTGCCATCGAGTGTGACCTTGCCACGATCTGCCGTATAGCGTCCGCACATCACCTCAAAAAGCGAGGTCTTGCCCGCTCCGTTCGGCCCCACCAGTCCGGTGATCCGGCCTGCCTGCGCACGGCAACTCACATCCTTGAGGATTTGCCTGCCGCCAAGCGACAGGCCGATCCCTTCGCATTCAAAGATCATCTCACCACCAGGGCGGCGCGACAAAGGGCACTTCGACAAAAGGCTCCGGCGCGATGATGCGATGCTCGTTATCCTGGACCTGGAAGAAGAGGTGCGCCTGACCGGCCTCCGGGTCGTCGGTCATGTTGGGGTAGGAGATGCCCGAATTAGTCTCAGGATCAATCCGGTAGAAGCCGTTGACACCCCGGTATTCGATGTTGCGGATCGCATCGCCCACCGCGTCAAAGTCGTCGGGATCACCCGCGGCCTCCCATGCGGCCGCCAGGATGTAGGCCGCGTCATAGCCACCGCCGGTGTAAACCATGCCCATCGTGCCGGGATAGCGCGCCATGTACTTTTCACGAAACTCCATGCCGCGCTCATCGGCATAAACCCCATAGACCGTGCCCCAAACCATCCCCTCGCCCGCACCTTGGGCAAGATCGAGGAACTCGGGCTGCGAGGGGCCATATTGCAGATAGACAAGGCTGTCCGGCACCGGGTCGAACGCGTATTGCTGAGCGAAAGCGGCAAGCTCTGCGGCGACCCAATGGTCGATCATGATGGCTGCGGCGTCCGTCTCTTGCAGGGCGCGAATGACGGGCGACCAGTCCTGAACGGGGAACTGGATGTCGGTGATGGCGCCCACCTCCCATTCACCGTTGGTCTCGGCGATGGCAGCCTGGGTGGCCTGGCTGATCAGCTGCGTGTAGCTGATCTGGCCCTGAACGATATGGACCTTGTTGTTCTTGGGCTCCCACTGGCCCGAGGCGACCAGATCCTGCAAAAAGCGGACATATCCGGTGCCATACCAGACTTCGCCGACGTCGAGCTGAAAGATGTTCCGGAACCGCTCAGGATCGGACTGGAACAGGTCCACATTCACCGAGGATGTATTGCCGTGAACGTACGGGATACCCGACGGCGCCGCAGCCTCCATCGCAGGGGCCGGAATGATCGTGAAGGCGGATGCAATCGCATGTGCACCCCCTTCGATGAGCGAGGTGAACCCGGCCACATTACCTTCGGGACTCATCATGTCGAGATCGAGCAGGCGGATTTCCAGGGGCCGGCCGAGCACGCCACCCGCCGCGTTGATTTCCTCGACCGCCAGCGTTATGCCATTGGTCCAGTCGGTATGATCGGCCACGCCGACCGGGCCCGACTGCACGGCGGGCACACCGATGACGATCGGCTCCTGTGCGGACGCGGCGGTCATCGCCAGCGTGAGCGCGCTGGCAGAGACAAATCTGCGGATCAGTTTAAGCATTGCGGCCCCCTCTGTCATGAATTGCCGTCCAGTAGAGGACAGAGCAGACGATGCGTCCATGATGCAAATGCACTATACTGCGGGATACACAGAGGGCCCTAAGGCACGGTCGGCATCAAAAAAGGGGCCAGACGGCCCCCTCCCTTTCCGCGATGCGGCAGCCCACTCGCTATTGCTGTCACTTAGCACTTAAAGCTGATGATCCATTTTCAGCGATTTCAATATCTTAGCTATGCACTTAATTTGGATAATGGAGACTGAACTTTAGCACTTAATTCGATACCTGTGGCTCTGATTTTGCCGGGTTCTCATTATGGCCGAACCACTTCCAGACGAGATAGACGACGCCCTGTGAGCAGAGGCCTGCCGCCGTGCAACCGCTATACGCAGGGTCCTGGTTTCCAGTTCCGGTCAATCAACCGTGACAGCTATTGCCGATCTTGCATCCGACCCACGCTCCTGGCAGGCGGGGCGATCATCGACCGCGCAGGGCCACCGATGCTGAAGATGCTGCAAGGGCACATGATGGGAGACAAAAGGAACCGATTTGTCACGGCGACTGACCATTTGGCAATCCGGCGATCGAGTGGGGACCACCCCAACAGATGCAACTGCTATGAAGCCCGGACCCGATGGTTCTCAGATCAAAACGCCAAAAATCTTCAAAACAACCGCGTTCTTTCACTTAAGTGCCAAGCGACGATTCCGCACTTTTTTGACCCAACGTCAACTTTCTGTGCCTCAACCCATGGCAAAGGCGTGGCAACATTTGACTCAAAATAGTTTGCGTTCAAAACTTCACATAACCATATAGATCAGGGAGCATGGCCATGAATGTGATGCAGACACAGTGCAACAAGAGTGAAGAAACCGTCGCCCTACACCCTCTGGAACCTCTGACCCGTGGCGAGATGATCGCGGCAGCCGAGCTCGTGCGGGCAGATGTCGGAGACCTTGCTGAAACGCTCCGCTTTGAAACCATCGAATTGCTTGAGCCGGAAAAGAGCGTTGTGCGCGCGTTTTCTTACGGCGACGCGTTTGAACGCGAAGCGCGGGTAAACGTGTTCTACGGCAACCGGCGCGGGGTCACGAAGTACAAGGTGTCCATCACGCAGGGCACTGTGCTCTCCAAAGAGGATCGGTCCGACGTGCATCCGATGATCCAGGGTGAGGAATTCATGCAGGTGGAAGCCTGCGTAAAAGCCGACCCGCGCTTTATCGAGGCCTGCAAGAAGCGCGGGATCGAGGAGATGGATCTCGTCTGCGTCGATCCCTGGTCCGCTGGGAGCTTTGGCGATGAGGGCGAGGAAGGGCGGCATATCTCGCATACCTTCGCCTGGGTTCGCTCCTTTCCTGACGACAACCTCTATGCCCACCCGATTGAAGGCGTGAACGCAGTGGTCGACATCACCGAAATGAAAGTGTTGCGTGTCGATGACTATGGTGTGGTGCCGGTGCCAAAACAGGACAGCAATTACACACCCGATGCGCAGCCGAAGCTGCGCGAGGATCTCAAACCTATCGATGTCGTCCAGCCCGAAGGCGTGAGCTTTGACATGAATGGTCGGCGGATCGACTGGCATGAGTGGTCCATGATCATCGGCTTCAATGGGCGTGAAGGTCTCACACTTCACGACATTTCCTATGGTGGGCGGCCCCTTTGTTACCGCGCGTCCATCGCCGAAATGGTCGTGCCCTATGGCAGCCCCAAGAAACAGCATTCGCGCAAGAACGTGTTCGACATCGGTGAATACGGCATAGGAAAGCTCGCCAATTCCCTGGAACTGGGCTGCGATTGTCTGGGCGCAATCCACTATCTTGATTGCTATGTACCGGGCATCGACGGGGTGCCGGTCCTGATCAAGAACGGCATCTGCATCCACGAAGAAGACTACGGCATCCAGTGGAAGCATTGGGATTTCCGCACCGAGAAGACAGAAGTCCGCCGGGCTCGGCGGCTGGTGATCTCTTTCGTCGCAACCGTGGGCAATTATGAGTACGGGTCTTACTGGTATTTGTATCTCGACGGCGAGATAGAGTTTGAGATGAAAGCAACCGGCATCATAAATACTGTCTCAGCTGATCCGGATGATCCGGACAAGACCAAATACGGCACCGAAGTTTCTCCGGGCGTGATTGGCCAGAACCACCAGCATATTTTTATCGCCCGGCTGGACATGGCCATTGATGGCGATGTGAATACGGTCAAGGAATGCGACACCAATACGCTGCCGATGGGCCCGGAAAACCCCTATGGCAACGCGTTCTTTGTCAAGGAAACCCCGATTGAGGTGGAGTGCGGCAGGTCGCGCAACCCCGACGTCGAACGCTATTGGAAAATCGCCAGCGCAGAGAAAACCAATGCCATGGGGGCAGCGACGGCCTACAAACTCGAACCCGTGCACTCGTGCAAGATCTTCCAGGACCCCAACGGTCCTTCAGGCAAGCGCATGGGCTTTTGCTATTCAGATCTTTGGGTGACGCCCTACGATCCGGAGGAGCGCTTCCCTGCGGGCGAGTTTGTCAATAATAGCGACGGCTCGGACGGGATCGCGACCTGGGTCAAACAAGAACGCCCTGTTGCAGAAAAGGACATCGTGGTTTGGCACACGTTCGGTCTGCATCACATCACAAGGCTTGAGGATTTCCCTGTCCAGCCATGTGTGATGTTGGGCTTCAAGCTCATGCCGACGGGTTTCTTTGACCGAAACCCAACACTCGATTTGCAACCCGACACGAATAAGGCGAGTAAACGCGCGCTGGCGGCAGAATAAGCCGGCGCGCACGACCGGCACATGCGTCGACGTCAGGAAGGACATCGAAATTCCGACGCGGACGGACGATACGATTTGCGGTCTGCCTATCTTCGAAGACCAAAAGATCAGATAGGTCGAAGCAAACGAACTGCAGCCCCGAGTTTGGTAAAAACGCGCGCTTGGGGCTGTGACATGTGAACGGACTGGCGCAGAGATATCGAGCAAGTTTGGCATCGACACCAGCATGATCCACAGTTGCAAACGGGCGCTTCTGCAAGGCACATCCAGCGTTTTTGAGCCTGTCGGTCAGAAAGCCCCTGAGATTAACGACGAGGTGGTAAAAGACGTGCAAACAAAGATGGGTATTTCGCGGTCGTCAGCGCTTCTTGGGCTGGGAAGCGCATTCCCGGTCTGACGGGCCGCATCGCAGCATCGCGGTCCTGCTCTTAACATCAAGCTTGAGCCGCCCCTACTCCAAGCTCCCGCCGCAGATGATCGATGCCATTCCGGCGAAGTGAAGAGCTCACAAGGGCTTCGCGTTCAAAGCTACAAATCATCCGCTGGATGGCTTGGTTGAAGCGGTGTATCATTTGCTGCCTCCGTCAAGACGAGCTTGACGAATGTCAGATCACACACTGCCCGGCGCAGTCGCTGGTTTTCCTTGGCGAGCGCATTCGGTCGAACAAGCTGACACCGCTGCATCGCTCGATAAAGCTTCCGCCATCGATAGAACCTCTGCCGTGTACCGCATAGCTCATCTGCACTATTCGCTGGCCTTAAAGCGCCATCTAGGATTACGGTCAGAGCTAAGGGAGACTGTCATGAATATTGACGAATATGCTGCCTGTGATGCGACAGCGCTGTCCGGTTTGATCGCGGACAAGGAGGTCACCGCCGCCGAGGTTGCCAGGACAGCGCGCGCTGCGCTGTCTAAAGCCAATGAGACACTGAATTTCGTAGCACAAGACCTGCCAACGCCAATTGAAGGTGCGAGGGACGGGCCATGGGCGGGTGTGCCGTTCTTGGTCAAGGATCTGGTCAGCTGGGTCGCGGGCGTGCCGCATCGGGCGGGCACGAAACTGCTGGAGGACGGGGTGTTTGTGCCGCCCGTGTCCTCGACCCTCGTGGAGCGTTTCAAGGCGGCGGGCCTCAACATTCACGCCATCACCACGACGCCGGAGATGGGCTTTTCCGCCACGACCGAGGCCAAGCTCTACGGCCCGACACGCAACCCCTGGAATACGCAACGCAGTGCGGGTGGGTCATCCGGCGGGTCCGCCGCGGCGGTGGCCGCTGGCGTGGTCCCTGTCGCCCATGCAAATGACGGCGGTGGCTCGATCCGCATACCCGCTGCCTCCTGCGGGCTTGTAGGCCTGAAGCCGACGCGGGGGCGCACGCCGCTTGGGCCGGTCAATATGATGCCGCTTTCGGGCATGGGGATCGAGTTTGCGGTCACGCGCAGTGTGCGCGACACCGCGCAGCTTCTGGACCTGGTCGAAGGGCCGGAGATCGGCGCGTTTTTCCAGGCACCGCGGCCGGACACGCCTTACGCGAAAGTGCTCGAACAAAAGCCGCGCAGCATGAAGATCGCCTACATGACACATCTGCCCGGCATGCCGGAGCCAGTGCCGGGCGTGATCGCAGAACTTGAGGCTACGGCGGAGGCCCTGCGCGCCCAAGGCCACCAGATCGTAGAAATGATGCCAAAATACGATGTCGAAGCCTGGCGCCGGGCGAATTTCTGCGCGTGGATGGGTTTCACCGCGTCGGCGGCGCTTGGCATCTCGGCGCAGCTAGGTCGGGAACTGACGCCTGACCTGCTGGAGCCGGCCACGCTGGCTTGTGTCGAGGCTGGATCGCAGCTGAGCGCGATGGATATGGAGATGACGTGGGCCACGATGGCCGGTGTCTGTGGCGCCTTCGGGCAGTTCATGACGCAGGTCGATGCCATTCTGCTGCCGACTCTGCGCCAGCCCGCACTGGAGCTGGGCAAGATGCGCCAGGACGAAGTCGGGATCACAGCCCAGGAGTATTACGATCACCTCTTTGCGCTTTTCCCCTACTGCGCGCAGTTCAACATGACAGGTCAGCCCGCTTTGAGCGTGCCGATGGGGTTGGTTGACGGTCTGCCGACCGGCGCGCAGTTGGTCGGGCGGATGTACGACGAGGCCTCGATTCTACAGCTGGCCGGTCAACTCGAAGAGGCGCGGCCCTGGGCCGGGCGACGTCCTACAGTGCACGTAGCGGATATGATTGCCGACGCGTAATTCCTCGTTCGAAGCTGTGAGCGATACTTGAAGCGCGACTGCTATTGCCCTCGAGGATAAGGCGATCTTCCCATGTCTTCCATCATCTTTTCCCGGAAGACCTCCGCGGGTGTCTTCCTTCCGAGGCATTTTTTGGGGTGTGGTGTTGATGTCACTTTGCACTGAATTGCGAGACCGCTCCCTCAATGGTTTCAACGGGTTGTGAGAGCGCCTAATTTGCGACTTGGCATCTTGTTTGAGAGCCAAGTCTTGGTTTTGGCACCTTATTTGAGAACTCGCCTCCTGGCATTTTTCGTCTCAAACAGACCAGGTCAAACCTTGTCCGGAAAAGTCAAACGAGAGCCTCTTAGCGTAGCGCTTACAATTGAAATGACGGACTTGTTTTATCTTTCAATCACATGAGCGCTCAATCGCGCGTGCGAGACGGACCCGAACATGACGCGGAGTTGGCATCGGATGCAGTCCGCTTGGTCGTTAGCTTGAAACTCCGGCGCTCCAAAATCTCACAATAAACTGCAAAGCCCGAGCCAGACTTCCGCATTCTGACGATTAACTGCCAAGTGACAGCAGTCCTCGCAAGATGGCGTCACACTCCTGATCACCAAGCTACCAATCGTGACCGGACTACGTATCAGCGAGTTGACCAAGGCAAAGATACGCGATGTCTCACCGGACGGCGGCCAGATCTTCGTGCAGGGCAAAGGCAGCAAAGAGCGGATCCTCTTCCTGCCGAACCGTCATTTACAGGATGAGTTTCAACACTTCTGTCAGATGCGTTTGGAACACGGCTCCTTTGCATCGCCGCTGTTCTTAAACACGGCGGGACGTCGGCTCCGAGCAGCTACGGTCAGCAAACGGCTGCGTGCGCTGTCGAAACGCCTCGGCATCAAACCGCATCGGTTCCGTCACTCGGCCGCGACACTGCTGATCGAAGAAGGTATCGACATCCGGATGGTTCAAGCACTTCTGGGGCACGCGAACCTCAGGACAACCGAGATCTATGTCAGGGTCTCGAACCATGCGCGGCGACGAGCGTTGGAGCGGGTCGATGTGCTGAGCGAACTTTGGCAGTAACGGCCCAAATGTATGTACCGGCTGCTGTTCGCAAATGATTTCTTCGCATGTTCTCGGAAGTCGCTCATATGTATCCGGCCTACTGATCGACACGCGGTTCGTGGCCTTGTTGGGGTTACGCTCGCACCGTGGTCTCATTACCGGACAGGTCATCGCTGACCATTTGGACCGTCAGATTCTGGGGGCGTAGTTTTTCCGTTCTATGCTTTCGATCTGTCGCGACCTCCTTTGGGTTGCCTTAGGTCCTCAAACACCGGCGGCAACCTCATATCCCGAGGCGTCGAACGCCGTTTTGTGGCTCAGAATGCTCCATGCCACTCGCGCGAGTTTGTTTGCCAGAGCAACAGCAGCCTTGTTTCGATGCATGCGCTCTGAGGCACGGGTCAACCAATCGCCAAAACTGAAGTCCGGCCACCGATGCGGTCGCGTCATGATGATCATCGCCGCCTGAACAAACAGCATCCTCAGACATCTGCTGCTGCGCTTCGATACACGCCTAAGAACCGGTCTGCCCCCGGTGCTGTATTGCCTGAGGACCAATCCCACCCACGCCGCGAAGTCGCACCCGCGGTCAAAGGCCTCTCCTTCGCCAATGGCTGCAACCGTCGCCGTTAAGATCATCGGGCCAATGCCTGGCACCGTCATGACGTTGATAGCAGTTCTCTTCGGTTCGGCTAATCTCTTCGATTTCTGCCGAGACTTTGTCGATCCGGTCATCCATCCACATTCAGTCGCCGTAAAAACCAATCAGGATCGAGCGCATGCGTGGAGATATCTCGTCTTCGTGCTCTTCCAGGGTCGTCTCGAACGCGTTCTTCAGCGCGCGTAGACCTTTGCGCACGGTGATGCCCTGTTCGATAAGAAAGGCGCGGATCTGGTTGATCGTCGCCATCCGACGAGACACCAAACGCGATCTGACCCGGTGCAGGGCTTGAAGATCAAGCTGATCCTGGCTCTTCTCGGACACGGTCTGAAAGTTCGGCCGAAGCGCTGCCTCGGCGATTGCTTCTGCATGGTTGTAGTCGTTCTTCTGGCCTTTACTGAACGGCTTCCCGTAGATCGCCGGGATGATACGGGGCGCCAACTCCATCTCGCGCAGTGTCCGGCTGACAAAGTGGGCACTCAGGCATGCCTCCATGCCGACAATACAACGCGGCAGCTTCTCGAACGACGCCGCCAGTGCAAGCCGCTTGATCTGTTTGCGCAAGACACGCTGTCCAGAGGGATCGAAAC